>CANIAL010000003.1 GCA_947465395.1 Alphaproteobacteria bacterium | reverse complement strand
CGCCGGATGTCCTTCACCACCTGCACTACAGGCTTCTTGGCGCTCAAGGGTTTTGGTCTCATCTTCGTTCCTTCGTCACTACGACGAGACCAAAACCCTCCTTAAGTCACAACCTCAAATCTGGGCCACAGGCGCTGACGGCGGACATTCGCGGGCGGCGTCGGCGTGGCGGTGCGGATATTGGGCGAGCATACCGCCCTTAGCCGTGTTTTCGTGGGCGTGGCCGATTGGGGCTTTTCCTATGTGCTGGTCACGGCCTTGTTCGCGGCCATGTACAAGATATTGCCCAACACGCCCCTGATGTGGCGCGACGTGGCCCTGGGCGCGGCCGGCACCGCATTTCTTTTCCAGATTGGGCAATATCTGATCGGGCTGTATTTGACGCGGCTGGTGACGGCCAACATCTATGGCGCGGCGGGCGCGGTGATGGTGCTTCTGATCTGGGTCTATTATTCCGCGCAGATATTTCTGCTGGGGGCGGAGTTCACCAAGGTCTGGACCCAGCATTACGGCAGCAAGCGCGCAGGCTAGATTCGAAAGCGCGAAGCGGGGTGAAGGCGCGCTCCGCCCCTTGCTAGTCCTTCTGCATATTGCAGAAGGACTGACACATGCCCATCTTTTCCCGCCCGCACCTGCCCTGCCTTGCCATGCTGGTGTTGATGTCGCCTGCCATGGCCGAACCCGCATACCGGCAATCGCTGGATGACGCCTGGTGGACGGGGCCCTTGCTGGCGAATTCGGCCGCGACCCTGGGCCAAGAGCATGTCCTGGTCGAAAGCTATCTCTATGACGAAATCAAATCCCATTCCGATGGCGCGGCATCGCTGTCCTATTTTCTCTACGGCGTGACGGACCGCTTTACGGTCGGGCTGATCCCGGTGGCGGGCTATAACCGGGTTGACAATGCCCCCAGCGGCGCGGGGCTGGGCGACACCACCGTGCAATTCCAGTATGGGCTTTTCGCCTTCGATTCCGAACGCGGCATTCCCGCCATATCCGTAACCTTGCAGGAGACTTTGCCCACAGGGCGTTACGACCGCCTGGGTACGACATTGGCCAACGGCTTGGGCGGCGGCGCTTTCACCACCAACCTGGCGATTCTTTCCCAGCATTATTTCTGGCTGCCCAATGGCCGGCTGTTGCGGGCGCGCCTGAATGTGGGGCATGCCTTTTCAACCAGCGCGGATGTCCAGGACGCCAGCGTCTATGGCACCGCAACCGGATTTCACGGGCAGGCTCAGCCGGGCAATGCGCTGTCCGCCAACCTGTCGCTGGAATACAGCGTCACGCGCCGCGCCGTGCTGGCGCTGGATTTCCAGCTTCATCACAATGATGCGACGCGGGTGGATGGCTTTGCCGGGTCCAGTTTCAATTCCGGCTCCAGCGACGCCTTCGCGCTTGCTCCGGCGCTGGAATATAGCTGGACGCCCAATATCGGCGTGCTGGTTGGCGCTCGGGTGATCTTCAAGGGCCACAATACCCAGGCGTCCATAACCCCGGCCATCGCCATCAATTATGTGCATTAGGCAGTTTTGGGTTTTCCAAAAAGCCGCATCAACACCAGCATCATCGCGATCACGGCGATATAGGCGATCAACTGCGCGCCATCGGGCGCCTGCACATAGCCGATCAGGGTGTGCATCAGCTTGCCGGGAATGGAATCTTCGCTGAGCAGGCCGGATGAGTCCCACAGCGTGTCGTTGAAAATGTTGATATAGCCGCCATTCTGCAGGAACAGCACCGCCTGCGCCGCCATGCCCGCCGCCAGCAGCATGATCAGCCCCGATGTCACCTGGAACAGGCGATGGGCGGGAATGGACAGAAGGCCCAGATACATCAGGACCGAAATCGCCGCGCCCGCCAGCATCCCCAGCGCGCCGCCGGTAACGATGCCCGCGGCGCTGGTGCCGCCCTGGGCCACGATGCCGTACAGGAACAGCACCACTTCCGATCCTTCGCGCAGGACCGCCACGCCCACCACGATGGCAAGCGCCGACAAGGTGCGCTGGCCGGTGGCGACTTCATGGCCCGCTTCTTTCAGCTCGCGCGCCATCTGGCGGCCATGGCTGGCCATCCAGACATTGTGCCAGGTCAGCATGATCACCGCGATGCCCAGAATGGCGGCGTTGAACAATTCCGCGCCCGAGCCTTCGAACAATCCCGCCAGCTCGCCCGCGAAGGCCGCCACCAGCATGGCGCCCAGGACGCCGCCGACGATGCCCAGCAGGACAAAGCGGGTGCGGCGCGGCACGCCCTGTGTCGCGGCCAGCACGATGCCAACGATCAGGCCCGCTTCGATGACTTCGCGGAAAACAATGAGAAGCGCGGACAGCATTATTCTGCGATCACCACGCCCTTGGCGCCGAAGAACTCACCCACGAAGGGATAGCGGCCCGGCGCCAGCGCCCGCACGCGGATATTGCCGTGACCGCCCTTGCCCGCCACCACCTTTTCCACCTTCAGCGCGGGCGAGTCGAACTCTTCGGCCTGGGGATCATTGTTGGTGAAGGAGATCACAAAGGACTCGCGTGCCTTGACGTGGATTTCGGCGGGCGAGAATTTGTGATCCTTCAAGGTCAATTCGACGGGGGCCGCAGCCATCGCCGCACCTGACATGAACAGAAGCGCAGTCGCGCCCAGCAAAAATTTTTTCATGATCACTTCTTCTTGGCGGGATAGGTGAAAGTCCAGTTGGCCGTGATGGGCTTCCACCAGACCGGCACGCCGCCGTCCTTGTCCACATGGCGGATGAAGCCATGGCTGGACGGCGGCGAGATGATGTAGGTCAGGTGATAGGTGCCGTCGCCGCCCATATCCACATTGTTGGCGTAGTGCGGGCCGTCCTTGGCGATCATGGGCTGCAGGAAGCCGGTCTTTTTATACGTCGGCGCGCCATCCTTGGTCAGGGTGTAAGCGATGGTGAGATAGGGGATCCAGCTGTCTTCCTTGAAACCATGCGTCTCGGCCTCGGTGGCGTGGATGTCCACTTCCAGATGCACGGCGGTCTTGCTCATGGACATGCCGGCGGGCATCGAATCCATCTCCACGCCCACCAGGTAAGCGGGCACGATCTGGAGGCCTTCCTTGACCACCGGCTCGCCCACATAGAATTCCTGGGTGGCGAATGCGGGCGCACTGAACAGCAGCGCGGGCGCGATAAGCAGAGACAGCAAACGGGGCGTCATGGGGCGTCCGGACTGGGGTTTCGCCCGTGGTTATACTTGCAACTCATTCGCAAGTACAGCCCTAAACCTGAGTCCATAAAGCCAAAACCACACCTCTTTCCCTGAGCGCATTCTGGCCCAAGGGCGAATAGAAGACCCCAGCCTGCACCAGCAAACGTTTGGTCAGGCGCTGCACCACGGAGACTTCCAGCTTGTGGCTGCGGAAATAGCCGTAGGGCGGCTGGCCGTCGCCGCCGCCAATGACATTGAAGTTCTGCAACATCACCATACGGCTCGGTGTCAGCCAAAGCCCCGCCGTCAGATCCAGCGGCGTCTCATTGGCGCGCGGCGCGGACAGGAAACGCTGCCCCGCCTGCAGATCGAAAAATCCGTCGCGCCCGGCCAGCTTGAAATTGCCGCCATACAGAAAGCGCAGCTCGGCGGCGCTGCCCGCCACGCGGCTATTGGCGGAGACGGAAAAATTGAAAGCGCCCGCCGATTTGTAGCTGGCCTGGACCGAGAACATGCCGTGACGACTGGACAGCAGGAAACGCGCGCCGCCTTCATAGGCATTGTCCAGCCCCTTCACGCGCGGACTGGGCGCCAGGTGAGAGCGGGCATAGGCAGTCTCGGTGTTCAGCAGCAGCGTGATGCGGTTGGTCAGGCCATATTCGGCCGCGTTCAGCAGCAGCGCCTTGTCGAACTGAAGGCTGATGCCGGTGTTGCCCTTGCCGTCAAAGGCGGTGGGCGCATCGCCATAGATGGTGGTGGTGATCACCTGCCAATGGCCGCGCTTCTGTGTCCAGGCGCCGGCTTGCGCCGCGCCGGCGCTGCACACCAACAGCGCCAGGACGATCATTACGCGCAGGGTCGGCTCCCGGTTACGCCATGCGTGGTCTTTTCCCAGAAAAACGGCCTGGTGATCAGTTGCCACAAGCCGCGATAACCGGCCCATGACACCAGCGCCCAATACAGGACCACCGTCAGGCCATAGGGCGAAAGGTCATCACACCCGCGCCGCCTGGGCCCGATCATGGCCAGATAGGTGAGCAGAATATTGATGGCGAGCAATCCGCCGCCCGGCACCAGGCCAAAACCGCTTCCCCACAACCGCCAATCCAGGATCAGCGCCGCCGCCAGCCCCGCCCACAACAGCGGATTGGCAAGCGCGAACACCACGCCGCCGCCCAGGAACAGTTGAAAGGCGAAAAATCCTTTCATGCCGGTGCGCCGCGCCAGCGCCCAGAAGCTGATCGAGAAACTGGCCGCATCCGGCCAGCTTCGTGCCGGATTCCTGATGCGCGTTCTCAGCCAGGGACAGATCGACCTGTTCGATCTGGCCTTTGCCCGTTTGCTGGAGGTGGAGCTGGTCCATTTCCGCCAGTTCTTCTATTCCGATGGCGTCACCCTGGTGGCCCTGGCCTGCCGCGCCACCGGCATCGACAAATCCGTCTTCGCCACCGTCTATAACCTGTCGCGCCAGGCCCGCAGCAAGACCGCCATGATGGGCCGCCCGGAACAGGCCGAAGTGGACCGGATCTTCACCGGGTTCACCAAGATCACGGCGCTGGACGAACTCAAGGCCGCCATCGCCCATTAGGGCGTTCAGCAGGGGCTTTTGCTCTTTTTCAATCCGTGAAATCCCCCTCCGGCCATGCTAAAGCTTTGCCCATGCTGGACCCTTTTGGCCGCCGCCTGACCTATCTGCGCGTCTCCGTGACGGATCGCTGCGATCTGCGCTGCGTCTATTGCATGTCGGACGACCAGACATTCCTGCCCCGGGCCGATGTGCTGGGGCTGGACGAGATCGAGCGGCTTTGCCTGGCCTTCGTGGACAAGGGCGTGGAGCGACTTCGCATCACGGGCGGGGAGCCGCTGGTGCGAAAGAATGTCATGCGCCTGTTCGAAGGATTGGGCGCGAAGATCGGCAGCACAGCGCTGAAGGAAGTCACCCTGACCACCAACGGCACGCAGCTTTCGAATTACGCGCGCGGGCTGTTTGATGCCGGCGTGCGGCGGGTGAATGTCTCTCTCGACAGCCTGGACAGCGACCGCTTCCGCGCCATCACCCGCCGGGGCGACCTTTCACAAGTTCTGGCGGGCATTGATGCGGCGGCGCAGGCCGGGCTGCAAGTCAAGATCAACACCGTGGCGCTGAAGGATCTGAACGAAGACGAACTGCCCGACCTGATGCGCTGGGCGCATGGCAACGGCTTTGACATCACCTTCATTGAAACCATGCCGATGGGCGAAGGCGAAGACCGCACCGCGCATTACCTGCCGCTGTCGGATGTTCGCAAAACCCTGGCGCGCGAATTCTCGCTTGCCGAGAGCCTGCACCGCACCGGCGGCCCGGCGCGCTATTTCCAGGTGGCGGAAACTGGCGGGCGGCTGGGGCTTATCACCCCCCTCACCCACAATTTTTGCGAAAGCTGCAACCGGGTGCGGCTGACCTGCACCGGCATGCTCTATATGTGCCTGGGCCAGGACGACAATGCCGATCTGCGCGCACCGCTTCGCGCATCCGCCGACAATGCGCTGCTGGATGTGGCCATCACCGAGGCACTGCAAAGAAAACCGCGCGGCCATGATTTCGTGATCGGGCGCGCCGCCACCGCGCGGCCCATGTCGCTGACCGGGGGCTGATACGTGGCGGCTTATCATTTCACCGCGGCGCCCGAAGCCGCCGATGCGCTGGCCGAAATGCGCGGCCGCCACGCCGATGCCGGTGCCGAAAAGGCCGACATCATCATCGCCCTGGGCGGCGACGGTTTCATGTTGCAGACACTTCATGCGTTCCTGAAACTGGGCAAACCCATTTACGGGATGAATTTGGGCTCGGTGGGTTTCCTGATGAACGAATACCGCGCCGACGATCTGCCCGCGCGGCTGGACGCCGCAGAAGCCGCCCGCATCCATCCCCTGCGCATGCAGGCCCATACCGCCAAGGGCATGACCGAGGCGCTGGCCTTCAACGAAGTCTCTCTTTTGCGTCAGGCGCGCCAGGCCGCCAAGATTGGCATCGCCGTGGACGGCAAGCCCCGCATCAAGGAACTGATCTGCGACGGCGTGCTGGTGTCCACGCCCGCCGGCTCCACCGCCTATAATCTGTCGGCGCATGGCCCCATCCTGCCGATTGATGCGGCGCTGCTGGCGCTGACGCCCATCAGCGCCTTCCGTCCCCGCCGCTGGCGCGGCGCGCTGCTGCCCCACCGGGCGAAGGTACGGTTCGAGATACTGGAAAGCGCCAAGCGACCGGTCAGCGCTGTGGCCGATGATTTCGAGGTGCGCGATGTCAGCGCCGTGGACGTGGCCGAAGACCGTTCCATCGCCATGACCATGCTGTATGACGCCGGTCACAGCCTGGATGAGCGTATCTTGGCCGAGCAGTTTACGGATTAGGTTTACCCCCTCCGGTTTCAGCTTCCGCTCGGCTCCCAAAAAGGTCGCCTTCGCTCGCTGAAACCACCTCCCCCTTCCTGGTGCTTCGCACCGAATGGGGAGGCGGGCCGGAGTTTTCATGGGGCAAAGTTCCAACTTTTCACCGACCGTTAACACGCATTAAGTAGTATCGGCATTCCCTCTATCCGGGAAGTTTTGGGGCATTGGCGTTCGGCATGAGCGGGTATCGTTTCGACAAGCTGAAAATACTTGTGGTGGATGACAATCCCCACATGCGCAAGCTGGTTGTCACCATCCTGCAGGCGTTCGGTGTCATCCAGATTTTCGAAGCCGCCGATGGCGAGCGCGCCTGGACGGTCCTGCGCGAAACCAATCCCGACATCGTCATCGCCGACTGGATGATGGAAGGCATGTCGGGGCTTGAGCTGGCGCAGCAGATCCGATCGCACCCTCAAACTCCCAATCCCTTTGTGCCGATCATCATGTTGACCGGCCACACCCATATCGACCAGGTGCGCCAGGCGCGCGATGCCGGCATCAACGAATTCCTGGCCAAGCCGGTGTCGGTGAAGGCCGTGATGACGCGCCTGACTTCGGTGATCGAAAATCCGCGCCCCTATGTCCGCACCAAGGTCTATTTTGGCCCCTGCCGCCGCCGCCGCGCAGGCGACTATCAGGGTCCCGAACGCCGCGCCGAAACCGCCAAGCAAGCCGCCGAATAGGACCCGTCCAGGAAAAACACATGGCACGCCAGAAACCCATCGAACTTTTCATGCCGCCCAACATGCTGAAGGCCAAGGTTGGCGGCGGCACGGGCGGCGGGCTCGACATGGCCGCCATCAAGCGCGCCGAAACCGCCATGGAATCGCTGAAGGGTGAATTCGCGGGCTGGGCGGCGCAGGACGTGCAGAAGCTGGAAGCCGCACGCGGCCGCTTCGCCAAGACGCCCGATGCCGATGCCCGCGCCGCGCTTTTGCGCGCCGCCCATGACATGAAGGGCCAGGCCGCGACATTCGACTACCCGCTGATCGCGCGCACCGCCGGGTCATTGTCCAAGATGATCCATGATACCACGAAGCCCATTCCGCTGGGGCTGGTGGACGCGCATGTGTCTGCCATCCATGTCATCTATCGCGACAAGGTGATGGATGCGTCGAACAAGGTGGCGCTGGTCCTGATCGAGGAACTGGAAGCCCAGGTCGCTGCGTTTTTGGCGGCTTAAGAGCGGCCTGTTCCCGACAGCACATCGAGCAAGCCATGCCCGATGCTCATGGGGCGATTAGAATTGTCATCGCTGGATGAAAAGAAACCCTTGGGCTGCCAGTTCATCACGCTCGACAACAGCAATTCCGTGTTCTGGCTGACGGCGTGCGCGGCGGTCAGCATGGCCGATGTGTGGGGCATGGCCGCGGGTTCGGCCTTTGCCACCTGCACGGTCGGCGCGCCGGGCTGGCGCATCACCCAGTTATAAACCTCGCGCACGCTCTTGGCCGCGCCATCGGCATGGAAGAAGACGGATTTGTTGGCGTCGGCCGCATGGGGAAACAGCGAAGCGGCTTTCGCACCCGGTTCGGCATCGTTCAGGCGGATCAGCTTGCAGGCGGCATCCGGCCCCAGGAAATGCGCGGCATATAATTCGCCGCCGCAGACGCCGCGCCCCAGATTGGTCTGCATCTGCCCCGCCGTCGCCTTGGCATATTCGCCGGCCATGAAGGCGGAAACCTGCGGATTCTTGCGCAGGGACAGGATCGCCGCGCGGCTGTCGTCATCGGCGCAGCGGAAACGGTCGCCCTGCTTCGTGATCTGCCCCGCCTGCGCGGCCAGTCCGTATTTCGCGCCATGCTCCTTCACCAGTCCCAGCCAAGTCTGGTCCAGGAACTGGAACAGGCCGGCGGCGGATGACGTGCTGGATTGCGCCTGCGGCTTCAGGCTGGATTCGCGCATGGCCGTGCCCAGCAAATAATGAAAGTCCGAGCCGGTGGCATCGGCGGCATTGCGCAACGCCGTGACAATGGCGGCCTGGTCGCTGGCTGGACCGATCTGCATGAATGCGCCCTCTTTCAGGGGGACGCTGGCGCTTTATGGTTAAGCTTTGCTTAATTCGGCCAGGATGGCGGCTTTGCGGGCCGGATCGTAGGCCTGGGGCGCGCCCTTGCCCCAGACCGGGTCCGGCCAGGCCGCATCGCCAGGGTGCCGCCCGATCACATGCACATGAAGCTGCGCCACCTGGTTGCCCAGCGCCGCCACGTTCAGCTTGGCCACGCCCGGCAGCGCACGGATGGCGGCGCCCATGCGCGCCATCTCTTCCATCAGCAGGGCGCGGTCAGCGTCGGACAGGTCAATAATGTCGGTGAGGCCAGCGCGGCGCGGCACCAGGATGGCCCAGGGCCAGCGCGCATCTTCCATCAGCAGCACCCGGCACAGCGGCCAGTCGGCGATCAGCGATGTATCGGCGGCCAGGCGCGGATGCAGGGAAAATTCGCTCATCTGTTTTCTCGCTTATTTTTTACGCATGGGATCGAAAGCCGGGATCATCCTGGCCGTACCCAGAATCTGACCCGCCATGTTTTCCGCCAGCGCGGGCGCGAACAATATGCCATTGCGAAACTGCCCGCCCGCCACATAAAGGCCGGGGGTCGCGGTGGGTCCCAGCAGCGGCAAACCGTCGGGCGCGCGGGGACGCAGCCCCGCCCAGTGATCCACCAGGGTCCAGCGGCGCAGGGACGGCATCACGGCTTCGGCCCGGCCACGCAGATCGCGGCGCGCCTCTTCCGTGGTGCTGGTGTCAAAGCCGCGATCCTCGACCGTCGCGCCCACCAGCAGCCGTCCGCCCCGCGCCAGCATGTAGATACCGTTGCCCCAGATTACCGGTGTCGGCAGTTTTTCACCGGCGGGCGGGGCCAGCGCGATCATCTGGCCCTTGACCGGGGCGATGCCTGCGCCGGGGACAAGATCGCTGATCCAGGCGCCATTGGCCGCGATCACGGCATCGGCTGGATACAGCCCGAACTGGGTGAGGACGCCGGTCACCCTGCCATCCGGCTTCTCGATCTTGGCCACCGCTTCGTTCAGCTTGAGCTGCCCGCCCGCGCGCACGAAGGCTATTGCCAGGGCGGCGGCGAGCGCCCGGCTGTCCACCAGAGCTTCGTTCGGGGACCACAGGCCGCCCGCGAAGCCGCCTGCCAGCATGGGGAAACGGGCCTTCACCGCCGCCGCATCCAGCCCTTCCCCATGCCCGGCCAGCCGCGCCAGCCCGTTCGCGTCGGATGCCAGGATCAATGCGCCCGGGGAGGAAAGTCCGATGCTGCGCCCGCTGATTTCTTCAAGTTCTGTCGCAAAATCTGGCCACAAGACGTTGGAATGACGTGCGAAAATAGTCTCGGCCTCGCCCGCCTCCAGCAATTCTGCTGTCACAGCCAACATGCCGGCTGACGCGCCGGTGGCGCCCGATCCAGGCTGCCCACGTTCCAGGATGGTGACGGCCGCCCCCGCCTGGGCCAGCCGCCAGCCGGTCGCCAGACCCGCCACCCCGGCCCCGATGATCACGATCCTCATGCTGGCCGCTATAACTCGAAATCCGGCCCGCTTATACCCATATCGGGGTGGCAATCAGACAGGAGCATGGCATGGAAAAGGCGCTGTTCGGGGCGGGGTGTTTCTGGGGGGTCGAAGACTTTTTCCGTCAGGTGCCGGGCGTGGCCGATGCCGTGTCGGGCTATGCCGGGGGCGCCAGCCAGCGCCCCACCTACAAACAGGTCTGTGGCGGCGACACCAACCATGCCGAGGTCGTGGAAGTGACCTTCGACCCCGCCAAGGTGGAATATGGCACGCTGGTGGATCTGTTCTTCCGCATGCACAACCCCACCCAGATGAACCGCCAGGGGCCGGATTTCGGCACCCAGTACCGCTCTGTCATCTTCACGCATGGCGCGGAGCAGGCTCGCGTGGCGGCGGAGCGGCGGGATGCGGCGGCGGCGTCAGGCCGCTTCAAGCAGCCCATCGTGACGCAGATCGAGCCTGCGCCAACATTCTGGCCCGCCGAGGAGCATCACCAGCGTTATTTCGAGAAACATGGCGGAAGTTGCCATGTGTCTTATGCCGAGCTGGCGCGGGAGTGACTACTGGCCCTTGGCATCCTTGACCGCGAAGTCGGCGGTGAGCTTGCTGCCGTCCGAGAATGTCAGCGTCACCGGCACGGTGCCGCCCGCCGTCAAATTCGACTGCATGCACATCAGGTGAAAACCGCCGGGCGCGAAGACGGCATCGCCGCCAGCGGGCACCGACACCTGGTCAACCTTGCTCATGCCCTTCATGCCGCCCTTGTCGCTGGTCTGGTGCAGCATCAGCATGCCGCAGGCCCCCGGCGCGGACGCAGCCGTAATGGCCAGGTCGGCGGTGCCGCTGTTGTGGGCGGTGAAATAACCGCCCGCGGGAAGCTTGGCGGGCAGCGCGCGGAACCAGGCATCTTTCACGGTGACCGGCGCAGCATGGGCTGCGGTGGCAGCCAGCAACAGTACGCAAGTCTCAAGCAGCAGCTTTTTCATTTTTTTCCTCGTTCAAACGCATGGTCACCAGCACAACGATCATGGCGGCAAAGCTGGTCAGCGTACCCGGCAGCCAGATGATCAATCCGCCATAATGCTGGTCGTTCAGCGCGGTCATGTCCAGCACGCGGCCGCAGATATTATAGACCGGATAATAGTCGGTCATAGAGAGCGACAATATGGCGCCCAGCACCATTTGCGGCAATTCGATCACCAAAATCAGGGCGGCGCGGCCAAGGTGCGACAATCGCGCCGGGGGCCGGGGGCGGCTGTCCAGCACCAGCGACCAGAACATGACGCCATTGATGGCCATGGTCCAGTTCATGATTTGATAGAGGGTGGCGTCCAGCATGACGCGGGTATGGATGGCGGGAATCAGCCAGAAATAGAGCAGCCCCACGAACAGCATGGGCGCCATCACCGGATGTTGAAGGGTGTTCAAGCTGGCTTGCACGGGCTTGCTGTCCACCAGCTTTTGCAGCCGTTGCGGCAAGCCCGCATGCAGCACCGGCCCGCTCATCCCCATGGCGATGGCGAAAGCACCCGCATGGTGCAGCACGAAATGCGCCCAGCGATGGGCGAAGAAAAGATGCTGGGCGTAATAGTCCCAGCGCGTCTGCAGCACGATGTAGAAGGACAGGACACCGGCCACGAACAGGACGGTGCGCCAGAGCGGCGGGCGGGATGCGGTCCGCGCCAAGCCGCGAAAAAACCAGCCCAGGGTCAGGCCCGTGGCCAGATATTCCGGCCAGTGAAACTCCCATGGCATCACAATGGGCAGGTCGGCGGGAAACCAGCCACTGATGAAATACAGCGCCACCCCCAGCGCCAGCAGCGCCGCGTAAAAGGCCCAGAATGAATGGGGTCTGTTCATTGGGCGCGACCTTACGCGAGATGCCCTTGGGTCCCAAAGCGTGATAAGGACGCGGGCATGCGCAGCATTTTTGCCCTTTTGATTGCGGTTTTCCTGGCGGCCTGCACGCCCACCGGCGACAGCCACATGACCGATATTTCAGGGGCCATGCCGGCGCTGGATTTCCAGATGCTGCGTGCCAGCGACGGCAAACCGGTGACGGGCAAGGATTACCGGGGCCGCATCACGCTTCTGTATTTCGGCTACACCAACTGCCCTGATGTCTGCCCGGCCACGCTTTCCAACCTGGCGCTGATGCTGGAGGAATTGAAGGGCGCGCCCATCACGATCCTGTTCGTGACGGTGGACCCTGCCCGCGACACGCTTCCGATCCTGGCCCAGTATGCCCATGCCCTTGCCCCGCAGATCGAGGGGCTGCGCGGCACGCAAAATGAACTGGCGGATGTGGCGCGGCGCTACCGCGTAGCCTATTCGGTCAAGGCGGGGCCGCCCTATGAAGTGATGCATTCCGGCGCGGTTTTCTTTTTCGATGCGGCGGGCAAAGTGCGCTTCGTCACCACCGACACCAGCAACCCCGCCGCCATGGCGCGGGATGTGCGGACGCTGCTTCCTTAAAACGCGAAGCCGGTTTGCTGCTTCACTTGGCGGCACGTATCCAGCACCAGCAGGGACACCAGCAGCGGCTTGCAGCTGTCGGGTTTGGGCGCCAATACCGCATTGCCGGCATTGTCGCGGCAACGGACGCGCACCGGGCCGTCAATCCGCGCGAACATCACGATCCAGGAAATATTTCCCGCCCGCGCCACGCGTTCATCGGTTGTTTCGCTATAGGGCGGATTGGAAACCAGCAGCCCATAGGTGACATCCGCCGCGCCCGCATTGCGAATGATGATGAATTTGCCCTTGTGCTCGCGCAAATAATCCGCGGTGACGCCTAAGCCGATGACAAGAAACAGGATGCAGACCAGGAATGTTTTCATCGCAGTGCCCCCTTTTTAAATCGGAATGCAACGCGACACATTCAAAAATCAGATATGCAAAGCCCCACCGTCGGCAGCCAGAACCGCTTCATGCATCATCTCGGACAGCGTCGGATGCGGGAAGATGGTGTGGGCCAGTTCCTGGTCGGTCAGTTCGCCGGTCTTGGCGATGGTATAGCCCTGGATCAGCTCGGTGACTTCGGTGCCGATCATGTGTGCGCCCAGCATCTCGCCGGTGTCGGCATCGAAGACGGTCTTGATCAGGCCCTCGGCCTCGGCCTCGCCCAGCGCAATGGCCTTGCCGTTGCCGATGAAGGGGAACTTGCCCACCTTGATCTTGCGGCCCGTGGCTTTCGCCTTGGCTTCGGTCATGCCCACCGACGCCACCTGCGGCCAGCAATAGGTGCAGCCCGGCACATTGTCGGTCTTCAGCGGATGCACGCCCTTCACGCCCGCGATGCGCTCGGCCACGATGACGCCTTCATGCATGGCCTTGTGCGCCAGCCAGGGCGCGCCCACCAGGTCGCCAATCGCCCACACGCCCGGCACGCCGGTTTCGCCCCACTGGTTCACGACCACATGGGTGCGGTCCACCTTCACGCCGGCCGTTTCCAGGCCAATATTTTCCACATTGCCGACAATGCCCATCGCCAGGATCACGCGGTCAACCGTGACCTGTTCGGTCTTGCCGTCCTTGGCCTTCAGGGTGCAGGTGACATTGTCCGCGCCCTTTTTCAGTTCGGTAACGGTGGTGCCGGTCTTCAGCTTCATGCCCTGCTTGGTGAAGGCCTTGGCCGCCATGGCCGAGATTTCCTCGTCCTCCACCGGCAGCACGCGGTCCATCACTTCCACCACCGTCACGTCCGAGCCAAGCGTGCGGTAGAAGCTGGCAAATTCAATGCCGATGGCGCCCGATCCCACCACCAGAAGCGATCTGGGGAAGGACGGCGGCACCATGGCTTCGCGATAGGTCCAGATCAGCTTTCCGTCCGGCTCAAGCCCCGGCAGGGTGCGCGCCCGCGCACCGGTGGCCAGGATGATGTTCTTGGCGGCGTATTCGGTGGCCTTGCCGTCTTTCGTGACGCTGATCTTGCCCTTGCCCGCAAGCCTGGCGTCGCCCGCGATCACCGTGATCTTGTGCTTCTTCATCAGGAAGCCCACGCCCGTGGAAAGCTGCTGCGAGACGGCGCGGGACCGGGCCACGATCTTGGCAATGTCGAATTTGAAATTGTCGGCAGAGAATCCGTATTCGTCCAGCCGGTGCATCAAATGCCAGATTTCGGACGAGCGCAGCAGCGCCTTGGTGGGGATGCAGCCCCAGTTCAGGCAGATGCCGCCAAGCTTGTCGCGTTCCACCAGCGCCGTCTTCAGGCCCAGCTGGGCGCAGCGGATTGCGCAGACATAGCCGCCGGGGCCGCTGCCCACAACGATGACATCATAGGCGTCGCTCATAACAGCATCGAGGCCGGTTCCTCGATGAACTGCTTGAAGACCTGCAGGAATTTGGCGCCCGTGGCGCCGTCAATGACGCGGTGGTCGCAGGACATGGTGCAGGTCATCATGGTGGCGACTTCGATCTTGCCGTCCACCACGATGGCGCGCTGTTCGCCCGCGCCCACGGCCAGGATGGCCGATTGCGGCGGATTGATCACGGCGGTGAATTCGCGGATGCCGAACATGCCAAGGTTCGAGACGGAGAAACCGCCGCCTTCATAGTCGGACGGCTTCAGTTTCTTGTCGCGCGCCCGCCCGGCTAGTTCCTTGATCTCGTTCGAGATGTCGGCCAGGCCTTTTTCCTCGGCCTTGAAGACGATGGGCGTGATCAAGCCAAAGGGCAGCGCCACCGCGATGCCGACATCGGCATGGGCATGGCGCAGGATGGCGTCTTCCGTCCAGCTGGCGTTCACGTCGGGGCATTTCATCAGCGCCATGGCCGACGCCTTCACCACGAAATCATTCACCGACAATTTGTAGGCGGCGTTCTTGCCCGCGGCCTCGTTCAGCTTGGCGCGGGTGGCCATCAGCGAATCCAGGCGGCAATCAATGGTGAGGTAGTAATGCGGGATCAGCATCTTGGCGGCGGTGAGCCGCTTGGCGATGGTCTTGCGCATGCCGTCATGCGGGATTTCTTCGTAATTCTCTTTCTTGTAATAGAGGCGCGCATCCGGCAGCGACATGCCGGTGACGGCCCCAGCCGAAGCCGCAGCCGGTTTCTGGCCGGGCTTGGCGTTTTCGATATCCGACTTGACGATACGCCCGCGCGGGCCGGTGCCGGACAGCGCGGCCAGGTCAATGCCCTTTTGCGCGGCGATGCGGCGTGCCAGCGGGGACACGAAGATGCGCTTGCCGTCATTTGCAACTGGCGCAACAGCAGGCTTCGCGTCCGGCGCTTTTGCGGCAGGCGCGGCGGCTTTCGGCGCTTCGTTCTTCACCGCTTCCTGAATGCTCTTCATGGCGGCGGAAATATTGACCACGGCGTTGGCATCCTCGCCATCGGCCAGCAGCACGGCGATGGGCGCGTTCACTTTCACATTCTCCGCGCCCGCGGGGACCAGGATCTTGCCGATGCGGCCTTCATCCACCGCTTCGAATTCCATGGTGGCCTTGTCGGTTTCGATCTCGGCCAGCACCTGGCCGGATTTCACCTTGTCGCCTTCTTTCACCAGCCACTTGGCCAGCTTGCCTTCCTCCATGGTGGGAGACAGCGCAGGCATCAAAATCTGTGTCGCCACCGGATCAGTCCCTGTAGCAAACGGCTTTGACGGCCGCGACGACTTCATCAACCGTGGGCAGCGCCGCCTTTTCCAGATTGGCGGCATAGGGCATGGGAACGTCCTTGCCCGTGACCTTGGTCGGCGGCGCGTCCAGGTAATCAAACGCTTCCAGCGCCACGCGCTGGCAGATTTCCGTGCCCACCGAACAGACCGGCCAGCATTGCTCCACCGTCACCAGGCGGTTTGTCTTCTTCACCGACGCCAGCACAGTATCCATGTCCAGCGGGCGCAGGGTGCGAAGGTCAATGATCTCCGCGTCAATGCCTTCGGCGGCAAGCCGCTCGGCGGCTTCGATCGCCATGCCCACCGCGATGGAATAGGACACCATGGTCACGTCCTTGCCCTGGCGGACGATGCGCGCCTTGCCGATGGGCAGCACGAAATCATCCAGCTTGGGCACCGGGAAGGACCGGCCATAGCAGATTTCATTTTCCAGGAAGATGATGGGATTGGGATCGCGGATGGCGGCTTTCAAAAGCCCCTTGGCGTCGGCCGCGAAATAGGGCGCGATCACCTTCACGCCGGGGATGGATGCGTACCAGGCCGAATAATCCTGGCTGTGCTGCGCGCCCACGCGGGCGGCGGCGCCATTGGGGCCGCGGAAAACCATGGGGGCCGCCATCTGGCCGCCGGACATGTAGCGCGTCTTGGCGGCGGAATTGACGATCTGGTCCATGGCCTGCATGGCGAAATTCCAGGTCATGAATTCGACGATGGGCTTCAGGCCGTCAAAGGCCGCGCCCACGGCCAGACCGGCAAAGCCATGTTCGGTGATGGGCGTATCAATGACGCGCTTGTCGCCGAATTCGTCCAAAAGGCCCTGGCTGATTTTATAGGCGCCCTGGTACTGGGCCACTTCCTCGCCCATCAGGAAAACATCGCCATCGCGGCGCATTTCCTCGGCCATGGCGTCGCGCAGGGCTTCGCGCACGGTCGTCATCACCATTTCGGTGCCGGCAGGCAAATCGGGATCGGCAGCGGCTTCAAACACGGGCGCGGCGGGCGCGCTGGAAGATGCGGCGGGCGTTGCCACAGGCGCGGCGGCTTTCGGCGCGGCTTTCACATTGGCGGCGCTGGCATCTTCGCCATCGGCCAGCAGGACCGCGATGGGCTCGTTCACTTTCACATTTTCGGAACCGGCTGCGACCAGCAGCTTGCCGATGCGGCCTTCATCCACGGCTTCGAATTCCATGGTGGCCTTGTCGGTCTCGATCTCGGCCAGCACCTGGCCGGATTTGACGATGTCGCCTTCCTTGACCAGCCATTTGGCCAGCTTGCCCTCTTCCATGGTGGGCGAAAGCGCAGGCATGAGGATCTGTGTGGGCATCAGGCCAGGATATCCGTGTAAAGCTCGGCCATGTCGGGCTCGGGGCTTGTCGTGGCGAATTCCGCCGCATCGGTGACGATGGCGCGAATGTCGGTGTCCATCGCCTTCAGGTCTTCTTCGCTGCAGACGCCGCGCTGGACCAGCTTGCTGCCGAAATGATCAATGGGGTCGCGCTTCTCGCGCACATCGTCCACTTCCTCGCGGGTACGGTACTTGGCGGGGTCGGACATGGAATGGCCGCGATAGCGGTAGGTCTTCATTTCCAGGATCATCGGACCGTTGCCCTTGCGGCAATAGGCCACCGCTTCGGCGCCCGCCTTCTGCACCGCTTCCACATCCATGCC
This sequence comes from Alphaproteobacteria bacterium, assembly GCA_947465395.1. GTDB lineage: Bacteria > Pseudomonadota > Alphaproteobacteria > Micropepsales > Micropepsaceae > Rhizomicrobium. The sequence continues at coordinate 140,651 of CANIAL010000003.1, read as the reverse complement.
GTCCACCTGGACGCCGGGAATGGCGAAGGATGCGCCGCGCTTGGAGAAATCGGACTGGGCGCTGGCGCGGTTGATGCTGGTGCCCATGGCGTACTGGTTGTTCTCGATCACATACACGACCGGCAACTTCCAGAGCTGGGCCATGTTGAAGCTTTCATAGACCTGGCCCTGGTTGGCCGCGCCGTCGCCGAAATAGGTGAGTGTGACGCCGTCATTGCCGCGATATTTGTTGGCGAATGCCAGTCCCGTGCCCAGCGGCACCTGGGCCCCGACAATGCCATGGCCGCCATAGAATTTCTTCTCGGCCGAGAACATGTGCATCGAGCCGCCCTTGCCGCGCGAATAGCCGCCTTCGCGGCCCGTCAGCTCGGCCATGACGCCGCGCGATTCCATGCCCGCGGCCAGCATGTGGCCATGGTCGCGATAGGCGGTGATGATCTGGTCATTGGCGGTGACATTGGCCTGCATGCCCACCACCACGGCTTCCTGGCCGATATAAAGGTGGCAGAAGCCGCCGATCAGTCCCATGCCGTAAAGCTGGCCCGAACGCTCTTCAAAGCGGCGGATCAGCAGCATGTCGTAATAAAGCTTCTTCTGCGCTTCGGAATTGGACAGCGCGCCATTGGCAAAGGACTTCACGGAATTTCCTGAGCTTTTTCGCAGGTCATTCATGGACAAAAGTGCTTCCTTGGACCGAGGCGGGGAGAGCGGTTTTGGCAAGGCGTGGGACGCTTGGCAAGCTGTTATTATTTTATTGCGCTGCAATAAGGCGGGCGCCGATTGCTCCCTTAATATGTGTGCTGCCGAGCGGGATACACCCCCGCCATTGCCCGCGGCATTTCTGACAGGCCATCAAGGCAAGATCGGGGCAGAAGGGGGTCGCGAGCAGGAATACTCAGGCCCACCCTCCCCCGCGTGTGCGAAGCACACAGGTGGGGGAGGTGGCCGTAGCAACGCGAAGGATGTCCAGTGGACATCCGAGCAGAGTTGCGAAGGCCGGAGGGGGTAAAAGAAGAAGTCAGTGTGCGGTTCTAGGGATCGCGACCTGCCCCGGCCCGCCATCCATCAGGTCCACGCGCGCCAGCTCTTCCACCAGGTCGGGATCGGGATGGCCTTCGGCCATAAGGGCAATGCGGTGCTCAAGCCGGGCGCGCTGGCCCGACACCTGGTCAAGCTGCTGCTGCTGCATGCTCAGCCGGGCTTCGGTTTCTTCCAATGTAAGAAGACCCGTCTCGCTCCAGATGGCATGGCTGCCGAAATACGCCGCCACCGACAGGCTGATGGCCGGAATGACCAGGCCCAGGAAAAAACGGGTGACGGAACGCTTGATTCGCATGACGCCAACGAATCACTCCTGATTCGCGGCGTCAAGGGTGATTCTGCTAGCGATTCAAGGAACTTAAATGATTCTCTTATTACCCCCTCCGGCCTTCGCATCTTTCGCCCGCCCTCTTGAACGGAAGGTGGGCGGGCGGATGCTACGGCCACCTCCCCCTCTTGTGGCTTTGCGCACGATGGGGAGGCGGGCCGGAGTTTTCGTAAGAACTAACCCCTGAGAACAGAACGCCCCGCATAGACGCCGGAATCGCCCAACTGCTCTTCTATCCGCAGCAACTGGTTGTACTTGGCCAGCCGGTCCGAGCGGGCCATGGAGCCGGTCTTGATCTGCCCGCAGTTCGTGGCCACGGCCAGGTCGGCGATGGTGGAATCTTCTGTTTCCCCAGAGCGGTGGCTCATCACGGCCTTGTAGGCGGCCTTGTGCGCCATCTCCACGGTATCGAGCGTTTCGGTCAGGCTGCCGATCTGGTTGACCTTGATCAGGATGGCGTTGGCGGTCTTCTTCTCGATGCCTTGGCGGAGGCGCGCCACGTTGGTGACGAACAGATCATCGCCCACCAGGTTGACCTTCGCGCCCACCGCATCGGTCAGCGCCTTCCAGCCGGCCCAATCGTCTTCGGCCATGCCGTCTTCGATGGAGAAGATGGGATAGCGTTTGGCGAGATCGGCATAGACCTTGACCATCTCGTCCGGCGACAGGCTCTTGCCCTCGCCTTCCAGCTCATACTTGCCGTTCTTGAAAAACTCCGTCGAAGCCGGGTCCAGCGCGAAGAAGATATCGCTGCCCAGTCTGTAACCGGCCTTTTCCACGGCCTTGGAAATATAGGACAGCGCCTCGTCCGGCGATTTCAGGTTGGGCGCGAAACCACCCTCGTCGCCGACATTGGTGTTGTGGCCGGCATCCGACAGCGACTTCTTCAGCGTGTGGAAGATTTCCGCGCCCATGCGCAAACCTTCCTTGAAGCTGGATGCGCCCACCGGCGCGATCATGAATTCCTGGAAGTCGATGGGATTGTCGGCATGCGCGCCGCCATTGATGATGTTCATCATCGGCACCGGCAGGGTCTGCGCCTTGGCCCCGCCCACATAACGGTACAGCGGCAGGCCCGCCGCTTCCGCCGCGGCCTTGGCCACCGCCAGCGAAATGCCAAGAATGGCGTTGGCGCCCAGCCGCGCCTTGTTGGGCGTGCCGTCCAGCGCGATCATCATGCGGTCGATGCGCACCTGCTCCTCGGCATCCATGCCGCACAGCGCGTCGAACAATTCGCCATTCACGGCGGCGACCGCCTTTTGCACGCCCTTGCCGCCAAAGCGGGCGCCGCCATCGCGCAGCTCCACCGCCTCATGCGCGCCGGTGGAGGCGCCGGACGGAACCGCGGCGCGCCCGAAAGCGCCCCCCTCCAGGCGCACATCCACCTCGACGGTGGGATTGCCCCGGCTGTCCAAGATTTCACGCCCGATAATGTCCAATATGGCGGTCATGGGAGTCCCTTGCTTTATGGCCTTTCTTTAGGGGAAGCCCCCGCCATATGGAAGTTGTCAGGCGCAATATTTGGCAGGAAAAATTGGGCGGAATGGCCGCTTTGCGCTAGGCTCTGCTTGGCCCATTCCGGGCTTTTGGGGGGAATTGAAGAATGTTCGTACCTGCCACGATTTTAAGCGCCGCCGTCACCATCCTGACGGCCCTGGTCCTGATCCAGGCCATGATGGGCGTGGGCCGCGTGCGCGGCCGCCACAAGATCATGCCGCCGGCCATGACAGGCCATCCCGATGTCGAGCGCGCCCTGCGCGTGCAGGGCAATGTCACCGAACAGGTGGTGATCTTCCTGCCGCTGCTGTGGGTGGCCACGATTTATTTCCAGGGCTGGGCGCCGCCCGCGCTGGGTCTGGTCTGGTGCGTGGGCCGTTTCCTGTACGCGTTCGGCTATTATTCCGAAGCCAGCAAGCGCGGTCCGGGCTTCCTGATCTCGGCCCTTGCGGCGCTGGCGCTGCTGGTGCTGTCGGTCTGGGGCGTGGTCCTGGCCTGGATGGCGGCGAACGCAGTCTAACAGGAGCATCGGGCAGCCCGGAGCGAAGCGAGGAGCGTCGCCCGTGCGACCAAATAAAAAGAGCCCGGCGGATTTCTCTGCCGGGCTTTTTCTATTTCAATCCTTTGGCGATCATGTCTATCGCCACAAGCTGTTCCAGCAGCGCCGGGAAATCCTTCAGACGCACCATGTTGGGTCCGTCGGAGGGCGCATTGTCCGGGTCCTGGTGCACTTCCATGAACACCGCCGCCACGCCCACCGCCACCGCGGCGCGGGCCAGGTACGGCACCATCTCGCGCTCGCCGCCGGAACGGTCGCCCTGCCCGCCCGGCTGCTGCACCGAATGGGTGGCGTCGAACACAACCGGCGCGCCGAATTTCGCCATGATGGGCAGCGCCCGCATGTCGCTGACCAGCGTGTTGTAGCCGAAGCTGACGCCGCGCTCCGTCACCATGACATTGGCGTTGCCCGCACCCGTGATCTTGGCGATGACATTCTTCATGTCATGCGGGGCCAGGAACTGGCCCTTTTTCACATTGACCACCTTGCCCGTATGCGCGGCGGCGACCAGAAGATCCGTCTGGCGCGAAAGAAAGGCGGGGATCTGCAATATGTCCACCGCCTGCGCCACGGCGGCGCACTGGTCGCGTTCATGCACATCGGTCAACACCGGCAGACTGAACTTGCTGCGAATATCCGCGAAGATGGGCAGCGCCCTTTCCAGGCCCAGCCCGCGTTCGGAACTGGCGCTGGTGCGGTTGGCCTTGTCGAAACTGGTCTTGTAGACCAGCCCCACGCCCAGCTTCGCGCAGGCCTCTTTCAGCGCGCCCGCCATGTCAAAGGCATGGGCGCGGCTTTCCATCTGGCAAGGCCCGGCGATGATGGTGAGCTTCTCGGCATTGCCGATGGTCACTGTTCCCAGCGAAATGACAGAGTTTGGGGCAAGCTTGGGTTGAACCGTCATGCCGCCAGCATAAAGGTGCCAGCAGCCCTACTCAACCTTTAGCGGATGGCCGCCGCCGCAAAGGCCGCGGGGGCCAGGGGCTGCAGGACGCTCATGGCGTCCCAGAAGAGCGTGGTCTTGACCCGGATCACATCGCCCGGGGCCAGATGCGTCAGCTCGTCGGTGGGCATGGTGGCCTCAATGGTGCTGCCTTCATGGCGCACATAGATTTCGCTTTTCACGGCCTGGTCGGTGAAACCGCCAGCCAGGCCCACCGCGTTCAGCGCGCTCATATTGTCCACATAGGGATACTGGCCGGGACGGTTGACCGCACCGATGATGTAGAAGGGCCGGTAGGTGATGATTTCCACATTCACGCGCGGCTGCTTCAAATAGCCATTGCCCAGCGCGCCTGCGATGGCGTTTTCCAGCGCCGGCGCGTTCAGGCCCGCGGCGCGCACGGTGCCGATCAGCGGCAGGCGCACAAGCCCCGAGCCGTCAATCTGGTATTCGCCCGACAGATCGGTTTCACCAAAGACGCTGACGCGCACCTTGTCACCCGCGCCCAAACGGTACTCCATGTTGGCGCGTTGCATGCCGTTGCTGGGCGCCTGGTAATAGGCGTTGGGATCTGTGACCTGCTGCGTGCCGTAGCTGGTGGGCTGGTAATTCTGCGCCATCGCTTGCGGCGCGTAAGTCTGCGGCGCGTAACCATAAGGCTGCTGTTGCGCTTGCATTTGCCCCTGAACGGGCGGCGCGCCGCGCATGGGCACATACCCATAAGGCTGTGACGGCTGCATGGGCGCTTGCGGCGCATAGACCGGCGGCGCGCTGTAAGGTTGAGGTGCGCTGTAAGCCTGGGGCGGGCCGTAAGCCTGCGGCGCGCTATAGGCCTGCGGCGTGTAGCCGTAAGACTGCGCGGGAACGAAAGGCGCGGCGGCGGGCGCGGCGATGGGCGTGGGTTCGCCGGGTTTGTGCGGCACGCCCTGGCCGGGATTGTAGCCAAAGACTTCCTGCTGCACCGGTTGTGTGGGCGCGGCGGACGGCCCATTAAAAGAATTAGAGTTGGGCGCCTGCTGGAAATCCTGCGCGCGCGCGGCGGCGACGCTGAACACCAGCATCGCGGCCGCCGAAGCGATCACGGAAAGGCGCAGGAATAGAGCCAAGCTGCGGGCCATGGCCGGAGAATAAGGCCAGAGGCTTACGGAATTCCTACGACTTGAGCGGGCGCGGTTAAGGACATGTTAAGGATATGGAACCGGATTGATGTGTTATCATCCAGGTATGCGCACAAACCCTCGTTTTGCCCTGATTGCCGCCCTGCTTTTGGGGGCTGTTGCCCCGGCGCTGGCCCAGGCCCCGCCCAGCTCGGCGCAGCAAAAGGCCGACAATGACCGGATCATTGATAACGCGGTCCGCTCCACCCAGCGCGATATCAGCCAGCTTCAGAACCAGCTTGAGGCGCAGCACCTGGAAAGCCAGCAACGTTTCCAGCAGCAGCCGGTGACGCCGCAATTTCCGCCTACGCCGCCGGGCTTTATCCCCATGCCGGAAAACAATCCGCCGCCGGTGCCGAAACTCTAGACGAGACGGCTCTTCTCCACCGCCGCGGCGATGAAGCTGGTGAATAGCGGGTGCGGCTCCAGCGGGCGGGATTTCAGTTCGGGATGGAATTGCACGCCGATGAACCAGGGATGGCCGGGTATTTCCATGATCTCGGGCAGCTTGCCGTCCGGCGACCAGCCCGACACTTCCACGCCGTGGCTCGCCAGCTTCCTGGCGTAATCCACATTCACTTCGTAGCGGTGCCGGTGGCGCTCGCTGATGTGCGTCGTGCCATAGATTTCCGCCACCTTTGAACCCGGCGTCAGCACCGCGGGATAGGCGCCCAGCCGCATGGTGCCGCCCATGTCGCCATCGGCGGCGCGGGTTTCCTTTTCATTGCCCCGCGTCCATTCGGTCATCAGGCCAATGACGGGATGTTTCGGGTTGCCGATTTCGGTGGTGCCGGCGCCCTCAAGACCCGCCAGGTCGCGCGCCGCCTCGATCACCGCCATGTGCAGGCCGTAACAGATGCCGAAGAACGGCACTTTCTTCTCGCGGGCGAATTTCACCGCCGAGATTTTTCCTTCCGTGCCGCGCTCGCCAAAGCCGCCCGGCACCAGGATGGCGTTCACATTCTCAAGGAAGGACGCCGCGTCGTCGCGCTCGAACACTTCGCTGTCGATCCAGTCCAGATGCACGCGCACATTGTTGGCAAGCCCGCCATGCGCCAGCGCTTCGGACAGCGACTTGTAGCTGTCCTTCACCTGCATGTATTTGCCCACCACGGCGATGCGAACTTCGCCTTCGGGATTCTTCACCCGCTCCACCACCTCGGCCCAGCGCGTCAGGTCCGGCGACGGCGCATTGGTGATGCCAAAGACTTTCAGCAATTCGGTGTCCAGCCCCACCCCATGATAGGCCACCGGCACGCGGTAGATGGTGTCCAGATCCATGGCCGGGATCACGCGCTCCGCGGACAGGTTGCAGAACAGGCCGATCTTGCGCCGGTCTTCATCGGGCAAATGATGGCTGGTGCGGCACAGAAGAATGTCGGGCTGGATGCCGATGGCGCGCAATTCCTTGACGCTGTGCTGGGTGGGCTTGGTTTTCAGCTCGCCCGCCGCCTCGATGTAGGGCACCAGGGTCAAATGGATGAAGGCCGTCTGTCCCCGGCCCAGGTCATTGTGCAACTGGCGGATGGCTTCGAAGAAAGGCAGGCCTTCGATGTCGCCCACGGTGCCGCCGATTTCCACAAGCAGGAAATCCAGGCCGTCCGTGTCGGCCATCACGAATTCCTTGATCATGTCGGTGACATGGGGAATGACCTGCACGGTGCGGCCCAGATAGCCGCCCTTGCGTTCCTTTTCGATCACCTGGGAATAGATGCGGCCCGACGTGACATTGTCGGACTTGCGGGCGGAAACGCCCGTGAAGCGTTCATAATGGCCCAGGTCCAGGTCCGTCTCCGCCCCGTCATCGGTGACAAAGACTTCGCCATGCTGGTTGGGGTTCATGGTCCCCGGATCGACATTGAGATAGGGGTCGAGCTTGCGAAGGCGGACCTTGTATCCGCGCGCCTGCAACAGCGCGCCAAGGGCGGCGGACGCAAGACCTTTTCCAAGGGAAGAGACCACGCCGCCGGTGATGAAAACTAACCGGGCCATGGGAAATCACCATGGAGAAAATACCACGCGCACTCAAGCTTTAAATACGCGCATGATGAATTGAACCCCCATCCGTCACAGCTCGGGTTTGCCAAGTGGCAAACACCTCGCTGCAACACCTTCCCCCTTCCCGTGCTTCGCACGAAGGGGGAAGGAAGCCTGAGTGCGCTACTAAGGACGCGCTATTGCGGCTTGGGGACTTGCGGGCCGGCGGGGCTGACCGGCTTCAGGGCGCCCGGAAGCGCCGTCGCGGGCTTCAGCGGCGCATTGGTGGTGACGGGCGCGTCCAGGATGGATTTCTCGTCGCGGCCATGCAGCGCCACGATGTTCAGCGCCATGCAGACCAGGAAGAACAGCCCGGCCAGGATGGAGGTGGTACGGGTCAGCGTGTCGGCCGCGCCGCGGGGCGAAAACAGCCCGCCCATGCCGCCGCCGCCACCCATGCCCAGCGCGCCGCCTTCGGAACGCTGCAACAGCACAAAGATGATCAGGGCGGTGGCAACCACCAGCTCGATAAAGACAAGGATCGTCTGCATGGCGGGGGTCTTTAAGCCATCAAGGGGACTTTGGGAAGATGGGCCGGAAACCCGGCTTTTCAAGCCGAAAAAGCCGGGTTTTTAGCTCGCCAAAGCTTCCGCGGCCTGGCCCCGGGCCCGGATGATGGCCACGGTGGCGTCAATTTCGCCAAGCTGCTCGGCCGATGATTTTTCGGGATGGAAAATCTGGTGCAGACTGAGCGCGGCATGCCCCAGAAGGTGCATGGAGGCGTTGCGGTCCACATTCATCTGCAAGCCCTCGGTGGCGGCCAGCACCTGGCTGCACCATTCCGATGCCTTGTCGTATTCGGTCTCGCGCGAGCGCACTTCGATGCCCCGCGTGAGATTGGCCAGCTTGGCCAGATCAACCGATACTTGCGGCGCGCCCGGAACCTGCTCCTGCATCAGCCGCCACAGCACGCAGACCTGGAAGGAATCGCGGCGCAGCTTTTCCATGGTCAGCCGGTCGCGCGCGATGCGCAAATCCGCGTCCAGCTTCTTGGCGATGGCGTCGGTGGTGAGTTTTTCCTTGGCCTTCATCTTCAGCGAATTGGGCGGATCGAACATTTCGGCGTCGCTGCCCCGGCCGGCATCGCGGCGCCGGTCAGGACCCACATAATCGGTGGTGATCACGAAGGCCTTGCGCCGCTCGATATGGGTTTCGATGCGCGCGCCCAGCACGGCGGTGGAAAAGGGCCGCAGCAAAAGATCATCGGCGCCGGAATTGACCACCCGGCTGATCAGGGCGGCGCTTTTTTCCCAGGCGGTGACGATGATGACGATGAAGGGGTTATAGCCGGCCGAGCCCTGGCGCATGTCCTGGATGGCGCGGCAAAGCTCTTCGGCGGCGCCCTGCGCTTCGCAAAGAACGATGTCGGGCGGGGTTTTCTGGATGGCTTCCACCATCGCCTCCAGGCTGGAGACAGTCTCGGTGCGGCGGAAACCCAGCGAATACAAAGCGGCACGCGTCGCGGTGCGGTTGGCCGACACCGGATCGTAAATCAATGCTTCCACGCTGTCATAGGACAGACGCGCCATGCCTCACCTGCTTTTTGTTGGGCAAAATATGCCCCTGCAGCCGTTAAGGAAGGGTCGAAGGGCATGGTTAACAGACGTTGAGAATATTCCCGAAAATTACGCCGCACCAATGATGCGCAGGAATTCCGCCGCCTTCAGGCTGGCCCCGCCCACCAAAGCGCCGTTCACGTCCTTGAGCGCCAATATCTCCGCCGCATTCTCCGCCGTGACGGAGCCGCCATAAAGAATGCGCGCGTCTTTCAAATGTGCGGGCAAACACCCGCGCAGATGGGCATGCATGGCCGCGATATCGGCGGATGTGGCGGTGTCGCCGGTGCCGATGGCCCAGACCGGCTCATAGGCGATGACGGTGTTCTGTATGGTCGCTTCCTTGGGCACGCTGGCCATGAGCTGGCCCTGGCAGATGCTTTGCGCCGCGCCCGCCTGGCGCTGGTCCCGGCTTTCGCCCACGCAGATGATGGCGGTGAGGTTTGCGGCCCAGGCGGCCTTCGCCTTGGCCGCCACGCCCGCATCTGTTTCGCCATGGTCGCGGCGGCGCTCCGAATGGCCCAGGATGACATGGCTCGCGCCCGCATCGCGCAGCATGGCGGCGGAGATGTCGCCGGTATGCGCGCCGGAAGCCCCAGGCGCGCAATCCTGCCCGCCAACAGCGAATACCCCACCGGCCATGACGGCGGCGCGGGCCAGCAGGGTGGCGGGCGGACAGACCAGGACATCGCAAGCCGGATTCCCGATCCCGGCCTTCACGGCTTCCAGCATCGCCAGGTCGGCAGCCAGCCCGTTCATTTTCCAGTTTCCGGCGATAAGGGCGCGCACGCAAAAACCCCTGTTTTTTGGCGGTTTTCCGCCACTCGCTTGCCCTTGTGGGGGCCGCTTCGTATGGTCCCGAAGCTTTCATATTCACGCATGGCGTCAAGGGGCGCGGCCCGGCCGCAAACAGCTTCCTTGGTCCGCCGGCCCGTAAAAAGAGTACCGAATCAATGATCCAGTGGATGCACGCCCTTTCCAAGTCCTGGATGGCCTCGATTTTGATGGGCGGACTGGCGCTGTCCTTCGTGGTCTGGGGCATCGCCGACGTCTTCACGGCGCAGACGGACACGGCGCTGGCCACGGTCGGTTCCACCGATATTTCCAGCACAGCCTTCACCCGCTCCTACCGCAATTTCGTGCGCAACCAGAGCCAGCAGATGGGCATGGAGATCACGGCCGAGATGGCGCAGAAAATGAATTTGCGCCAGATCGCGCTGCAGCAGCTTGTCAGCCGCACGGCGCTGGACAACATGACGAACAAGCTGGGTCTGGGCGTGTCGGACGCCGACTTGGCGCAGAGCGTGCGCGCCCTGCCCGCCTTCAAGGGCGCCACCGGCCAGTTCGACCACAATACCTTCCTGCAAGTGGTGCAGAATGCAGGCTATACCGAAGCCGAATTCCTGGCCGAAATGCGCAGCGAAGCGGTGCGCCAGCAACTGACCGACGCCATCGAGGGCCGGTTCGCGCTGCCCGGCGGCTATGCCAGGGCGCTGTACCTGTATCTGAGCGAGCAGCGCGCGGCCGATTACGTGATCCTGTCGCCGGAACAGCTGGGCGCGGTGCCGCCGCCGGATGAAGCCACGCTGGCCGCCTATATCAAGGCGCATGCCAACCGCTTTTCCACCCCCGAATACCGCCAGATCGAATTCGCGCAAATCTCGCCGGAAGATGTCCTCGGCAAGGTCAATGTCACCGACAAGATGATCGCGGAGGAATACAGCGCCCACAAGGCGCTGTACGTGATCCCCGAAAAGCGCGACGTGCAGCAGATCGAGTTTCCCACCGAAGCCGATGCGGCGGCGGCCCATGACAAGCTGATGAAGGGCGGCGACTTCGCCGCCCTGGCGGCGCAGCGCAATATCAAGCCCGCCGATCTTTCCCTGGGCAGCCTGACGCGGGAGGATTTCTCCGACAAGGCGCGCGGCGATGCCGTGTTTTCAATGGCCGTGAATGAGATCAGCGCGCCGGTGAAGGGCGCGCTGAGCGGCTTTGTGCTTTTGCGCGTCACCAAGATCACGCCCGGCGTGACCCACAGCCTTGCGAAATCCAGCGAAGCCATCAAGAAGACGCTGGGACTCCAACTGGCGCAGAACAAGCTCACCGATGTGGTCAATGAATTCGAGGACGCCCGCAGCGGCGGCGCCGATATCACCACCGCCGCCAGGAAGACCGGCATGAAGGCGGGCAAGGTTGCCGCCATTGACCGGGGTGGCATGGGTCCCGATGGCCAGAAGACCGATGCGCCCACCGATCCCGAATTCCTGGCCCAGGCCTTCCAGGCCGAAGTGGGCGAGGACAGCGATCCCTTCCCCGTCAAATCCGGCTGGTACTACACGGTGAAAGTGGACGGCGTGACGCCGCCCAAGCTGAAGCCCCTTGCCGAGATCAAGGATGTCGCTGTGGCCGCCTGGACCGCCGAACAGAAGATCAAGGCGCTGGGCGAGAAAGCCGCCGCCATGACGGCCCAGGCCAGCAAGGATGGCGACCTGGCCGGCATCGCGCGCGCCCTGAAAGTGCCGGTGCAGAAAAGCCCGGCGCTGTCCCATGGCACCAGCGACACCATGTTCTCCGCCGCCGTGATCGGCAAATTGTTCAACGCGCCGGCGGGCGGCGTGGTGAGCGGCCCGCAAGGCACGGGCGGCAACTACATCATCGCCAGGGTCACCGGCATCGCCCATCCCGAACCCGCCAGCCCGGCGGTGTTCGAGAATGGCCGCGCGCAGATTTCCGCCCAGATGGCGGGCGATTTGACCGTGTCGTTTGCCAATGCCGCGCGCGCGCAGCAGGGCGTCAAGGTGAACCAGAAGCTCCTGGACCAGGCGGTCGGCCAGTAAGATGATCGCGCCCGAATTCGATGCCTTTGCGCGCCTGTATGCGGCGGGCAAGCCGCAAGTGCTGCACACAAGGTTGGTGGCGGATCTGGAAACGCCGGTCTCGGCTTTCCTGAAGCTGGGTTTCGAGGCTGACGGCACAAAACGCGACAACGCTTTTCTTCTTGAGAGTGTGCAAGGCGGCGAGACACGCGGGCGCTATTCGGTGATCGGCCTGAAGCCGGACCTGATCTGGCGCTGCCGGGACGGCAAGGCCGAGATCAACCGCGCCGCGCTTTCCGGTGACAATTTCGCCGGCGATGCCACGGCGCCGCTGGATTCGCTGCGCGCACTGATCACGGCCAACCAGATGGATTTGCCACAAGGTTTTCCGCCCATGGCCACGGGCCTGTTCGGTTACCTGGGCTATGACATGGTGCGGCTGATGGAAAAGCTGCCGCCTGCCCCGCCCGACAAATTGGGCGTGGCGGACGCGGTGCTGCTGCGGCCCACCATTGTCGCCATCTTTGATTCGGTGCGCGACGAGATACTGGTGGTGACACCGGTCTGGCCGGACGCGAAGCTGGATGCGCGCGCCGCCTATGCCCGCGCCGGGGAACGCATCAATGACGTGGTCAGCGAACTGGAGCGGCCTGCCCGCGCGGTGCCGCCATCCGCCGTGCCCGCCGATGCGCCGATTGAATCCAACATGACGCGGCCGGAATATTTCTCGGCCCTGGCCCGCGCCAAGGAATACATCAAGGCGGGCGATATTTTCCAGGTGGTGCTGAGCCAGCGTTTCCGCCGCGCCTTCACCTTGCCACCTTTCTCGCTGTACCGGGCGCTGCGCCGCCTGAACCCCTCGCCGTTTCTTTATTATCTCGCATTCCCCGGTTTCGATATTGTGGGATCAAGCCCCGAGATACTGGTGCGGCTGCGCGGCGGCACCGTCACCATCCGTCCCATCGCCGGCACGCGGCCCCGTGGGCCAACCCCGGAACAGGATGCGGCGCTGGCCGACGAATTGATGGGCGACGCCAAGGAACGGGCCGAGCATCTGATGCTTCTGGACCTTGGCCGCAACGATGTGGGCCGGGTGGCGAAGGTCGGCACGGTGAAAGTCACGGGCAGCTTTTTCATCGAACGCTACAGCCATGTCATGCATCTAGTCTCGAACGTGGAAGGCCGGATCCGTGACGGGTTGACGGCGGTGGATGCGCTGGTGGCGGGATTGCCGGCGGGCACCCTGTCAGGCGCGCCCAAAATCCGCGCCATGGAAATCATTGACGAGTTCGAGACGGAAAAGCGCGGCCCCTATGGCGGCGCGGTGGGCTATTTCGGGGCCGATGGCTCGCTGGACACCTGCATCGTGCTGCGAACGGCGCTGGTCAAGGACGGCGTCATGTATGTGCAGGCGGGCGGCGGCATCGTGGCCGACAGCGAGCCGGAAGCCGAATACCAGGAAACCGTCAACAAGGCCCGCGCCCTGATGGCGGCGGCCGAGGAAGCGGTGCGCTTCGCCTCCAGCGCCAAACGCGGCCAGTAGCTAGCGCGACGCAATCTGTTTCGCACGCTTCAGCGCCATGGCCTGGGTCAGCGGCACCAGCTTGACGCCATGGTTCTGCGCCAGCCATGCCGCCACCAGCTTTAACGTGATGTCATGGGGATGGCCGATGGCGATGGCGACGCCGTCGCGCCTGGCCTTGGCTTCCAGGGCAGCAAGCTGGCGGGTGACTTCCTCCGCGCTGACCGTGTCGTCCAGGAAAATGTCGCGGCCCGCGCTGGGGATTCCAATTTCGTGCGCTACGTCCTCGCCTTTGGTCATGCCGCTGGTGCGGGAATCGAAAAAGAACAAACGCCGCTGCGCCAATATCTGCATCACGCCCCGCATGGCGGCGGCATCGGCGGTGAATTTGCTGCCTTCATGATTGTTGACGCCGATCAGGTGCGGCACCCGCGCCAGCGACCATGACAACCGCGCGTCATTGTCGGCCAGGCCCAGGCGAAGCGCCATGGGGCCGGGATCTTCCGGCCCAAAGGCCTGCATGGGCACATGCGCCAAAATCTCATGCCCCCTGGCGAAGCCGCGTTCCGCCATGAACGATGTGCCGTCGGCGTAAGGCAGGAACGCCAGCGCCACTTCGCGCGGCAGGGCGATGGCGGCTGCGGTGCCGGTGAGGTTCTCGCCCAGATCGTCAATGCATAGCGCGATGACGGGACCATGCGCCAAAGAGGCAGAAGCCGGCACGCCTTCCGGCTTGCCCCGCAGCCAGGCGGGCATTGCCCGGGCCGTGAGAGGAAACAGGACGGTGGGGTTGTGATGGCTTGCCCCAAAGCCCAGCAGGGGCACGCCCGCGCTGCCTTCCTCGCCCTGGACCTGCATCACAGGCGGCGCGATGCCCGGCACCATGCGGTCGGCCAGCAGCGCAAAGCCGGAGACAGCAGAAGGCCCGCCAAGAACGACAGCGCCCAGGCACAAAGCCGCCAGCGCGCCATCCCAATAATGGCGGCGCACGAACAATCCCAACCGGCGAATCAGCGAATCCCGGACCATGGGAGATTATAGCGCACACAGGCTTTCTCCTCCCCGCGCGGCGAAGCCGCTGGCGGGGGGAGATGTCGCAGCGAGGTGTCTGCCTCTTGGCAGACCCGAGCTGTGACAGAGGGGGGAAAGAGGAAAAGCACACACCGGCTTTCTTCCCCCGCAATGCGAAGCATTTGGCGGGGGAAGATGTCCGCTAGACGGCTTGCCGTCGTGGCGGACAGATGGGGGAAAAATAAAAAGAAGGTAGCCGCCGATTAGTCGGCCGCTACCGGCGCGCCGCCGCCGGACTTGGCGCCATGGCACAGCCAGACCAGCCCGATCATGGCGAAACAGGCCCAGCCCGAGACCCAGAAAATATCGTCCGCCGCCAGCAGGTAGGCCTGCACGGTCATGTTGCGCACGATCACGGCCTTGGCGGCCAGGTCGGGCATGCCCAGCGCATGCAACCCCGCCAGCGCCTTGGTCATGGCCGGATTGAAGACGGTGGTGATGTCGGCCATGTGCGACTGGTGCATGGCCTCGCGCCGGTCCCAGAGCGTGGTCACCATGGACGCGGCGAAGCCGCCCGCCGTGATGCGCACAAAGTTGGACACGCCCGACGCTGCCGGGATTTTCTGGGGCGGCAAGCCATCCAGCAGAAGCGTGAACATGGCCAGGAAGAAGGTTGCCATGGCGATGCCCTGCACCAGCAGCGGCAAGGTCAGGTCGAAGAACGTCACTTGTGTCGTGAAGTTGGCCCGCATCAGGTACGAGATACCGAACGCAACAAAGGCCACGGTGGCGATGATCCGCGCATCCACCCGCGACATCATCCGCGCCGTCAGCGGCGTCAGCATCACGGCGATGGCCCCGGTGGGCGCCGCCACCAGCCCCGCCCAGGTAGCCGTGTAGCCAAGCTGCGTCTGCAGCCACAACGGCATCAGCAACGTGTTGGCGAAGAATACGGCATAGCCCATGCAGAAGGCGATCACGCCAAGGGTGAAGTTTCGCCGCTTGAACAGGGAAAGGTCCACGATGGGATGTTTCTCGGTCAGCTCCCAGATCACGAAGGAGACGAAGAATACGGCGGTGATGATGGCCTCGATCACGATGGTGCTGGACTGGAACCAGTCCGCATCCTTGCCCGTGTCCAGCATGATCTGCAGCGTGCCGACCCAGACGATCAACAGCCCCAGCCCAACTGTATCAATGGGCAGCTTGAAGGTGGGCGTTTCGCGGCTTTTCAGATTGTTCCAGCAGACAAAGGCCACCGACAGGCCCACCGGCACATTGATCAGGAATATCCAGCCCCAGTGGAAATTGTCGGAGATATAGCCGCCCAATATTGGCCCGAAAATGGGCGCGACCAGGGTGGTGATGGACCAGATGCCCAGCGCCGTTGGCCGTTTGTCCGGCGGAAAAATGGAAATCAGCAGCGCCTGCGATCCCGGGATCATGGGGCCTGACGTGGCGCCCTGCAGAACGCGGAAGAAGATCAGCGATGGCAGGCTCCAGGCGATGCCGCAAAGAAAGGATGCGGCAGTGAAGCACAGCACCGAGAAAACGAATGTCCGCACCACGCCATAACGGCCCATCAGCCAGCCGGTCAGCGGCACGCCGATGCCATTGGCCACGGCAAAGCTGGTGATGACCCAGGTGCCCTGATTGGTGCTGACACCCAGATTGCCTGCGATGGTGGGCAGCGAAACGTTGGCGATGGTGGTGTCCAGCACCTGCATGAAGGTGCCCATGGCCAGCGCGAACGCCGTGATCGCCAGCGGCGCGCCGGAAAGCGGACGGGGCATGGCGCCGCCATGGCTCATTGGGCGGCGCTACCACTGCGCGGCGCAGCGCCATTCTCGGCCAAGATGCGCGCGATCAATGCATCGGTCTGGGCGGTTGTGTCGGTGCCGGTGTCACCGCGTGTTTCCCTGGGGCCGACCTGGGCCGTCACCATGGGGCCGCTGGTGTCGCTGATGTCCACGATGGCAGTGACCGAAAGCCCCACGCGCAAGGGATGAGCCTTCAATTCCGCCGGGTCCAGCGCGATGCGCACGGGAACGCGCTGCACCACCTTGATCCAGTTACCGGATGCATTCTGCGGCGGCAGCAATGCAAAGGCGCTGCCCGAACCCGCGCCCAGGCCTTCGACCTTGCCGTGATACTTGACGCCGCTGCCATACATGTCGGCGGTGACCGTCACCTTCTGGCCGATGCGCATGTCTTCCAGCTGCACTTCCTTGAAGTTCGCGTCCACCCAGACATTGTCCAGCGGCACCACGGCCATCAGCGGCGTGCCGCCCGCGACCTGCTGGCCCACCTGCACGGTGCGCTGGGCGATGACGCCATCCACCGGCGCCACCACCTGCATATGGCCCAGCGCGATGGAGACATTGCGAAGCTGGGCGATGGCGGTCAGCACATCGGGATTGCTGGCGATGCCGGAGCCTTCGATGGGCGCATTCGCCTGGGCGCGGCCACCGGCCGCCGACGCGACCGCCGCCTGCGCCGCGCTGACATTGGCGCGGGCATGGGCCAGTTCTTCGGCGGACACCGCGCCCGGCGCCGCGCTTTGGCGGCGCTTGAAATCGGTCTGGGCCTGGGTCAGCGCCACCTGCGCCTGGGCCAGTTGCGCGTTGAAGCTGTCGGCATGGGAAAACGCGCCGCGCACCGAACGCACCACGCGGGCCAGATTGGCCTGCGCCGCCTGCATGTTCACGTTTGCCACCGCCGGGTCCATGGCGATCAGGAGCTGGCCACGCTTCACGGTCTGGGTGTTGTCGGCATACAGCGCCATCACGGTCGCGGGCTCCCGCGCCGTCACCGAAATCACGTTGCCCGCCACATAGGCGTCGTCGGTGGTTTCATAAAAGCGGGCGCTGAAGAACCAGTAGGCCAGGTAGCCAAGCCCGCCGACAACGATCACCGCGCCCAGAATGGCAAAGGCGCGGTTGCGGCGGGAATTGTTTGCGGCGGCGGGAGGCGTGCCAGCGTTGCTCATTTGGATTTTCCTTCGGTATCGGAAACAGAAACGGTTTTGGATTCATCGGTCTTGTTGTCTGCAGGCGCGAAGCCGCCGCCCAGCGACAGCAGCAGCGTGATACGCTGGATGGCGGCATTGGCCACCAGCGCCACCATCTGCTGGCGCGATTGCTGCAAGGTAGCTTCCGCGTTCAGCATGGGCAGCTGGTCGGACAGGCCCGCCTGGTAACGGCTTTCGGCCAGCGCAAAGGCGCGTGCCGCGCTATCCAGAGCATTCTGCTGTTCGGGGCGCTGGCGGGAAAGGCTTTCGGTCTGGGTCAGGGCATCGGCGGTCTGGCGAATGGCCGTCAGCACCGCGCCATTATAGTCGTTCACCGCCGCGTCCAGCGCCGCGGTGGCGCCGGCATATTGCGCGCGGATTTTCCCGGCATCGAAAATGGGCAGATGGATGGCAGGACCCGCGCCATAGGTCAGGGAGTCAGCAGTGAACAAATGGGACAGCCCGATGGCCTGGAAGCCCACGAACGCCGCCAAATTGATGTTGGGATAGAACTCCGCATGCATCGCTTTCCGCCCGGCGGTGGCTGCTTCGATGCGGGCGCGCGCGGCCAGCACATCGGGGCGGCGGGCCAGCAAATCGGCGGGCAGGAAATCCGGCAGCGGCAGCGCCGCATCCAGCGACACAATCGGGCGCTTGATGTCGGCATAGGACCCGGCCCCCTGCCCCGTCAGCGCGGCCAGGGCATGGATGCCGGTGTCGCGGGCGGCGGCAAAGCGCATCTGGTCAATTTTCGCCAGCGACATAAGCGCCTTGGCCTGTTCCAGCGCCGCTGCATTTTCCAGGCCCGAGTCATAGCGGTCCTGTGTCAGGCGCAGAATGTCCTGGCGCTCGGCCAGGGTCTTGTCGGCGATATCGCCATTCTCATAGGCCAGAAGAAGATTGATATAGGCCTGTGCGAACGCGCCCGACAGCGCCAGCCGCGCCGCCGCCGCGTCCAGTTCGGCGGCATGCTGGGTGTGGCGCGCCTTGGCGATCAGGGCGGCCTGCTTGCCCCAGAAATCCAGGGTCCAGGTCAAATTGCCCAAGGACTGGCCGAACCAGCGATACGAACCGCCAAAGGGCGGCGGAATGATATAGTTGCTGCTGAACAGCTCGCGCTGCTCGATCGCATCCAGCGAGAATTGCGGATAATCGGCGGCGCTGGCGGCGGCCGCATCCGCGGAGGCGGCGCGGATGCGCGCCAGGGCCGATCCCAGCGTGGGGTTGCCCGCCATCACCAGCTTCGCCATCTGGTCAATCTGCGGATCGTTGAACACCGTCCACCAGTCGGCGGTAAGCTGCGGCGTGGCTTGCGCGGAAAGGCCCAAGGTCTGCGGCGCCAGCTGTTCGGTCTGGGGCGTGGTCGGCGGCGCAGCCACGCATGCGGTCAACAGGACCGGCATCACCAACGATACAAGTGCGGAATTTTTCATGCCTGCGGTCCTGAAACGTGATGACGGCGTGGTGAATGGCGGGGGCGGGGTTTTTCCGCAAGGCGCTTGCCTTCGGCGGCGGCCGTCAGCCGGGTGAGAAGCTTGATCATCTGGCGGATTTCGGCGGCGCTGAAGCCTTCCAGGGTGGTGTTCCAGAAATCCACGACGCGCGGCAGCACGGTCTCGATCAGGGCGCGGCCCCGCGCCGTCAGGGCCAGCGAGACTTCGCGCCGGTCGGCGGCGTTGCGGCGGCGAGTGATGACGCCCCGCTCTTCCAGCTGGTCCAGGATGCGGGTGAGCGAACCGGCGTCATGGCAGATGTTGCGGGCAAGGTCTGCGGCATTGGTGAAGTCGCCATCGCGCAGCGCCATCAGCACCGTGTATTGCGAGAAGGTCAGCGACAGGTCCGCGAACAGGTCTTCCATCTGCGGCAGCAGCAAGTTGGAAGAACGGCGGATCAGGTAACCCACCGAATTCTTCATGCCGTAATCGGCCACCTTGTAGAAACACCGCATGGAAACCCTTGTCCGGGCAATCATTGCCTGGGCAACGATATACGGGGGGCCGGACCCGCCCGTCCAGCGCCTTTTTGCCTCGCCAGCCTTGCGCGGGGCGCGGCACAAGCTTGAAAAGGGCCCTCCCCCGCGATGTGGAGCATCTGGCGGGGGAGGTGGCCGTAGCATCCCGCCGCCCATCTTCTGATCAAGAGGGCGGCGGAAAGATGCGAAGGCCGGAGGGGGAAAATGAGGCGTCCTTATTATGTGTATGTTTTAAAAACGCTGGCGGGGCGGCCCCTCACCTATGTCGGCTGGACGCTGGACCTGGACCGGCGTCTGGCCCAGCACAATGGCCACGGCCGGGGCGGCGCCAAGACTACCAGCGGCCGGGCCTGGGCGCTGGTCTATGCCGAGAAATTCAAAAGCAAGCCCAAGGCCATGGCCCGCGAATATGCCCTGAAGCAGGACCGGGCGTTCCGGGCGGCTTTGCGCGGCTAGCCGAGTCTGGCACTCTCTTTGAAAGAGAAGATGGGCCGATGATCTTTGAACAGATCGCCAATGGTGGCTGCCAGTCCTATTTCCTGGGCTGCGCGGACAGCCGCCTGGCCGTGCTGGTGGACCCCAACATGGCGCGCAGGGATGATTATCTCGCGCTGGCGACGCGGCACGGCCTCACCGTCAGCCTGATCCTGGAAACCCACACCCATGCCGACCATGTCTCGGCCAGCCGGGCGCTGGCGGAAGAGTTGCGGGCCGAGGTCGCCATGCATCCCGCCAGCCTGGTGCCCCATGCCGGCCGCCGCTTGAAAGACGGCGAAACGTTGAAGGTGGGCATGCTGGGTTTCAAGGCGCTGCACACGCCGGGCCACACGGCGGATTCGATGTGCCTTCAGATGGATGACCGGCTTTTCACCGGCGATACGCTGCTGATCGGCGGGACCGGGCGCACCGATCTGCCCACGGGCGATGCCGGGCGGCTGCATGACAGCCTGTTCAATATCGTGTTGAAACTGGACCCTGCCCTCAGCTTTTATCCGGCGCATGAATACAAGGGCCGGGTGTCATCTACCTTGGGCGCGGAGCTGGTGGACAATCCCCGGCTGCAGAAACGCGACCGTGCCGATTTCGTGGAGATGATGCGCAGCCTTGGCCTGCCCCCGCCATCGGCGCTGGCGGCATCCCTGCGCGCCAATTTGGGCAGCGGCAGATCGGACGCCGAATTGAAAGAGGCTGCGCCGCGCGTCGCCGCCAGGAATCTGCACCCGCGCATGGCGCTGGTTGATCTTCGTGGGCCCGATGCCGTCGCCGCCAGCCCCATCGCGGGCGCGCGGCACATCCCTCTCGGCGAACTGGAAATGCGGCTGGGTGAATTGCCGGAGGGCGAGCTGGTGCTGGTCTGCGAAACCGGCGAAGGCGCGGCGCTGGCCGCCGCCACGCTCAATCTTCTCGGCTACAAAACCGCCAAAGCTTTGCACGGCGGCATGGCGGCCTGGCGTTCGCAACGCACGACCTGACGCAACGCGAGGGATTTTGGGGACTGAGCAGGGTTGGCTAGCGACAGCGTGGCCAACGCGGAGCGTACGAAAGTACGTGAGCACGAGCGACGCACTCAGGACCCAAAAGACCCGCGTTATTCGGCGGCAACCTGGTTGCGCTTGTCGAACTGCGACCACACACCCTCGCCGCCATCCCAGGAGCCGCTGGTGGCGCCCTTGGAATATTCGGTGGCGCGCTGTTCGAAGAAGTTGGCGTGCTCGACGCCATTCAGGATTTCCACCAGCCAGGGCAAGGGATGCGCCTTGATCTGCTTGTAGCCGCTGACGGTCTCCTCGAAATTGCCGAAGACCGGCGACAGCTTCAACTGCGTCAGCCGCCAGTCGGCGATGTAACGCACATAATCCTTGATGGCGCCCGGGGTCATGCCCTCGATCTCGCCCATCCCGAAGGCCAGATCCACGAAACGCTCTTCCAGGCCCACCATGGTCCGGGCCACGTCCATGATGTCGTTCTGAACCGACTTGGTGACGGCGCCGGTCTCGTCATTCCAGGAATGGTAAAGCTTGATGATGCCTTCGCAATGCAGGCTTTCATCGCGCACCGACCAACTGACGATCTGGCCCATGCCGTTCATCTTGTTGTGGCGGGGGAAATTCAGGAGCATGGCAAAGCTGGCGAACAGCGACATGCCTTCGGTGAAGGCCCCGAACATGGCAAGCGTGCGGGCCACATCGGCCACCGTGTCCACGCCGAAGGTGTGCATGTAATCGGCCTTGGCCTTCATCTCGTCATAGTCGCGGAAGGCTTCGAATTCGGCTTGCGGCATGCCCAATGTCTTGAGCAGTAGCGCATAGGCGTCGATATGCACCGTCTCCATGTTGGTGAAGGCGGCCATCATCATCTGCACTTCCAGCGGCTGGAAGATGGGGATGTAGCGTTTCAGGTAATTGTCACCCACTTCCACGTCGCTTTGCGTGAAGAAGCGGAAAATCTGGGTGAGAAGATTTTTCTCGGATTCGGCCAGCCGGCCCGACTGCCAGTCCTTGATGTCGGCGCCCAGCGGCACTTCCTCGCCCATCCAGTGCGTCTGTTGCTGGCGCTTCCAGCAATCATAGGCCCAGGGATAGCGATTGATGTCGTATGTGCCGGTGGATTTCAGCAGCCCGACCTTGCCGGTGCCGATCAAAGTCCTGGGATCAATATTGCCGGGAATTATTGACACGCCAGACACTCCTCATAGTCCGTCTTGGCGGGCGCGTTCATCACCGCGCCCTTTTCCTTTTTCTCCAGCTGGCCGGCGAAACCGGCGCGGCTGATGGATTTGGAGCGGCAATAATAAAGGCTCTTGATGCCGCGCTCCCATGCCGTCCAGTGCAGCATGTGCAAATCCCACTTGTCGATGTCGGCGGGCAGGAACAGGTTCAGCGACTGGCTCTGGCAGATAAAGGGCGTGCGGTCGGCCGCCAGTTCGATGATCCAGCGCTGGTCAATTTCGAACGCAGTGCGGAAAACCGACTTTTCATCTTCGTCCAGGAAATCCAGGTGCTGGACAGAACCTTCCTGCTCCACGATGGAGGCCCAGGTGGCGGCATCGTCATGGCCTTTCTCCGCCAGGACCTGGCTGAGATAGGGATTGCGGACCGAGAAAGCGCCCGACAGCGTCTTGTGGGTATAGACATTGGCCGGAATGGGTTCGACACACGCGCTGGTGCCGCCGCAGATGATGGAAATGCTGGCGGTGGGGGCGATGGCGATCTTGTGGCTGAAGCGGGCCTTCATGCCCTTTTCCGCGGCGTCCGGGCAGGGACCGCGTTCTTCGGCCAGCAGATACGACGCCGCATCCGCCTCGCGGCGGATCTTCTTGAAGATACGCAGGTTCCAGGACTTGGCCATGGCGCTTTCCATGGGAATGGACTTGGCCTGCAGGAAAGAATGGAAGCCCATCACGCCCAGGCCCACCGAACGCTCGCGGGTGGCCGAATAGATGGCGCGCTTCATGCTGGGGGGCGCATTCTCGATGAAATCGGTCAGCACATTGTCCAGCATGCGAAGAACATCTTCCACGAAACCGGGTACTTCGTTCCACTGGTCCCAGGTTTCGATGTTCAGCGACGACAGGCAGCAGACGGCGGTGCGGTCTTCGCCGCGATGATCGGTGCCGGTGGGAAGCGTGATCTCGCTGCACAGGTTCGAGGTATTGACCTTCAGGCCCAGCTCGCGCTGGTGCTTGGGCAGGGCGCGGTTCACCGCGTCAATGTTCAGAATATAGGGCTCGCCCGTCTGCAGGCGGGTTTCCAGGATGCGCTGCCAAAGCTGGCGGGCATTCACTTCGCGCAGCACCGTCTGGTCCTTGGGGCTGCGAAGGCCGAACATCTTGCCCTCTTTCACGCACTCCATGAATTCGTCGGTGATGTTGATGCCGTGATGCAGGTTCAGGCCCTTGCGGTTGAAATCGCCCGACGCCTTGCGAATTTCCAGGAATTCTTCGATTTCCGGGTGCGCGATGTCCAGGTACACCGCCGCCGAACCACGGCGCAGCGAACCTTGCGAAATGGCAAGCGTCAGCCCGTCCATCACATGGATGAAGGGGATGATGCCGCTGGTCTGGCCGGTCTTCACTTTTTCGCCGATGGAGCGGACCTTGCCCCAATAGGTGCCGATGCCGCCGCCATTGGATGCCAGCGCCACGTTCTCGTTCCAGGTGCCGACGATGCCGTCCAGCGAATCCGAAACGTCATTCAGGAAACAGGAAATGGGCAAGCCGCGCTTGGTGCCGCCATTGGACAGGATCGGCGTGGCGGGCATGAACCAGAGCTGGCTCATGGCATCATAAAGACGCTGGGCATGGGCCACGTCATCGGCATAGGCGCAGGAGACGCGGGCGAACATGTCCTGGAAGCTCTCGCCCGGCATCAGGTAACGGTCGGTCAGGGTGGCTTTTCCGAAAGCGGTCAAAAGAATGTCGCGGCCATGGTCCAGGACCAGGTCGGCGGGAACGGGGCGGGGCGCAAGCGGGGACGGCGCGGGCGGCAGCGGCCGGGGGCGCACCAGATCCTGGGTGGCTTCGGGAACCGGCGGGAGAGTCTTCGCCTTGACCTTGGCGGCGGCCTTCGGCGCCCCTTTCTGCTTGGTCAGGCTGGCGCGGTAAGGCGTCTCAACAAGCTGTCCGTTTTCATCAAAGTCGCCAGAATTATCAAGTTTGCCAACTGCCGACATGAAATGCCCCTCATCTGAAAACCAGTACCGTCAAAACCGGCCTTTGGGGACCGGGCAGGCACGGGTTCTCTGTGGGGGAAATTGGGGCGTTGGCCGGATCAGCTATGTGACCCACCATATGCCCTCGTTACCCCAAAAATGTGACAAATCAGAGAACCCAGCCGCCATATCTAGTGGGTCATTCGGGGGTTCCGTCAAGCGGATTTGGCCTGTGGATAAGCCCGCAAGCGAAAAATTTTCAATCCGTAGAAATTAAATCCACCGCCGCGTGAGGCCCCTGCCCGCGCAGTTCCCCCCGCACCCCGAAAACGTCCCAGATCAGGCCAGGTGTTAAGGTCTGTGACACGGGGCCGTCGCCCAAAATGCACCCGTCTTTCAAGGCCAAGATTCGCGTGGCATGCCGCGCCGCCAAGGTGAGGTCGTGCAAGGACGCAATCACCAGCTTGCCGGTTGCGGCATAGCCCGAAAGCCGGGCCATGCCCTCCATGGCGTGGCGCGGGTCCAGCCCCGTCACCGGTTCGTCCACGATCAATATGTCGGGCGTCGCCACCATGGCGCGTGCCAGCATGGCGCGGGCGAATTCGCCGCCCGACAGCGTGGTGGCGGGCTGGTCGCGGCGGGCCGTCAGATCGGTGGCGGCCAGCGCGGCGCTGATGGCCGCATCCTGTGACGGGGCAAAGCCGCCAAAAACCGGCAGGGTGGGACCAAGCCCCAGCGCCACCAGACGCTCCACCGATATCGGCCATTCGCAGACGGGATTTTGCGGCAGGTAGGCCCGGCGCTGCGCCAATTCGCGGGACGAAATGGCGGCAATATCGCGCCCATCCAGTTGCACGTCACCGGAATCCGGCTTCAGCAGCCCCGCCAGCACGGACAGAAGCGTGGATTTTCCCGCGCCATTGGGGCCGATCACCACCAGCATCTCGCCCGCCCCCGCTTTCACGGAGAGATTGGTGAGAATCTGCCGACCGCCCTTGGCTACATGGATGTCGCGCGCTTCGATCATGGCCCCACACTTCTCATGGTGAGGTCCTTTTCAGGCGCACCACAAGCCAGAAGAAAAAGGGCGTTCCCACCAGCGCCGTGAAGACACCCAGCTTCAGTTCGGGCCCCAGGTGAATCAGTCGCGCCGCGCTGTCGGCCAGCAGCAGCAGCAAGGCCCCGCTCAAGGAAGCTGGAAGAAGAATGCGGCTGGGCAGATGGCCCACAAAGGGGCGCACCAGATGCGGCGCTACCAAACCGATGAAGCCGATGGCGCCGGTGACGGAGGTGGCCGCGCCCACCGCCAGCGCCGTGCCCAGTATCGCCATCACGCGCAGCCGGGCCAGATTGACGCCAAGGCTCTGGGCAGATGTTTCGCCAAGCGTGAGCGCATCCAGCGCGCCGCCCGTGCTTGCCAGAAGCGCCAGGCCGATGACGATGAAGGGCAGCACCAAGTAGACCTGCGTCCAGCTTTTGTCGGCCAGCGAACCCAAGAGCCAGTTCATGATCTCGTACGCCGCATAGGGATTGGGCGCGAAGTTCAGCGCCAGCGCGATGCCCGCCGCCGTCAGGCTGGACACCGCCGCCCCCGCCAGCACCAGCGCGATGGTGCCGCCGCCACGGCCCAGGCCAAAGGTCAGCGCCGCCGCCGCCAGCGCGCCCGCCATGCCCAAAAGCGGTCCGCCGAAAATCGTCAGTGATGTCACGCCGAAATAGATCGCCACCACTGCGCCCAGGGCCGCGCCGGTGGAAACGCCCAGCAGCGACGGTTCGGCCAGCGGATTGCGGGTCAGGCCCTGCAGCACCGCGCCGGACAATCCCAAACTTGCCCCCACCAGCAACGCCAGCACACCGCGTGGGATTCGAATGTCCGTGATGATCAAACGCGCCAGCGGATCACCGGAAAATATCGCATCCAGCGGCAGCCAGACGCGGCCTGCCAGCAATGACAGCGCGAAAGCCGCCGCCAGCAATATCACCAGGATCAGCGCCAGCTTTTTCATGGCGCCACGCGGGCCAGCGCGCGCTGCAAAGCCAGCGCCGCATCGGCGCTTTGCGGCAAGGGACAGTTGAAAAAGGCGGATGGATAGGTGACGCGCCGGTTGCCATACAGTTTCAGCAGCACGGGATGGGTGTCCTGGTCCAGCCGCAGCGACGGCGTCCCGGCATAGGCGTCGCCATAGAGCAACGCCTGGGGATGCGCCGCGATCAACGCCTCCACATCGTAATAACCGCCATCATGGCCCGCGACATTGACCGCCCCCGCCGCCGTCAAAACCGTGTTGAAGAACGTGTCCTGCCCGGGCAGGAACCCGCCATTGCCCCAGCCCGCCACGCGCAGCGCCGCCGGCGGGCGCGATGCCTTCAGCGCCGCCAGGCTGGCGTCCATCTGCGCCAGCAGGCCGCTGGCGTCTGCCCCCACTTCGCGCGCCACCAGCATGGTGTTGGCGCGGATGCCTTCGAAATCCTGCGCTTCGGGCACTTCGACCAGCCGCGCACCGCTTTTGGCCAGCAGCGCCCGCATGGGGGCGGGCGTGAAACTGTCAGTGAGGATCAGGTCGGGCCGCACCGAAAGCACTTCTTCAACGCTGTTGTGGTTGACGGGAATGCGGGCGGCTTGCGGCCAGATTTTCAGCGCGGCTGCTTCGCGTGAAAGATAAGTGACCGAGGCGATGCGCCCGAGCTCCGGCAGCACGCTCATCAGAAGCTGGTCGGTGCAGAGCTTCAGCGACATGATGCGTTGCGGCACGCCCGCAACCGCACCCTGCCCTGTACAGAGCAGAAGCACGGTTGCGGTTATTCCAAGCTTATTCATAAGCAAACACTAGCTTCCTTCCCCCGTGATGCGAAGCATCTGGCGGGGGAAGGTGTCGCAGCGAGGTGTCGGCACTTGCCGACCCGAGCTGTGACAGATGGGGGCAATCAAAGTTGGAAGTTTACCTTGATCCCGCCGAAAGCACCGATGCCGGGGCGCAGGAAACCGTCCGGGCTTTGATAGCGTGTGTCGAACGCGTTCTCAACACGGCCAAACAGGCTGAAATTGTCCGTCAGCCGGTACGACGCCGCCAGGTCCAAGGTGGTGTAGGCGGGCATTTTCAGGCGCGGGATCGAAAAGTCGCGATTGCCGTCAATCTGCGGCCCGACATGCAACAGCGTGGCGTTCAGCGACAGAGCGTCCGTCGCCTGCCATTCGCCCGACACACTGACCTTGTTGCGCGGGCGGCGCAGCAGGGCCAGCTTGGTGACGCCGTCCACCGCATCGGTATAGGTGTAATCGGCGCGCAGGGTCAGCGTTTCCAGCACCCGCCAGGCGATGAAGCTTTCCACGCCTTGCGTGCGGGCCTTGCCGATATTGATGTTGAGGAAGGCCGGCGCAGGCCCGGTGCTGATCAGGTTCTTGATGTCATTGTGGAACCAGGTGACGCCGCCGGTCAGGTGACCGTTCAGCAGGCTTTGCTCCACGCCCACATCATAACCGGTGCTGGTTTCCGGGGTCAGCGCCGGATTGCCGCCAAAGGGTCCGTAAAGCTGTTGCAGGGACGGCGCCTTGAAGCCGGTGCCGATGCTGGCATGCAGCCTGGTGCCTTCATAAACAAAGGCCGGTGCGATGCGCCAGGTGGTGCGGCCGCCGAAACGGCTGTTGCTGTCGTAACGCACGCTGGCGCTGTTGAAAAAGCCGTTGCCGAAATCGGACTGCAATTCGCCATAGCCGGCATTGGTGGTAACGCCCACCGCCAGGTTGCTGGGAAAACCGAACGCCTGGCCCCGGTGCAGCGCATCGCGGGCATTTTCCGCGCCCAGCACCAGCGTCTGACCGTCCGCGACGCGAATATTGCCCTGCCAGTCCAGCTTGATGCGGTCGCCCTTGGTGCGGCTGTTGCCATTGTCGGGGTCCATGGTGGCGGCAAGGCTGGTGCCATAGGCAAGGCCCAGTGTCTGGTCCAGCCGTCCGTCCCACAGCACCAGGTGCGCGGTGCCGCGCGTGTCATATTGCAGGGCCGAGACGCGGGTGCGGGTGGCCGACGGCACGGTGGTGAAGGTGACCAGGCTGAAGCCGTCGCCGGTGAACTTGCCCAGGCTGTCATAGTAACGGCCCACCAGCCCGACATCGAAATTGTCGGTGATCTGCAGGCCCAGCTTGGTGGTGGCGGTGACATTGTCGTAGAAATCATTGTTGCGCGTGCTGCCCGCGGGCAGAAGATTCAGCGGCGTCACCGGCGTAGAGCCGACATGCACATGCTGAAGCGTGGCAGAATAATGAAAATCGCCCACCGAACCCGATGCGCCCAGCGACTGGTTGGCGGTATCGAAGGAGCCGCCCTCCACGCTGCCGGTAAAGGTCAGCGGCCCATTGCCCGACTTGGTGATGATGTTGACCACGCCGCCAATGGCATCCGAACCATACAGCGCGCCCTGCGGGCCGCGCAGCACTTCCACCTGGGCGATGTCGCCCGCCATGATCTTGCTGAGGTCGGCCGCGCCGTTCGACGTGGCGGGATCGGCCAGGTCAATGCCGTCCAGCAGCACCTTGGTGTGGTTGGGGTTCGACCCGCGCAGGAAAAGCGAGGTCTGTCCGCCCACGCCGCCCGTCTGCACCAGGCTGAGGCCCGGCTGGTCGCGCAGCACGTCCGGCAGGGTGCGAAGCTGGCGGGATTCAATGTCGGCTGCCGTCACCACGCTGACACTGCTGCCAAGCTGGGCCTGGGGGGTGGCGATGCGGGTGGCGCTGACCACCACTGTTTCACCGGAAAGGGCCACCTGCGCGTAGGCGGGCACCGAAAGAGCTGCCAAGGCAGCGGATATAAAGAGAGTGGATTTCAACATGGACGCGTCTCCTGACAAGGGAGCGCCGCACGGTATTGGTGAAGGGTTTTTGGCCCCCCGCGCAGCGTTCCGACTTTGTCGCCGCTGCGGTTTACCCCGCTGCACCCCGCCATCCCCGGCAGGCTGCAAGACGACGGTGCAAGGCAGGTTTCCTGGCTTCCGGTTTCTCCGCTTTCACCCGCCTTCCCAAATCCCAAGGGATTCAGTGGCAATTCTGGGCGATCGCTCTTCCGGTTACAGTTGCGGGGGCAGCCACGGTCTGAAACCGTGTTCCCTGGACCTCGTACCTGGGGGCCTTTTGCGTCATTGCCGTACGGTTTGCAATGGCCTTTCCGCCCACCCCGGCTTTTGGCTAGGCTGGGCCATTCCAATCCAGGCAATCGAGGATTCCATGCTGCAGTTGAACGATATTGCGCCCAATTTCACGGCCGAGACGACCGAAGGCAAAATCAATTTCCACCAATGGGCCGGCGACAGCTGGGTCGTGCTGTTCTCGCACCCCAAGGATTTCACGCCCGTCTGCACCACCGAACTGGGCCGCGTCGCCCAGCTCAAGCCCGAATTCGACAAGCGCGGCGTCAAGGTGATCGGCCTTAGCGTTGACCCGGTGGAAAATCATTCCAAATGGTCGGCCGATATCGCCGAGACCCAGGGCATGGCCCCCAACTATCCCATGATCGGCGACACCGACCTGAACGTCTCCAAGCTGTACCACATGCTGCCCGCCGACACGTCGGGAAGCTCGGAAGGCCGCACCCCCGCCAACAACGCCACCGTGCGCAACGTCTTCATCATCGGGCCGGACAAGCGCATCAAGCTGATCCTGGTTTATCCCATGACCACGGGCCGCAACTTCGACGAGATCATCCGCGTGATCGATTCCATGCAGCTCACCGCCAAGCACAAGGTGGCGACACCCGCCGACTGGAAGAATGGCCAGGACATCATCATCACCGGCGCCGTTTCGGACGATGAAGCCAAGACGCTGTTCCCCGGCTACAAGACTTTGAAGCCGTACCTCAGGACAGCTCCGCAGCCCAAATAGACCCCCTCCGGCTTTCGCAACTTTGCTCGACGCCGCGCATCTTTCGATGCGCGGCGTTTCGCGTTGCTGCAGCCACCTCCCCCTCCTGTGCGCTGGCGCGCACGAGGGGGAGGCGGTTTCAGCGGACGAAGGCGACCTTTTGGGAGCCGCGCGAAAAGCTGAAACCGGATGGCGTTCGTGCTATAGAGACATATGAGCGCCAGCGATTACGGGGTCATCAGTTCCACTTTTCCAAGCCATGCGGAAGCCGCCCGCATCGGCGACGTGCTGCTGGCAGAGCGGCTGGCCGCCTGTGTGCAGTTCATCGCCGTGGAAAGCCGCTATGCCTGGAAGGGCGAAATCAAGGTCGAGCCCGAAGTGATGCTTCAGGCCAAGACGCGCGCCAGCCTGTTCGATCCGGCCATCGCGCGCATCAAGGCGCTGCATCCCTATGAGGCGCCGGAAATCATCGCCCAGGCGCTGGCGGACGGGGATGAGGCCTATCTGGACTGGATCGCCACCGAAACCGGCGATATTTCGGAAGCGGTGGTGCATTTCTGGTTCGACGAACTTGCGCCGGAAGACTGGTTCGGCGGCGGCGAAAAAGTGGACATGGCGGTAAAAGAGCATTTCTCCGCGCTCTACCGCGACTGGTCGCAAAGCCCGCCCGTGCCGCACACCGCCCGCCAGATGCTGGCGCAGATCCTGGTGTTCGACCAGTTTCCCCGCAACCTGTTTCGCGGCACGGCACAGGCCTTCGCCACCGATGCGCGGGCGCTGGAAATTTCACGAAACGCCATCGCCCATGGGCTGGATGTGCATCTGCTGGCCCCGGCCCAGCGCCAGTTCCTCTACATGCCGCTGATGCATGCCGAGGATGCACAGGTCCAGGTCCAGTCAGTGGCGATGTTCGAGAAACTGGGCATGGTCCAGGCGCTGGAATTCGCCCGCGCCCACCAGGCGGTGATTGCCCGCTTCGGACGTTTCCCGGGCCGCAACGCCGCCCTGGGCCGCACCAGCACGGCGGAGGAAAAAGCGTTCCTCGCAAATGAGCCACAGCGCTTCTAGGGCGCAACCGTTAGTATAATAAGAATTGCTAAAGGTTGTAATATTTGTTTCTAACTACTAAAAGCTGCACATCTACTGGTTGCATGGCGGGCAAAACTACAAAGCCAAAAGCAGATACCCAAGCTTGGCGCGCACGTTATAAGAGGCCAGCAACGACGTGAGCGCCGCGTGATCCTTCTCATCGACAATTACGACAGCTTTACCTGGAACCTGTTTCATTTCCTCAGCGAGCTGGGCGCGGATGTGCGGGTGGAGCGCAACGACGCGCTGACGGCGGAAGAAGCCCTGGGCTTGAAACCCAGCGGCATTGTCCTGTCGCCCGGCCCCTGCACGCCCAATGAAGCGGGCATCTGTCTGTCCCTGATCGAAAAGGCGAACGGCACCGTGCCGATCCTGGGCGTCTGTCTGGGCCACCAGGCCATCGGCCAGGCCTATGGGGCCGCGGTCGTGCGCGCGCCCGAACCCATGCATGGCAAGCTGTCGAAAATCCATCATGGCGGCAAAAGCGTTTTCCGCGGCCTCAACAATGATTTTGCCGCCACCCGTTATCATTCGCTGACGCTCGAGCCGGGCAGCATCCCCGATGCGCTGGAAGTCACCGCCACCAGCGATGACGGCGTCATCCAGGGCGTGATGCACAAGACCCATCCCGTGCATGGCGTGCAGTTTCATCCCGAAAGCATCGCTTCGGAAAACGGCCATGCCCTGCTGGCCAATTTCCTCAAGCTGACGGCATGAGCAAGTCCGCATTCTTTGCGTCGCCGGAAAAGCCGCTGGACGCAGCGCAAACCCAAAAACTGTTCGATGAAATCTTCGAAGGCGGTCTGAGCCACGAAGAACTGACATTGTACCTGGCTGCTTCCGCCGACCGCCGCCCCACCGTGGAGGAACTGATCGGCGCGGCCCGCTCCATGCGCGCCCATATGCGCCCCGTGCGCGCGCCCGAGGGCGCCATGGATCTGTGCGGCACCGGCGGCGACGGGCTTGGCACGCTCAATATTTCCACCGCCGTTTCCTTCGTGGTGGCGGCGGCGGGCGTGGTCGTGGCCAAGCATGGCAACCGCTCCATGTCGTCGCGCAGCGGCGCCGCCGATGTGCTGGAAGCCCTGGGCGTGAAGATCGACCTATCACCCGAGACCGCCGAACGCGTGCTGGCGCAAACCGGGCTGGTGTTCCTGTTCGCCCAGACGTTCCATCCCGCCATGCGCCATGCCGCACAGGCGCGGCGTGAAATCGGCCGGCGCACCATTTTCAACCTTCTGGGTCCCCTGGCCAATCCCGCCTCCGTGACGCGCCAGCTTGTGGGCGTGTTCGGCAAGGAATGCCTGATGGCTTATGGGGAAGCGTTGAGGGCAACGGGTACCACACGCGCCATGGTGGTGCATGGCCGCGACGGGCTGGACGAACTGACCATCACCGGACCCAGCGATATCGTGATGCTGGATGGGGCCGCGCTGAACGCCGCCGAAATCACGCCCGCCGACGCGTCATTGCCCACCGGCCCGCTGGCTGCGCTGAAGGGCGGCGATGGCGTCCACAATGCGGGCCGCCTGGAAGCCCTGTTTTCCGGCGAACAGGGGCCTTACCGGGACATTGTATTGCTTAACGCCGCCGCCGCCTTGATTGTGGCGGGACGCGCAAAGGATATAAAAGAGGGCGCCGGGCTGGCCGCGGAGATGCTGGACAGCGGCGCGGCAAAAGCGAAACTCTCACAACTGGTCACGGCGTCGCGGCAATGAGCATCCTGGACAAGATCACCGGCTACAAGAAAAAGGAAGTGGAGGCGGCGAAATCCCGCACTGCACTGGCCGAGATTGAGGCCCGCGCCAAGGACGCTTCCCCCGTGCGCGGGTTTCGCGCCGCGCTGGAAGACAAGAAAGAACGCGGCGAATTCGGCCTGGTGGCGGAAATCAAGAAAGCGAGCCCGTCAAAGGGTCTGATCCGCGCCGATTTCGATCCCCCCGCTTTGGCCGAAGCCTATGAGGCGGGCGGCGCTGCCTGTTTGTCGGTTCTGACCGACACGCCGTCCTTCCAGGGCGCGCCCGAATTTTTGACCGCCGCCCGCGAGGCCACGCGCCTGCCGGTGCTGCGCAAGGATTTCATGCTGGAGACCTACCAGGTGGCGGAAGCCCGCAGCTGGGGCGCCGACGCCATTCTCATTATTCTTGCCATGGTGGAAGACGGCGTCGCAAAAAGCCTGATGGAAGAAGCCGCCCGCTTCGGCATGGATGCGCTGGTCGAAGTGCATGACGAGGCGGAGATGGAGCGCGCCGAAAATCTGGGCGCGACCCTGATCGGCATCAACAATCGCAACCTGAAGACCTTCGTCACCGACATCACCGTCAGCACGCGGCTGGCCCATCACACGCCCAAGCGCGCGCATCTGGTGGCGGAAAGCGGGTTGTCGGCGCCCGCCGACCTCAAGCGCCTGGCGCAAAGCCACATCACCAGCGTGCTGATCGGCGAAAGCCTGATGCGGCAAAAGGATGTGGAAGCGGCCACGCGCATTCTCCTGGGCGATGGCTTCCGGGCATGACCAAATCTTCTGGTCATGGGGGCCTAACCCATGTGGACGAAAAAGGCGCCGCCCGCATGGTGGATGTTTCCGCCAAGCCGGTAACCGAACGGCTGGCGGTGGCCGAAGCCACCATCACGCTGTCCGCCGAAGCCTTTGCCGCCGTGATGGAAGGCCGCGCACCCAAGGGCGATGTGCTGGCCGCCGCCCGCATCGCCGGCATCATGGCCGCCAAGAAAACGCCGGAACTGATCCCGCTGTGCCATCCGCTGGCGATCACGAAAGCGGGCATTGAATTCGAACCGGGCGACAATGCCATCCGCATCATCGCCACCGTCGGCACGGCGGGCCAGACGGGCGTGGAGATGGAGGCGCTGACGGCTGCCTCCCTCGCTGCCCTGACGCTCTATGACATGGTCAAGGCGCTGGACAAGGCGGCGGTGATCGAGAATGTGCGGCTGGTTTCCAAATCCGGCGGCAAGAGCGGCGACTTCAAGGCGTCGCCGCGCAAGACAGATGCAAAGCCTGTTATGAAATCCGGCAACCGTCCCAAGCCCAGCGTCCTGATGGGCGAGGTAGCATCACCGCGCAGTAATCAACGTCCAGACCAGCGCCGCGAAGCCTTTCGCGCCTTCATGACCTCGCGCCGGTTGCGTCCCACCGTCTGGGCAAAACAGGCCGGCGTTCATTCTGGCGAGATACTGGGCTTCCTGACCGGTCGCGCGCGCGGCTTTTCCGGCGATGTAGCCGAAAAACTGGCCCGCGCTGCGAAGGTAACGGTAGAGGACATGTTTAAATGATTGGCGTTGGCGAGGCGGAGGCGCGCATCACCGCCGCCTTCGCAACCCTTCCCGCTGAAACTGTCGCGCTGGACGATGCCCTGGGCCGCACGCTTGCCGAGGGTGCCATCGCCCGCCACCTTCAGCCGCCCACGCCAGTTTCCATGATGGATGGGTACGCCATCATCGCCGGGGACCAGGGTGCGCGCAAAGTCATCGGCACC
Organism: Alphaproteobacteria bacterium; assembly: GCA_947465395.1. Classification (GTDB taxonomy): domain Bacteria; phylum Pseudomonadota; class Alphaproteobacteria; order Micropepsales; family Micropepsaceae; genus Rhizomicrobium. The sequence continues at coordinate 106,115 of CANIAL010000003.1, read as the reverse complement.
GCGCCCGCGGGCCATCCCTTTGGCGGGCGCGTCAATCGCGGCGAAGCGGTTCGCATTTTCACCGGCGCGCCGGTGCCGGACGGCGCCGATGCCGTGATCATGCAGGAAAAAGTCACCGTCACCGGCGACACGATCAGCTTTGGCGATGTCACGGCGGGCCGCGCCATCCGTGCCGCCGGCATGGATTTTCGCGCTGGCGACATACTGGCGCGTGGCGGTCAGCGCCTGACCGCCCGCGACCTGGCGCTGCTGGCGGCCGACGACCAGGGCCAGGTTTCCGTGCGCCGCCGTCCCGTCATAGCTTTCGCCGCCACCGGCGACGAGCTTTCCCGCGCAGGCGAACCGCGCAAGCCGGGCGGCATTGTCGCCTCTTCCGCCTATGGCCTCAAAGCCATGCTGGCGGCGTGGGGCGCGGAGCCGAAGGATCTGGGCATATTGCCCGACACGCAAAAAGCCATCGCAGGGATCGCGGCGGCTGCGGCGGGCGCGGACATGATCATTACGCTTGGCGGCGCATCGGTGGGCGATCACGATATCGTGCAATCCGCGCTGGGCGATGATTTCACCCTGGATTTCTGGAAGATCGCCATGCGCCCGGGCAAGCCGCTGATCTTCGGGCGCTTGGGCAAGACGCCTTTCATGGGCCTGCCGGGCAATCCGGTTTCCACGCTTGTCACCGCCTTGTTGTTCGTGCGCCCGGCCATCGAGAAAATGCTGGGCCGGGAAAATCCCAATCACATGCGCGCCGCGCTTCTGTCGGGGGCGCTGGGCGCCAATGACGAGCGCCAGGATTATCTGCGGGCCAGCCTCGAATGGCGCGAGGGACAATTCTGGGCCACGGCGCTGCCCGCGCAAGACTCCTCCATGTTGCGCCTCTTCGCCCAGGCCGATTGCCTGATCGTGCGGAGGCCGGGCGCCCCCGCGCTTCGTCATGGCGAAGCGGTGGATATTTTGACTCTTGAATAAAAAAATGGCCTCGCACCGCGAGGCCATTTTCTTTTTCTCAGACCGAGATTCTAGAAGCTCAGCCACACACCGTTGCTCCAATAGCCGCGGCCGGCATGTTCGCGCCAGCGATAGCGGTCACGATGGCCCCAGCGCCAGTCGTCACCATGGATGGTAAGGCCGAACGCGGGGCGATAGTCATAGCGGTCGCGCGTGTGCCAGCAATCGCCTTCGCGGTTGCAGACCACGGCGGCGGAAGCCGGGGCGGCCGTGGCAACCATGGCGCCAGCGCCGACAATGGCGGCCAGCACGCCTTGCAACATCAGGGTTCTCATTTTCATGACTGTCTCCACTCTTGAGGGGTTTGCCGCCTCCCGAATCCCAGAACGGCGAAGGCCCCGCGGGCGTTCCCCCGGTTCCAGCCCGTTTCCACACATTGACGGCCAAAAAGAACTAAAGTAGAACGATTCGGAGCGTTGCGGCTTTGTTCGCTGGACGCCGGATGAGGGAACCCATGCTGACGCGCAAGCAATATGAGCTTTTGCTGTTCATCCATGAGCGGATCCGCGAAAGCGGGGTGCCGCCCTCCTTTGACGAAATGAAGGAGGCGCTGGACCTCAAATCCAAGTCCGGCATCCACCGCCTGATCACGGCGCTGGAGGAACGGGGCTTCCTGCGCCGCATGGAAAAGCGCGCCCGCGCCCTGGAAGTCATCCGCCTGCCCGACAACATGGCCGAAACCGCCCGGCCCGCCACCACCCGCAGCCAGGCCCAGCGCATATTGCCCGCCGCCCGCCATGGGCGCGTTGAGCCGCGCACCGATCCGCGCAATGCCGCGCCCCGCCGCGCCATGGGCGACAGCGAAAATTCCGTCAATGTGCCGCTGGTCGGCCGCATCGCCGCCGGCACGCCGATCGAGGCGCTGCAGAACCGCATCGCAGACGTGCCCGTGCCCAGCGGCATGATCGGACGCGGCGATCATTACGCACTGGAAGTCACCGGCGATTCCATGATCAACGCCGGGATTCTCGATGGCGACACCGTCATCATCCAGGAATCCGACACCGCCAACACGGGCGAGATCGTGGTGGCGCTGGTGGACGACAATGAAGCCACGCTGAAGCGCCTGCGCCGCCGGGGCGATTCCATCGCCCTGGAAGCCGCCAACCCGGCTTACGAAACGCGTCTCTATGGTGCGGACAGGGTGAAAGTCCAAGGCAAGCTGGTCGGCCTTATTCGGCGTTATTAGCCCACGGCCGTTTGCCCCGCGCTGCCGCCACGCTTTTGCCCATCACGTCCGGCAGGAAAAACGCATAGCCCTGTCCTGCATTCAGCGCCGCACCGTCCAGCAGACGCGCATGGCACGGCCCCGTCGCATTGGCGATCACCAGGTCTGCTGCCGCGCAATCGTCGCCCAATGCTTCCGGCTTCAGGGAAATCGCCAGCGTCTTTCCCTTTAGCCTGGCCACGCACCCCCTGCCGTCGCAATGGATGAAATCACCGCCAATAGCCTCCGCCAGCTCGCGTTCATCACCATCGCGGCGCAGCCATTCGCGGGCGGTGAAGCGGTCAGCGGGCATCCCGGGAAAATGCAGCAACCCGTCCGGCCCGCGCAGCGCCACGGTGCGCGCATCATCCCCCACCAGGACATCGGGCGGGGTCTGCGCGAAGAACATCGCCAGCGCCGCCACCATGGGAACAAGCCCCAGCCAGCGCATGCGCCCGCGCCATATAAAGAGCCACAGACCACCCATCGTCACCGCCACCAATGCGGCCATGGGAACGGCACGGCTCAGCGACACCGCGCCCGGCAGGCCCGCCACCAGCTTGCCCGCCTGGAGCATGACATGGATGCCCCAGCCCAGGCCCTGCAGCGGCCAATGCTCAAGCCCGAACGGCATCGCCACGACACTCAGCGCCGCCAATGGCATCACCACAAAACCCACCACCGGCATGGCCAGAAGATTGCCCAGCACCGCGTAATGTGTGGCGCGGCTGAAATGAAACAGCACATAGGGCAAGGTGGCGGTGCTGCCGACCAGGCTTGTCAGCGCCACGCCCTCCACATAGCGCCAGACAACGCCGCGCGGCACGCGCTCGCGCCGCTGCATCCATTCGGCCACTGCGATCAGGCCCGCCACCGCCGAAAAAGACATCTGGAATCCCGGCTCGGTTATGGCTTCGGGCCGCACCAGCAATATCAGCGCCGCCGCCAAAGCGAGGTTGCGCATGGTCAGCGCGGGCCGGTCCAGCAGCACCGCGATCAACATCATCGCCAGCATCACGAAAGCGCGTATGGCCGAAGGCGCAGCACCGCTGATCAGCAAATAAAATCCCGCCCCCGCCAGCGCCAGCGCCGCCGCCCACTTCTTGATCGGGTAATGCAGAGCCAGAAACGGAAATGCCGCCAATATCGCCCGCACCAGCCAGAACAGACCAAAACCCACCATCGCCATGTGCAGGCCCGAAATGGACAGCACATGCGCCAGCCCTGCATCGCGCAGCGCGTCCTGGTCTTCCGGGTCAATGCCGCCCTGGCCGCCGGTGACCAGCGCCGCCGCGACGGCGCCATTGCTGCCGGGCAACCCGCTTCGAATGCGCTCCGTCATGCGCGCGCGCAGATTTTCGACCCCCAGCGCAATCTGTTCGCGCCATCCGGCGGGCGCGACAAGCGGCGCGGGCGCGGGCAGGCCAAAGGCAAAGCCTACCGCGCCCACGGACTGAAACCAGGACGCGCGCGCGAAATCCGCGGCCCCAGGCTGGCTGGGCGTGGGCGGCGGCAGCAACTGCGCCGTCATGGTGATGCCGTCGCCGGGATGCAGATCCTCCGCCCCCTTCCGCACCGTCACCCGCGCCAGGCGCGGCACATGGCCATCGGTGAAGCGGCCAGAGCGAAGCCCGCTAATGGTCAGCCGCCGCCCGGCATTGCTCCAGTCCATCTCTTCGATGCGCCCGGTGAGATGGGTGATGATCCGCCGCTCCAGCGCGGGCGCGGCCACCTGTTCGCTGCGCAGCCTGGCCAGGCCAAAGCCCAGCGCCAGCGCCGCGACCAGGCCCAACCCGGCACGCAGCCAAAGATTGGGGATAAGCATCGCGGCCACCGCCGCCGCCAGCGCCAACCCGCCCGCCGCCCAGCCGGCGGCGACCGATGGCTCCCATGCCAGCCCGAAATACGCCGCCGCCCCCGCCCCCAGCGCCACGGCAAGCCATAGCGGCCAGCGCACGCGCTCCGCCAAAAGGGCGGCAAAAATGGCGTCAAAAAGCAGGCCTATTCTCATGGGAAAGTGTTTGCTACATCACCTGCCGCGGCTTGCTTGCCGCCATCAACGCAACCAGCGCCGGGATCATGACCGAAAACATCTCGATTCAGAAGACGGGACCTGTCCTGCGCTTTGCCCCCTCGCCCACGGGGATGCTGCATATCGGCGGCGCCCGCACGGCGCTGTTCAACTGGCTTTATGCGCGCCACACCGGCGGCACTTTCCTTTTGCGTATCGAAGACACCGACCGCGAACGCTCCACCCCCGAAGCGGTGGATGCCATCCTGAACGGCATGCGCTGGATGGGGCTGGACTGGGACGGCGATGCCGTTTTCCAGTTCGCCCGTGCTGCCCGCCACCGCGAAGTGGCGCAGAAGATGCTGGCCGACGGCAAGGCCTATCGCTGCTACGCCACCGCGGACGAACTGACCGCCATGCGCGAAGAGCAAAAGGCCAAGGGCCTGCCCATGCGCTATGACGGGCGCTGGCGGGACCGCGATCCGGCGCAGGCGCCGCCCGGCGCGCCATATGTGGTGCGCCTGAAATCGCCCCAGACCGGCGAGACCATTGTGCATGACCTGGTGGTGGGCGATGTGCGCTTTGCCAATGACCAGCTTGACGACATGGTGCTGCTGCGGTCGGACGGCACGCCCACCTATATGCTGGCGGTGGTGGTGGATGACGCCGACATGGGCGTCAGCCACGTCATTCGCGGCGCCGACCATCTCAACAATGCCGCCCGCCAGATCCAGATCATCGCCGCCATGGGCGCGTCCATCCCGGCCTATGGCCATCTGCCGCTGATCAACGGCCCGGATGGCGCCAAGCTTTCCAAGCGCCATGGCGCGCTGGCGGTGGAGGCGTATCGCGACATGGGCTATCTGCCCGAAACCATGCGCAACTATCTTCTTCGCCTGGGCTGGAGCCATGGCGACGACGAAACCATCTCGACCGAAGACGCCATCAAATGGTTCAACTTCGAAGCCATTGGCAAAAGCCCGGCGCGGATGGATTACAAGAAGCTGGACAATCTCAACGGACATTACATCCGCATCACCCCGGATGAGACGCTGGTGGGCGAAGTCGCCGCCTTCCTGGAACGCCAGACGCCGCCCCGCATCCTGTCCATGGCCGCGCGCACACGCCTGGCCGCCGCCATGCCGTCGCTGAAAGAGCGGGCCAAGACTTTGGTGCAGTTGGCCACCGGCGCGGACTTTCTGTACACGGACGGAAAGCGCGACCTGGACGCGTCCGCCGCCAGGCTGCTGGACGGGCCCGGCCGCGCCCGCCTGGCCGCCGCCCTGCCTGCCCTGGAAGCAACGGACTGGTCCGGCCCCGCCCTGGAAGAGGCGGCCCGTGCCCATGCCGAAAAAACCGGCCTGAAACTGGGGGATGTGGCCCAGCCGCTTCGCGCCGCGCTGACCGGCACGGCCACCTCGCCCCCCCTGTTCGAGATGCTTGCTTTGCTGGGGCGGGAAGAATCCCTTATTCGATTAAGGGCTTATGCCGACTGACAAAATCACACAATTTGGTGTATGACACCGGCGCGGAAAGCCGCTTATATTGCACTGCAAGATAAACGACCAATCAGGACCTTCGAGGGGAGTTCGCGTTCATGAGAGAGAGCAACATCAAGCCGGCCGGCAGCGCCACGCTGACCGTCAAGGGCAAGAATTACGAACTGCCCGTGCTCAGCGGCACCCAGGGTCCCGACGCGGTGGATATCCGCAAGCTGTACGACCAGGCGGACCTGTTCACCTATGACCCCGGCTTCACCTCCACCTGCTCCACCGAAAGCAACATCACTTTCATTGATGGCGACAAGGGTGTCTTGCAGTATCGCGGCTATCCCATCGCGGATCTGGCCGAACATTCCAACTTCCTGGAAAGCTGCTACCTGCTTCTTTACGGGGAACTGCCCACCAAGACGCAGATGGCCGCGTTCGAACATTCCATCACGCACCACACCATGGTGCATGAACAGCTTGCCAGCTTCTTCCGTGGTTTCCGCCGCGACGCCCATCCCATGGCCATCATGTGCGGCGTGGTTGGCGCGCTGTCCGCCTTCTATCATGACTCGACCGACATCACCGACAAGCGCCAGCGCGAAGTGGCCAGCCACCGCCTGATCGCCAAGATGCCCACCATCGCCGCCATGGCGTTCAAATATTCCGTGGGCCAGCCCTTCGTCTATCCGCGCAACGACCTTGGCTATACCGACAATTTCATGCGCATGTGCTTTTCGGTCCCGGCCGACGACTACAAGATCAACAAGGTGCTTTCCAAGGCGCTGGACACCATCTTCATCCTGCATGCCGATCACGAGCAGAACGCTTCCACCTCCACCGTGCGGCTGGCCGGTTCTTCGGGCGCCAATCCCTTTGCCTGCATCGCGGCGGGCATCGCCTGTCTGTGGGGGCCCGCGCATGGCGGCGCCAACGAAGCGGCGCTGAAGATGTTGGAAGAAATCGGCACCGTGGACCGCATTCCCGAATTCGTGGCCAAGGCCAAGGACAAGACCTCTGGCTTCCGCCTGATGGGCTTCGGTCATCGCGTCTACAAGAATTACGACCCGCGCGCCAAGGCCATGCAGATCCAGGCCCATGCCGTGCTGGACGAGCTTGGCCTTCATGATGATCCGCTGTTGAAGGTGGCGATCGAACTGGAAAAGGTGGCCCTGAAGGACCCCTATTTCATCGAGAAGAAGCTCTATCCCAACATTGATTTCTATTCGGGCATCACTTTGCGGGCGCTGGGCTTCCCCACGTCCATGTTCACCGTGCTGTTCGCGCTGGCCCGTACCGTGGGCTGGATCGCCCAGTGGAAGGAAATGCTGGAAGACCCGCACCAGAAGATCGGGCGTCCGCGCCAGATTTATACCGGCCCGACGGAACGCAAATACGTCGCTATGGGTTCGCGGAAATAAATTCCAGAAGCGTGCGCGCCGCGCGGGTGCTTGGGGGTTCGTCCCCCTCGCCCAGCCGGTGCGCAAACTCGTCAAAGGCCTGGCGCTGCTGGGCCGCCGCTTCCGCATTCGTGAACAACTGCGCTACCGCGTCGGCCAGTGCCTCCGGCGTGGCGGCATATTGCTTGAATTCCGGCACCGCCGACCGCTCCAGCAGCACATTCACCAATGTCATGAAGGGCGATGTCATCATCCAGCCCGCCAGCGCGTATGTCACTGCGCCCACTTTATACGCCACCACCATCGGGGTGCGGGCCAATGCCAGTTCCGCCGTCACCGTGCCGGACGCCGCCAGCGCCGCGTTGGCGGCATCAAAGGCGGCATATTTGTCGGTTTCGCCCTCCAGAATGTGCAGCGGCGTGGGCCAGTTGTCGGCGCCAGCGCGCACCTTGGCCGCCACATGCGGCACGGTGGGCAACAGCGTCACCAGGCCCGGTATTTTCTGCGCCAAAATCCCCACCGCCTGGCGGAAGACAGGAAAGATGAAGCGGATTTCGCTGGTGCGGCTGCCCGGCAGCAGCGCCAGGACGGGCGCATCCGCCGCGATGCCCAGGCGCTGGCGCAACGCTGCGCCGCCGGTCATGGCCACGCGGCGTTCGATCACCGGATGGCCGGTGAAGGCCGCCTTCAACCCATAACGCTGGAAGAACGGCACCTCGAACGGAAATAGGGCCAGCACAAGGTCGAAATAGCGCGCCATCTCTTTCGCACGATAGGCGCGGCTGGCCCAGACCTGCGGCGCCACATAATTGACGGTGCGGATACCGGGATCGCGTTTCTTCACGGCACGGGCAATGCGGTGCGTGAAGTCAGGGCTGTCAATCAGCACCAGCGCATCAGGCTTTGTTTCGACCGCGAAGTCGGCGGCCTGTTTCACCCGCGCCAGGATGCGCGGAATGGCGGGAATGACTTCGCGCAGGCCCATCACGGCGGTGGCGTCCAGCGGGAACAGGCTTGTGAGGCCCTCGCGTGTCATGGCCGGGCCGCCCACGCCAACAATGCGAAGCCCGGGGCCGCCCAATGCCTTCAGCCCCGCCATCAGTTGCGCGCCCAGAAGATCGCCCGATGTTTCGCCCGCGACCAGCATGATCGTCACAGGCTTGCCCGTCACGGCGTCATGCCGATGACAAACAGCCCCAGCCGGTCGGCTTCTGCCGCCACCGCCTTCTTATCCAGGATCAGCGAACGGCCCGCTTCCACGGCAATGCCCGCCAGCCCGGCATCGGCCGCGCCCTTGACGGTGGAAACGCCGATCACCGGCATGTCGGTGACGGCATCCTGTGTGGGTTTGAGCGCCTTCACCAATACGCCCCGCCGCGCCTTGGGCGTGCCGCGCAGGGCTTCGCGCAAACCCGCGACCCGCGCGATCATGGCGTCGGTGCCTTCGGCGGCTTCCACCGCCAGCGCCAGCCCGTCGCAAACCGCAGCGGCCTGGCCCACATCCAGAGCGCCCAATGCCTTCACGATGGCAAAGCCGCGCGCGATGTCGGTGCGGTTGTCGTCCGTGGGCGATAATTTTCCCAACGATCCTTCAGTCGCCACCAGGCCCGGCGCGGCCACCGCCACCGAAACGGCGCGAAAGCCGTCATCCTCGAATATGCCCACCAGCGCCCGCAGCAGCGCGTCGTCACCCTTGCGGGCCGCGGCCACCACTTTGGGCAGCACCATCATGCCCTTGGTATCCAGTTTCAGTTCGGAAAAACCGGGCCGGTCCACCCGGCCGCACAGAATGACGTCGCTTGCGCCCGCGCCTTTCAGCGCCGTGATGGCCTTGCCCGGCTCGCCCAGGAAAACAAAGGCATGCGGGAAAGCGGCAAGCCAGTCTTCCGTGACCGAGCCTTTCAGCCCCACCACGAAAACCGCACGTCCGCCGTCCTGTGCGCTTTGCGCCACCGCACGGGGCAGATCGCCGCCGCCCGCGATGATGCCCAATACGGTACTCATTCGGTGTCCGCGCCGCCGCGCCGGTCCAGGCAGAGTTTCTGCTTGGCGGGGGCCAGGACAAAATCCGTGATCTCCGCCACTTCCGCCACGCCGTCCCAGCGGGCGCGCGCGGCGCGGGCGCGGTCCGCGATGCCGCCATCGGACCCATGGAAAATGGCGCGATAGGCGCCGCGAATGGCATGGATGGTGTCACGCGGCAGCCCGCGCCGCTTCAGCCCGATCAGGTTCAGCCCCGCCAGCACCACATGGTCGCCATGGGCGATGCCATAGGGAATGACGTCGCGGTTGACGCCGGTCAGCCCACCCACCATCGCGCCCTTGCCCACGCGGCAGAATTGCTGCACCGCCGACAATCCGCCAAAGGTGACGCCATCGCCGATTTCCACATGTCCGCCCAGCGCCACGGAATTGGCGAAGGTGACATCGTCGCCGACATGGCAGTCATGGCCGACATGGCTGCCCGCCATGAAATAGCCGCGTGCGCCGACACGCGTGACGCCGCCGCCCTTGTTGCTGCCGCAATTCATGGTCACCAGCTCGCGCAGCACGCAATCCGCGCCGATCTCGAGGCGGCCCTTGAAGTCGTTGCCGCGAATCTGGCCGTCGCCGCCCAGCACGGCGCCGGAATAAACCTGTGTCCCCGCGCCCACATTGGTTTGCCCGCGAATGACGACATGGCTTTGCAGCCTGACGCCATCGCCCAAGACCACATCCGCGCCGACATGGCAGAAGGGGCCGATCTCGACACCCGCGCCAAGTTCAGCGCCGTCTTCCACCAGCGCGGTCGGATGGAACGCCATTCTATTCGCTTCCGGCTTCGTCGGCGCCGTCATGGATCATGGCGCTGAACTCCGCCTCGGCGCAAAGCTGTTCGCCGACAAAGGCCTGGCCTTCAAAGCGCCAGACCGGGCCGCGCCGCCGCAGCGCCTTGACCGGCATGCGCAGCAGGCTTCCCGGCAAGACGGGCTTCCTGAAGCGCGCTTTTTCGATGGTCATGAAATAGACGATGCGTTTTTCGCGCGCGAAGCCCAGCGAATGCACCACCAGCGCGCCCGCCGTCTGGGCCATGGCTTCCACGATCAGCACGCCCGGCATCACGGCGTAATCGGGGAAGTGCCCCTGGAAATGCGGCTCGTTGATGGAGACGGCCTTCCAGCCGGTGGCGCCTTCCATGGGCGTGATGTGCGACAACCGCTCCACCAGCAGCATGGGCGGCCGATGGGGCAAGAGCTTCTTGATCTGCTCGACGTCCAGTTCGATGTCGTTCTCAGCCATTTTCGTCCTGCCTACCGCCGCTTCGCCAGCCGGCTCGGCGCGCAACGTTCACGCGCCCATCCTCTTACAGGCTTTGCGGGCACGCCGCCATAATCCCGGCCGGTTTCCAGTACCTGCCCCAAGACGATGAAACGCTTAACCGATGGGCGCCCACGTCTTCCGGGTCGCCAAGATCGGCCATCCGGCGGCTGCCGGTTACTTCTTGGCGGGCGTCGCCTGGGCGGGCGCGCCGCCGCCAAGCTGCACCTTGAAGCCGGGAAGCTTCTGGTTGAGCTGGTCAATGGCCGGCTGGGTGATGTCGAAAATGCCGGTGGTGGCGAACACGACCGCATTCTTGTCCAGGATCATGTTGGCGCCGCGCTGCTGCATCAGCCCCTGCAGGATCGGGCCAAGCTGCTTTTCGATGGCCTGGCGGGCGGCCATGAAGCCGGCCTGGATATCCTGTTCCTTGCGCTGGGCGCTGACCTGGAGCGCGGACTGCTTGGCTTCAAAGGCGGCGATCTTTTTCTGCTTGGCGTCCGGCGCCAGGATGGCGATCTGCTGCTGGATGGCCTGGCCTTCCGCCTGCAAGGCGCGCTGCTGCCCGGCAAGCTGTGACTTGGCCTGGTCGCCATAAACCTGGATCTGCTTGCCCACATCCTGGCCCACCTTGGAGAGCTGCAGGATGGCGGCCCGGTCAATGACCAGGATCTTGGGCGCGGGCAGGCCTTGCGGCGCGGGCGGCGGGCCTGCGGCGAAGGCCGGGGCGATGGCGGCGGCGAAAAGCATGGCGGTGATCGGGGAAAGTTTTTTCATTGTCCGAATCCTGTTCCTGCGGAGAAGTGAATGATCTGGGGACGGTCATAAGCGGTGGCGGCATAGGGCAAGGCCAGGTCAATCTGCAGCGGCCCGAAGGGCGAGCGCCAGTTGAAGCTGATGCCGGCCGTGCCGCGGAAGGCGAGATTGTCGCGTATGCATTGCTGGGCTGTGCAGGAGCGGATCAGGCTGTCCACGCGGCCCAACGTACCGAAATCGGTGAAGAGGCCCATGCTGATGCCATAGGATTGCGGGATCAGATTGGGCAGGCGCGCCGACAGCGTGCCGATGGCATAGACATTGCCGCCCACCGCGCCCGTGTTCAGCGGCGCTGTGATGTCACGCGGGCCCATGCCGGCCAGCGAGAAGCCGCGGAAAGAATCGCCGCCCTTGAAGAAACGCTGGTTGATGGGCACGGGCGTGCCGTCATAGCCGGTGATATAGCCCGACGTCATGGCAAAAGAGCCGATGATGTTCTCGTCGAACATGGGATGGAAGACATTGTACGACGCTTCCGTCTTCAGGTATTTCAGGTTGCCGCCAAAACCCGCCATGTCCTGCCCGAACGAGAAGGTCATGCCGCGCGTGGGCTTCCTGACATCGTCCAGATTGTTATAGCCATAGGTGTAGCCGAAGATGGAGCCATAGGTCTTGCCCGCCGCCAGCCGGATTTCCAGCGGCGCGCTGTCAAAGGGCGTGATGTCGGCGATCTGGTAGGTATAGCGCAGGCCCACGCTGCTGAATTCGGAAATGGGAAAGCCCATGCGAAGCGATCCGCCCAGCGTGTCGCTGGAATAGGTGGCCTGGCGGTATTCCGTCTGCTCGTCGTAAAGGTCGAAGCCTGCCGCCAGCGGGTGGTCCAGGAAATAGGGTTCGGTGAAGCTGAACTGGTAGAGCTTGCTGATATAGGACGCCGATGCGCTGGCCTTGAGATATTGGCCGCGCCCAAACAGGTTCAGCTCGGTATAGCTGAACTCGCCCGTCAGGGACTGGGTGGAGGAATAGCCCAGACCCAGCTGCAGCGAGCCGGTGGATTGTTCCGTCACCGTCACGGTCAAGTCGGTGCGATCGGGCTGGCCGCCCGGCGCATTCTTCACATCCACATCCTTGAAGAAGCCCAGGGAGCGAATGCGGGTGCGCGAGCGGTCCACCATCACGCGATTGAAGGCATCGCCCTCCACCAGGCGGAATTCGCGGCGGATCACCTTGTCCAGGGTCTTGGTGTTGCCCTGGATGTCGATCTTTTCGATATAGACTCGCGGGCCTTCCTGGATGTCGAAGATCAAATCCACGGTCAGCTTGTCGCGGTTGCGGCCCAGGCGCGGGCGAACCTCGGCAAAGGCATAGCCCTTGCCGCCGGCGGCGCTGGTCAGCGCGTCAATGCCCTTCTGCACCTGGTCGCCGTCATAGATATCGCCCGTGGCGACATCCACCAGCGGGCGCAATTCCTTGAACGACAATTCCTTGATCTTGGAGTTGATCTCGATCTTGCCGATGCGGTAGCGCGGGCCTTCATCCACGGTGAAGGTGATGAAGAAATCGCGCTTGCCGGGGGCAAGCTGCGCCACCGCGCTGACCACCCGGAAGTCGGCATAGCCGCGGTTGACGTAAAAACGGCGAAGCTGTTCGCGGTCAAAACCCAGCCGGTCGGGATCGTAATTGTCGTTGGTGGAGAAAAGCTTGTACCAGGCACTTTCTTCGGTGGCGACCTGGCCCTTCAGCGTGTCGGACGAGAAAACCTTGTTGCCCACGAAATTGATGCGCGCCACGCCGGTGGTGGCGCCTTCATTGATGGAAAAGACAAGATCAATGCGGTTCTGCGGCCGCTGGATGACTTGCGGGTCCACGCGGGCGGCGAATTTGCCGTTGCGGCGGTAAAGCTCGATGATGCGCTGCACATCGGCCTGCACCCGCGCGCGGGTGAAGGTCGAACGCGGCTTGATCTGCACTTCCTTGGTCAGGTCCTTGGCGGAAACCTTGTTGTTCCCCTCGAACACCACCTGGTTGACGATGGGATTTTCCACCACCCGCACCGCCAGCGTGTCGCCGGTGAAATTGATCTTCACGTCCGAGAAAAGGCCGGTGCCAAACAGCGCCTTCAGCGCCGCGTCCACCACGGCCGGATCATAGGCATCGCCTTCGCGGATATTCACATAGGTCAGGACCGTGCCCGGCTCCACGCGCTGGGTGCCGGTGACGGTGATGTGCTGGATGATGCGGCTGGTGGCGGTTGACGCTGCCGGTGTCGCGGGCGCCCCTTGAGCAGAAGAGGGCGGCGCCGCGTTCAGGGCGGCGGCGCGTTCCTCGGCGCCGGGGCGCAACTGCGCCTCGGCCGGGCCCATGAAAAGCGCCAGGCAAAGGCTTGCGGAGGTCGCGCGCAAGACCGCGTTGGTGAAGGCGATGGTCCGCATGCGGCGTCGTGCTACTCGGTTTTGGGCGCCGCGAAAGGCCGCCGAAGTTTCAGAAAAGATTCAGCCGGACCAGGTCGTTCCAGGTGGTCAGGAGCACAAGCCCCAGCACCAAGGCCAGCCCCAGCCGAAATCCCACATCCTGGGCACGCGCCCCAAGGGGACGGCCCAGAACCGCTTCACATGCATAGTATAGAAGATGCCCGCCGTCGAGCAACGGAATGGGAAAAAGATTGGCCAATCCAATGCTTACAGAAAGGATAGCCGCCAGGTTGAGAAGCGCCAGGAAGCCGAAAACCGCCACCTGGCGGGTCATTTTGGCGATTCCCAGGGGACCGCGGAACTGGTCCGGGCTGGCATAGCCCCGGAACATCTGGCTGATGCCCTGGATCGTGGTCTTGCAGATATCCCAGGTCTGGCGGCCCGCCGCCACGACTGCGCCAGGCACGCTGTAATATTCGCGCGTCACCGCCGCGGCGCGGGACGGCCCCACCCCGATCACCATGGCCGTGCCCATGTCGCCCAGGGCATCACGCGTGCGGGCGGGGCGCGGCATGGCCTTCACATTCACGGGCTTTCCGGCGCGCATCAGGTCAATGGAAAGCGTGTGGCCGCCGCTGACCGCGATGATCTGTGGCAGTTGCTGGAAATCATTGATCGGCGCGCCGTCAATCGCCGTCACCAGATCGCCCGCCTTGATGCCGGCGGCTTCCGCGGCGCTGCCGGGCGCGACATGGCCGATCAGGGGCGCGATCACCACATGCCCGCTGTACAGCAGCAGGCCTGTCAGCAGCACGATGGCCAGCAGGAAATTGGCGAAGGGCCCGGCGGCGGCGACCGATGCGCGCTGCCACAGCGGCTTGAATTGCAGCATGCCGGCGCGCTGGGATGTCGGCACCCGGTCGGCCAGGGTGGCGTCGGGCATGGACGCGGCATTGGCGTCGCCCGCGAACTTCACATAGCCGCCCACCGGTATCCAGGACAGGCGCCAGCGCGTGCCGCTTTTGTCGTTCCAGCCGAAAATCTCCTTGCCGAAGCCGACGGAGAAGACATCCACCTTCACGCCGCAGGCGCGCGCCACCAGGAAATGTCCCAGCTCATGGATGAAGACCACCAGCGTGATCACGAAGAGAAAAGCGGGAAGCCCCAGCGGCGTCCAGGCCATCAGATTGTGCAAGGCGGTGAACATGTCTCTCCTTAAACCCTTTAATTCCTGAACGTGGCCCGTTGACAAATCTCTTCGGCCAGCACGCGGGCGCGGGCATCGGTGCCCAGGACGGTTTCCAGGTCGCCCGGCTCGCCATTGCTGCCCTGCCCGGCATCGCCGTCCAGTGTCTCGCCCACGACTTTCGAGATATCCAGGAAGCCGATGCGCCGGTCCAGGAACGCCTTCACGGCGATTTCATTTGCCGCGTTCAGCACCGTGGGCGCCAGCCCGCCCGAGCGCATGGATTCAATGGCCAGGTTCAGCGCGGGGAACCTGTCATGCGCCGGGGCCTGGAAAACAAGCTGGCCCATGGCGGCAAGGTCAAGACGGCGTGACGGCGAGGCCATGCGGCGCGGCCAGGCCAGCGCGTGCGCGATGGGCGTCCTCATGTCGGGCGCGGACAGATGGGCGATGGTGGTGCCGTCGGCATATCCCACCAGGCAATGCACGATGGATTGGGGATGCACCAGCACCGCCAGCTTTTCCGGCGGCAGGGCGAACAGGAAATGCGCCTCGATCAGTTCAAGCCCCTTGTTCATCAAGGTGGCGCTGTCCAGCGAGATCTTGCGGCCCATGGCCCAGTTGGGATGCGCCACCGCCTGCTCTACCGTGGCGGCGCGCATTTTCTCGATGGGCCATTCGCGGAACGGCCCGCCCGAAGCGGTGATGGTGACCAGGTCAACTTCGCTGGCGTCGCCCGACCCCAGCACTTGGAAGATGGCGTTGTGTTCGGAATCCACCGGCAAGACGGACGCGCCGGATTTTTCCAGCGCATCGCGGAAGACCGCGCCCGCGGCCACCACGCATTCCTTGTTGGCCAGGGCCACGATGACGCCGCGCTTGATGGCAGCCAGCGCCGGTTCGATGGCGGCCGCGCCCATGATGGCCACCATCACGAAATCGGCGGGCATGCGGGCGGCTTCGATCACGGCTTCGCGCCCGGCGGTGCATTCGATGCCGGTGCCGGCAAGGCCGGTCTTCAGTTCGTTGAACAGCGCTTCGCTGCCGATCACGGCGCGCTCGGGCCTGAAGGCCTGGGCCTGTTCGATCAGCAGCTTCACATTGTCCTGCGCCGTCAGGGCCAGGAGCGGCATGGCGCCCGCGCCATAGATTTTGCGGGCATGGGCCACCACATCCAGCGTGTTGACGCCGATGGAGCCGGTGGAGCCCAGGATGGTGACGCCGCGCGCCATCACGCCTTCAAGGCTGGGGGCATCGCCGAAAAAGCCGGTGGCGGCAATGGGTTTGAGAGCCTTCAAGGATGCGCTCCAAAAAGCGGGTCAAAGCCCGCCACAAAAATCAAAAGCGCCAGCACGATGCTGGCGGTGATGGTGGAATCCATGCGGTCCAGCACGCCGCCATGGCCCGGGATCAATGCGCCGGAATTCTTCACCCCGAAGCGGCGCTTGACGAAAGATTCGAACAGGTCGCCGCCATGGGCGACCGCGCTGAAGAAGAAGGCAAACAGCCCGGCGGCCATGGCCGCGCCACCGATGCTGCGGATATAAAACCCGAACACCAACGCCGCCACCACGCTGCCGCCAATGGTGCCCGCCCAGGTCTTGCCCGGCGACAGGCGCGGCGACAGGCGCGGCCCGCCAATCAGGTTGCCGCAGACCAGCGCGCCGCTGTCCGTGGTCCAGACAATGAAAAAAAGCCCGATGATCACCAGCGCGCCTTCGCTGAGGCCCAGCGCGGAGGCATCGCCTTGCGCGAATGTTCGCAACGCCACCAGCGCCAGGTTGGGCAGCGTCAAATAAAGAACGCCGAAACTGTGCCAAAGGGGATGGGCGCGCTTCAGCGACATCATGCCGACAATGCCCGCACCCAGCATCGTCAAAAGCAACGGCAGCCAGATATCCCCGCGAAACATCAGCGCCGCCACCGAAGCGGCGACGACCAGCACGGTCACCGCGCTGCCGGCCATCCAGATGCGGCCCGCCACCATGCGGTGCCATTCCAGCGATGCGGGAATGGAAATCGCCACCACCAGGCAGGCGAAATAAAGCGGCGCCGAAAACAGCACGCCCACCGCAATGGCCGCCAGCGCCAGCCCGAACAAGGGCCGGGTGATCCAGTCCATGTTCCAGCGAATGGCGCGGAAACCCGGCGCGTTATTATGGTTGGTGCTGTTCACGCCACGGCTTCCGAGGATACCGCGCCAAAGCGCCGGTCACGGGCGGCGAAATTCTCCATCGCCTGCAGCAATTCGGCGCGTCCGAAGTCCGGCCACAGCGTGTCCAGGAACAGCAGCTCGGCATAGGCCGACTGCCAGAGCAGGAAATTGGAAAGCCGCCGTTCGCCCGATGTGCGGATCACCAGGTCCGGTTCGGGCAGCGCGCTGGTGAAAAGCCGGGCGGCGAACAATTCCGGCGTGATGGTTTCGGGGTCCAGCCGGCCTTCGGCGGCGGCGCGCGCCAGCTCGCGGGCGGCGTTGGCGATTTCTTCCTGGCCGCCATAGTCAAAGGCGAACGTCAGGTTCATGCCGGTGTTGGCGATGGTGCGCTTTTCGGAATCCTCGATCATCTGCTGGATGTCGGGGGCGACGCGGCTCCTGTGCCCAATGATCCGCATACGGACATTACGCTCCACCAGCTCGTCCATGTCGCTGCGGAAATAGGCGCGGAACAGCGCCATCAGCGCGCCCACTTCGGTCTTGGGGCGCTTCCAGTTCTCGGAGGAAAAGGCGAACAGCGTCAGGTTGGCCAGGCCGGTGTCGGTGGCGGCGCGCACGACTTCGCGCACCGCGCCCATGCCGGCATAATGCCCCGCCTCGCGCGGCAGATGGCGCTTCTTGGCCCAGCGGCCATTGCCATCCATGATGATGGCGACGTGCCTGGGCTGGTTGGGCAGATGCTCTTTCAACTCAGACCTGCATGATTTCCTGCTCCTTGGCATGGAGCGCGGCGTCAATGTCCTTGATGCTGGCGTCGGTGAGCTTTTGCAGCTCCTCGCCCTTGGTGCGGTGCTCGTCTTCCCCGATCTTGTGGTCTTTTTCGAGGCGCTTGAGCAGGTCCATGCCGTCGCGGCGCACATTGCGAACCGCCACGCGGGCGGCTTCGGCATATTTCGACGCCAGCTTGGTCAATTCCTTGCGGCGCTCTTCATTAAGCTCCGGCAGCGGGATGCGAAGCAGCTGGCCGTCCATTTGCGGGTTCAGGCCCAGGCCCGCATCGCGGATGGCCTTGTCCACGGCCCTGGCCAGGCCCTTGTCCCACACCTGCACCGTGATCATGCGCGATTCCGGCGTGGAGATTGTGCCGACCTGGTTGATGGGCACCGAATTGCCATACGCTTCCACATGCACGGGGTCGAGCAGCGCCGGGCTGGCGCGCCCGGTCCGCAACCCGCTGAACTCACCCTTCACGGTGGTCAGGGCGCCGGCCATGCGGCGGGCGAAATCATCCTTGTTGTATGTCTCGGCCATGATCCCTGCCTTTAGCGAGTCACTTTAGCCCAAAGTACCGCGCGGCTTCACTTTTCTTCGATAATGGTTGCCCGGCCCTCGCCGCGCAGGACCTTGGCCAGCTGCCCCTGCTCATGCAGGGAGAAAACCAGGATGGGAATCCCGTTTTCCCGGGAAAGCGAGATGGCCGAGGCATCCATCACCTGGAGGTCCCGGGCCAGAACCTCATGATAGGTCAGGGTTTCATAGCGGGTGGCGGCGGGGTTCTTCTTTGGGTCGGCGCTGTAAACACCGTCAACATTGGTGGCCTTGAGCATGGCGTTGCAGCTCATCTCGGCCGCGCGCAGGGCCGCGGCGGTGTCGGTGGTGAAAAACGGGTTCCCGGTTCCGGCAGCAAAAATCACCACCCGGCCCTTTTCCATGTGGCGGATGGCGCGGCGGCGGACATAGGGCTCGCAGACGCTGCTCATGGGAATGGCGGACTGCACACGGCAGGCCAGGCCGCATCGTTCCAGCGCCGCCTGCATCGCCAGCGCATTCATCACGGTGGCCAGCATGCCCATGTAATCAGCGGTGGCCCGTTCGATGCCCTTGGCCGCGCCGGCAAGGCCGCGAAAGATGTTGCCGCCGCCGATCACCATGCAGATTTCACTGCCGGCGGCCGCCGCGTCCTTCACATCATTGGCGATGCGGTCAACGGTTGCGATGTCGATGCCGAAATTGCCCTCGCCCATCAACGCCTCGCCGGAGACCTTCAAGAGGACGCGGCGGTATTTTGGCGCTGGCGGCATGGAGCGGCTCCCGGTTCAGTGGTGGATCAGTGGCCCGCCATCTGTTTGACTTCGTCGGCGAAATCGCTTTCGGCCTTCTCGATGCCCTCGCCCACCTGGAAGCGGACAAAGCCTTCCACCGTGATGGGCGCGCCCAGTTCCTTGGCAGCCTTTTCCAGCACCTTGGAAATCTGCGTCTCGCCGTCAATCACGAAGGTCTGGGAGAGCAGCACCGTCTCTTCATAGAATTTGCGCATGCGCCCTTCCATCATCTTTTCAATGACGGCTTCGGCCTTGCCGGACTGGCGGGCGATTTCGGTCTGAACATTGCGCTCGCGTTCCACCACATCTTTGGACAGATGCTCGGGCGTGATGGCCAGCGGGGCTGCGGCGGCCACATGCATGGCGATCTGCTTGGCCAGCGCGGACAGCTTTTCCGCATCAGCGGTGGATTTCAGCGCCACCAGAACACCGATCTTGCCCAGCTCGGGCGAGGCGGCGTTATGCACGTAAGCGGCGACGACGCCGGGATTGACGGAAAGCGCAATCGTGCGGCGCACCGACATGTTCTCGCCGATCTTGGCGACCAGCGCGGTCAGGGTGGATTCCACCGTGGCCCCGCCATGCGCGGCGCCCAGCAGCTTCTGCAGGTCGCCGCCCTCTTTCAGGGCGATGGCGGCGGCGGATTTCACGAAACCCTTGAACTCTTCATTGCGGGCCACGAAATCGGTTTCCGCATTCACTTCGACCAATGCACCGGCGCCATTGCCGGTGGCAACGCCCACCAGGCCTTCGGCGGCGGCGCGGCCGGCCTTCTTGGCGGCCTTGGAGATGCCCTTCTTGCGCAGCCAGTCAATGGCGGCTTCCATGTCGCCAGCGGTCTCGTTCAGCGCATTCTTGCAGTCCATCATGCCCGCGCCGGTCTTGTCGCGCAGGTCCTTCACCATGGTCGCGGTGATGTTCGCCATCTTGAGGCTCCTTGAAACGCGGGGCGCAAAGGCCCAACGCGTATGTAATTAAGCGGTGGCTTCGGCGGGGGCTGCGGCCAGCGCGGTGTCTTCCAGTTCCGCGGCAGCGCCGATATCCACACCGGCATCCACCTGGCCCTGGCCCAACCCGTCAATGATGGCGCGCGCGGCCAGGTCGCAATACATCGCGATGGCGCGGGCGGCGTCGTCATTGCCGGGAATGGGATGGGCGATGCCGTCCGGATCGCAATTCGAATCCAGGATGGCCGTCACCGGGATGTTCAGCTTCTTGGCTTCGGCAATGGCGATGGCTTCCTTGTTCGTGTCGATCACGAACAGCATGTTGGGCAGGCCGCCCATTTCCTTGATGCCGCCCAGCGAGCGTTCCAGCTTGTCCTGTTCGCGCAGCAGGCCCAGCAATTCCTTTTTCGTCAGGCCGGATTCACCGGCGCTGGTCAGCGTCTCTTCGATGGTGCGCAGGCGCTTGATCGAATGGCTGATGGTCTGCCAGTTGGTCAGCGTGCCGCCCAGCCAGCGATGGTTCACATAATATTGCGCGCAGCGCTTGGCAGCCGCCGCGATGGGATCAGACGCCTGGCGCTTGGTGCCCACGAACAGGATGCGCCCGCCCCCGGCGGCGACATCGCGCAGGGCGACGAGGGCCTGGTGCAGCAGCGGCACGGTCTGGGTCAGGTCCAGGATGTGGATGTCGTTGCGCTGGCCATAGATGAAGGGGGCCATTTTCGGGTTCCAGCGCTGCTGGCGGTGGCCGAAATGGGCGCCTGCTTCAAGCAGGCCACGCATGGAAAAGTCAGGCAAAGCCATGATGTTAGTCTCCTTTACCGGTTAGCCAGACCCAAGGGTTATCCCTTTGAAGGAACACCGGACGGGGACGATGGAACACCCACCGAAACCCACCCTTGGGCGCGAGATAGCGCGGCTTTTAGAGAAGGCCGGGGGAAATGGCAATAACCGCTTTTTCGGCCCGGTTTTAGACCGCTTCTACGGACAATACCCCCGGTATCGCCGCGATATTGGAGCGCAAGGCCGCCGTTACCTGAAGCCGTTTTCCCAGCGCGATTTCCACTTCCTCGCCCGGGTTGCCCGGGACCACGAAGCTGACCAGCCCCTTGCCCGCTTGCGTCAGTTGCGCGGCCACGGCGCTGAGCGGTTCCTGCGACGCCAGCCGCACCACCATGCCCTCGCCTGCATTGGCCGCCGCCTCGTCCAGGTCGGTGATGGTGGCGGCGCGCAGCTTCAGGTCATCGCCGTCCCATTCCACGCTGGCATTGATCAGAAGCGACTTGCCCTCCTCCAGCAGCGGGCGCGACGCCGCCAGCACTTCGGGGAACAGCATCATCTCGAACATGCCGGTGGGATCGGAGAAGGTGACGAAGGCATACATGGCGTCCTTGCGGCTGCGCCGTTCGGATTTCTTGATCATGGTGCCGGCCAGCCGCGCCTTGAAGCCGGAACGGCGGTCTTCCGCCAGCGCGGCATAGGTCGTGACGCCAAGCCGTTTCAGCGCCGCGCCATAGGCATCCAGCGGATGACCGGAAAGATAAAAACCCATCGCCCCGAACTCTTCCGACAATCGCTCATGCATGGGCCAGTCGGGAATATTGGTCAGGCGCAAATCTTCGGCGGGCATGGTCGCACCGCCAAACATGGAAACCTGGCCGCTTTCGCGTTCGCGCGCCGCCGCCTGCGCCCCGCCCAGGATGCGGTCGGAATTTTCGACAAGCTGGCGGCGGTTCTTGTTCAAACTGTCAAAGGCCCCCGCCCGCACCAGGTTTTCAAACGCCCGCTTGCCCACCTGTTTCGGGTCCACCCGCCGCGCGAAATCCGACAGCGACGTGAACGGCCCGCCTTCGTTTCGCACGGCCACGACATGGTCCATGGCCTGGCGGCCCACGCCCTTCACGGCGGCCAGCGCATAGAACACCGTGCCCGCATCGGCGTCGCAGGAGAACACGGCTTCGGACTTGTTGATGTCGGGTATCGCCACCTTCACGCCCAGGCGGGCTGCTTCCTGCTGGAAGATGTTGAGCCGGTCGGTGTTGCCGATATCCAGCGTCATGGACGCGGCCAGGAATTCCACCGGATAATTGGCCTTGAGATACGCGGTCTGGTAAGCCACCTGGGCATAGGCGGCGGCATGGCCCTTGTTGAAGCCGTAACCGGCGAACTTCTCCGCCTGTTCGAAAATCTGTTCCGCAATGTTTTTCACGATGCCGCGCTCACCCGCGCCCGCGATGAAGCGTTCGCGGTGCGGGATCATTTCCGAGACGATCTTCTTGCCCATGGCGCGGCGCAAAAGGTCGGCCTCGCCCATGGAATAACCGGCCAGCTCGCGGGCGATGCGCATGACATCGTCCTGGTAGGTCATCACGCCATAGGTTTCTTTCAGGATCGGCTCCAGCAGCGGATGCAGATACTCCGGCGCTTCCTTGCCATTCTTGGCAGCGATGTATTTGGGAATGGAATCCATGGGACCGGGGCGGTACAGCGCCACAAGCGCCACCAGATCGTTGATATGGTCCGGCTTCATCTTGCGGATCAGGTCGCGCATGCCTGACCCTTCCAGCTGGAAAACGCCGACACTGTCGCCCCGCGACAGCATTTCAAACGTGGCGCCATCGTTGAAATCAATGCTCTGGGTGTGAACCACGATGCCGCGCCGGGCCAGCAAGGCTTCCGCCTTGGCGATCACGGTCAGGGTCTTCAGGCCCAGAAAGTCGAACTTCACCAGCCCGGCTTTTTCTGCATCTTCATAATCGAACTGCGTCACCGGCATTTCGGAACGCGGATCGCGGTAGAGCGGCAGGATTTCGTCCAGCGGCCGGTCGCCGATCACCACGCCGGCGGGATGGGTGGAGGCGTGACGGTACAAGCCCTCGATCTTTGACGTGATCTCGAACAGACGCTTGGCCATGGGTTCGGTTTCGGCGAATTGTTGCAGGCGGGGTTCGCTTTCCACCGCCTCGGCCAACGTAATGGGCTTGCCCGGCACGGCGGGGATCAGCTTGGCGATGCGGTCCACCAGGCCCAGCGGCATCTGCAAAACGCGCCCGGCATCGCGCACCGCGGCGCGCGCCTGGAGCGAGCCCAGCGCGATGATATGCGCCACGCGGTCGGCGCCATACTTGCCGCGCACATAGCGCACCACCTCGTCCCGCCGTTCTTGGCAAAAGTCGATGTCGAAGTCGGGCATGGATACGCGTTCGGGGTTCAGGAAGCGTTCAAAGAACAGCCCGAAGCGCAGCGGATCAAGATTGGTGATGTCCAGCGCCCAGGCCGCCAGCGATGACGCGCCCGAACCGCGCACGCCCACGGGAATGCCCTGCGCCCGCGTCCAGCGCATGAAATCCGACACGATCAGGAAGTAACTGGCAAACCCCATGCGGTTGATGATGGAAAGCTCATACGCCAGGCGCTCGTGATAGACATTTTCCTCGGCGGCATGGGGATGGGACGCCAGCATGCGCGCCAGGCCTTCTTCGGCCTGCACTTTCAATTCGTCATCCGGCTTGCGGCCGGACTCCGGCACGAACACGGGCAGGATGGGACTGCGCTTCTTGGGCCGGAAGGCGCAGCGGCGCGCAATCTCCATCGTGTTGTCCAGCGCCTCGGGCAAATCGGCGAACTGCGCCGCCATTTCGGCCTGGCTCTTGAAGCGATGCTCGCGGGTCAGGCGGCGGCGGTCGTCCTGGCTGACAAAAGCGCCGTCCGCGATACACAGAAGCGCGTCATGCGCTTCATACATGTCGGCGCGGCCGAAATGCACGTCATTGGTTGCGACCAGCGGCAGCTTTTTCGCATAGGCCAAATCCAGCAGCGCCGGTTCGGTGGCGCGTTCTTCCGGCAACCCGTGACGCTGCAATTCCACATACAGACGGTTCGGGAAAATCTTGGCCAGCTTGTCCAGGCAAGCCGCCGCCGCTTCCTTCTGGCCGTCCAGCAACAGATTGTTCACCGGCCCGCCCGGCCCGCCGGTCAGCGCGATCAGGCCGTCGGCATGCCTGGCCAACATCTCGGCGGTGACATGGGGCCAGTCGCCCGCATCCACATTCAGGTAGGCGGCGCTGAGAATCCGGCTGAGATTGCGATAGCCCGCTTCATTCTGCACCAGCAGCGGCAGGTGCGGCGGCTTCCGGGCGCGCTGGCCGCTGGTGGGCGCCGCGCCCATTTCCACCGACAGCAGCACGCCCACGATGGGCTGCACCGTTTGAAGCGCGATCTTCTTGCCGCTTTTTGTTTCCTTCGATTTCTGGGTGAGCTTGTCGGCGATCTCGTACACGCCGAAGAGATTGTTGACGTCGGTGACGGCCACGGCGGGCATGGCGTTCTCGCGCGCCAGCTCGGCCAGTTCCTCGGGGCGCACCGCCCCTTCCAGCAGCGAATAGCCGCTCTTCACGCGCAGGTGGACAAATCCCGCCATCTTGCGGTCTTTCAATTCCGACGATTCTGCTTTGGCGGCCATGGCCGCACTATGAAGCCCTGCCCGCGCCTTGGGGCGGGCAATGGCCCGCTATCCACAGACGCGAAGCCTAGAAGAGCGCGATCACCGCCTGCGCGCTGTTCGCCAGGGCAAAGGACGACACCATCAGGATGATAAGTCCCGCACCCGCCGCCGCATCCTTGATCCACATATTCGCCTCCCCGTTTGATGGCTATGTTCTAGTTATGTTCCTTTTCAAAAACAAGAACAAAAAGGGATCAATTATCGGACTTGTATTTAGCAAATATGTTAATTAACATAATTGTTATGAATACTCTCGACACAGCCTATTCCGCCCTGTCCGATCCCACCCGCCGCGCCATCCTGGCCCGCCTGGCCCTGGGCGAGGCCAGCGTGGGCGAACTCAGGGCGCCCTTCGCCATCTCGGCCCCCGCCATTTCCCGCCACCTGAAAGTGCTGGAGGACGCGGCCCTGATCGCCCGCACCCGCAAGGGACAGACGCTGGTCTGCCGCCTCAACCCCGCGGGCCTGAAGACGGCCCGCGAATGGCTGGATCACTACGCCGCCTTCTGGAACGCCAGTTTCGACCGCCTGAACACTTACCTGAAGGAAAAGCCATGACCGACGACACGCTGGAGATCACCCGTCACTTCGATGCGCCGCCGGAACGCGTCTTCGACGCCTGGCTGCAGGATGGCTGGGGCGCATGGATCGGCCCGCGCGAAGCCACGGGCGAAATCGTCCTGCTGGAGCCGCGCGTCGGCGGGCGCTACCAGGCCAGCATCCTTTATGATGGCCGCACCATGTCGCTGTCCGGCGTTTATCGCGAATTCCAGCGGCCGGAAAAAATCCGCATGACCTGGAAATGGGGCCATGACCCCCAGGAAACAGAAATCACCCTGTCCTTCCGGCCCAAGGGTACCGGCACCGAACTCACCTTGCGCCAGACCGGCTTTGCCAGCACGGAACGCCGCGACGGTCATGTCGGCGGCTGGAACGTCACATTGGAAAAACTGGCGGAATATCTGGCGCGCTAACGAGGCAGATTTGTGCCTTCGACCAATCGCCCTTGGTGCAAAAGCAGCGCGCGGTCCATACGCGCCGCCAGTTCAAAGTTATGCGTGGCGATCAGCGCCGCCAGCCCTTCGGCGCGGGTGATTTCCAGCAGCGCGTCAAAGACGCCGCCCGATGTACGCGGGTCCAAATTGCCGGTGGGTTCGTCCGCCAGCAAGATCTTTGGCTTGTTGGCCAGCGCACGGGCAATGGCCACGCGCTGCTGCTCGCCGCCTGACAGTTGCGCGGGCCGATGGGTGAGACGCGCCGCCAGCCCCAGCCGGGTCAGCAATCGCACGGCTTCGCCACTGGCCTCGGCCTTTGAACGCCCGGCGATCAGTTGCGGCATCATCACATTTTCCAGCGCGTCGAATTCCGGCAGCAGATGATGGGCCTGGTAGACAAAGCCGATGGTGTCGCGCCGAATGCGGGTGCGTTCCTGGTCGGGCAGGCGCGAGGCCGCGGACCCGCCCACGTAAATCTCGCCGCTGGTGGGGGCTTCCAGCAATCCGGCGATATGCAAAAGCGACGACTTGCCCGAACCGGACTGGCCCACCAGCGCCACAACCTCGCCCGGCGCCAGGGTCATGGAAATGTCCGAAAACACTTCCAGCTGGCCTTCGCCTTCCTTGTAGCGGCGCGAAACGCTCTCTAACCGAAGGGCCTCAGCCATAGCGAAGCGCCTCGACCGGATCCAGCCTTGCGGCGCGCCAGCTTGGGTACAGCGTGGCCAGGAAGGTCAGCACCAGCGCCATCACCACCACCGCCGCCACTTCGCCCGCATCCATTTCGGCGGGCATGCGCGACAGGAAGTAAACGGTGGGATCGAAAAGCGTGGTGCCGGTCAGCCGCGACAGGCCCTGGCGGATATTCTCAATATTGGCGCAGAAGACCGTGCCGATGATGAAGCCCAGAAGCGTGCCGGTGACGCCGATGCTGGCGCCCGCGATGAAAAACACCCGCATCACCGCGCCCCGCGATGCGCCCATGGTGCGCAATATGGCGATGTCGCCCGACTTGTCCTTCACCAGCATGATCAGGCCGGAGACAATGTTCAGCGCCGCCACAAGAATAATAAGCGTCAGGATCAGGAACATGACATTGCGCTCCACCTGCAGCGCCTCGAAGAAGGACGCATTGGTGTCCTGCCATGGCACCAGCCGCGCCGTGCGCCCCGCCGCGCGGAACAGGCCCGGCAATTGCGCCATGTCATTGTCGGGATCGGTCACCATCACCTCGATGCCGCTGACGCCATCGCCGGTGTTGAAGAAAAGCTGCGCCTCGGCCAGCGGCATGAACACGAAACTGGTGTCATACTGGATCATGCCGATGCGGAAGGTGCCTGCCACGCGATAGGTCTTGATGCGCGGCGTGGTGCCAAACGGCGTGATATTGCCCTTGGCGGCAATGAGCGTGATGGAGCCGCCCGGATGCAGGCCCATTTTCTGCGCCAGGCCCGCGCCAACAATAACACCTTCTTCCTGGTTGGCTTCGTCGCCAAAACCCGCCAGCGCACCCGGCGACAGCGTGTCGGAAATCAATGTCAGGCTTTTGAGATCGGCGGGCCGCATGCCCCGCACCACCACCCCGGCGCTGACATTGTTCTGGGTCGCCATCACCTGGCCATCCACCACCGGCACGGCGCGGGTAACGCCCGGCACGGCGCGGATGCGCCCCGCCATGGCGTCATAGCCCAAAAGCGGGCCTTCGATACCCTGCACGCTGACATGGCCGTTCAGGCCCAGAATGCTTTTCAGCAATTCATGGCGAAAGCCGTTCATCACCGACATCACGATGATCAGGGTGGCGACGCCCAGGGCGATGCCGACCAGCGAAAAGCCGGAAATCACGGAAACAAAGCCTTCCGTCCGCCGGGCGCGCAAATAACGCAGCGCGATCAGCCATTCAAAGGGCGCGAAAGGGCGGGTCGGGGCGGACATGGGGCCTTGTTGGGGCTTTGGATTCGAAACTGCTTCAGTTACTCATACGCCAACCGGAATCGGAAGCAAATTACAGCTTTTTAGACCCTTGGAGACACGATGCAGCGCGCCCTGAATATCGCCCGTGACCGCTTTGCCGACTGGTACCAGGCCGTGGTGGCGGGCGCGGACATGGCCGAATCATCGCCCGTCCGGGGCGCCATGGTGATCAAGCCCTGGGGCTATGGCGTCTGGGAACAGATCCAGGCCGAGCTGGACCGCCGCATCAAGGCGACGGGGCACGAGAATTGCTACTTCCCGCTTTTCATTCCCCTCTCCTTCATCGCCAAGGAAGCCGACCATGTGGATGGCTTCGCCAAGGAAATGGCGGTGGTGACGCATCATCGCCTGAAGATGATTGACGGCAGGCTGCAGCCCGACCCGGAAGCGAAGCTGGAAGAACCGCTGGTGGTGCGCCCCACATCCGAAACCATCATCGGCGATGCCTTCTCCCGCTGGATCCGCAGCCATCGCGACCTGCCGCTGCTGATCAACCAGTGGGCAAACGTGGTGCGCTGGGAAATGCGGCCGCGCCTGTTCCTGCGCACCACCGAATTTCTCTGGCAGGAAGGCCATACCGCCCATGCCAGCGAGGCGGAAGCCGTGGCAGAAACAGCGATGGCGCTGGAAATGTACCGCAGCTTTGCCGAAGACGTGCTGGCCATGCCGGTGATCGCGGGCGAGAAGCCGGAGAATGAACGCTTCCCCGGCGCGGTGGCGACCTGGTCCATCGAGGCGATGATGCAGGACGGCAAGGCGCTGCAGGCCGGAACGTCGCATTTCCTGGGCACGCATTTTGCCGAAGCGCAGAACATCAAGTTCCAGGACGATGCCGGCACCTTGACGCTTTGCAACACCACAAGCTGGGGCGTTTCCACCCGCCTGATTGGCGGGGTCATCATGACCCATGGCGATGATGATGGTTTGCGCCTGCCGCCCGCCATCGCGCCCCGCCAGATCGTGGTGGTGCCCATGCTGCGTGACAAGCCGGAAGACGAACACGTGATGGCCTATTGCGAGGAACTGGTGAAGTCGCTGTCCAAACTGTCCGCCTTCGGCCAGCCGCTGCGTGTGCTGCTGGACAACAAGAAGATCAAGTCGGCGGAAAAGCGCTGGAACTGGGTGCGCCGCGGCGCGCCGCTGATTTTGGAAGTGGGTCCGCGCGATGCCGCGGGCGCCAATGTCAGCATGATGCGGCGCGACGATCTGCGTGATGGCGACAAGGTGAAATCCGTCATCAAGCCCCGCCAGGATTTCCTGGAAAACGCGGTGCAGTTGCTGACCGAGATCCAGGCGGGCCTGTATGCCGAAGCCAAGGCGCGGCTGGATGCCAACATCAAGACCGGCATTACCGATTGGGCGGGCGTGGAAAATTATTTTGCTGGCGGGGACGATGATTTCAAGGGTTGGCTGCGCATAAGCTGGTCAAAGCCCACGGGCGATGCGCTTGAGAAAATCGGCGCACAACTGAAAGCGCTGAAGCTCACCATCCGCAATGCGCCGCTGGACCAGCCCGAAACCTTTGCCAAATGCCTGTTCACGGGCGCGGCGGGCGTGGAAGAAATCCTGATCGGCCGGGCTTACTAAACAGCGATGTCATGGCCCACTTTAAGCGGGCCATCCAGATCAAATGTCATGGCCCACTTTACGTGGGCCATCCAGGGCCGGATACGCCGCCTATCCACGCGCGCGCAATTTTTTGTTCGCCAATCGTTTCAGGGCTTTGAGCCGGAATTCGCGCATGACGCTTGTCCCCGCGCCTTTTCGGGCTGGCATGATGCCGCCATGAAAAACACAACCGAAGACATTCTCCAAAGCCAGCTTGCCCAATGCGCCGCCGCCCTCAAATCCTGCCTGGCGAGTGCGGACAAGGCGCGTGCTGCCGAAGACATCCTCACCCTCAAGGACGAGCTGGATGGCGCCACAGCGCTGCTCAACGCCAGCGCCAGGCTGGGCGAAGCCCTGGCGCGCCTGCGCGGTGAAACCAGCCACAACATTAACGTCACCCGGCAGGGGTAGGGGTCAGGGAAAACCGGTTCAAATGGGCAAACGGACGGGGCGGCCAAGGGGCGCGCCAAAAGGCAACCAGAACCGCCGCATTCATGGCCGCTATGGCGCCACGCGCCTGCGCAGGAAAGCGGACATCCGCGCTCTGGTCCGCAAATCGGATGCTCTTATTCGCGAAGCACTAGCGTCCCGGAAATCTTTGCACGAAGGCGGCGCGGGGCGGCATGGAGGCAATGAGATTGCGGATATTGATGTCGGGCGCATTTGGCCCGCCCCTGCTCTCGATCTCGGCCACATCGCCGCCGGTCCCAGCCCCGCCATCCATGGCGCGGACATAATCGTTCCGCAGGCCCTGCGCCGCCCCATACCAGCGCCGCTTGGCGGTCTGGTTGGTGCAGGAGGCCCGATCATCGCCCCAGCGCAATTCCACACAGTCATAGGGATCAAACGACATGGCGAACAGATTGCGCTCCAGCATGGCGAAATTCATCGGCACGGGCGTCTTGTCGCTGGAGAGATAGGTGATGGTGCAGGCCTGGGACTGTTCGTCATAGGCGCGCAGCAAATCGTCCCGCAGATCCAGCCCGTCATAGGCGATGCGCCCGTCCCGGGCCAGCCACAACCCGATCATCTCTTTCAGGTCGCGATGGAAACCCACGAAACCCGCTTTCAGCCGCGCATCGCGCGACGGCGTGGCGTAATTCTCCCACGCCGTGTCGTCGGAACTGTAGATATTGTCCGGCAAGCGCAGGGGATGGTTGGTGCGCGGCAGGTTTTCCTGCACCGCCTGGTCCACATATTGCGCCCGGTCGCGCAGATCGTTGCAGAGCGTGCGCATGGTCGCCTGCAACTCATAGACGGGATTGAAATCCGTGCGCCCGCCCGACACCGCCACCCGCACATATTCATAATAACCCAGGGGCGCGCCGTTATAGGCAAAATGCCCGCGCCCATCGGTGCCCAGATACTGGGTCAGCGAAAAATCCGAAATCTGGTTGTTGGCGGCCAGGACGATGCGCCCGCCGACCAGTGCATTGCCTTCGCGGTGCGCGCCCACCAGTTGCAGCGGCCGCCAATTCTTCAGCCCGCCGCCCAGCGCCATGGGGCTGGCGCCGAATTGCGGGCCATAGACCGAACGGGTGATGGTGAAATCGGGATGCGCGTCCATGTAATGCACGCGGCCCGATTCATCCACCTTCCACACGATCCCGACATGGGCGTTGGTGTCATAGATCACCGTGCCGGGGCGGATGGAGCCGGGCTGGAGCGCGGGCGAATAGAAATCCGAGCCGCCTTCCGACGCATCGGTGCGGTAGCTGGCGGTGAAAACCGTGTCCAGCATCTCGCGCAAGGCCTTGGGGCCATCAATGCCGCCGCCATGGTCGGTGATGGCGGTGCGGGAGACGGGACGGTTGGCGGTCTTGCCAAAACGCAAATCCCTGGGACCCGACAAGGCGTCCACATAGGAAAATGGCAAGCCGTTCTTCCAGGCATAATAACCGCGCAGCAGATAAGGCAGCTTGGCGCAGTCCACATCCACGTCCATGAAGCCTGCATCGCTATCCCGCCAGGGATTGGCGCTGGAGCGCAGGCAGCTTTCCGACGACGAACAGCCGGATTCGCCCAGCGCCGTCACGAAACGGCCAAAGCCGCGCTCGTCGGCTTCATTCCAATGGTCTTTGGTGATGCGCCAAGCATGTGCAGGCGCGGCGCTGGCCGGAACGGCAAGCGTCAGCATCAGCAAAAGGAGCGGAGCCATGCGCATCTGCTGAACTTAACAGCCCGCGATGGCGACAAAGCGGCAAATGCCCGGTTTGGTTAATGCGCGGGACTTCAGCGAGAAGGTCTGGGCCTGGGAATCGGCGGACAGGCTGCGGGTCGTTCCAGCACGGCCTTGGGGTCCAGTTCCACCAGGGCGCCGCCGGTGGCGACCATGATGCTTTGCGGCCCCGGCATGGGTGCGTGGGGCAAGTCGGCCGCCGCAACGCGCCGGCCATGCACGTCGGTACCGGGCGTGTAGCGCGAACTGGCCAGGTTGGGGTCGCAGGGACCGGGCTTTTGCGGCCCCAGATCAATGGGACCGCCCAGAAGCGGGTCCGGGGCACCCCGGTTGGTGATACCGGCCGGCTTGATCCCGGAAGATTGGGCGTCCCGCCCCGCCAACACGCCCATGACAATCAAGGCCGCGCTCAAAATCATCTTGTGCTGCATCGCAATAACCCCATACCCCGGGGCCAGTATCGCGCGCCTGCGTTAAAATCAGACTTCCAGCCAGCCAAAACCCACGGCGGCATAGAAAATCGCCCAGGCCACCGCCGCGATCAGGGTGGCGGCCAGCGCCTTGGGCTTCAGCCTTGGGTGGATGGGGGCGCCCGTCTCCGGGTCCACATCGCCCAGCCCGATGGGCAACAGGCAGAAAAAGGCCACGAACCAGATCACGGCATAGGCGCTGAGCAGCACCACATAATGAATTGCGTCCGCGTTCATTCAGACCTCCACCATGCTGATGCGGGTAACGGGCTTCTTGCCCCAGGCTTCGGATGCGGCACGGCGCGCCGCCCGGCGCACATTTTCCATCAGGTCGTCAGGCTGGGCCTTGCGATTGCGCTCCAGCGTGTCATCCACGGCGCGGCGCACGGCGTCTTTCACGGGCTGCGGCATGCCTTCGGTCAGGATGGCGGGCGGCGCGGCGCGGCGGCCCTTGTGATCCAGCACCAGCGTGATGGCGATGAACCCGGCATGGGCCAGCGCGCGGCGCGATTTCGCCAGCCCTTCTCCCTCGGCCACCAGCACGCGGCCATCCATGTGGATGCGCCCCGCAGGCACTTCGTCAATCAGTTCGGCGGGACCGGGCGCCAGGCGGTACAGCTGGCCATTGGCCGGCACCAGCGCCTGCGGCACCTGCAGCGATTTGGCCAGCCGCGCATGTTCGGCCATGTGGCGCAGTTCGCCATGCACCGGAATGGCGATGCGCGGACGCGTCCAGCGATACATCTGTTCCAATTCGCCCCGCGCCGGATGGCCCGAAACATGCACGAAATGATCCTGTTCGGTCAGGACTTCCACGCCCAGCGCCGACAGCTTGTTGTGCAGTTCATAGATGGGAAGTTCATTGCCCGGAATGATGCGGGACGAGAATATCACCGCATCGCCCTTGGCCAGCCGCACATCGGGATGGTTGCCTTCAGCGATGCGCGCCAGCGCCGCGCGCGGCTCGCCCTGGCTGCCGGTGCAAAGGTAGAGCAATTTGTGTGCCGGATAGTCATGCGCTTCCACCGCATCCATCACGGGCGGAAAATCCTTCAGGTAACCGCAGTCGCGCGCCGCTTCCACCATCTTGTGCATGGAGCGGCCTACCAGCGCGATGCGGCGGCCATGTTTCCTGGCTGCCCTGGCGATGCTGTCCAGCCGCGCCAAATTGGAGGCGAATGCCGTCACCGCGATGCGGCCCTTCAAGGTGCCGATCAACGCTTCCAGGCTTTCGCGCACCTTGCCTTCCGAACCGGTATGGCCGGAAACCAGCGCATTGGTGGAATCGCAGACCAGCGCCAGCACGCCCTCATCGCCCAGCTTTTCAATGGCGGCCCTGTCAGTGACTTCGCCCAGCACGGGATCAGGGTCCAGCTTCCAGTCGCCGGTATGGGCGATCAGGCCCAGGGGCGTCCTGATGGCCAGCAGGTTCGGCTCCAGGATCGAATGGGTGATGGAGACGAACTCGATGCTGAACGGCCCCAGCTTCATGGTGCCGCCCACCGGCACTTCGCGCACGCGCAGGCTGGACGACAGCCCGGCCTCCTCCAGCTTGCCTTCGATCAGCCGGGCCGTGAAGGGCGTGGCATAGACCGGGCATTTCAGCATCGGCCAAAGCGGCGCGATGGCGCCGATATGGTCTTCATGGCCATGGGTGGCGATGATGCCCAGCACATCGTCGCGCCGCTCCGCCAGGAAGCGGATGTCGGGCATGATCAAATCCACGCCCGGGGTGGACGCCTCGCGCCCGAACAGCACGCCGCAATCCACGATGATCCATTTGCGGTCATGCGCCGGGCCGAAGCCATAAGCGTTGAAATTCATGCCGATTTCGCCCGACCCGCCCAGCGGCAGGAAGACCAGCTCGTCCGCCTTCTTCGTCGAAACCATTTACCGGCCCGGCCTGTTGCGGGCGTGGATCAGCATCAACCCCCGGATGGTGAGGTCGGGATCGATGTGCTGGATGGCCGGAATGTCGGGCCGGAAAAGATTGGCCAGCCCGCCGGTGGCCACAACCGTCATGGGCTTTGCGTATTCTGTCTTGATGCGGGCGATCAGCCCGTCGATCAGGCCCACATAGCCCCAATAAACGCCGGACTGCATGGACGAGACCGTGTCGCGCCCGATCACCGATTGCGCGCGGTGGATGGCCACGCGCGGCAGCAGGGCTGCTGCCTGGTACAGCGCCTCGATGGAAAGATTGGCGCCGGGCGCGATGACGCTGCCGTCGAAATCACCATTCTCGGCCACGATGTCGAAATTGGTGGCGGTGCCGAAATCCACCACGATCACGGCGCCGGGATAGCGTTCATGCGCGGCCACGCTGTTGCAGAGCCGGTCGGTGCCCACCGATTGCGGCCGCTCGACATTGGCCTTCATGCCCAGCTTCACCGCCGGGTCGCCCACGATCAGGGGTTCGGTCTTCAGGTAATTGCGGCACAGGGCGCGCAGGTCGAACAGCAGCGATGGCACCACGGTCGCCATGATGGCGGCGTCGAAATCCGCGAAGGACAGTTTTTCCAAACTCATCAACTGCACCAGCCAGACGGCATATTCATCCGCCGTGCGCTGGGGATGGCTGACCGCCCGCCACCGGGCGCGCAATTTCTCGCCGTCATAAACGGCAAATACGATGTTGGTGTTTCCCGCGTCTATTGCCAGCAGCATGGTTCAGCCAAAAAATATGTCCGCGGCGGGAATGACGCTTTGCCGCCCCATGCCCTCGCCCAGAAGAAGCGCGCCGGTCTGGTCAATGCCTTCAAACACGCCATGCCTTTCCCCGGTCGCCAGCCGGCAGCGGATACGCCCGCCCAGTCCCGCCGCCCGCGCCAGCCAGGCGTCGCGGATGGGCGAAAAACCGTCGGCCAGCCAAATGTCATACCATCTGGCGAACCCGCCCGCGAGCGCCGCCAGGGCGTCTTCCGGGTTTGGGGCCGCGCCAAATGCCGCCATGGATGTGGCGGGAAACTCGGTTCCGTCAGGATGGCTGGCCAGATTGACGCCAACGCCCACGGCAACACCTTCACCCGCGCTTTCCAGCAAGATACCCGACAGTTTCCGCCCATCCGCCAATATGTCATTGGGCCATTTCACGGCGATGACGGGGCCAGGAAGAAAATGCGCCGCCATGTCGGCGGCGGCGATTGCCGTGACAAAGGAAAGCTGCGGCCATTCGGCTTGGGGACGCACCGGGCGCAGCAGAAGCGTGGCGGCCAGGTTGCGACTTTGGCTTTCCCAGACCCGGCCGCGCCGGCCGCGCCCCGCCGTCTGTTCTTCCGCCGTGATCCAGACGGGCCCGGCCTCGCCCTTCAATGCGAGACGGCGCGCTTCTTCATTGGTGGAATCCAGGCTCTGGTGCCGCACAAGGCCGTAACCTTGTGGCCAGCTCAAGGCGTGAACAGCGCGCGGGCCGCGGTGTCGGCGGCGGTGATGATGGGCGATGCCGCCACGATGAACAGGAAAACAAAGGCGGTGGACAGGATCAGCACGGCGCGGGAGCCAAGCCCGATCTCGCCATCCAGCGCCGCGGCCGGTTCGTCGAAATACATCACCTTCACCAGGCGCAGATAATAAACCAGGCCCACGGCGCTGGCCAGAACGCCCAGGATGGCGGGCCACAACAACCCCGCCTGGATCGCGGCCAGGAAGACGTAGAATTTTGCGAAGAAGCCGGCCAACGGCGGCAATCCCGCCAGGCTGAGGAACAGCGCGCTGAAGATGGCGGCCAGTGTCGGGTTGGTGCGGGCAAGACCGGCAAGGTCGGAAATCTGTTCCACCGGCTTGCCGCCGCGCCGCATGGCCTGAATGCAGGCAAAGACGCCCAGATTGGTGCCGACATAGATGGCCAGATAAATCAGCACGCCGCGCACGCCCAGCGCCGTCCCGGCGGCCAGGCCCAGCAGCGCGTAGCCCATGTGCCCGATGGAGCTATAGGCCATCAGGCGCTTGATGTTGCGCTGGCCCAGCGCCGCCACCGCACCCAGGGCCATGGAAAGCACCGAGATCACGATCACGATCTGCTGCCATTGATGCATGGCGCCGGGGAACGGCGTCAGGATGGCGCGCAGGAACAGGCACATGGCGGCAACCTTGGCCGCCGTGGCGAAATAGGATGTGATGGGCGTGGGGGCGCCTTCATACACATCCGGCGTCCACATGTGGAACGGCACGGCCGAAACCTTGAAGGCCAGGCCCGAGATCAGGAACACCAGCCCCAGCACCAGGCCGATGCCGACACCGGACTGGGCGATGACATGGGCGATGCCGGCAAAACTGACGGTGCCGGTGAAGCCATAGACCAGTGAAATGCCGTACAGCATCATGCCCGACGACAATGCGCCCAGAACGAAATATTTGAGGCCCGCTTCGGTGGAGCGCAGATGATCACGGTTGAAGGCGGCCAACACGTACAGCGCCAGGCTTTGCAGCTCCAGCCCCATGTACAGCGCGATGAAGCTGGAAGCCGACACCATCAGCATCATGCCCAAGGTTGCCAGCAGCATCAGCACCGGCAATTCAAAACGCGAAACCGTGGTGGTGGCGAAGAACTCTGCCGCCATCAGGATGGAAAAGCCCGCACCGATCAGGATCAATATCTTGGCGAAGCGCGCAAAGCCGTCGGTGACGAATGCATCGTGGAAAGCACCGGCATGATCTGGCCCCATCACAACGGCCGCGCCCGCGCCCAGCAGCAGAATGATGGAAGTGCCGGTGATGGCGGTGGCGGACTTCTCGCCCATCACCGCACCGGCCAGCAACAGCGCCATGGCGCCGATGGCCAGCATAAGCTCGGGCAGAAGAACCATCAGGTCGGCGGAAAGGCTCACGGCCGCGCTCCTTGTTGCAGGGCCGCCAGTTTCGGCACGGCACGGTCATGGGCCAGCGCCGCCCGGTTGTCGGTGATCAGCTTGGCCACGGCGGGCGTGGTCACATCGGTCACTACCTTGGGATAGACGCCCATGGCGATGGTGATGATGACCAGCGGCGCCAGGATGGCGATTTCGCGGGCGGTCAGGTCCTGCATGGTCTTGAGCGTGGGCTTCACCAGCGCCCCGAAGATGATGCGGCGGTACAGGAACAGCGCATAAGCCGCCGACAGGATGACGCCGGTGGTGGCGAAAATGGCGATCCAGCTATTGCGCATGTAAGCGCCCAAAAGGGTCAGGAACTCGCCCACGAAACCCGACGTACCCGGCAGGCCCACATTGGCAAGCGTGAAGACCATGAAGCAGGCCGCATAGAGCGGCATGCGGCTGACCAACCCGCCATAGGCCGCGATCTCGCGCGTGTGCAGCCGGTCATAGACCACGCCCACGCACAGGAACAACGCGCCGGAGACTACGCCATGGCTAAGCATCTGGAAGATGCCGCCTTCCACGCCCTGATGGTTGAACGCGAAAATCCCCATGGTGACAAAACCCATATGCGCCACGGACGAATAGGCGATCAGCTTCTTCATATCCTCCTGCGCCAGCGCGACAAGGGATGTGTAGATGATGGCGATCACCGACATGGTGAAAACCAGCGGCGCGAACATTTCCGTGGCGGACGGGAACATCGGCAGCGAGAAGCGCAGGAAGCCGTAACCGCCCATCTTCAGCAGGATGCCGGCCAGGATCACCGATCCCGCCGTGGGGGCTTCCACATGCGCGTCGGGGAGCCAGGTATGGACCGGCCACATGGGCATCTTGACCGCAAAGCTGGCGAAGAAGGCCAGCCACAGCCAGGTCTGCATGCCGGGCGGGAAATGCGGGTTGGCCAGCAGCACCGCAATGTCGGTGGTGCCGGTGTACCAATACATGCTCATGATCGCGAGCAGCATCAGCACCGAGCCAACAAAGGTATAGAGGAAGAATTTGAAGCTGGCGTAGACGCGCCGCTTTCCGCCCCAGATGCCGATGATCAGGAACATGGGGATCAGCCCGGCCTCGAACAACACATAGAACAGCACCAGGTCGAGCGCGCAGAACACGCCGATCATCATGGTTTCCAGCACCAGGAAGGCGATCATGTAATCAGCCACCCGGTTTTCGACGGATTCCCAGCTGGCCGCGATGCAGAAGGGCATCAGGCCGGCGGTCAGGACCACGAACAGCATGGAAATACCGTCCACGCCCATGTGATAGGAAATGCCGCCGCCCAGCCAGTTGGCCTTCTCGACAAGCTGGAAGCCGGGGTTGGTGTAATCGAACGCAGCCCACACCATCAGCGAGATCGCGAATGTGGCGATGGTGATGACCAGCGCGATCCAGCGCGCGGCGGGCGCCGTGCGAAACAGCAGGATGGCGGCCGCGCCGATCAGCGGCACGAAGGTGACAAGGCTGAGCAAGGGAAGGTTCACAGCCCACCCCCTGCCGCGATGAACCAGGTGGCCAGGGCGACAACGCCCAAAAGCATCGCCAGCGCATAGTGATAGACATAGCCGGTCTGCAGCCTGACCGCGCCGCGCGCCGCATCCAGCACGCGGGCCGAAATGCCGTCCGGACCCAGCCCGTCGATGACCATGCCGTCACCCTTCTTCCACAGGAAGCGGCCGATCATGAAAGCGGGCTTCACGAACAGGAAATCGTAAATCTCGTCGAAATACCATTTGTTGTAGAGGAAAAGATAAAGAAGCCCGCGCCGTGCGGCCAGCTTGCGCGGCTCGTCCGGGTGCAGGATGTAGAAATAATAGGCGATGGCGAAGCCGATGATGGTGACCGTCAGCGGCGCCAATTCGACCCACACCGGCAGATGCTCTTCTTCTGTCCCGCCCACGAACAGGGCCGTGCGCCAGAATTCATGCGCGCCCTCGCCCACGAAATAATGGAAGAAGCCCATGCCCGCGAACACCGCGCCCATCGCCAGCAGCGCCAGCGGCACCAGCATCACCAGCGGCGATTCATGGATTTCGTCCAGCTTGGGCGCGTGATGGTCTTCATGCCCATGCCCGTCATCTTCCAAAGGTTCATCATGCGCATGGCCGTCGGAGTGCGACAAATGCTGGTGATCCAGGCCCCGATAGCGCCCATGGAAGGTCATCAGGAACTGGCGCCAGGAATAGAAGCTGGTCATGCCCGCCGCCAGGATCAGTAGCGTGAAGGCATACATCGCCATGCCGTTATGTCCGCCATAGGTGGCATTGATAATGGCGTCCTTGGAATAAAAGCCCGCCAGACCGATGCCCAGATAGGGAATGCCCACGCCGGTCAGCGCCAGATTGCCGATCAGCATCATGGCCCAGGTGAAGGGGATGGCCTTCCACAGCCCGCCCATCTTCCGCATGTCCTGCTCGTGATGCATGGAATGGATCACCGCGCCCGCCGACAGGAACAGAAGCGCCTTGAAGAAGGCATGCGTGAAAAGATGAAACATGGCGGCGTTGTAGGCAGCGACGCCAGCAGCGGCGAACATGTAGCCAAGCTGCGAACAGGTGGAATAAGCGATCACGCGCTTGATGTCGTTCTGGAACAGGCCGACCGAGGCGGCAAAGAAGGCCGTGGTGGCGCCGATGAAGGTGACGAACTCGGCGGCATGCGGCGCCAGCTGGAACAGCGACGAACAGCGGCAGACCAGGAACACGCCCGCCGTCACCATGGTGGCGGCATGGATCAGCGCGGAAACCGGCGTGGGGCCTTCCATGGCGTCGGGAAGCCATGTGTGCAGGCCCAGTTGCGCCGACTTGCCCATGGCACCGATGAACAGCAACAGGCAAAGCGTGGTCAGGATGTCCACGGAATGGCCCGCAAAGATGAAGCACTTGCCCGCCATGGCCGGAGCAGCGGCGAAAACGGCATCGAAATCCAATGTCTTGAAGACGTACCAGACGCCGAAAATGCCCAGCGCAAAACCGAAATCGCCGACCCGGTTGACAACGAACGCCTTGATGGCTGCGGCGTTGGCGGAAGGCTTCTGATACCAGAAGCCGATCAGCAAATACGACGCCAGGCCCACGCCTTCCCAGCCGAAGAAAAGCTGCAGGAAATTGTTGGCCGTCACCAGCATCAGCATGGCGAAGGTGAAAAGCGACAGATAGGCGAAGAAGCGCGGGCGATGCGGGTCTTCGGCCATGTAGCCGATGGAGTATAGGTGGACGAGCGACGAGACGCCCGTCACCACCACCAGCATCACCGCGGTCAGCGTGTCCACCCGCACGGCCCAGTCCACGGCGAATGTGCCGGAATGAATCCAGGGCAGAACCTGCACGATGGCGGCATGGCCCTGCAGCGCCACGTCGTAAAAGGCATAGACTGACAGCGCGGCGGCGGCGAACAACAAGCCCGTGGTGATGATTTCGCTGGTGCGCGCGCCGATGATGCGACCAAACAGCCCGGCGATGACCGCGCCCAGTATGGGGAAGAAAACGATGGCCGCGTACATGACCTAACCCTTCATCATGTTGACGTCCTCGACCGCGATGGTGCCGCGGTTCCGGAAATAGACCACAAGGATGGCAAGGCCAATGGCGGCTTCCGCCGCGGCGACCGTCAGGATGAACAGCGCAAAGACCTGCCCCACCATGTCGCCCAGATAGGCCGAAAAGGCCACGAAGTTGATGTTCACCGCCAGCAGGATCAACTCCACCGACATCAGGATGATGATGATGTTCTTGCGGTTCAGGAAAATGCCAAGCACGCCAATCGTGAAAATGATGGCGGCGACGGCCAGGTAATTGGAAAGCCCAATGGTCATGCGCCGTCTCCCGGCTTGATGTCATGCATGTCCACGGCCATTGCGGCGGTGCGCGCATTCTGGGCAGAGATGTTCTGGCGGCGCACGCCGGGGCGCGAACGCAGGGTCAGGACAATGGCGCCGATCATGGCCACCAGCAGCACCAGCCCGGCGATCTGGAAATAATAGACATAATCCGTGTACAGAATAAGACCCAGCGCCTCGGTGTTGGTGACCGTTGGAGTGGCATGGGCCTTGGCCGCCAGCGCGGCGGGTTTCAGCACCCAGACGCTGCCCGCCATGGCCAGTTCCGCCACCAGCACCAACCCGATCAGTGCGCCAAAGGGCAGATATTGCAGGCTGCCGCGTTTCAGCTCGGCAAAATCAATGTCCAGCATCATCACCACGAACAGGAACAGAACAGCGACAGCGCCGACATAAACCACCACCAGGATCATGCCCAGGAATTCCGCCCCCAGCAGCACGAACAGGCCTGCGGCGTTGAAGAAACTTAGGATCAGGAACAGCACCGAATGCACGGGATTGCGCGCCGCGATCACCATGAGCGCCGAGGCGACCAGGATGGCGGAGAAGAAATAGAATGCCAGTGCTTGCAGCATAATTTCTATGGCCTATCGATACGGCGCGTCGAGTTCGAGATTGCGTGCGATTTCCCGCTCCCAGCGGTCACCATTCGCCAGCAGCCGGGACTTGTCGTAATAAAGTTCTTCGCGGGTTTCGGTGGCGAATTCAAAATTGGGACCTTCCACGATGGCGTCCACCGGGCAAGCTTCCTGGCACAGCCCGCAATAGATGCACTTCACCATGTCGATGTCATAGCGGGTGGTGCGGCGCGAACCATCGTCCCGTGGCTCTGCTTCAATGGTGATGGCTTGGGCCGGGCAGATGGCCTCGCACAATTTGCAGGCGATGCAGCGTTCCTCGCCATTGGGATAACGGCGCAGCGCATGTTCGCCGCGGAAGCGAGGCGACAGCGGGCCCTTCTCGAACGGATAGTTCAAGGTCGCCTTGGGGCGGAAGAAATAGCGCATGGAAAGCAGCAGCGCGCGCAGGAACTCCCAGAAGAAAATCTGGCGCGCGGTGCGGTCAAGACTGGCCATATAGCGAACCCCTTACGCGTGACGGTGGAAGACGAGCACCCAGGCCGCCGTCAGAACCACCCACAAAAGCGATGTCGGAAGAAAGACTTTCCAGCCCAGGCGCATGAGCTGGTCATAGCGGTAGCGCGGCACGATCGCCTTCACCATCGCCATCATGAAGAACAGGAAGCCGATCTTCAGCACGAACCAGATCACGCCCGGCACGGCATTGAAGGGCCAGATGTCGAATGGCGGCAGCCAGCCGCCCAGGAACAGGATGCTCATCAGGCCGCAAAGCATGATGACGGTCATGTATTCGCCCAGGAAGAACAGCAAAAAGGGCGCGGAGGAATATTCCACGAAGAAGCCCGCCACCAGTTCGGATTCCGCTTCCAGAAGGTCGAAGGGCGGGCGCTGGGTTTCCGCCAATGCCG
The DNA here is from genome assembly GCA_947465395.1 of Alphaproteobacteria bacterium. Lineage (GTDB taxonomy): Bacteria > Pseudomonadota > Alphaproteobacteria > Micropepsales > Micropepsaceae > Rhizomicrobium. The sequence continues at coordinate 64,238 of CANIAL010000003.1, read as the reverse complement.
ACACGAAGAAGATGATCAACATGGGGAACAGCAGCGTGAAGACGTTCCAGTGCAGGAAGGCCAAGGGACCCGTGAAGGGACCGGTCGCAGCCTGGGTCATCACGATGGTCGAGAGGTTCAGCGAGCCCGCGAACAGCAGCACCGTGATCATCACGAAACCGATAGAGACTTCGTAGGAGACCATCTGGGCCGCGCCGCGCAGCGCCGACAGGAAGGCGTATTTCGAATTGGAGGCCCAGCCCGCCATGATCACGCCATAGACCGACAGCGATGAAACCGCGAAAAGATAAAGAATGCCGACATTGATGTCGGACAGGACCCAACCCTTGCCGAAGGGGATCACGGCCCAGGCGATGAAGGCCAGGGTCACCGCCACGATGGGCGCCAGCAGGAACAGCACCTTGTTGGCGCCGGCCGGGATGATCACTTCCTTGAAGAAGAATTTCAGCGCGTCGGCGATGGTCTGCAGCAGGCCGAAGGGACCCACCACATTGGGACCGCGCCGCATCTGCACCGCCGCCCAGATCTTGCGGTCGGCCAGGATCACCACGGCCACGGCCAGCATCAGCACCAGGCACAGGATCACGATGAAGACGGCCTGGCTGAGGAACCACGCAACGCCATAGGGCAGACCCACGCCCATTTGCGCACCCAGCCAATTCCAGAATGGGATCAGCGCCATCTGCTATTCCGCCGCCATCTGGACGACGCCCTGCCCGATTTCCTTGGCGCAGCGCGCCATGGTCTCGGACGAACGCGCAATGGGATTGGTCTGGTAATAGCCGGCGAAGGTCTGGCCCAGCTTCTGGCTATCCAGCGCACCGGCCTGGCCGATATTCGACCATGTGGCAGGCTTGGTATCGGCATGGACAGGCGCTTCGCCGATCTTGGCGAAATGCGGCGCGTCCTTGATGATGGCTGCGCGCAGGGTCTCGCGATTGTCGTATGGCAGGCGGCGGCCCAGCACATCCGACAGCGCGCGGATGATGGCCCAATCCTCGCGCGCTTCGCCCGGCGGGAAGACGGCGCGGCCTGCCTGTTGCACCCGGCCTTCGAAATTGACGTAGAGCCCGTCCTTTTCCGTATAGGCCGCGCCCGGCAGAACGACATCAGCATGATGCGCACCGGCATCGCCATGGCTGCCCTGGTACACGACAAAGGCGCGGCCCAGATGCGCCACGTCGAACTCGTCCGCGCCCAACAGGTATATAAAGTCGATCGCGCCCTTCTGTGCGCCGTCCACGATAGCGGCCACGTCGCGGCCCCCTGCTCCGGGCACAAAGCCCAAATCGAGTGCGCCCACGCGGCTGGCGGCGGTGTGAAGAATGTTGAAGCCGTTCCAGCCGCCTTCGGCCGGCGTGCCCTTGGGGCCGATCATGCCGGTGTCACCGGCGATTCTAGCAGCCAGTTTCAGGATAGCCGCGCCATCAGCGCGCGCCACCGTACCAGCGCCCAGGATGATCATGGGTCGCGCCGCATCTTTCAGTGTCTTGGCGAAAGCGTGGCTGCCATTGGCGATGGCTTCCAGCACGGAAAGGTCATCACCCAACTGCATCACGGGATAGGTCAGGTCCACTGCCGGGCCGATATTGGCGATGGCGGGACCAGTCGCCAGCCAGGTCTTACGGATGCGGGCATTCAGCACCGGCGCATCCCAGCGCGGATTGGCGCCCACCAGCAAAATGGCGTCGGCGGCTTCAACGCCTGCGATGCCGGTGTTGAACAAATATGTCTGGCGGGGGCCGCCCAATTTCGCGCCGTCCTGGCGGCAATCCAGGTTGGTCACGCTCAGCGCGCCCATCAGATCCTTCAGCGCTTTGATTTCTTCCGCCGCGGACAGATCGCCGACAACAGCAGCCATCTTGTCGGGGCTGGTCTCAGATATCTTGGCCGCGATGGCGGCAAAGGCTTCGGCCCAGGTGGCGGGCTTGAGCTTGCCATTCACCCGCACATAGGGACGGTCGAGCCGCTGGCGGGACAGGCCGTCACAGGCATGGCGCGCCTTGTCGGAAATCCATTCCTCATTCACGTCTTCGTTCAGGCGCGGCAGCACCCGCATCACCTGGGACCCACGCGCATCCACACGGATGTTGCTGCCTTGCGCGTCCATCACGTCAATGGATTCAGTCTTGCGCAATTCCCAGGGCCGCGCGTTGAAGGCGTAGGGCTTGGAGGTCAGCGCGCCCACCGGGCACAGGTCCACCACATTGCCCGACAATTCGGAGGCGAAGGCCTTTTCCAGATAGGTGGTGATTTCCATGTCCTCACCGCGGCCGGTGGCGCCCAGGTCCGGCACGCCAGCCACTTCGGTGGCGAAGCGCACGCAGCGCGTGCACTGGATGCAGCGGGTCATGATGGTCTTGATCAGCGGGCCCATATACTTGTCTTCGACCGCGCGCTTGTTTTCGTTGAAGCGGTGGAAAGCGGCGCGGCCATAGCCCATGGCCTGGTCCTGCAAGTCGCACTCGCCGCCCTGGTCGCAAATGGGGCAATCCAGCGGATGGTTGATCAAAAGGAATTCCATCACGCCTTCGCGCGCCTTGCGGGCGTAGGGTGAGGTCGTGTTGATCTTGGCGGGCGTGCCGTCCTTGTTGGGGAAAATATCGCGCACCTGCAAAGCACACGATGCCTGCGGCTTGGGCGCACCAACCCATTCCACCAGACACATGCGGCAGTTGCCCGCCACCGACAGGCGTTCGTGGTAGCAGAAGCGCGGAATCTCCGCCCCCGCCTGCTCGCAAGCCTGCAGCAGCGTGACGCTGTCGTCCGCTTCGATTTCCTTGCCGTCAACGATCAGCTTGCGCGTGGGCATCTTCTACTCCGCCGCCATCTTGGAAAAATCGGCGATGCGTTTTTCAATCTCGGGGCGGAAATGCCGGATCAGGCCCTGGATGGGCCAGGCGGCCGCGTCGCCCAACGCGCAGATGGTGTGGCCTTCGATTTCCTTGGAGACTTCCTGCAGCAGGTCGATTTCCGACACCCGCGCATCGCCCTTCACCATGCGGGTCATCACCCGCCACATCCAGCCGGTGCCTTCGCGGCAGGGCGTGCATTGGCCGCAGCTTTCATGCTTGTAGAAATAGGCCAGACGCTGGATCGCCTTGATCACGTCGGTGCTCTTGTCCATCACGATCACGGCGGCGGTGCCAAGGCCGGTCTGTGCCGCCTTCAGGCTGTCAAAATCCATCAGCACGTCATCGCAGACGGATTTGGGGATCAGCGGCACGGACGCGCCGCCCGGTATCACGGCCAGAAGATTGTCCCAGCCGCCACGTACGCCACCGCAATGCCTGTCGATCAGCTCGCGCAGGGAAATGCCCATTTCCTCTTCCACATTGCAGGGCTTGTTCACATGGCCCGAAATGCAGAAGACCTTGGTGCCGGTGTTGTTGGGGCGGCCGATGCCGGCGAACCAGTCCGCGCTACGGCGCAGGATGGTGGGTGCGACCGCGATGGATTCCACATTGTTGACGGTGGTGGGGCAACCATAGAGGCCCACATTGGCGGGGAATGGCGGCTTCAGTCGGGGCTGACCCTTCTTGCCTTCCAGCGATTCCAGCAGCGCTGTTTCCTCGCCGCAGATATAGGCGCCCGCGCCGTGATGCACGTAACAGTCGAAATCCCAGCCATTGAGATTGTTCTTGCCGATCAGCTTGGCGGCATAGGCTTCATCAATCGCCCGCTGCAGCGCCTCGCGCTCGCGGATGAACTCGCCCCGCACATATATATAGCAGGCATGGGCGCGCATGGCGAAGCTGGCGATCAGGCAACCCTCGATCAGCGTGTGCGGATCATGGCGCATGATGTCCCGGTCCTTGCAGGTGCCGGGTTCGGATTCATCCGCATTGACGACGAGATAGTGCGGACGCTCTTTTACTTCCTTGGGCATGAAGGACCATTTCAGGCCGGTGGGAAACCCCGCGCCGCCGCGCCCGCGCAGGCCCGACTTCTTCATTTCATCAATGATGGCGTCCTGGCCGCGCTCCAGGATCTGCTTGGTGCCATCCCAGGCGCCGCGCGCCATGGCGCCCTTCAGCCCCGCATCGTGGAAGCCGTAGAGGTTGGTGAAAATGCGGTCCTTGTCGGCGAGCGTCATGTGGCAGCTCCCGGCTTGGGCTTGCTCGGCTTTTTGGGCTTGGCAACATCTTCCAGAAGCGTGGTGGCGCCGCCTTCGGGTTCGGAGGTGTGGCGCTTGTTCTGCGGGCCGGGCTTGGGGTCCTTGCCGGCACGGAAATCGGCGATCAGCTTTTCCGTGATGGGGCCGGTCAGGTCTTCATAAAAGTCCTTGCCCATCTGCAGCATCGGCGCGTTCACGCAGGCGCCAAGGCATTCCACTTCCATCCAGGAAAATTTCCCGTCCGCCGACACAGTGTGAGGATGGGGATGGATATGCTTCTTGCAGGCGTCCATCACCGCGTCCGAACCCGCCAACCAGCAGGGCGTGGTGGTGCAGACCTGAACCAGATACGTGCCCACCGGCACCAGGTTGAACATGGTGTAAAACGTCGCCACTTCCAGAACGCGGATGAAGGGCATGGATAGCATCTGGGCGATGCTTTCGATCATGGGATGCGTCACCCAGCCTTCCTGCTCCTGGCCCCGCCACAACAGCGCGATCACGGCGCTGGCCTGGCGGCCTTGCGGGTATTTGGCGATTTCCTTCACCGCCCAGGCAGCATTGTCCGCGCTGAAGGCAAAGCCAGCGGGCTGCATGTCGGGCGGGGCAAGACGGCGAAGGGACATCGGGGAACGCTTTTCCTATTTCGCGAAATTGACGCGGGCAATCAGCCCGTCTTTGACGGTGTAGATGGCGATGATCTCGAATTCCTCGCCGCCTGGGCTGCGCACCACATGCTCATGGTCCACCACCGAATTGCCCACTGCGATGCGGCCCTTCAGGTTGGCGCGGTTCTGGGGAAATTGCGCAAAGGCCTTGGTGTAGCGCGCCGCCACTTCCTCGCGGCTTTTTTCCGTCACCGCGCCATCGGGCGAGACGATCTGGCAATCCGGCGCATAGCAGGCGGCCAGCGCCGCCACGTCCTGCGCATTGTACGCGTCGAGCTGTTTTTGCACGAGCTGGGTGGGGGTCACCGGTCCACCTCCCCAAACACGATGTCCATGGACCCCAGGATGGCGGAAACGTCGGCCAGCATGTGGCCCCGACACATGTAATCCATGGCCTGCAGGTGCACGAAGCTGGGCGCGCGGATCTTGCAGCGATAGGGCTTGTTGGAGCCGTCGGCCACCAGGTACACGCCGAACTCGCCCTTGGGCGCTTCCACGGCGGCGTAGATTTCGCCCGCCGGAACATGGAAGCCCTCGGTGTACAGCTTGAAGTGATGGATCAGGGCTTCCATCGAAGCCTTCATTTCGGCGCGCTTGGGCGGCACCACCTTGTTGTCGGCGGATGACACCGGGCCGGGCACCATGCGGTCCAGGCATTGCTTCATGATTTTCACGGCTTCACGCATTTCTTCCATGCGCATGATATAGCGGTCGTAATTGTCGCCGTTCTTGCCGACGGGAATCTTGAATTCCATTTCATTGTAGCATTCGTAGGACTGTGCCCGGCGCAAATCCCATTTCACGCCGGTGGAACGCAGCATCACGCCCGACATGCTCCACATTTCGGCCTGGGCACGGTTGATGATTCCGATATCCACGTTGCGCTGCTTGAAGATGCGGTTTTCCGTCAGCAGCGTTTCGATATCGTCCAGCACGCGCGGGAATTCTTCGCAGAACTTGTAGATGTCCTCGGCCAGGCCCGGCGGCATGTCCTGGTGCACGCCGCCGGCGCGGAAATAGGCCGCGTGCATGCGGCTGCCCGAGACGCGCTCGTAGAAGATCATCAGCTTTTCGCGCTCTTCAAAGCCCCACAGCGGCGGGGTGAGCGCGCCAACGTCCATGGCCTGGGTCGTGACCTGAAGAAGATGGTTGAGGATGCGGCCGATTTCGCAGAACAGCACGCGGATCAACTGCCCGCGCCGCGGCACTTCCATGCCGATCATGCGCTCAATGGCGAGCGCAAAAGCATGCTCCTGGTTCATGGGCGCGACATAGTCCAGGCGGTCGAAATAGGGGATCGCCTGCAGGTATGTCTTGTGCTCGATCAGCTTTTCGGTGCCCCGGTGCAGAAGCCCGATATGCGGGTCCACGCGGGTGACGATTTCGCCGTCCAGGTCCAGCACCAGGCGCAGCACGCCATGCGCGGCCGGATGCTGGGGGCCGAAATTGATGGTCATGTGCGGATCTTCCGCAGCAGCAACGGCATCGGCGTCAGGGATGTTTTCAAGCGTTACAGATGTCATGGCTTCTTCCCCGGATCGCCGGAGGTGGCGTTCGGCGCCATGGCGGCCTTCTCGTCGCCGGGAAGAATGTGCGGCGCGCCTTCCCAGGGCGACATGAAATCGAAATCGCGGAATTCCTGCACCAGGTGCACGGGCTGGTAGACCACGCGCTTCAGTTCGTCGTCATAGCGCAGCTCGACATGGCCGGTGAGGGGAAAGTCTTTCCGCAGCGGATAACCCGAGAACCCGTAATCGGTGAGGATGCGGCGCAAATCCGGATGATCGGCAAAGGCAATGCCGTACATGTCAAAGGCTTCGCGCTCGAACCAGCCGGCGGCGGGATAAAGCGCGATGGCGGAGGCAATCGCTTCGCCCTCCCCCACTTGCGCCTTCACCCGCACGCGCATGTTCCGGGTCAGCGACAGCAGATGATAGACCACATCGAAACGCCTGGGGCGGCTGGGCCAATCCAGGCCGCAGACATCCACCAGTATCTTGAAATCCTGAACGTCTTTCAGATGCGCCAGCACATCCAGGATGCGCGACGCCGGCACTTCCAATGTGAGATCGCCCACCGCCATGACAGGCTTCACCGCCGCGCCTTTCAGCGCGCCGGAAACCTGTTCGGCGAGTTGCAGCAAATCGGCCATCAGCGTTCGATCGTCCCCGTGCGGCGGATCTTGCGCTGCAGGAGCAGCACGCCATAGACCAGCGCCTCGGCCGTGGGCGGGCAGCCCGGCACGTAAATATCCACCGGCACGATGCGGTCACAGCCGCGCACCACGGCATAGGAATAATGATAATAGCCGCCGCCATTGGCGCAGCTTCCCATGCTGATGACATAACGCGGCTCGGGCATCTGGTCGTAAACCTTGCGCAGGGCCGGGGCCATCTTGTTGGTAAGCGTTCCGGCCACGATCATCACGTCGGACTGGCGCGGTGACGCACGCGGCGCAAAACCAAACCGCTCCAGGTCATAACGCGGCATGGAAGCCTGCATCATTTCCACGGCGCAGCAGGCCAGGCCGAACGTCATCCACATCAGCGAGCCGGTGCGCGCCCAATTGACGATCGCTTCGCTGGACGTGACGATGAAACCCTTGTCGGCCATTTCCTGCTGCAGCGCCTGGAAATAGGGATCGTTATCCGCAACGGATCCCGGCGGCGGCGCGATGATGGGTGAAGTGCTCACTCCCATTCCAGCGCTCCCTTCTTCCATTCATAGATGAAGCCCACCGTGAGTACGCCCAGGAAGGCCATCATGGACCAGAAGGCGAAGATACCGGCATCACCCGGCATCTTTGTCAGCGTGATGGCCCAGGGGAAAAGAAACGCCACTTCCAAGTCGAAGATGATGAACAGGATTGCCACCAGGTAGAAGCGCACATCGAATTTCATGCGCGCATCGCCAAAGGCGGGAAAGCCGCATTCATAGGCCGAGAGTTTTTCGGGATCGGGCTTGGAGGGCGCCACCACCAGCGGCACCGCGACCAGCACGCAACTGAGGACCAGCGCGATTCCCAGAAACACCAGGATCGGCAGATACTCCAAGAGCAGGCTTTCCATCACGCGTCCAAACCCCTTGCCGTCCAAACTCTGCACCGGCCCGTTGAATCGGGCTTCGTTTTGCGGGCGCAGTATAGGCAGGCGCACCCTTCGCGCAACGCGGGTTTAGCCCAAGATTCGGCACGGAAAAACAGGATTCTTCCCGATTTGGAACTTGACCTGCGCCGCGTCAGCGGGCAGCGGTTTTTATCCCCAGTTGATGACAGATTGAGAGACATTCGCGCAGGCACAGCGCCCGCAACGGGCGGCATGACCCGCAACGTCGCGGGGTACCGGATAATTGCCAATTTCCTGTGGGAAATGGCGGGAGCGACGGGGCTCGAACCCGCGACCTTCGGCGTGACAGGCCGACACTCTAACCAACTGAGCTACGCCCCCGCATCGCCCCGCTTTTGGGCGGGCGAACGAAGGGGGCCGCTTTAGAGCGGGCATCCCCCCAAGTCAAGTTTGAGCCGAATTTGGGGCCGGTTTCGGCCTGTTATCGCCTGTGGCGCGGGCGCTGTGGCCGCCATCACCGGGCGCGGGCTGCACAGGCGCCGGGGCAGACCCTGCCGGGCGGCCCGGGTTCAGTTCCTGGGCCGTGAGCAGGCCGTCATTGTTACGATCCAGCTGGGCGAACAGGGAATAGGCCGCGGCGGAATATTCCCGGTAGTCGAGACAGCCATCCAGGTTCCAGTCCTGGATCGGCGTGGCGGTGGATTTGTCGGTCGAGATACGCTGCTGGTTGACGGCGTCTATCTGGGCAGGATCAAGGCAGCCCGTGTGGCGCGTGTCCAGGGCATCGAATTCGGCGCGCAGGCCCGCCACCAGTTGCGCCCGGGAAATGCTGCCGGTCTTGGCGGTGTCGTATTTCAGAAGCATGGCGGTGGGGCCGCCATTGAAGGGCGGCGGCGTTGGACGCGCGGCTTGCGGCGGCGGCGCTGAGGCGCAGGCCGCCAACATCAAGCCCGATCCCAGAAGAACGGCAACGCGCATCTGTCTCATTCTTCACGTCTAGCCCGCCCGCGCCGGTTTGGCGAATGACGATAAGGTAAGCTAGGCTTGGGCCACGGAACCATTGGGGGATCAGCCATGCGGATCGTGCTTCTGATAGTCGGCATTCTTGCATTTTTGATGGGCGTGCACTGGATCGGCCAGGGCACCGGCATGTTCACCTGGCCCAGTGGTCAAAGCGCCACCATGTATATGGTGGCCCAATGGACCTATATCGGCATCGCCACCGCCATTGTCGGCGCAGGCCTGATCTGGTGGTCCCGTCGGTAGCCGAAAAACTCCGCCTCTACGGAAAACACAGACCACCCTCCCCTGCGCGCTTGCGGGCGAAAGATGCGAAGGCCGGAGGGGGAAAAATATGGTGGGCGGTGACGGGATCGAACCGCCGACCCTATCGGTGTAAACGATACGCTCTACCGCTGAGCTAACCGCCCCGGCGTGCCTCATAACATATCGCTGCCGGGTGCCATACCCGGGTCATTCAGACCCCAGGACGAACTGGTTGCCTTCGGAATCTTTCATGATGGCGAAAGTGCCCCAGGGCTGCTTGGCCGGCGGCGACACGAATTCCACACCCCGTTCCGAAAGCTGGCGCCAGGTTGCCTCGACGTCATCGCACGCCCGGGAACAGTTCATGCGCGTGCCGATGCGCCCCTCTTCGCCGTCCATCGTGAACAGCACCAGCCGGGTCTGGGCCTTGCCCAGGCGCAATTCGATCCAGCGCCGTCCCGGACCCATTTCCTGGTCCGTCGCCACCTTGAAGTCGAGCTTCCCGGTATAGAATTTCAGTGCCCGTTCCGGGTCGGCGACCGGGATGCTCATGAACTTGACGGATGTGATCATGTGGCGCTCCTTTGACGGCCAATTTTGACAGCCAGTGTGCAAAAGCCGGCATTGCCCTGGCAAGTATCCCAGACAATACTATAGCAATGGTTCGTAGAGCGCCGCTGGACGACTATCTGGTCGAGACATTGCTGCCCGACCTGATCGGTCATGACCGCGCGCCGTCTGCCTTTCTGGTTTATCTGAAGCTGTGGCACATGGCCGGCGGCCCGGCCCGCGGCGTGCAGGTCAGCCTTTCAACCCTCGCTGTTGAAACCGGCCTGTCGAAATCTTCGGTCCAGGCGGCGCTTCGCCATCTGCGCAGGCGCAATTATGTCGCCAGCCGCCGTGGTTCCCCAACGGCCGTTCCGACACACATCGTCCACGCCCCGTGGCGGGGGCGTTGACGCCCTAGTTCAGGGAATCCTTCAGCTGCTTGCCGGCGCGGAAGCGCGGCTGCTTGGACGGCTTGATGGTGATTTCTTCGCCGGTCTGGGGATTGCGGCCCTTGCCGCCCGCCCTTGTGGCCACCACGAAAACGCCGAAGCCGGTCAGGCGAACTTCATCGCCCGCCTTCAAAGACGCGGCGATCAGGTCGAATACGCCGTCCACCGCCTTGGCGGCGTCATTCTTCGGCAGGCCGGTATGGTCGGCCAGCTTCTGGATGAGATCGTTCTTGTTCACGAGGGGCTCCTTTTGCCGCGATTCGTCCCGTTGGCAGGGACTGTAGGGGCGCGGGGCCAAGCCCGTCAAAGCGAAAAAGGGCGAAATCACGCGATTTATGGCGATTCTCGACCCAAAACCGGGGTGCGACGGCAGGCCAACCCGGCCCGCCTCCCCTTCATGCGGAGCATGAGAAGGGGAGGTGGCCGAAGCATCCGCCCGCCCATCTTCTTTTCAAGATGGGCGGGCGAAAGATGCCCATGCCGCGAAGCGGCAAAAAGTTTGGGGCCGGAGGGGTTTATCTAATGGGTGATCAGGGGATCGGGATCGCCCTCGTCCAGCGCGGCGCGCGGGATCACGGGGGCTTCCGGCTCGGACCAGTCAATCGCCACCGGCTCCCGCGCCAGCGCGATCTTGAGGACCTCTGCCACGGTGGAGACGGGTATGATCTTGAGGCCCGCTTTCACATTGTCCGGCACATCCGCCAGGTCTTTCTCGTTTTCCTGCGGGATGATCACGGTGGTGATGCCCGCACGAAGCGCCGCCAGCAGCTTTTCCTTCAGGCCGCCGATGGGAAGCGCGCGGCCACGCAGGGTGACTTCGCCCGTCATGGCCACGTCGCGGCGGATGGGAATGCCGGTCAGGACCGAGACGATGGCGGTGGACATGGCCAGGCCCGCGGAAGGACCATCCTTGGGCGTCGCGCCTTCGGGCACATGCACATGGATGTCCACTTTGTCGAAGGTGGGCGGAGTGATGCCGAAGGTGGTCGCCTTGGAGCGGACATAGGACCGCGCCGCGTCAATGGATTCCTTCATCACGTCGCCCAGCTTGCCGGTGGCCTGGAAACGGCCCTTGCCCGGCAGCATCACGGCTTCGATGGTCAGCGTCTCGCCGCCCACTTCGGTCCAGGCCAGCCCGGTGACAACACCCACCTGGTCCTCACCTTCCATTTCGCCATAACGGTATTTGCGCACGCCGGCATAAGTGTCGAGATTTTCCGGCGTCACCTCGACCGACTTGGCCTTGGACGACATGATTTCCTTCACCGCCTTGCGGGACAGGTTGGCGATCTCGCGTTCCAGGTTGCGCACGCCCGCTTCACGGCTGTGGTAGCGGATCAAGTCGCGCAGGCCCGCATCGGTGATGCGCCATTCCTCGTCCTTCAGGCCATGTGCCTTCATTTCCTTGGGGATCAAATGACGCTTGGCGATCTCGACCTTTTCATCCTCGGTGTAGCCGGGGATGCGGATGATCTCCATGCGGTCCATCAAGGGCTGGGGCATGCGCAGCGAGTTGGCGGTGGTGACGAACATCACATCCGACAGATCGAAATCCACTTCCAGGTAATGGTCGTTGAAGGACGAGTTCTGTTCCGGGTCCAGCACTTCCAGCAGCGCCGATGACGGATCGCCGCGCCAGTCCGCGCCCAATTTGTCAATTTCGTCCAGCAGGAAAAGCGGGTTCGCCGTCTTCGCCTTTTTCATGGACTGGATGATCTTGCCAGGCATGGAGCCGATGTAAGTGCGCCGGTGGCCGCGGATTTCCGCTTCGTCCCGCATGCCGCCCAGCGACATGCGCACGAATTCGCGGCCCGTGGCCTTGGCGATGGATTTGCCCAGCGACGTCTTGCCCACGCCGGGGGGGCCGACCAGGCACAGGATTGCGCCCTTCATTTTCCCGACGCGGCTCTGCACCGCCAGGTACTCAAGGATGCGCTCCTTCACCTTTTCCAGGCCGTAATGATCGTCATTGAGGACGGCCTCGGCGGCGGCGATATCCTTGTTGATCTTGGACTTCTTGCCCCAGGGCAGCGACAGCAGCCAGTCCAGGTAGTTGCGCACCACGGTCGCTTCCGCGCTCATGGGCGACATGGAGCGAAGCTTCTTCACTTCGGCCGTGGCCTTTTCGCGGGCTTCCTTGGACAGCTTGGTCTTGCGGATGCGCTCTTCCAGCTCGTTCATCTCGTCGCGGCCTTCTTCGCCTTCGCCGAGTTCCTTCTGGATCGCCTTCAACTGTTCGTTGAGGTAATATTCGCGCTGGGTCTTTTCCATCTGGCGCTTCACGCGGCTGCGGATTTTCCGCTCGACCTGCAACACGCCCACTTCCGCCTCGATCAGGCCCAGGACTTTCTCAAGCCTTTCGGTGGTGGAAAGAGTCTCCAACAGGGACTGACGCTCGGAAATCTTCACCGACAGATGCGCCGCCACGGAATCGGCCAGGCGCGCGGGATCATCGATTCCCGACACAGACGCCAAAGTCTCGGACGGGATCTTCTTGTTGAGCTTGATATACTGCTCGAAATTGGTCTTCACGGTGCGCAGCAGGGCTTCGGTCTCGCGCGGGCGGGCCGTGTCCTCGACGATGTGTTCGACATGCGCCTGGAAGAAATCGCTGCGGTCGGCGAAACCGGTAACACGGGCGCGGCCCTTGCCTTCCACCAGCACGCGCACGGTCTGGTCCGGCAGCTTCAGGAGCTGCAGGACGGTGGCCAGCGTGCCGATGGTGTGCAGGCCATCGGCCGTGGGATCGTCCTCGGCGGCAACCTTCTGGGTGAGGAGCAGGATCTGCTTTTCCTCGTTCATTACTTCTTCCAGGGCGCGCACGGATTTCTCGCGGCCCACGAACAGCGGCACGATCATGTGGGGGAACACCACGATGTCGCGCAGCGGCAGGACCGGAACGGTCGCCTTGATGATTTCGTCAGTCACTTCGATCTTGGCGTCATCCGCCATGGGGTGCTCGGCTTTCTGTTACACATTGCAAGGTGCCGCGACGGCCGCGGCTCCAGACGCTTTAACGTGGGCTGCCCAAACCGGGGTTTCAAGACGGCGCAGGGGCTTGGGGCAGAAAGTTCCGTTCCACGCACAAAAATCTGCGGGATAACGGAAAAACCGTCGTCAGGAAGCGGTCTGCTCGCGCGCCTGGCCCTTATCCGAATAGGTATAAAGGGGCCGCGCCTTGCCATCCACCACATCGGCGGTGATCACCACTTCCTGCACCCCGTTCAGGGTGGGAAGTTCGAACATGGTTTCCAGCAATATGCCTTCCAGGATGGAGCGCAGACCGCGCGCGCCGGTGCGGCGCTGGATGGCGCGCTTGGAAATGGAATGCAGGGCCTCTTCCTGGAAGCGCAGCTTGACGCCTTCCATCTCGAACATGCGCTGATACTGCTTGGCCAGCGCGTTCTTGGGACGGGTCAGGATTTCAATCAGGGCGGTTTCCGACAGGTCGCCCAGGGTGGCGAGCACCGGCAGGCGGCCGATGAATTCCGGGATCAGGCCGAACTTCAAAAGATCTTCCGGCTCGATCTCGCGCAATATGTCGCCCGTGCCGCGTTCATCGGCCGAACGCACATTGGCGCCAAAACCCATGGACGTACCCGAGGTGCGGGCCGAGATGATCTTGTCCAGGCCGGCAAAGGCGCCGCCGCAGATGAAGAGGATGTTGGTGGTATCCACCTGCAGGAATTCCTGCTGCGGATGCTTGCGCCCACCCTGGGGCGGCACGGAGGCGACGGTGCCCTCCATGATCTTGAGCAAAGCCTGCTGCACGCCTTCGCCCGACACGTCGCGGGTGATGGAGGGATTGTCCGACTTGCGGGAAATCTTGTCCACTTCGTCGATATAGACGATGCCGCGTTGCGCCCGTTCGACATTATAGTCGGCGGCCTGCAGCAGCTTGAGGATGATGTTCTCAACATCCTCGCCCACATAACCGGCTTCGGTCAGGGTGGTGGCGTCGGCCATGGTGAAGGGCACGTCCAGGATGCGTGCGAGAGTCTGCGCCAGCAAGGTCTTGCCGCAGCCGGTGGGGCCGATCAGCATAATGTTGGACTTGGCGAGTTCGACATCGCCATTCTTGCCGGATGAATTTATGCGCTTGTAGTGATTGTGCACCGCCACCGACAGCACCTTCTTGGCGTGCGGCTGGCCGACGACATAATCGTCAAGCACCTTGAAAATTTCCTGCGGGGTGGGAACACCCTCCTTGGATTTCATGAAGGAGGTCTTGTTCTCCTCCCGGATGATTTCCATGCACAGTTCCACGCATTCATCGCAGATGAACACGGTGGGGCCGGCGATCAGTTTCCTGACCTCGTGCTGGCTCTTGCCGCAAAAAGAGCAGTAGAGCGTATTCTTGGACTCGCCGCCGCTGGCCTTGCTCATTGTCACGTACCTTCCGGCCTTTCGACCGCCCGCAGCTTACCCTTTTTGGGGGAATTGCTGCTTTGCACCACGCAAGGGGAGCGAAGCACCCCCTGCCCCAACATTCGACCACGTTAGCGCCAGCGGGATCAAGATTTGTTTAAAACCGCTCAAGCCACTGAAAAACAAGAAACTTTCCAGAAAAAGGACGCGTCAGACCGGCGCCTCGCCCTCGGGACGGCGGGTCATGACCTGGTCTAACAGCCCGAAACTCTTGGCTTCTTCCGCAGTCATATAGGTATCGCGGTCCAGCGCCTTTTCAATGGCCTCGACCGTCTGGCCGGTATGCTTGGCGTAAATCTCGTTCAGCCGCCGCTTCATTTTGACGATTTCCTGGGCATGGCGGGCGATATCGGCGGCCTGGCCATAGTAAGAAGCCGAGGGCTGGTGGACCATGATGCGCGCATTGGGCAGGGCGAAACGCTCGCCCTTCTTGCCGGCGCAAAGCAGCAAGGACGCCGCCGAGGCCGCCTGGCCGATGCAGAAGGTCTGCACGGGGGGGCGCACATATTGCATCGTGTCATAGATGGCCATGCCGGCCGTCACCAACCCGCCAGGCGAGTTGATGTACATGTGCACTTCCTTTTTGGGGTTTTCGGCCTCCAGGAACAGCAGCTGGGCGGTAATCAGGCTGGCGCCATAATCCTCGATCGGGCCGGTGATGAAGATCACCCGCTCCTTCAAAAGGCGCGAATAGATGTCAAAGGCGCGCTCGCCGCGGGCGGTCTGTTCGACCACCATGGGCACCAGGGTGTTGTTGTAATATTCGGTGGGGGACGCCATGTGCCGCCTTCTTGGTAACAGATTCGGGTTTGCGTAAAGCTAGCCGTGACTGGCCGCCCGCGCTACCCGTTCCCCATTATATAGGTATCAACCGCCAATTTTCAGGATGACGTTTTCGACTTGACGCTTTCGGGCAGGTCTTCGGGGTCCTTGAACAGGGTCTCGCGGTCCACCTTGCGGTCCTTGATCTCGGCCAGTTCGGCGATGAAATCCACCACCTTGTCCTCGAACAGGGGGGCGCGGATCTCGGTCTGGGCCTGAGGCGTCTTCATGTAATAGTCGAACACCTGCTGTTCCTGGCCGGGATACTGGCGCGCCTTGGCCATGATGGCGCGCTGCACTTCCTCGCCGCCCACGCTGATATTGTTCTGTTCGCCCAGCCGGCCCAGGATCAGGCCCAGCCGCACGCGGCGTTCGGCGATGGCTTCATATTCCTTTTTCAGCTCGTCATCGGTCTTGCCTTCATCGGCGGCGGTCTTGCCTTCACGCGCCAACTCGTCATGCACCTGCGCCCAGATGCTGGCGAATTCGCTGTCCACCATGCCCTGCGGCAGCTGGAAGGAATGGCTTTCGTCCAGCGCGTCCAGGATGCGGCGCTTCAGATGCACGCGGCTGGCAGCGGCATAATCCTGTTTGACCTGTTCGCCGATGCGCTCGCGCATCTCGGACAATGTATCCAGGCCCATCTTCTTGGCCAGCTCGTCGTCAATCGCCGCGATCTGGGGCGCCTTGACCTCTTTCACGGTCACGGCAAAGACGGCGTCCTTGGCCGCCAGTTCGGCGGCATGATAGTCGCCGGGGAAGGTCACGTTGACGTCGCGCTTGTCGCCCGCCTTGGCGCCGATAAGCTGGTCTTCGAAACCGGGAATGAACTGGCCGCGGCCCAGGACCAGGTTGCTGTCCGTGCCGGTGCCGCCTTCAAAGGGCGTGCCGTCAATGCTGCCGGCGAAATCAATCACCACCAGATCGTCCTTTTGCGCCGCTTCGCCGGCGGGGCGCGCTTCATGGCCGCCA
This sequence comes from Alphaproteobacteria bacterium, assembly GCA_947465395.1. GTDB lineage: Bacteria > Pseudomonadota > Alphaproteobacteria > Micropepsales > Micropepsaceae > Rhizomicrobium. The sequence continues at coordinate 47,902 of CANIAL010000003.1, read as the reverse complement.
GCCTGCTTGGCAAGACGTTCGAGAACTTCATTGGTGTCCACCTCGGTGGGTTCGGAGACCAGGCGCTCGACCTTGAGCTTGGAAACATCGCTCACTTCGAATTCGGGCAGCAAATCCACCGAGACGGTGAACTGAAGATCGGCCTTGCCTTCGACAACCTGGGCGACGTCGCCGACCGGCTCGATGCGCGGCTGCTGGGCAGGCTTGAGTTTGTTGTCGGCGACGGCCTTCTGGCTGCCTTCGCTCACCACGGCTTCCAGCACTTCGCCCATCACGGACTTGCCATACTGCTTCTTGAGGAAGGACATGGGCGCCTTGCCCGGGCGGAAGCCCTTGAGATGCATCTTGGACTTCATCTCTTCCAGCCGCTTGGTGACGCGGCTGTCCAGGTCGGACGCAGCCACCGTCACCGTGTACTGGCGGTGCAAGTCTTCGGAGGCCGTCTGGGTGATCTGCATCTCAAAAAATCCTGTCTTAAATTTGCGCGAAACTGGTGCGGGCAGAGGGACTTGAACCCCCACGATTTTCATCACTGGAACCTAAATCCAGCGCGTCTACCAGTTCCGCCATGTCCGCTTCTTTAGGGGCGTGGCTATATCAAGTGTAACGGGAGGTGGCTAGAGGCCCTTTTTCACGCCCCATTCGCGTGTCCGCCCAGCAGCTTAGCCCCCAGATTAGCCAGGGATTCGGGCAGCATTTCGGGCAGGTCCTCGGCGATCAGGCCGGGGCCGAAACGCCCCGCCGCATCGCCATGCAGCCAGGCCGCCGCCATGGCAGCCCGGACCGGGGCCATGCCCTGCGCCATCAGCCCGCCGACCAGTCCGGCCAGCACATCGCCCGATCCTGCCGTGGCCAGGGTGGCGGGGGCGTTGGTGTTGATGGCAGCGGTTCCATCTGGCGATGCGATCACCGTGTCGGGACCCTTGAGGATCACCACCGCGCCGGAGCGCTTGGCGGCGGCGCGCGCCGCTTCCACCCGGCTGACGGATTTCTTGAGAAGGCCGGGAAAGAGCTTTTCGAACTCGCCTTCATGGGGTGTCAGCACGCAGTTCGCGTTCAAGTTTGCAAACAACGCCTTGGGATTGCCCGCGAAGGATGTCAGTGCATCGGCATCCAGGACCATGTTCCGTTTTGCTGCCAGCGCCGTCATTACCAAACCGCGCGTGGCGACGCCGACACCAATGCCGGGTCCCAGCACCAGGACATTGATGCGCTTGTCAGCCAGAAGCGTCTTCAGGCCTTTTGCACCCGTGAAAGGCTTGACCATCACGGCGGTGAGATGCGCGGCATTGACGGCTACCGCGCCCGGCGGCGAAGCCACGCTCACCAACCCCGCGCCCACGCGCAAACCCGCCCGCGCCGCCAGCCGCGCCGCGCCCGTGGCATGCACCGGCCCGCTCACCACCAGCACCGATCCACGCGCATATTTGTGCGCGCTTTGGCGCGCGACGGGAAATTCGTCGCGCCACAATCCGGGTTCATTCTCGAACAGTTTCGGAGTTTTCACCGTACCCGCCGGAATGCCGATATCCGCCACCAGCACCGCGCCGCACAGCCAGCGCCCGGGATAGAGAAGATGCGCGGGACGCTTGGCATGAAAGGCAATCGTCAGGTCGGAGCGGATGGCGATGTCCGCCTTGCCGCTGTCGCCATGCAGGCCGGTCGGCACATCCACGGCCACCACCGGCACGCCACTTTCGTTCACGGCCCCCGCCAGCGCGCGCATTTCCTTTTCCAGCGGACGTGAAAGCCCGGCGCCGAAAATTGCGTCCACAATTACGCCAGCATCCTTCAGCGCAGCGGACGCAAGTGATTCAACATTTCCTGCCCATCTTGCCGCCATGGCTTTCGCCAATTCCGTTTTTGGCGGCACCGCCGCCACGCGCACGGCAAAACCCTGCTCTTTCAGCAGCCGCGCCGCCACATAGCCGTCGCCGCCATTGTTGCCCGGCCCGCACAGCACCAGCACTTTATTCTTTTGATCGGGGCGCCCCGGATAATGCGCCGCCACCGCATTAGCCACGGCGCGCCCGTCATATTCCATCAGGATATTGTCGGCCACGCCGGAAGCGGCTTCCGCCGCCGCCATCTCCTTGACCGTCAATACAATCACCGGAAATGTGCCTTGAGACGCGCCAGCGCCTCGTCCAGCAGGGTGCGGCTTTTGCAAAGCGCGAAACGCACATAGGTATCCGGCCCGCCCGGCGAAAAGAAAACACTGAGCGGAATCAACGCCACGCCAGCCTCTTTCGCCAGCCTTTCGCAAAAGGCGCGGTCTTTTTCGTTGGTCAGTCCGGCAATCCCGGCGGTGAGGAAATAGCTGCCTTCGCAGGGCAGGATTTCAAAACCTATCTCCCGCAATCCTGCCGCCACCGCATCGCGGTTTTCCTGCAGCCGCGCTGCCAGCAGTCTGGGAAATTCCATTTCATGCGCCAGGCCATGCGCCACGCCCAGTTGCAGCGCGGGCGACGTGGTGAAGGTGAGGAACTGGTGCGCCTTGGTGATGACAGACACCAGTTCCGCCGGTCCCGTCACCCAGCCAACCTTCCATCCCGTCAGCGAGAAAATCTTTCCGGCCGATCCCACCCGCGCCACGCGGCCGCGCATGCCGGGCAAGCTGGCCAGTGAAATGTGCTTCTGCCCGTCATAGGTAAGATGCTCATAGACCTCGTCCGACACCACATTCGCATTGCTGGCTGCCACCACTTTCGCCAGCACCGCCATTTCGCCTGCATCAAAGACGCGGCCGATGGGATTGAGCGGCGTGTTGATCACGATCACCCGCGTCCTGGGCGTGACGGCGGCGGCCAGCGCCTCTTCCGTCAGGCGCCAGTGCGGCGGCTGAAGTTTCACGGATCGAACCGTGGCACCCACTGCCTCTGCGATGGGGCGGTAGCAGTCATAGCTGGGTTCAATCAGCACCACTTCGTCACCGGAACCGGCCAGCGCCATGATGGCCGCGGTCAGCGCCTCGGTAGCGCCGGAGGTCACCAGGGTTTCCGTGGCCCAGTCATAGTCCAACCCATAATAATGCCGGGCATGGGCCGACAACGCCTGGCGAAGCTGGGGCATGCCTGGCATGGGGGCGTACTGGTTGGGCCCTTCCATCAGGGCCTTGGCGGCCGCCGAACGGATCGATTCCGGCCCGTCCACGTCCGGGAACCCCTGCCCCAGATTGATGGCCTTGTGCTCATTGGCCAGGGCCGACATCACCGTGAAAATGGTGGTGCCCTGTTTGGCGAATACGGGGTTGAAACTGCTGGTCATTCCCCAGCATTGCAGAGCCACCGGAATCGGGCAAATCCGCGATTTTTTCCGTTTTGGGAGCCTAAAAAGCGGGCAGGATGCTTGGCGGCTGGGCAAAGGCGCAAAATCGCGGCCCCAGGCCGCACCGAAAGTCTGGTGGCGGCCTCCGATCCAGGGGGATTTTTCCTGAAAAATCGGTCACAACACTGCCGCCTTCAGGCGGACCTGCCCCATGAAAAAAATCGAAGCCATTATCAAGCCGTTCAAGCTGGACGAAGTGAAAGAGGCATTGCAGGAAGTGGGCGTGCAGGGCATCACCGTCACCGAGGCCAAGGGCTTTGGCCGCCAGAAGGGCCATACCGAGCTTTATCGCGGGGCCGAATATGTGGTGGACTTCCTGCCCAAGGTGAAGATCGAGATCGTGGTGCCCGACGACAGGCTGGAATCCTCGCTGGACGCCATCCAGAAGGCGGCGCGCACCGGGCGCATCGGCGACGGCAAGATTTTTGTGCTCAATGTCGAGGAAGTCATCCGCATCCGCACCGGCGAAACGGGCACGGACGCGATCTAAAACGTAATTCTAACGCAATTCAAAAAGGACGAAGGGGTAGACGAACATGGCCGACAAGAAAAAGACCAGCGCGAGCGACATTCTCAAGCTCATCAAGGAAAAAGACATCAAGTATGTGGATGTGCGCTTCACCGACCCGCGCGGCAAGTGGCAGCACGTCACCTTTGACCTGATGATGGTGGATGACGACTTCCTCAACAACGGCACCATGTTCGATGGCTCATCCATCGCCGGCTGGAAGGCGATCAATGAATCCGACATGCTGCTGCTGCCCGACCTGGACACGGCTGTGGTGGACCCCTTCTTCGCCCAGTCCACGCTGATCCTGATCTGCGACGTGCTGGAGCCGACAACCGGCCAGCGTTATGGCCGCTGCCCGCGCAGCATCGCCAAGGCGGCGGAAGCCTATGTCAACGCATCGGGCGTGGGCGACACCACCTATTTCGGCCCGGAAGCCGAATTCTTCGTGTTCGACGATGTGCGTTTCGACGTCACCATGAACAAGAGCTTCGTGTTCCTGGATTCCATGGAAGGCGCCTACAACACGGGCACCGAGTATGAACAGGGCAATCTTGGCCACCGCCCCGCCGTCAAGGGCGGTTACTTCCCCGTGCCGCCCATCGACTCCGCCCAGGACATGCGCGGCGAGATGCTGGCCATCATGGGCGAAATGGGCATCCAGCCGGAAAAGCACCATCACGAAGTCGCCACCGCCCAGCATGAACTTGGTTTCAAGTTCAACACGCTGACCAAGTGCGGCGATTACATGCAGATCTACAAGTATGTGATCCACCAGGTGGCGCAGTCCTATGGCAAGTCTGCCACCTTCATGCCCAAGCCCATCTATGGCGATAACGGCTCGGGCATGCATGTGCACCAGTCCATCTGGAAGGCGGGCAAGCCGCTCTTCGCCGGTTCCGGCTATGCCGATTTGTCGGACACTTGCCTGTATTACATTGGCGGCATCATCAAGCATGCCAAGGCGCTGAACGCCTTCACCAACCCGCTCACCAACAGCTACAAGCGCCTGATCCCGGGTTTTGAGGCGCCGGTGCTGCTGGCCTATTCGGCGCGCAACCGTTCAGCATCGTGCCGCATTCCCTTCTCCAATTCGCCCAACGGCAAGCGCGTGGAAGTGCGTTTCCCCGATCCGGGCGCGAACCCGTATCTGGCCTATGCCGCGCTTTTGATGGCAGGCCTGGACGGGATCGAGAACAAGATCCATCCCGGTGGTCCCATGGACAAGGATCTCTACGCCCTGCCGCCGGAAGAGCTGGCCAAGGTACCGCAGGTTTGCGGGTCCTTGCGCGAAGCCCTGGACAATCTCGACAAGAACCGCGCCTTCCTGAAAAAGGGCGGCGTCTTCACGGATGATTTCATCGACAGCTATATCGACCTGAAGATGGAAGAGGTGCATGCGTTCGAGCACACCCCACATCCGATCGAGTTCAAGATGTATTACAGCGTCTAAGTCAGGCGTTTTTGAAAAAGTAAGAGCGCGGCGAAAGTCGCGCTCTTTTTTTTATGCCGCGACGGTTGCGACTTCGGGCGCCTTTACCGGCAACACAACATAGGCAGCGCAGCCCTGCCCCGCGCCGCTTTCCAGCCATGCCCGGCCGCCATGCAGTTCCGCCAGTCCGCGCACCAGCGCCAGGCCGAGGCCCGTTCCGCCCGCCTGGCGGTCATAGCGATTGTCCACCTGGCTGAAGGGCGTGAAGATGCGGTCCAGCTTTTCGCGCGGGATTCCCGGGCCATTGTCCTTGACCATGATCTGGAAGCCGCCGTCACGGGCCAGGCCCGCACTGACTTCGATGCGTCCGCCCTGGGGCGTGAACTTGACGGCGTTGGAGACAAGATTGATCAGTATCTGTTTTAGCGCCCGCTCGTCGGCGTAGAGATGCGGCGCATTCTCGTCCACGCGGATGACAAGCTGCTGGCGCTTTTCGGCGGCCTTGTTGCCCACCAGCTTCAGCGCGATGCCGAAGGTGCGCTTGGCATCCAGCGGATTGGGCGAGATTTCCATGCGGCCCGCTTCGATCTTGGCGATGTCCAAAAGATCGTTGATCAGCGACAGCAAATGCGCGCCCGACGAATGAATGTCGCCGGCATAATCGCGATAGCGGGCATTGCCCACCGGGCCGAAACATTCCTGGGAGATGATCTCCGAAAAACCCAGGATGGCATTCAGGGGTGTGCGCAATTCATGGCTCATGTTTGCCAGGAAGGCGGTCTTGGAGGCATTGGCGGCTTCCGCCTCGAAACGCTTGCGCAGGGCATCGTCGCGGGTTTCTTCCAGCTCGCGCGCCAGGTCTTCCACCTGGAAGCGCAGGCGCACGTCATCCTGCAACCGCACGATCACGGGGCGGCCCGTATACCACATCTGCAGCGCGAACATGGGCGCCACGAAGGCAATGGCCTGGTCAATGACCTGGTCGCCTGTGGCGAAGCGCGCTGCCGTCAGCAGCGTCACCGGCGCCAGGCTGGCAATGAACAGGATCATGTTGTTGCCGCGCGCCGCGACAAGGCCCGATATCACCGCAATCACCGCGGCGATCAGGAAAATGTGGTTGACCATGTCGCCAGGCTGCCACAGCAGCCAGGGCATCAGGCCCCAGGCGGCGCTGGCGGAAAATTGCAGGAAAACGAGACGCGCGAACCATATCCGCGTCGCGGCGGCATCCAGCACAGCCGTAGCGATGGTGAGATATTGCGTGGCAGCAGTGGCGGCGATGCTCATCGCCACCGTCACCAGCAGCGGCACCAGGATGACCCGGTCCGGCGGCTGGCGGCCAAACAGGCCCAGCAGGTCCGAACAGAGAAGCGCCATGCAGGCCGACCAAAGCGGCGTGGTGAAGCGCGCCGCCCGGATGGACATGGCGGTGAGATCGAGCTGGGCTTTCAGCACCCGCGCGTCGCCGCTCTGGTCAATGCCTATGGTCTTGAGAAAATTCACCCCGAAACTCCACGCGGCCCCGCTCCTTGAGGCCATGGGCGATGCTATGCGCCCGCCTCTTAAGATTTGGCTGACGGGGGAACCTTTCGCCCCAGTTCGCCAACATGCTTTACGGCAGAAAACGGGGGCCAGAAGTTTCGAAGCTGTAAACGGCAAGGGAACGAATGTTCAGGAAAACCGTGCGTTGCGGGGGGCGCTTGGCTACCGTCAGCCTGAAAGTTCCGATTCGGTTTTCACAAAAGAAACATGGCCAAAAAAGCACCTGATCTGTTTGACGGGGCGTCTGCCGCCTCCAAGGCCTATACCGCCCGCGACATCGAGGTGCTGGAGGGGCTGGAGCCGGTGCGCCGCCGACCCGGCATGTATATCGGTGGCACCGATGCTGCGGCGCTGCATCATTTGGCATCCGAAATCCTCGACAATGCCATGGACGAAGCAGTGGCCGGCCATGCCAGCCGCATCGAGCTGGAATTGAAGGCGGGCGATGTGCTGGCGGTGCGCGACAATGGCCGCTCCATTCCCGTGGACCCGCACCCAAAATTCAAGAACAAGTCCGCGCTGGAAGTGATCATGACCACGCTCCATGCGGGCGGCAAGTTCGACGGCAAGGCGTATGAAACATCCGGCGGCCTGCACGGCGTGGGCGCATCGGTGGTCAACGCCCTGTCGGAATGGATGACCGTGGACGTGGCGCGGGACAAGCAGGCGCATGCCATGCGTTTTGAGCGCGGTCACGCGATCGGAAAATTGAAAAACCTGGGCGCGGCCAACTGGCGCGGCACCATCGTCGCCTTCAAGCCGGACACCAAGATTTTCGGCGCTGATGTGCACTTCTCGCCCGCCCGGCTCTACCGCATGGCGCGCAGCAAGGCTTACCTGTTTCGCGGCGTGGAAATCCGCTGGTCGTGCGATCCCGCCCTGATCAACGACGACACACCCGCCACGGATGTGCTGAAATTTCCTGGCGGCTTGCTGGATTTCCTGAAGGGCGAGATCGGAAAATCAACTACCGTCAACACGCGCGATTTTGCGGGCCGCACGGAAACCAGGAAAGACGGCGCAAAAGGCACGGTGGAATGGGCGGTGTCCTGGACCCCGGCCATGGACGCCTTTGTCCGTTCATACTGCAACACCATTCCCACGCCCCAGGGCGGCACCCATGAACAGGGCCTGCGCAACGCGCTGCTGAAGGGCCTTCGCACCCATGGCGAGCGCGCCAACAACCGCAAGACCGCGCTGATCACCGCCGATGACGTGATGGAACAGGCCTGCGCCGTTCTGTCGGTCTTTATCCGCGAGCCGGAATTCCAGGGCCAGACCAAGGACAAGCTTTCCAGCCCCGATGCCCAGCGGCTGGTTGAAAATGTGGTGCGCGATCATTTCGATCACTGGCTGGCGGAAAACCCGGCCGAGGCCGACAAGCTTCTGGATTTCGTGATTGACCAGGCCGAAACGCGGCTGAAGCGGCGGCAGGAAAAGGAAGTCAGCCGCAAGGCCGCCACGCGCAAGCTGCGCCTTCCCGGCAAGTTGGCCGATTGCACCCGCGATGCGGCCGAAGGCACAGAGATTTTCCTGGTGGAAGGTGACAGCGCCGGCGGCAGCGCCAAACAGGCGCGCGACCGCAACACCCAGGCGATCCTGCCCCTTCGCGGCAAGATCCTGAACGTGGCGTCGGCGGGCGCGGGCAAGTTGCAGCAGAACCAGGAACTCAGCGACCTGGTGCAGGCGCTGGGCTGCGGCATCGGCGCGAAGTTCAGCAGCAGCGATTTGCGCTATGAACGCGTCATCGTGATGACGGACGCCGATGTGGACGGGGCGCATATCGCGTCCCTGCTTCTCACCTTCTTCTTCCGCGAAATGCCGGGCCTGATTTCGGAAGGCCGCCTGTTCCTGGCGATGCCGCCGCTCTACCGCCTGTCCCAGGGCGCCAAGACGCTCTATGCGCGCGATGACGCCGACCGCGACCGGTTGCTGAAAAGCGAATTCCGGGCGGGCGCCAAGGTGGACATTTCCCGCTTCAAGGGCTTGGGCGAAATGATGCCCGCGCAGTTGAAGGAGACTACCATGCGCCCCGGCCACCGCACCCTGATCAAGGTGGAAACAAAAAAAGGCGACGACAGCGAGGATCTGGTGGAGCGGCTGATGGGCAAGAAGCCCGAGCTGCGCTTCCAGTTCATCCAGGAAAACGCGCAGTTCGTCACCGCGGTGGACGTCTAGTCATTCCAGAGAAATATGGTTCACCAGCATGGTGCGGTCGCCTGCGCCGGACGGCACCGCGATGGGGGGACGCAGCTTGAGCAGCTCTGCGCCCTTGGGCGGCAGCCCGTCACGGATTTCCACCAGCGTCAGCCCACCGCTGCCTTCGCGCGTGGCGCGGCTGGTGTCCAGGGTGAAGCGGATATTGGCCGTGGCGCATTCCCGGCCCGAACAGGCGATGCGCGAGGCTTCCGGCGGCGTCGTCATGGCGATACCATTGATGGAAAGACGGGTCAGCGAAACCTTGGGCGGCAAGACCAGCAGCATGCCGGTGGCCTGCGCCGATCCCTTCAGGATCAAATTCACATCATTGCCGCTTTTGCCCACCGTGACATCCGGCGGCGGATAAAGACTTTCCCCCGCAGACCCGATATGGCCGCGTGCGCCCACCGGGTCCACATGCACCTGCACGGAAAAATGGCCTGCCCGGGCCAGCCGCCGGGGCAAGATCGCCGGATCGGCAACCCAGAAGCCACGCCCGTCATTTTCCACATAGCGAATGTTCAGCCGCTCGGGCGCTGCCGGGCTGAAGGGCCGGGTGAATCCGGCCACCACGGCCGCCAGCAAGGCCAACCCCAAACCGATGGTGGACACCAGCCGCGATGTGTCGCCGTCTAGAAGCGGCAGCAACGCGATGATGGCAAAACCGACCGGCACCGTGAACAGCGGGTGCAGCACCAGCCCGGCAATGGCTTCGCCGCTGGCGGCAAAGCCCAGCCAGACAATCGCGCCGGCCAATGCGGATGCCCACAATGCGGCTTGCCTTGCCGGGCCATCCATCCGCGCGGTGGCGCCCAGCGCGATGGCCGCGACCAATGTCGGAAATATGAAATAGGGGCTGAGGCCCGGCGCGAAGATCGCGGCCAACACGCCAAAGCCCGCCATCCACAGCCAGGCGATGCTGGCGCCTGCTTCCAGTCTTGCGGCCAGCAGCGCCACCGTCACCATGCCCAGTCCCAGCGACAATCGCATGGCCAGCGGATGCGCGAAGGAAGGATTGGGCACGCCCGACACCAGCACCGCCATTTCATGCAGCGCATAGCCCATGGCGACACAGCAGAGCAGCGTCAGGATGGGCGCCAGCGCCGACACGATGCGCCATCCGCGCAGCACGGGCCGGTCGTCGCGCCGGCCCATCCAGGCCGCCAGCCCCAGCACCAGCACTTCCAGAAGCGCCAGCGGCAATGCAAAGGACGCTGGCAAACGCGGCAGCACGCGGCCCAGAATGTCCAGGTAGATGGCGTTGCCGCCCGCTAGCGCGGCGTCTTTATTCGCCAGCATGCGGGTGGTGCCCAGCACATTCTCGCCATGGCTTTGCAAACTTGCGGGCGATAGATTTTCCACCCGGTCCAGCGGCGTGTGGTAATGGGCGACGTTGCCGATAAAGGCGAAATTCATGCCGGGGACGCCGCGCTCCAGGAATGGCGTCAAGTCGGTGTCGTTGGGCAGGAAGCGATAAATTTCGCCATAGAGCGAGCTGGCAGCGTAATGCGTCACGCCCCGCGCATAGGCTTCCACCAGCCCGGCATTATGATCGCTGACCTGGAACAGATAGCTGGGGCCGGTGTTGCCCCGCGCCTCGGCATTCACCACCACGCCCACGCGCTGCATCCACGCCGGATCATTGGCGAAGGCGGCGGCGCCCAGCATGTTCACTTCCTCGCCATCACTGAACAAAGCAAGGATCGGGCGGCGCAAAGCGCCATCTGTTTTCAGCGCGCGAATGCTTTCCAGGATGGTGGCGACGCCCGACAGATCGTCGCCCGCGCCCGGCCCCGCCGCCACTGAATCCGTGTGCGCCATCATCAGGATCGCTTTGCCTTCGCCCGGCGAAACCTCCGCGATGATGTCATGCACCTGCGCGCAGCCCACGCCATGTTCGCGCTGGGTGCCGTAACAGGACATGCGATCCAGCCGCGTGCTCTTGATGCCCAGCGCCTGGAGTTCTGCCTGCAGCCGTTCCTGCACCGCCGCCTGCGCCGGGGTTCCCACCGGATGCGGCGCCTGATCACCCGCCAGCCGGGACAGAATCGCCTGTGCCCGCGCTGCAGAAAACTCCGTGGGCGGCGCATTCAGCCCCCGCGCCACCGGCCCAAGCGGCGCATAAAAGGACAGCGCCCAGACACACAGGGCCAGAACCGCGACGATGGTGTTGCGAAACATGGCGCCAGCCTTGCCTTTCGACGGTTCCGGCGCAACCGGAAAGCCACACCCTTTGTGTTGACATTTTCCGGTTTATTCCTATTTTCCAGCCACGATTGAAGGACGGTCGGCCAATACGGGCCTTCCCGCCCTGGGCGCTGTGAGAGCGCCCCTTTTCAGGAGCGTGCTACGAACAGTGTGACGATCTCCGGCGCGCAAGCCGGACAAGACGAAACCATGGAAGCCCCCGAAGCCGAATCCGCTGCACCTGCCATCGCGGCCGGCGGCTTTGCCGGACTTGGCCTTTCCGATGACATCCTCAAGGCGGTGGCCGAAACCGGTTACACCACGCCCACCCCCATCCAGGCCCAGGGCATTCCCGTGGCGCTGGAACATCGCGACATGATCGGCATTGCCCAGACCGGCACCGGCAAGACCGCGTCCTTCACCCTGCCCATGATCGAGATGCTGAGCCGTGGCCGCGCCAAGGCCCGCATGCCGCGCGCCCTGGTGCTGGAGCCGACACGCGAGCTGGCCGACCAGGTTTCGGAAAGCTTCAACAAATACGCCAAATATTCCAAGTTGACCCATGCCCTGCTCATCGGCGGCACCGCCATGGACGAGCAGATCAAGAAGCTGGACCGCGGCGTGGACGTGCTGATCGCCACACCGGGCCGCCTGATGGACCATTTCAACCGCGGCCGGTTGCTGCTGTCCCAGGTCAATATCCTGGTGATCGACGAAGCCGACCGCATGCTGGACATGGGTTTTATTCCCGACGTGGAAGAAATCTGCAAGAAGCTGCCCTTCACCCGCCAGACGCTTTTTTATTCGGCCACCATGCCGCCGGAAATCCAGCGCCTGACCGACCAGTTCCTGCACAATCCCGTGCGTATCGAGGTGTCCCGCCCCGCCACCACCGCCACCAACATCACCCAGGAAGTGGTGATGGTGCCGGCCAATGACTGGGCCAAGCGCGAGGCGCTGCGCCGCCTGATCCGCGAGGCGGAACCCACGCTGCAGAACGGCATCATCTTCTGCAATCGCAAGCGCGACGTGGATGTGGTGGCAAAGTCCCTGGCCAAGCATGGCTTCGACGCCTCGCCCATTCATGGCGATCTGGACCAAAGCCTTCGCACCAAGACCCTGGACCGTTTCCGCGCCAATGAACTGAAAATCCTGGTGGCCAGCGACGTGGCCGCGCGTGGGTTGGACGTTCCGGCGGTCAGCCATGTCTTCAATTTCGACGTGCCCATCCATGCCGACGACTATGTGCACCGCATTGGCCGCACAGGCCGCGCCGGGCGCAGTGGCCATGCCTATATGCTGGCCACCTCACGCGATGGCAAATACATCGAAGCCATCGAGAAGATCACCGGCAACAAGCTGGCCCGGCGCGAGATGATGGACATTGAAGTGCGCGAGGACACGCATCGTTCTCGCGGCGGCGAAGGCCGTGACAAGGGCCGCGGCCGTGGCGGCCGGGGCGGCAAGGACGATCGCCATCGTGACCGCCGCCCGCCCGGCGGCAAATTCCATGACCAGGTGGCCGCCATTGAACCGGTTGCCAACGCGCCCGTTGAAGCCCGCCCGGTGGAACAGCCGCGTGCCGAGCAGCCGCGCCCAGAACAACCGAGGCAAGAACAGCCGAGGCAAGAACAGCCGAGACAGGAACAGCGCCCGCGGCAACCGCAAAAGCCCCGCCAGGAACAGCCGCGCGGCGAACAGCGCGATAACAACCGTTCCCGCAAGCCGGAGCCGGTGCAAAGTGAAGCGGTGGACAAGAGCCAGCTGCCGGCCTTTTTGCTGCGTCCCGTGCCGCCGAGAAAGCCCCAATAGGGCCTAAAAAAGGCGGCATCCGGCCCTTCCTGGCCGGTTCCATTTAACGCTTTTTTACGGACCTCAGGATCACACTCCCGCCTGGGCATTCCCATATTTTGGGCCCTTATTTCGGGAATGCCGGGGGACGATGATGCACAGGCCGGACCGCGAACAGAATTTCGCCCAGACCGCAATTGCCCTGATGGGCGAATGCGCCGTTGCGCCCACGCCGGAAAATTTCGAACTTTTTTATGCCTATGCGTCGGGCGCAAACCCGTCCATGACGCAGGTCGTGGGGCAGATGATCGCCGCCCGCACACCCTTCACCGAAGGCGCGTTGGCCGAAATCCGCCTGCGCTGCCAGTCCAGCGCCCGCGCCGCACGCGCCATGGAATCGCTTGGCGGCGGCATGAGCGATGTCATCAGCACCGTGCTGACCAAGCTGGAAGCCGCCGGCAAGCATGCCGTGGATTATTCCAACACATTGTCCGCGGCCACAGGCACGCTGGAAGAAGAACAGTCCCCCGCAGACCTGCGCAAGCTGGTGGACGGATTGCTGGCCGCCACCCATGCCATGGAAACCCGCGCCAAGGCGCTGGAAGGTGAATTGCAAAAATCCTCCGAGCAGGTCAGTGAATTGCGCGGCAAGCTGGCCGATGTGCGCAAGGAAAGCCTCACCGACCCCCTCACCAATATCGCCAACCGCAAGGCGTTTGACGATGCCGTGCGCGATGCCATCACCGCCATGGCCGAGACGAACGAGCCGGTGACGTTGCTGATGTGTGACATCGACCATTTCAAGAAATTCAATGACAGCTGGGGCCACCAGACCGGCGACCAGGTGTTGAAACTGGTTGCCGCCTGCCTGACCGAGAATCTGAAAGGCCGCGACACCGCCGCCCGCTATGGCGGCGAGGAATTTGCCGTGCTTCTGCGCAACACCCAGCTTTCCGATGCCTGCCGTGTCGCCAACCAGATCCGCCTGGCCGTGGAAGGCCGCAAGCTGGTCAAGAAATCCACCGGCGATGTGCTGGGCGTGATCACCATTTCCATCGGCGTCGCGCAATTCGCCCCCGGTGAAGTCCTGGAAACCGTGATGCGCCGGGCCGATGCCTGCCTGTACGGGGCCAAGCAGAATGGCCGCAACCTGGTGATTGACCAGACCGACTCGCGCATGGCGAAGCTTGAGGCCGCCGCCTAATTCTCCTTTTTATGCGCCGCGCCCGCAAACCGGCTATGCTGCAGGCATGATTCAGCGGCGTGAATTTCCCCAAAGTTATTTGACCGTGCACGGCGCTGTTGGCGTCATCACTATGAACGCACCCGCCAGCATGAATGCGGCGTCCCTGGCCATGATGGCCGGCCTGTTGCAGGCGCTGGACGCGGCGGAGGCTGATCCGGCCATACGCGCGCTGATATTGACCGGCGAAGGCGAAGCCTTTTGCGCGGGTGCCAACCTGAACGAGCCATCGCCCATGCGTGCCGACGGCGCACAAATGGGCGCGGGAGAGCGGCTGGAGGCGGCTTACCATCCCTTTTTGCGCCGCCTGCGTGCCAGCCGGCTGCCGCTGGTGACGGCGGTGAACGGCCCCGCCGTGGGCATCGGCATGAGTTTCGCGCTAATGGGCGATCTGATCGTAGCGGCGCGTTCCGCCTTTTTCCTGCAGGGCTTTTCGCGCATCGGGCTGGTGCCGGATGGCGGTTCAAGCTGGCTGCTGCCCCGGCTGGTCGGCCTGGCGCGGGCGCGGGAACTGGCGCTGCTGGGCGAACCCCTGCCCGCGCCAAAGGCGCTGGAATGGGGCTTGGTCAACCGCGTGGCGGAAGACGAAGGCTTGATGGACATGGCGCTGGCGCTGGCGGCGCGTCTGGCGGCGGGACCGTTTGCGCTGGCGGCCACGCGGCGCCTGTTGTGGGAAAGCCCCGGCCACGACCATGAAACACATCTGGGCCACGAAATGGCGGCGCAGCAGGAAGCGGGCGCCAGCGCGGATTTCAAGGAAGGGCTGGCGGCGTTCCATGAAAAACGCCCGCCACGCTTCACGGGCCGCTAGCGGCGTTTTGCTTTCTGGGGTTTCGCCATGGCAGCCTTCAGCGCGCCACGCGCCCATTCTGCCAATTCTTCGGGATCGTCATACAACCGTTCGGGCAGCGCATAATATTTGGTGGTCACTTTTTCATCGCCCTTCATGCTGAAGACAAAAGGCTTGCAGCCTTCGGCGATGAAGGCTTGGCGCGTGGTATCGTCCACCTTCAGGTAAACGCGCTCGTCGAACACCAGACCGAACATCACATCATCACGGTAAATGCCTTCACCGCCGAACATGGCGCGCAGGCGGATGGTGCCGAAGGATTCAAAGAGATCGTCGAAGCGGCGTGCATCCGCCTTGGCCACTAGTGCGCGGCTGCCGGGGTGATGGAAACCGACTCGCCGCAGCCGCAGGCGGCCGTCTGGTTCGGGTTCTTGAAGACAAAACGCGCGCCCAGTTTTTCCTGCACGAAATCCATCTGGGTGCCGATCAGGAACAGGATGGCCTTGGGATCAATGAAAATCTTGACGCCCTTGTCTTCCACCACTTCCTCGAAAGGCTTGGGGTCGGCGGCATAATCCATGGTGTAGCTCATGCCGGCGCAGCCGCCATTGGTGACGCCAACGCGCACACCCAGATATTTTCCTTCCGCGCCAGCCATGATCTCGCGCACGCGCGCGGCGGCGGCGTCGGTGAAGGTCACCGGCTTGGGGCGTTCTCTTTTGGGCTTCTGCGTTTCCATCAGAACATGTTCAATTCAAGTTTGGCTTCTTCGCTCATGCGATCTGGCGTCCAGGGCGGATCAAAGGTCATGTTGACCGCGACCTGGCCGATGCCTTCCACTTTTTCCACCGCCGCCTTGACCATGCCTGGCATTTCGCCGGCCACGGGACAGTTGGGAGCCGTGAGAGTCATGTCCACCGTCACATCCTTGTTGTCGGCCACGTCCACCTTATAGATAAGCCCGAGTTCGTAAATGTCCACCGGGATCTCCGGATCGAACACGGTTTTCAGGGCGATCACCAGCTTGCTGGTGAACTCGTCCAGCTCCTGTGGCGACAGGCCAGGGGCTGCGAAATCGGCTTTCAGGGCTTCACTCATGTCGCGCCCTCCTCGACCGCGTTTTTAAACGTATGCCAGGCCAGGGTGGCGCATTTCACCCGCATGGGAAATTCGGAAATACCCGACATCACGTCCAGGGTTTCGCGGTCATCGGGGGACAGGCCTTGCGCGTCCTCGCCCTTCACCAGATGCAGGAAACCATCCATCAAAGCTTCGGCGTCCGTTTTGCTGCGGCCCTTGAGCATGTCGGTCATCATGGAAGCCGAAGCCTGGCTGATGGCGCAGCCTTTTCCCTGAAAGTTGATGTCGGCGACCTTGCCGTCCGCGTCCAGGATCAGGGTCACGCTGACCTTGTCGCCGCAAAGCGGATTGAAGCCTTCGGCCTTGTGGGTGGCATCGGGCAGAACGCCGAAATGGCGCGGGTGCCGCGAATGGTCGAGGATCACTTCCTGGTAAAGCTCGCGCAAATGCTGGTCCATTAGCCCAATATCCCCCGCGCTTTTTCCAGCGCGGCAATCAACGCGTCCACATCGGCGCGCGTGTTGTAAAGCGCGAAGCTGGCGCGCGTGGTGGAGGTGACGCCAAAGCGTTCCATCAGCGGCTGAGCGCAATGATTGCCCGCACGCACCGCCACGCCTTCGCGGTCCAGGATCGTGGCCAGGTCATGGGCATGCATGCCATCAGCCTCGAATGAGATAATCGCGCCCTTGCCCGGCGCATCGCCCACCACCCTGAGCCAGTTGAATTGCGCCAACTGAGCGCGGGCATATTTCAGCAAATCCTGTTCATGGGCATGGATGGCGGCGCGGTCAAAGCCGGACAGATAATCCATCGCCGCCGCCAAGCCCACGCTTTCCAGGATGGGCGGTGTGCCCGCCTCGAACCTTGCCGGCGGATCGGCATAGGTGACGGAATCGCGGGTGACTTCGCGGATCATTTCGCCGCCGCCATTATAGGGCCGCATCTTTTTCAGATGTGCGCGCCTGGCATAAAGCGCGCCGATGCCGGTGGGTCCGTAAATCTTGTGGCCGGTGATGGCATAGAAATCCACACCCAGCGCCGCCATGTCCAATGTTTCATGCACCGCGCCCTGGCAGCCATCGGCCAGCACCGGCACGCCCTGGGCATGGGCCAGCGCCACAATCTCCTTCAACGGTGTCACCGCGCCCAGCACGTTCGACATATGGGTGATGGCAACCATTTTCGTGCGCGGCCCGATGGCGGCTTTCAACGACGCCATGTCCAGCGCGCCGTCATCGGTGACTTCCACCCAGCGCAGCACCGCGCCCTGGCGTTCGCGCAGGAAATGCCAGGGTACGATGTTGGAATGATGCTCCATCACTGACAACACGATCTCGTCGCCCGGCTGGATGATGGGGGCAAGATAGCTTTGCGCCACCAGATTGATGGCTTCGGTGCCGCCCTTGGTGAAGACGATCTCGTCAACCGAGCCGGCGCCCAGGAAACGGCGCACGGTCTCGCGCGCCGTTTCGTAATGATCCGTGGCCGCGCCCGACAGATAGTGCACGCCGCGATGCACATTGGCATAATCGGTCTCGGCAAAGCGGCGCATGGCCTCCATCACCGCGCGCGGCTTCTGGGCCGAAGCGCCGCTGTCCAGATACACAAGCGGCTTGCCATAGACCTGGCGCGACAGGATGGGGAAGTCGGCGCGAGCCGCTTCTGCATCAAAGCCGGCCTTGATCTTGGCAACCGCGTTCATATGGCGATCCCGTCCAGCGCATTGTTGACGGTGCCGCGCACCATCTCGCGCAAATCGTCACTTGCCACGCCAGCAAATGCGTCTTCCAGAAAGGCATGGATCAAAAGCGCGCGGGCCTCGGTCTCTGGCAGGCCCCGGGCGCGCAGATAGAACAGCGAATCCGCATCCAGATCGCCCACCGCCGCGCCATGGGCGCATTTGACGTCATCGGCCAGGATTTCCAGTTCGGGTTTCAAATCCGCTTCTGCTTCGCGGCTCAGCAGCAGCGCCTTGGCGGTCTGGCGGCTGTCAACGCCATCGGCGCCGGGCGCCACGCTGACTTTGCCCTGGTAGATGGCGCGGGACTTGCCGCCCGCCACCTTCTTGAACAATTGCGTGGAATGCGTGTCTTTGATCTTGTGCGCGACATGGGTGGTGATGTCGGCATGGCCGGTGGCCAGAACGCTGACACCGGACAGATGCGCTTCCGCCTTTTCGCCTTCCAGCGCGATCATGATTTCCAGGCGCGACAGCTTGGCGCCGAAACTGGCGAAATGGCTGTGATATTGCGCGCCGGCGGCTGCCAGCAGCGCAATTTCCTCCACCTGCACGACAGCCGATGCCGGCGACAGGCGGACATGGTCCAGCCGCGCATTCTCGCCCAGGACAATTTCAAAACCCGTGTTACGCGTGGCGGCAGGATCGCAATGCTCGGAAACCGTCAGCGAAGCGCCCTCTTCCAGCACCAGCAACAGCCGCACATGGCCTTCGCCGGAAATATTCAAAACGAGAGGCGCAACCACCGCCACGTTTTTACGCACGCGCATGGCGATGCCGCCCTGCGCCTTGGCCAGAGACACAGCACTGACCACATTGGCGGGCAACTTGCCGTAATGCTGCGCCACCCAGGCGGGACGGTTGCCATTTTCCAGGGAAACGATTTCAACACCGTCCGGCGCCGTAGCAACAGCCTTTGCCGCGCCGTCGCCAAAGCCGGCATCGCCCAGCGCCCGCGCCAGGTCGGAATATTTCCATTCCTCAACACGGCGGGTTGGAAGCGCCGTCATGCCGCATCCTTTACAATCTGTTCGTAACCCTTGGCTTCCAGTTCCAGCGCCAGTTCCTTGCCGCCTTCCTTGATGATGCGGCCATTCGACAGCACATGAACCCGGTCGGGCACGATGTAATCCAGCAGGCGCTGGTAATGGGTGATCACCAGCATGGCGCGTTCGGGGCTGCGCAGGCTGTTGACGCCTTCGGCCACCAGCTTCAGCGCGTCAATGTCCAGGCCGGAATCGGTTTCATCCAGGATCGCCAGCTTCGGCTCAAACAGAGCCATCTGGAGAATCTCCAGCCGCTTCTTCTCGCCGCCGGAAAAACCCACATTCAAGGCGCGCTTGAGCATTTCCTCGCTCACATTGAGCGTCGCGGCCTTCTTGCGCACGGCTTTCAGGACGGCGATGGCGTCCATCTCGCTTTGCCCGCGCGCACGCGCCAGCGCGTTCAGCGCGCTTTTCAGGAACATCATGGTGGTGACGCCCGGAATCTCCACCGGATACTGCATCGCCAGGAAGACGCCCTTGGCGGCGCGTTCTTCCGGCGGCATGCCCACAAGGTTCTCGCCGTTGTAAAGAATGGCGCCGTCGGTGACGTCGTAACCGGCGCGGCCCGCCAGCACGTAAGACAGCGTGGACTTGCCGGAGCCGTTTGGCCCCATGATGGCATGCACCTGGCCCGCGCCAACGGTCAGGTTCAATCCCTTAAGGATGTCCTTGTCGCCCACGCGCACATGAAGATTCTTGATTTCCAACATATCAGCCAACACTGCCTTCCAGCGAAATACCAACCAGCTTTTGCGCTTCCACCGCGAATTCCATGGGAAGCTGCTGCAAGACTTCCTTGCAGAAACCATTGACGATCAGCGCCACCGCTTCTTCCTGGCCCAGCCCGCGTTGCAGGCAATAGAAGAGCTGGTCTTCGGCGATCTTGGATGTGGTCGCTTCATGCTCGATCCGCGCGGATGGATTGCGACTTTCGATATAGGGCACGGTGTGGGCGCCGCATTCCTTGCCGATCAGCAACGAGTCGCATTGCGTGAAGTTGCGGGCGTTTTCCGCCTTGCCCAGCACACTGACCAGCCCGCGATAGGTGTTGTGCGCTTTTCCTGCGCTGATGCCCTTGGAAATGATGCGCGAACGCGTGTTCTTGCCAATATGGATCATCTTGGTGCCGGTATCGGCCTGCTGGTAATGGTTGGCGATGGCGATGGAATAGAACTCGCCCACGCTGCCGTCACCGCGCAGGATGCAGGACGGATATTTCCAGGTGATGGCGGAGCCGGTTTCCACCTGCGTCCAAGATATTTTTGAACGTGCGCCGCGGCAGTCGCCACGCTTGGTGACAAAATTGAAAATACCGCCCAGGCCATTCTCGTCGCCCGGATACCAGTTCTGCACGGTGGAGTATTTGATCTCCGCGCCTTCCAGCGCGATCAACTCCACCACCGCGGCATGAAGCTGGTTCTCGTCGCGCTTGGGGGCGGTGCAGCCTTCCAGGTACGATACGTATGAACCTTCGTCGGCGATGATCAATGTGCGTTCGAACTGGCCCGTCTCGCTGGCATTGATGCGAAAATAGGTGGACAGCTCCATGGGGCAACGCACGCCCTTGGGCACATAGACAAAGGTGCCGTCCGAAAACACGGCGGCATTCAGGGTGGCGAAGAAATTGTCCGTCACCGGCACCACCGTGCCCAGATACTGCTTCACCATCTCGGGATAATCGCGGATGGCTTCCGAAATCGGGCAGAAGATCACGCCCGCCTCGTTCAGCTTGTCCTTGAAGGTGGTGGCGACCGAAACGCTGTCGAACACCGCATCCACCGCCACGCCCGCCAGCGCCATCTGTTCCGATAGCGGAATGCCCAGCTTCTTGTAGGTTTCCAGCAGCTTGGGGTCCACCTCGTCCAGGGATTGCTTCAGCGGCGTGTTCTTGGGCGCGGCGTAATAATACGCGGCCTGGTAATCGATCTTGGGATAATGCACCCGCGCCCAGCTTGGCTCTTTCATCTCGCCCCAGCGCTTGAACGCACCCAGGCGCCATTCCAGCATCCATTCCGGCTCGTTCTTCTTGGCCGAGACATAGCGAACGGTATCCGCGCTGAGGCCCTTGGGCGCGCGTTCCATTTCGATGTCGGTGACAAAGCCGTATTTGTACTTCTCGCCGATGGCGGCGACCTGGCTTTTTGTCTCTGCAGCGGCGGATGACATGGCGATCCTTTACGCGGCCACGCGCGACTTGGCGCGGGCATGAAGACGGACAAGCGATTGCACAACGGCATCGGCATCGGCGGCGGTGGAATCCCAGCCAAAGCTGACGCGAATGCTGGCGGCGGCGTATTCCGCAGGCATGCCCATGGCGGTCAGGGCATGCGAGGGCGTGATCTTGCCCGAAGAACAGGAAGAACCAGAACTGACACATACGCCATCCAGGTCCAGCGCGATCACGATGTTCTCAAGGCCGGGCAGGCAGACACAGGATGTGTTGCAGAGCCGCTGCGCGCCCGCGCCCATGATGCGCGCATCCGGCAGCGCCTGTTTCAGCGCCGCTTCGAAATCATCACGCACGCCCAAAATGCGGGCATGTTCTTCGCCATTGTCGGCATTGGCCGCCATCACGGCGGCTGCGGCAGCGCCCATGCCGGCGGCGCCGGAAAGATTCTCAGTGCCTGCACGGCGGCCCTTTTGCTGGCCGCCGCCCGTGATCAACGGGTTCAGCGGCGCGCCATCGGCGACAATCAAGGCGCCCGCGCCCTGCGGCCCGCCCAGTTTGTGCGCCGACAATGTCATGTAATCGCAGAGCGTCGCGTCCAGCGCGATCTTGCCCGCCGCCGTCACCGCATCCACCAGCAGCAGCGCATTGGCGGCGCGGCAGATACGCGAAATTTCCGTCACTGGCTGGATGACGCCGGTTTCATTGTTGGCCGCCATCACGGCCACCAGCGTCTTGCCCTCGCCGGTCAAGGCATCACGCAGCGCATTCAAATCCAGCACGCCTTCCGCCGTCACCGGCAGGATGGTCAAATTCACGCCCGGTATCCGCTCGGCGATTTCGCGCGCAGGTTTCAAAACAGAAGGATGTTCGATAGCGGACACGAGAAGACGCGTGACGCCACCGGCTTCCACCGCGCCCCACAACGCCGTGCAGTTGGATTCGGTGGCGCCGCTGGTCACGATCACATTGTCTGCCTTGGCATTGGTCAGCCGCGCCACTGCTTCGCGTGCGCCATCCATGACGGCGCGGGCCGCGCGGCCACGCGCATGCACCGACGACGGATTGCCGCCGATGGTCAGCGCAGCCATAATCGCGTCCCGGCTTTCGGGCCGGATGGGCGCGGTGGCATTGTGGTCGCAATAATGCATGTCAGGCGACTTCAAACTTGGCGGCTTCGCGGTCATTGCAGGGCTTTGCCCGGCCCAGCACCCGCTTTTCGACTACATCGGCCAGGGACACGGACGACAGGAAGACATGAATCTGCTGGCCCAGCTCTTCCCACAGGTCATGGGTGACGCAGCGCGCGCCCGACTTGGTGCAGCCCGTGGCACTGCCGGTCTTGCAGCGTGTGGCGGCGATGGGTTCGTCCACCGCAACGATGATGTCCGCAATGCGCAGTTCGCCCGAAGGCCGCGACAGGCGATAGCCGCCGCCGGGGCCGCGCACGCTGGTAACCAGCCCGCCGCGGCGCAGCTTGGCGAACAACTGTTCCAGGTAGGACAAGGAAATATCCTGGCGCTGGGCGATATCGGCCAGGGCCACGGGCTTTGCTTCGGCGGTGCGGCTGGCCAGGTCGGCCATCGCCATCACCGCATACCGTCCCTTGGTGCTCAGCCGCATCCCAAACTCCCTCAATGGCGGCGTTTTTCCTTGGGCTGCCATGGCTCCTTGGTGTAAGAAGCCCGGCCTGCCCGAGGTTTTCGCCCTGTTCCTGTGCCGGGTGGATATAGATTTCCCGACAATGCTGGTCAAGTATTCGCCTGAACCTCCGTTACTGTTAACCAACCTGTTGAAAAACAACAATAATATGATGGATGCACGGCCCCAAATAGCCGACTTTGGCGCTCTGCAATACAGCCATGACGCCCGGGGAGCCTTTTTCCATGCCTGATATCATTCTTCCCGGCTCCGCAGGACGGATCGAGGCGCGCTACCAGCGCCAGAAAGCTGCCGGCGCGCCCATGGCGCTGGTGCTGCATCCGCATCCCCAGTTCGGCGGCACCATGAACAATCCGCTGGTCTATGACCTGTTTCACATGTTCCACGGCTTGGGCTGCACCACCGTGCGCTTCAATTTCCGCGGCGTGGGCCGCAGCCAGGGCAGCTTCGACAATGGCTCGGGCGAATTGTCCGACGCCGCAGCGGTGCTGGACTGGATGAACACGCTTTATCCCAACCCGTCGAATGTCTGGGTCTGCGGCATCAGTTTCGGCGCCTGGATCGGCATGCAGCTTCTGATGCGCCGGCCGGAAATCACCGGCTTTGTCTCCATCGCCCCGCCCGCCAGCATGTATGACTTTGCATTCCTGGCGCCCTGCCCCGCATCGGGCCTGATCGTGCATGGCACCAAGGACAATGTCGTGCCGGAAGCCGATGTACAGAAGCTGGTGGACCGGCTGACCGCCCAGAAGGGCATCAAGATCACCTATGACAAGATCGACGGCGCCAACCACTTCTTCGACAAGCATGAAGCCGATGTGGTGGAGACGGTGAAGAACTATGTCTCCAACATGATGAGCAAGCCGCGCGAAGGGCGCTGATTTTTAGCCCCTCCGGTTTCAGCTTCCGCTCGGCTCCCAAGAGGTCGCCTTCGCACGCTGAAACCACCCCCCCGCCAGCGTGCTTCGCACGCGCAGGGGAGGCTGGTCTGAGTTTTCCTAAGCCTTGTGAAACTTCCCGCCGGTCATGGCTTGCGCCACGCCGGTTGTTGTCGGCAATGACAGCGGCAAGCCTTTGACGGATCGCGCCGCCAGATAGGCAAAGGCTTCGGCTTCCAGCGCATCGCCGTCCCAGCGCGCGCCTTCCGCCTTCAGCAGCTGGGCGTTGATGCGCGCCCGCAGCATGTCCATCAGGGTGGTGTTGTGCCGGCCGCCGCCGCAGATGATCCAGGTCGCGGCGGGTTCGGGGAAATGCTCACGCGCCCGGGCGACGGAGGCCGCCGTGAACGCGGTCAATGTGGCGGCGCCATCTTCCGGCGACAGCGACTCCACCGCTGCGGTGCCGAAATCCAGTCGGTCCAGCGATTTGGGTGGCACGCGGTCAAAGAACGGATTGGCCAGCATGGCATCCAGCGCCGCATCATTGACCTTGCCCGTGCGGGCAAAGTCGCCATTCCGGTCCACCGGCACCGCCGTATGGCGATGCATCCAGTCGTCAATGGGCGCATTGCCTGGCCCGGTATCAAAGGCCAGCACGTAATCGCCATTGATATACGTGACATTGGCGACGCCGCCGATATTCACCACCGCCAGCGGCCGGGCCAGCGGCGTATTGCGCGCCAGCGCCGCGTGATAAAGCGGCACCAACGGCGCGCCCTGCCCGCCCGCCTTCACGTCCGCGCTGCGAAAATCATTGACCACGTCAATGCCGGTCATGCGCGCCAAGGCGGCGCCATCGCCGATCTGCCACGTCCAGCGCCGTTCCGGGCGGTGCAGGATGGTCTGGCCGTGAAAGCCCACCAGATTGACCTCGCCCTCCGCCATGCCGGCTTTTTTCAGCAGCGCCTTCACTGCTTCGGCATGGGCGTCCGTCAGATGCCGCTCGGCATCACGGATGGCATGGGGCACAGGCGCGCCTTCGGCCACGCCCCGCGCCTCCTCCAGCGCGGCGCGCAGCAAGGCCCGCGTTTCCGGCGAATAGGGAATGGTCAGGCTGCCCAGGGGGCGGACAATGTCCACGCCATCCGTCTCAATCAGGGCGGCATCCACGCCGTCCAGCGAGGTGCCGCTCATCAAGCCGATGACTTTCAGAATTTCCGACATTTATGGTATTGCCCATGCCTTAACAGACGAGTCTATAGCATGCCCGCCGCCCCACAATTCCAGTCCGAGTTTCTCCGCACCTTTGTGGCGCGCGGGGCCTATTACGACTGTTCGGGACCAGCCGAACTGGACGCGCTGTTCGCCAGGGAACGCGTCACCGCCTATATCGGCTTTGACTGCACCGCCGACAGCCTGCATGTGGGCAGCCTGGTGCAGTTGATGACCCTGCGCCGCCTGCAACAGGCGGGCCACAAGCCCATTCTCCTGATGGGCGGCGGCACCACCAAGGCGGGCGATCCATCCGGCAAGGACGAAACCCGCCAGTTGCTGACGGCCGAACAGATCGAAGCCAACAAGCAATCCATCCTGTCCGGCGTGAAGCATCTTTTGACATTCGGCGACGGCCCCAGCGACGCGCTGCTGGTGGACAATGCCGAATGGCTGGACAAGCTGGATTACATTCCCTTCCTGCGCGATGTCGGGCGGCATTTTTCCGTCAACCGCATGCTGACCATGGACAGCGTGAAATTGCGCCTGGACCGGGAACAGCCGCTGTCTTTCCTGGAATTCAATTATTCCATCATGCAGGCCTATGACTTTGTGGAACTGAACAAGCGCTATGGCTGCAAGCTGCAGTCCAGCGGTTCGGACCAGTGGGGCAATGTGGTCTCGGGCATCGAGCTGGGCCGCCGCATGGCCCAGGTGCAGTTGTTCGGGCTGACCACGCCGCTTCTCACCACCGCCTCCGGCGCCAAGATGGGCAAGACGGCGGCGGGCGCGGTGTGGCTGAACAAGGACCGGGTCAGCTCCTATGACTATTGGCAATTCTGGCGCAATACCGAAGACGGCGATGTGGGCCGCTTCCTGCGCCTTTTCACCGACATGCCGGAAACGGAAATCGGGCGGCTGGAAAAACTTCAGGGCGCAGAAATAAATGATGCCAAGGAAAAACTGGCTACAGAAGCAACACGAATTCTACACGGCGATGCCCACGCAATCGCAGCGCGGGTGACAGCAAAATTGGCCTTTGAAGACGGTGTCTCAGCAGAAGGATTGCCCACCATCAGCGCCAGGCTGCCCGACGGCATTCTGAACCTGGCCGTGGCGGCGGGGCTGGCCGCGTCCAATTCCGAAGCGCGAAAACTGATCGCCAACAATGGCCTGAAACTGAACGATACCGCCGTGAGCGATCCAAAACTGATGGTGGATGTATCAGCGTTGCAGGACGGCGTGCTGAAACTGTCCAGCGGCAAGAAAAAACACGTGCTGGTGAAGCCTAGTTAGGCGCTGCCGTCGGCTTCTCAATTGCCTTCGCCTCGGCATTGGTTCCCGGAGCGTCGCCACGAGGCGGAGCGACCGCATTGGAAGGCGCATTCGAGGCGTTGGGGATATGCCCCTCGAATATCCGGCGCAATATGCCCGGTGTCAGCACAGACAAGGGATTGACGCTGATCTCGGGCTGGTCGGCATTGCCGGTGGCCGAATAGGTGATGCCGAACACGCCTTCGCCCTGCTTGGACACCAGCAGATCGCCCAGCACCGGCACATTGCCCAGGAATGAATTCAATCCATAGGCCGGCACCAGCGAACCTTTCAGCGCCAGCTGGTTCTTGGGCCGGTCAATATAGCCATCGGCGGTGGCGCCGATGGCGCGGCCGCGCGCGCGCGCATCGTCCACGCTGATGACATTATTCTTGGAGCTGAAGGGCATCCGCAGCATCTCCAGCGAGATGCCGTCGCTGCCCATCAAATCGCCCACGCCGGTGAGCGAGCCGGCCGAGAACAGCCGCGTCAGCAAGGGTTGATTGACCATGCCGAAATTCTCGATGGTCAGAAGCCCCGTATAATCCGGCACATTGCCCGGCGAGGCCGCATCGGTGGCGCGGCCCGGCAGGCTGGCGTTCAGGGTCAGCATTCCGCCGCGCATGCTTTCAAAGGCAAACAACCCGCGCATCAGCACGCCCGCATCGGCGGCCTTGATGGTGAGCTTGCGGACGCCGCCCACTTCGTCAATGCCGCCGGTGATGCTGGCCGGTTTTGCCCCCGGCACGTTGGAGACCAGCGTGCCCGCCAGCGTCAGCGTGCCGGGGCGGCTGCCAACGCCCGACAAATCCAGATTGAATGGCGCGATCGCCACGCCGTCGCGCATGGCCAGCCGGTCCAGCCTGGCATCGATATGAAACGGCCCCGCCATTTCCTCTTCGCTGGCGGGGCGCGCGCTGGCGTTTCGGCCCGGCGCTTCGGCGCTGCCATTGCGGCCAATGAAGGAGCCGTCCAACGAACGGCCCCGCAGCACATAGTCATCGCCCGCCGCGCTGTGGGTCAGCACGAATGACAAATCATTCACCGCGCCCATCTTCACGGACGGGAAATTCATCTGCTGGAATTGCCCCTTGGCGTCAAAGGTGGCCCGGCCATTGGCGCTGAGATTGGGGCCGGTGATGCGGATGGTTTCGTCCGCGATCAAGTCACCCGCCGCGAAATTGACCAGCACCCGGCCCGTGGCGCTGGTGCCGCTTGGCTTGCCCAGATTCAGGATCGGAACGGCGATGGTGGCCTGGGTCAGGTCTATCGCCGCATCCACCGTGCGCAGCCGGCCGCGATTGCCCTGGATATCCGCGCTCATGGGAATGACGCCGGTCAGGATGGTGGTAAGGCCGATGTTCAGCATCGCCCGCGCATTCTGCGTCAGCGGGCCTTTCACGTTCAGGCGCGTGGTGATGGGCTGGGTGGTCTTGAAATCCTCGGTCCAGTCCACCGCCAGCCGCGCATCGGCCAGCATCACGGTGCCGGTCTGGTGCAGGCGGCTATTGTCTATGTCGAAATTGACCGCGCCATTGGTGATGCGCGTGGCTTTTCCCAGGGTGACGGCAAAATCGCTGACCGCCGCCTTCACCGAAATGCCCACTGCATCTACGCTGAGATCGTGCAGCATGGGCACCTTGAAGGCCAGATCCGCGCTGGCCTGACCGCGCGTGGTCTTGGGGTCCACGCCAAAGCGGGTGGGATAATTCAGCGGCTTCATGTCGATCAACGTCATGATGTCGCCCATCTGACCATCGGCATGCAGGTTGATCTGCCCGATTGTTCCGGTCTGATGCAGGTTGGGGATCACCCCCCTGCCCTGGGTGATGGTGATGGCGCCGACATTGCCGCGATCAAAATTGGCGGCGAAGGTGTCGCCGGTCAGGATGCCGGTGCCCACCAGCCCCGTGGCATGGGTAAGGCCATCCACATAGCTGGCTTCCACGCCATTCATGGCGAAGGTGAGCTTCAGGCTGTTTTCGGGCAGTGCCGCCTGGTCCAGGTCGCCGGCCGCAAAATGGGTCTCGAAAACCAGCGGGCCGATTTCGCCTGCAAAAATGCTGGACGCAATCCATTCGCGCGGAGCCTCCTGCACTGCCAGCGGCCAATAATGCAGCAAGGTGCGTACCGGCAACGCCGCCAACCGGCCCGACACGGCAATGGCGGGCGATTGCGCCGGTGCCTGCCCCGGCGGCGGCAATGTCACCATGCCGCTGGCCTGCAGATTCAGCGCGGGCGCGATGACTGCCAGCTTGCCGATCTCAAGCTGATGCTCGGCCACTTTATATTGGGCCTCGGCCTGCACCGATTGCAGGGTCATGGCCTCCGCCGTGAAGCCCGGCATGTTGAGGGCGATCTTGCTGGCCGCGAAACTGCCCGTAATGCGTTGCAGCACATCCGCTGCGTCAAAGGCAAAGTCCGCGCCGGCGGTGAATTTCGCGGATGCTTCGCGCGCATCCAGGCTTCCGTCCACCAGGCTGAGATGCCGCCTGGCACCGTCATAGGCGCCATGCAGCGACAGTTTCTGCACATGCACGGCCTTGTCCTTCATGGACGCCACCGGCAGCGCCCCGCTGGCGGACAGGTCGAACACGGCCCGCGTCAGCCGCGCGCCGGGCGCCATGGTGAAATTGGCCGTGACATCAACCGACAATGCGATGGATTTCAGCGCCCGGAACATGGCCGCATTGGCGCCCAACCCGCGCAAATCCAGACCGGTCACCGTGGCGTCCACGTCAATGGGGCCACGCACCGGCGGCAGCACCATGCTGGCCTTGATGTGCGCGGGCCGCCCCGAAACGGACACATCGGCGTCCAGTTGCGTGGCAATGCCGTCTTTCCGCGCCGTCAGGATCAGCGCAGCGCGCGGCGCCAGAATGTTCAGCCCGGTGGATTCATCAGCCAATGTCAGGCGCGCATTGCGCACCGCAAAGCTTTTCAACGATGACGGGCCCTTGGCATCAATGATGGTGTTGAGCTTGGTGATGATGTCCTCGGTGCCGCCATCGCCCACCACGCCCAGGCGCACGCCGCCATCCTTCATGTGCACCAGGCCAAGCTGCACGCCCACCAGGGTGATGCGCTGCACCACGATGTCGCCATGCAGAAAGGGAGCCGCCGCAAGGTCAATGTCGGCCTTCGGCGCACGCGCCACGATGTGGCCCTTGTCGTCGAACATGCGTGCGCCCAGAACGACCAGGTTGATGCGCCCCCGGTCGCGGCTCCATTCGATGGCGGCTTCGTCATATTGCAGGCTGATGCCCGGCAGCGCGCCCTGGATGGCGCCCGCCAGGGTGGATTGCAGCGGCCCCAGCGACACCGGCCCGATCAGCAAGCGGATGCCCGCGCCCGCCACGAAAAACACAAGCGCCGCCACCACCGCGCCCACGGACAGGGCCGCGTGGCTGATGTGATGGGCCTTCACATAATTGGCAAAGGGCAGCTTCAAGGGCGCAATCCGAGTTCCATCCCTAGCGATAACGCATCTGATGGGCCAAAAAAGGGCAAATAGTCCAGCAACTTGTATAGAATTTTGCGTTGCCCTCGCACCCCCCGGCCTTTTAGGCTAAAGGCTGGCGGCGTTTTGCGGGCATTCGGGCATGGCTTCTGAGGGTTTAGAGGCGGGCTTATCCGTTGGTGATAAGGCCCCCAGCTTCAAGCTCGCCACCGATGGCGGCCAGACCGTCTCCCTGTCCGGTCTGAAGGGTAGTCCTTTCGTGGTTTATTTTTATCCCAAGGACGACACATCCGGCTGCACCAAAGAGGCGCTGGATTTCACCGCCGCCGCCGCCAAATTCGCCAGGCTGGGCGTCACCGTGCTGGGCGTCTCCAAGGACAGTATCCAGAGCCACGAAAAATTCCGCGCCAAGTACAAGCTCAAGATCGCACTGGGCTCGGACCCGGAAACCGAGATGGCCAAGGCCTGGGGCGTCTGGGTTCAGAAAAGCATGTATGGCCGCAAGTATATGGGGATGGAGCGGGCCACGTTTCTGGTCAACGCCAAAGGCGTCATCGCGGCGGCCTGGCACAAGGTTAAAGTGCCCGGTCACATTAACGATGTGCTGGAAGCAGCCAAAGCCCTATGAAAAGCCCAATAAAAAACAAAATCGCCAAGCGCCATTTCGGGCCGCGGTTAACCGCGAAATCCTTTTTCTGGCATCGCCGCTTGATCGGCAAAAGCCCGGCGGGTGATATGCCCCCCGGTGGCGGCATCGGCATGGGCAAGCCCGGCCAGCCTGGGGATCAATCGCCGATGGCGGCAACTTATCTGGAACGCATCTGGGCGTGGCTGCACCAGACTTTTCCCGAGCGGCAGATCTACATCCGCAGCGACGGGCGCGTGCAGTTCTTCACCTTCGGCCCTTCGCTGCAGGCGACGCTGGCAGGCCTGACCCTGATTTTCCTGGGCTGGATGGCGTTCGCCACCGTCAATGTGATCTTCAAGGACCGCATCATCACCGCCAAGGATCATCGTTTCCAGCAGATGCAGTCAGCCTATGAAAACCGGCTGGCGGATTTGCAGATTTCCTATGACGAACTGAACGGCGCGCTGGTTGGGGCCGAAGACAAGTTCAAGGCCACCGCCGACGAGATCCAGACCAAGCAGAATGTGATCGTCACATTCCTGAAGCGCAAAGCACAGGTGGAAACGCAAGTTGCCGGTCACGCGCCCATGACGGCCACGGCCATGAACATGCCGATGGATACGGGCGCGGCCTCGGACAGTATCGGCGCAGCCACGCCGCCCGGCGTTACGGACACAGCCGCCGATGAGGGCGAAGACATTGGCGGCAGTTCGCTGACCGTGCTTCCGGGACCGGCCCAGCCCCAGCCCCGCACGGGCAAGCCCATCGCCACAGCCCCAGCCAGGCCCGGCATGATGGGCGGCATGTTCCAGCGCATCCAGAATTTCGCGGCGGGTATTTTCGCCAGGACCGCGCCCGCGCCGCTGCATGTTTCCGCCGCCACGGCCCAGCATCCGGCCCTGCGCGCGCTGGCGGCCCAGACCGCGCGTCTCCAGGACCTGGGCAAATCGGAAAGCGCGCTGATGGCGGCAACCGGCACGGCGCTGGACGGCGAAGTGGGCGCATTGAAGACGCTGGTGCGCCGCACCGGCCTCAACCCCGACCAGTTGGGCCGCAGGGGCCAACAAGCCATGGGCGGCCCCGAGATACCGCTGGACCAAGTCCAGGTGGCCGGCCTGACCGATCCCGGCTTCAACAGTGCTTATCTCAAGGCCTCGGCCATGCTGCAGGAACTCAACGGACTGTCATCACAGGTTGATCATATTCCGCTCAACTTGCCCGTCTCTGGCGCAGGCTTTGACCGTTCGAGCGGCTTTGGCTCGCGCCTGGACCCGTTCACGCACCGCTATGCCTTCCATTCCGGCCTGGATTTCGCCGGTCCCTGGGGCGCGCCGGTTCGCGCCACGGCCGCTGGAACGGTCATTTTCGCAGGTAATCGCGGCGGCTACGGCAATATGGTGGAAATCGACCATGGCATGGGGTTGCATACGCGCTATGGCCATCTGTCGGCGATCACGGCCCGCGTGGGAACTCTGGTGGGCAAGGGCATGAATATCGGGCGCGTGGGTTCCACCGGGCGCAGCACCGGCGCGCATGTTCATTACGAAGTCTGGTATGATAATATCGTGCGCAACCCCAGCAAGTTCATCGAGGCAGGCCGCCATGTTTTCTAGCCGAGGCAAAGACACACCGCCCGCAGCGCCCGCCAGCAGCATGAATGCCCTGGCGGCTGCGCCCCGCAAGGCCGCGCGCGCCGGCGTTCCCTCCATCATCAGCGCCGATCTGGTCGTGACCGGCACGCTGACTTCGACCGGCGATGTGCAGATTGACGGCCGCGTGGACGGCGATGTCCGCAGCCATGGCCTTGTGATCGGCGAGAAAGCCGAAGTGCATGGCGAGATCCTGGCCGATGACGTCACCGTGCGCGGCAAGGTGATCGGCCGCATCCGCGCCCGCAAGGTGCAGCTCAGCGCCACCAGCCATGTCGAAGGCGATATCCTGCACGAAGCCTTTGCGGTGGAAGCGGGCGCTTTCTTCGAAGGCAATTGCCGCCATTCCGACAATCCGCTGGGCGATCCCGTCGAAGCGCGCCGCCCTGCCCCGGTTACCGCCGCGCCGCAGATAGTCAGCACGCCCGCGCCGTCCAACGCGCGCACCGGCCTGGCGGGTCTTGCCCCCTTGGCGCCGGCCACCAGCGCCACATAGCATCAGCCCCCTCTCCAGCCCATTGTCTCGCTGCGCTCAACCGCTTCAGCAAGATGGAGCAGAGTGACCTGTCATGCTGTTGAACGATGATTTTGCCGCCCGCGCCCTGGTTCATGCGGCATCCCTGGACTGGAGCCCAAGTCCTTCAATCGGTGTGGAACGGCGCATGCTGTTCCGCATAGGCGAAGAGAAGGCCCGCGCCACCTCAATCGTTCGATACGCGGCAGGCAGCCATTTCGCCCGTCACGGGCATCCGGGCGGCGAAGAATTCCTGGTCCTGGAGGGCGTCTTCCAGGACGAAACCGGGGACTTTCCCGCCGGCACCTATGTTCGCAATCCGCCCGGCACGGGACACGCGCCGAAAAGCGCAGAGGGCTGCACCATCTTCGTGAAGTTGTGGCAATTCCGGCAGGACGACAGGGAACCGGTCACGTGCCGGCCAGGCGAAGGCAAGCTCGCCGCGCTGCGCCCTGGTGTCCTGTCGTCGGCGCTTCTCTTTGAAGGCGCGGATGAGCGCGTGATGATCGAGGAATGGCGCGCCGGTGCGCCCGTGGAAATACCCAACCCTGAAGGATTGGAGCTTTTGCTTCTGGCCGGGTCGTTTGAGGAAAGCCAGGACATGCTCGGCCCTCTTTCCTGGATGCGTTTGCCACCGGGCCAGGATTTCCACGCGCTGACCGGGCCGGGCGGCGCGCGCGTCTGGTACAAGCTGGCGCCCCTGATGCATCGCAAGATTTGTGCGTTCGAAGATTCCCCAGACGGCAAAAAGGCGGTCTAGTGCAAAACCAGGTCGTGGTTGTCGGCGCCGGACTTGCCGGCCTTTGCGCGGGCCGCCTGCTGGAAGCGGGCGGCGCCGACTTTGTTTTGCTGGAAGCGCGGGACCGTATCGGCGGTCGCATATTGTCGGCCGGCGATGACGCAAAGCCCGGCCATGACGGTTTTGATCTTGGCCCATCCTGGTTTTGGCCCGCCACGCAGCCTGCGATGAGCGCCCTTGTCGCCGAACTGGGCCTGGCCGTCTTTCCGCAGAACGCCCATGGCGATGTCATGTTTGAGCGGATGCAACAGGAACCCGCACAGCGCTATCGCGCCATGGAACAAGAACCGCAATCCATGCGGCTTGCCGGCGGCACGGCCATGCTGACGCAAACGCTCGCCCATGTCATTCCGTCCCGCCGCCTGTTCATGAACGCGCGCGTGACGGCCATGTCACTGGATGGCGATGGCGTTGCCCTGACAGTGGCGCGGACGGATGGTGGGCCGGAGAAAATCATGGCCGACCAGGTGATCGCCGCCTTGCCGCCCCGGCTGCTGGAAGCAACCATATCCTTCACGCCTGCCCTTGATAAAGTCGTCTTGCGCCGCTGGCGCGACACGCCAACCTGGATGGCGCCACACGCCAAATTCTTCGCGCTTTATGACAGGTCCTTCTGGCGCGAGGCGGGCCTGTCTGGCGCGGCGCAAAGCATGGTCGGCCCGATGACCGAGATACATGACGCGACCACGGCTTCAGGCGCCGCCGCGATTTTCGGATTTCTGGGCGTTGGCGCCGCGCAGCGCGCCGCTTTGGGCGAAGCGGCTTTGGTTGCTGCCTGCCTTGACCAGCTGGCGCGCATTTTCGGGAAAGAAGCGCGCACGCCACGCGCAACGCTGTTCAAGGATTGGGCTTCCGACCCGCTTACCGCTGTTCCCGCCGATGCCGCGCTGGGCAATCACATCGTGCCGGATGGCCGGGCATGGGTCACCGGGCCATGGCGGGAGCGCCTGGTGCTGGCGGGCAGCGAAACCAGTTCGACAGTGCCGGGGTATCTTGCCGGTGCGGTGGAAGCAGCCGAAAGAGCTGTTGCTGAAATCCTGCACAGGCTGCGACTAGGCGGCGCCTAGAAAAAAGGGCGGAAATCCTTTCCCGGCCCTTTTACTCCAGGTCTTCGATTTTTTCCTTGGGCTTGCCACCGACGGCCTGCGCCAGCGCGGCGGCCATGAAGGGGTCCAGTTCGCCATCCAGCACGTCCTGGGGAATGCGGCTTTCCACGCCCGTGCGCAGATCCTTCACCAGCTGATAGGGCTGCAACACGTAAGAGCGTATCTGGTGGCCCCAGCCGATCTCCGCCTTCTCGCCCACAAAGGCGCCGGTCTCGTCCTTCTTCTTCTGCAATTCGATTTCGTAAAGCTTGGCCTTCAGCATGTCCCAGCAATAGGCGCGGTTCTGGTGCTGGGAACGCTCGGTCTGGCAGGCGACCGCAATGCCGGTGGGCAGATGCGTGATGCGCACGGCACTTTCAGTTTTGTTGACATGCTGACCGCCCGCACCGGATGCGCGATACACGTCAATGCGGACATCCTTTTCAGCGATATCAATATTGATGGACTGGTCAATCACCGGATAGACGGTAACACTCGAAAAAGATGTGTGCCGCCGGGCATTGGAATCGAAAGGCGAAATGCGCACCAGCCTATGCACACCCGCCTCGGTCTTCAGCCAGCCATAGGCATTGTCGCCATTGAAGCGCAGCGTGGCCGATTTCAGCCCGCCGCCCTCGCCTTCGCTTTCCTCGATCAACTGCAATTTATAGTCATGGGCCTCGCCCCAGCGCTGGTACATGCGAAACAGCATGCCCGCCCAATCCTGGCTTTCGGTGCCGCCCGCGCCCGCATGGATTTCCACATAGGCGTCATTGCCGTCGGCTTCCCCCGACAGCATGGATTGCAGGCGCTGTTTTTCGGCGCGTGCTGCCAGGCCCATGATGGCTTTTTCGGCATCGGTCACCATGGCGGCGTCATTCTCCGCCTCCGCCATTTCCATCAGGCCGGTGGAATCGGCCAACTCATTCTCAAGCGCGCGGACGCCGCCCAAGCCGCTGTCCAGCTTCTGGCGCTCGCGCATCAGTTTTTGCGCGGCGGCGGGATCGTTCCAGATGGCAGGGTCTTCGGCCTTGGCGTTCAGTTCGTCCAGGCGGCGCAGCGATTTGTCCCAGTCAAAGATGCCTCCTCAGCAGGGCGATGGCCTGCCTGGTCTCTTCGACGGCGCGCTGGATTTCGGGACGCATCAGTAAAGCCCGCCCGTGCCTTCACTGACAGATCCGGGCGATTGGGTGCGCAGCGGCGTTGACGGCGCGCCCGAAACGGTTGTGACGCCAGAATTTTCATCCGCATTGACCATCGCGCCTGGGGCGTTGGCTTCGCCGGGCGCTGTGCCGGCCTTGAAGGCCTCCAGGATGGCGCCGGGCGTTCCGGCGGCCACGACTTGCCCGCTGCGCCAGTCAATCGGGATTTGCTCGATGCCGGGCGCGACACGGAAAGGCGTGGGCGGCGCATCGGCCAGCGCACCCTTCATGAAATCACGGAAGATGGGGGCCGCCGCCGTGGCGCCCTGTTCATGCGGGCCCAGGCTGCGCGGATTGTCGAAACCCACAAATACGCCCGCCGCCAGATCGGGCGAGAAGCCGATGAACCAGGTATCGCGCGCTTCGCTGGATGTGCCGGTCTTGCCCGCCAGTGGCTTGCCCACCGCCTTGACGGATTGGCCGGTACCGCGCTGGACCACGCCTTCCAGCATGGAGACGATCTGGTAGGCCGTGCGCGGGTCAATGACTTGCGGGCGTGCATCGGACAGCAGCGGTTCCTGCTGCCCCTTCCAGTCGCCATCGTCACAGCCTTCGCAGTTGCGCGTGTCGTGCCGCCAGATGGTGCGGCCATTGCGATCCTGGATACGGTCAATCAGCGATGGTTCGACCTTCTTGCCGCCATTGACGAATTCGGAATAGCCGGTGACCAGTTTGAGAAGCGTGGTTTCATACGATCCCAGCGAATTCGCCAGCAAGGTGGGCAACTTGTCATAGACGCCAAAGCGCACCGGATACGGCACCACCTTGTCCATGCCCAGATCGTGCGCCAGCCGCACCGTCATCACGTTGCGCGACAATTCCAGCCCGCGGCGCAAGGTCGTGTCGCCCAGGAATTCATGCTCGAAATTTTCCGGCCGCCAGATGCCCATGCCTGGTCCCTGGTCCAGTACGAAGGGCGCATCCAGCACCTTGCTGACCGGCGTATAGCCATTGTCCAGGGCCGCGGCATAGACGAAGGGCTTGAAAGCTGAACCGGGCTGACGCTGCGCCTGCATGGCGCGGTCAAACTGGCTGGAGGCGTAGGAGAACCCGCCCGACAGGGCCAGCACGCGGCCGGTATGCGGATCCATGGCCACGATGGCGCCGTTGATTTCGGGAATCTGGCGCAGGCCATAATCGCCCGGCTTGGACCCGCTCTTGGGATCAATGTCTTTCGGGTCCAGCGGTTCGGCGTAAACAAGATCGCCGGGCTTGGCGACATCCTGTGGCCGCGACGGGCCGCCCGCCACATTGCCGCCCGACAATTCGCGCCGCGCCCATTTGTAGCCATCATAGGGGATCAGCGCCGTGCTGGCGTCGGAGAAACCGATCTTGAGGCTCTTGTCGGCATAATCCAGCACCACGCCCAGGCGCCAGGTATCAATGCCCGACTGGTTGCGCATGCCCGCCAGCACTTTTTGCCAGTCACCGGTGATGGGAATGTTGGCCTTGGCGCCGCGCCAGCCATGGCGGCGGTCAAAGCGCACCAGCCCGGTGCGCAGCGCGCTAACCGCATAGTTCTGCAGCCGCGTATCCAGAGACGCGCGCACCTGCAAGCCGCCATCGTAAAGCGCATCCTTGCCATACTTGGCATAGAGAAGACGGCGCACTTCCTCGACATAGTAATCCACGTCCGCGGTCTGGCTGCCCATGGCGCGGGTCTGGGTGATGAGGCCTTCGGCGCGGGCGGCGGCGGCCTGTGCGTCGGTGATATAGCCATTGTCGGCCATCTGGCCGATCACCCAGTTGCGCCGGTCCACTGCCGCTTCATGGTTGGTGCGCGGATCGTAATTGGCCGGTCCCTTGGGCAACGCCGCCAGGAAGGCGACTTCGGCGATATCCAGTTCGTCCACCGACTTGCCGAAATAATTCAGCGAGGCCGCGGCCACGCCATAGCTGTTCTCGCCCAGGTAGATTTCGTTCAGATACAGCTCCAGCACCTTGTCCTTCGGGTAGGTGGCGTCGATGCGGATGGCCAGGATGGCTTCGCGGATCTTGCGGCTGAACTTGACGTCGGAATTAAGCAGGAAATTGCGCGCCACCTGTTGCGTGATCGTGGACGCACCCTGGGGACGGCGACTCTGGATCACCAGGCCAACATCCTTGATCGCCGCGCGCAGGATGCCCGACGGATCAATGCCCGGATGATTGTAGAAATTGCGGTCCTCGGCCGAGGTGAAAGCCTCTTTCACCAGCTTGGGAATGAAGGTTGCGGGAATGAAGACGCGCCGCTGGCGGGCATATTCGCCCAGGACCGTGCCGTTACCGGCATAGACGCGGGTGGTGACGGGTGGGTTGTAATCCTGCAGCGCCTTGACGCCGGGAAGATCGCGCGTGACCGAATAGATGTAGAAAACACCCGCCAGCGCACCCATCGCGCCCAGTGCAGCAAGGCCAAGCCCGGCATAGACAAGAAAGCGGCGCAGCATTGGAATCCTTGGGGCGTTTGGCGAAGCAGTTATAGACCGGATTTGGGGTTGAAAAGAGGCGTTTACGCCTCACCGCCCAGATTTAACCCTGCCTTCAGGGGCTGGTTCCCGAAGACGCGGTCGTGGGGGAGAAGTTATGGTCCACGGCGTCGGCAATGGCGTCCGCCACCCTGGCGCGCCAGGGATCGGTGTTCATCTGCCCGGCATCGCCCCGGTTGGAGAGATAGCCCAGCTCGATCAGCACGGCGGGAATGTCAGGCGCCACCAGCACGGCCAGGCTGGCCTGGCGGTGGGGCGAACGCGACAATATGTCGGTGGTCCCCTGCAACCGCGACAGCGCGCCTTCGGCAAAGCGGGAAGACCGGTTGATGGTGTCGCGTTGGGCCAGGTCAATCAGGATGGGCGCCACTGGGCTCTTGTCGGTCAAATCCACGCCGGCGATCACGTCCGACTGGTTTTCGCGTTTGGCCAGCGCCGCCGCCTCGCGGTCGGAACGCCCGTCATTCAGCGTATAGATGGAAAGCCCGCTGACGTTTGAATCCGGACTGGAATCGGCATGCAGCGAGATCATCAGATCCGCCTTGGCGCTGCGGGCCATGGCCACGCGCTGCGGCAGCGGAATGAAAACATCGGCATCGCGGGTCATGCGCACATTATAGCCGCGCGCGCGCAGGGTTTTCGCCAGCTTCAAGCCTTCGGCCAGCACCAGGTCCTTCTCCATCAACCCATTGACGCCCACCGTGCCGGAATCGATGCCGCCATGGCCCGGATCAATCATCACGGTTTTGGCCTTGCTGTTCGCGGGCTGGCCGCTGGGCGTGGACGCCGCCACCAAGGCCGCCAGGCGCTCCGCATCCGTCTCGCGCCGCTTCAAATCGGCGGGCCAGCCCGCCTTGGTGTCGAAGGTGGCGCGCTGGGTGGGGAAAAGGTCAATCACCACCCGGTAGCCGAAACCGCCCGACGGCGGCAGCACCAAGGTGTCGGCCACGCTGACGGGACGGTTGAGGTCGATCACCACCCGCGAATTGCCCTTGCGGAACAGGCCATAGCGATAGGATTTGACGGAACCGAAGCCGGAAGGGCGCGGCAGCGCACCCAGTCGCCAGATCACTTCGGGCATGTCCAGCACCACCCGGTCCGGATCGGCCAGGGTGAAGGCGCGCAGGTTCACCGGATCGGACAATTCGATCACCACCCGCGTGCGGTCTTCCTGCTCCCCGATGCGGGCGCTCATCACGATGGGGGTGGGACCTTTGGCGGCCGGGACGGGCGCAGCGGCCAGCGGGGCCGGACCCGGCACCATGCCGGTCGCCGGGTTAGAGGTTGCTGGGGACGGCAGGCCAGGCTGGGTGGGAGCCGGGCTGGAAAGCCCCTCTGCCCGGCGGAGCACCCCGGCGATAGGGTCGTCCTGGGCTCCACCTTGGGCCTGGGCCGCGATATCGCCGCCCGGCAGCACGAAAAGGGCCACCGCCAACAGAATTATCAAGATATTGATTTTAAACAATATTATGTGCACCGGATCGCGCCAAAGCCTAAAATCCTCCCAAATGCCTTTACGCTTCGTTAGTGCCCAAGACCCCATGGATGGTGCGGGGAATATTGTACCCCCCGCGCCCTTGCCGTCCCGGCATGGGGTCCCTACAAAGGAATCCATGCTGCGCCGCCCCGGCCAAAACCGGAAGGTGCGGTGGTCCGGCTACCCCCCGTTTTACACAGATTGTGAAATGGACGCCGCCAAACCGCAGCAAGCCTGCCCGCAAGGGCCCGAATTTAAGTGACCATTATGCCCGGCAGAACGCGACCCACCCCCCACCATCCGGCAGCCCCGCTGCCGGTGTTGGTGTGGAGACGCTTTGCCCCCACCCACACAACGCGGCCGAACGCCGTCCCAAGTCTCGCGCAGGAACGCGAGCAGGGCGCAGCGCCGCACGGAGAAATTCATGTCAAAGCGCATGCTGATCGATGCCAGCCACCCGGAAGAAACCCGCGTCGTGGTTCTCGACGGGTCCAAGGTCGAGGAATTTGATTTCGAGGCTGCCTCGCGGCGGCCGCTCAAGGGCAATATCTATCTTGCCAAGGTGACGCGGGTTGAACCGTCGTTGCAGGCCGCCTTTGTGGAATATGGCGGCAACCGCCAGGGCTTCCTCGCTTTCGCGGAAATCCATCCCGATTATTACCAGATCCCGGTTGCCGACCGCCAAGCCCTGCTGGCCGAACAGGAAGCCGAGGCCCGCCGCCGCCAGGAAGACGACTTCGAATCCTTTGAAATGCGCGGCAAGAGCGACGATGCCGCCGAAGAAATCGAAGAAGCCGAAGAAGAAGCGCCCGAGGATGACAGCGACGCAGCCCTGGTGACCCTGGACGCGGCCACAATCGAGCCGCTGCCGGACCGTGTTGAAGAAGAACGGGCCGAGCCGGAACAGAACAGCGCATCGGCCCATGTCGAAGACCATGACGATGTCTTCGTCAATCATGGCGGCGCCGATCATTCCCATGACGATGACGA
Source organism: Alphaproteobacteria bacterium (assembly GCA_947465395.1). Classification (GTDB taxonomy): domain Bacteria; phylum Pseudomonadota; class Alphaproteobacteria; order Micropepsales; family Micropepsaceae; genus Rhizomicrobium. The sequence continues at coordinate 7,514 of CANIAL010000003.1, read as the reverse complement.
TGATTCCGAGATTCCCGACGCGCCCCTGACCAAATCGGAAGCCGCCGAAGAGGCTGAAGCCGATTACGGCCATGACCAGGCGGCGCTGGCCGCCGAAGCGGTGATGGAGAATGAAGGGGAGATCGAGCCGGTCGCGCCCTCTTCCGAACATGCCGTTTCCGAGAATGGCGAAGCCGCGCCGGAGAACGGCGAAGCACAAGCCGAAGGCGGCGAGAAGCCGCTGCAGATGGCCCGCCCGCCCCAGAAATGGATGCGCAAGAAGCATTACAAAATCCAGGAAGTCATCAAGCGCCGCCAGATCATCTTGGTGCAGGTGGTCAAGGAAGAACGCGGCAACAAGGGCGCGGCCCTCACCACTTATCTCTCTTTGGCGGGCCGCTATTGCGTACTGATGCCCAACACGCCCCGCGGCGGCGGCATTTCGCGCAAGATCACCAATGCGGCCGACCGCAAGCGTTTGAAATCAGCGGCGCAGGGACTTGAGCTGCCCGAAGGCATGGGCCTGATCATCCGCACCGCGGGCGAGAACCGCACCAAGCTGGAGATACGGCGCGACTATGAGTATCTGATCCGGCTGTGGGACACGATCCGGGAAAAGACCCTGGCCTCCAATGCGCCGGCCTGCGTTTACGAGGAAGGCGATTTGATCAAGCGCGCCATCCGCGACCTTTACAACAAGGACGTTGCTGACGTGATCGTGGAAGGCGAGGAAGGCCACCGCAACGCCAAGGAATTCATGCGCATGCTGATGCCGGGCCAGGCCCGCAATGTGCATCAGTACAAGGATACGGTGCCGCTGTTCCAGCGCATGCATATCGAGGCGCAGCTGGACGCCATGTTCTCGGCCACTGTCACCTTGAAATCCGGCGGCTATCTGGTGATCAACCAGACCGAGGCGCTGGTTTCCATTGACGTGAACTCCGGTCGGGCCACCCGCGAACATTCCATCGAGGAAACCGCGCGGAAAACCAATCTCGAAGCCGCAGACGAAGTGGGCCGCCAATTGCGCCTGCGCGACTTGGCCGGTCTGATCGTGATCGACTTCATCGACATGGAAGAAAGCCGCAACGACCGCGAGGTCGAAAAGCGGCTGCGCGATGCGGTGAAGAATGACCGCGCCCGGGTCCAGATCGGCAAGATTTCGCAATTCGGCCTGATGGAAATGTCCCGCCAGCGCCTGCGCGCAGGTGTCGTAGCCGGCTCCACCGTGATGTGCCCGCATTGCGCGGGCGCCGGCATCGTCCGCTCGGTCGAATCCACCACCCTGCGCGTGCTGCGCGCCCTGGAAGAAGAAGGCGAGAAGAACCGCGCCGCCGCCGTAACGGTGAAAGTGGCCGCCGACATCGCCCTTTACGCCCTTAATCAAAAGCGCCGCGAACTGGCCCGCATCGAAGCCGAATACGGCATGGATGTTTCCTTCGAACCGAAGGATGGCCTGACGGCGGGCAATTTCGAACTGGAACGCACCCGCACCCGCGATCCCGACGCCAAGCCCCGCACCCATGCCGTCTCCATCGAGGCGGGATTTGTGCCCTCCAACGATGCCGATGACGACTATGTGGCGGAAGAGGAAGAGGAAGACGAAGTCTTCGAACAGGATGACAGCGCCGATGTTTCCGAAGCGCAGCCGGTGGGCGAGCGTTCCAATGATCGGGCCGGACGCGCCGAGCAGCCGCGCAATGGTGATGGCGAAGGCGAAAATGGCCGCAAGCGCCGCCGCCGTGGCGGACGCGGGCGCAACCGTGACCGTGCCGAAGGCGGACGTTCAGAAGGCAATCGCCCGGAAGGTGGTCGCCAGAATGGCGAACGCAACGAGGCCGTGCCCTCCGACGAAGCCCAGCCCAGCCTGGAATCCGCGCCAGCAAGCGACGGCGCCCAGCAGCCCCGCAATGGTGAAACTGGCGCCGATGGCGCGCGCCGCAAGCGCCGCCGCCGTGGCCGCCGTGGCGGCCGTGATCGCGGCACCGATGGCGCAGGTCCCAACGCGTCCGGCGTGGAATCGCGTTTTGGCTCCGCTCCAGATGAAATTGACACCACGCCGCAGAACGGTCCCGGCGCCATCAAGCCGCCCGCGCCCGTCTGGTCGCTGCAGGATGACATTCCCGACACCACGCCCAGCGATGACGCGCCCAAGAGCGGCAAAAAAGGCTGGTGGCAGAAGACCTTTGGTGGGGAGTGAGCTTTAGCGCTCGCTGATCACTGCGTCCGCGGATGCGCCCAGGCCATTGCCGCCAGGATCGGGCAGCGGAACGCAGGCCCCAGTGTCACAGGAAATCGCGTTGACGGTGGCGTAAGGCGCGACACCGGTTGAGCGCAGGTCGGAAGGCCGCCCCAGTTGCCGTCCGCCCGCCAGTTTCAGCGCCGCATAGATGATGGCCGCCGTGCCATTGGGGCCGCCCGCGCCCGCGCCCGCCAGGACGATCTTGCCCGAAGAATCGCGTGTCAGCAGCGGAGTCAGGAATGCCGACGAAATGCCTGCCGGTGCGCCGGGCGATGCGGCCAGGGTGATACCAGTGCCGCCCACGCTTTTGCCCATGCCCAGCGGGCCGTTCATGGTCACGGCGCAGGCGACCGCCTGGCCACGCGCATCCACAGCAGCAAAACCCGTCGCGCCCAGGTCCTGGGGCAATGATGTAATGCCGAATTTCTGAAGCGCCGCGCGCACCGCCGTGACGATGCTTTGTTCCGGGTCGGCGGACGGCGGCACCGATGCCATCAACGCTGCCGCAAAAGCGCCCGAGCCGGTCTGCGCGCCAGGAATGGCGATGCTGTAACCGCCCGCCGCCACCATGTGCGCGGCGGCCTGTGTGCTGCGATACTCCGCCAGCTCGGCCGCGCTGAACGCGCCTGCCGCATGCTGCGCGATTTCCGCCGCCACTGCGCCACGGTAAAATCCGTCCGCGCCGGAAAGCCGGATGGTGGCAAGCGTCTGCGACAGCGCCACATTACGCACCAGGCTGCCTTCGGCTTTCGGAGCGCCGGATGCATCCAGGAATTCCGCCGACAGCGCCGCGTCCTGCCGGATCACGGCCTGCGCCGTCGCCAAGCGCTGAGACAAGGCGTGGCTGACGGGAAAGCCCGTCGCCGCATAGGTCTCGCCCGGCGAGACATCGCGCTGCCAGGGCAGAATGCCGAATGCCGATTGCATGGCGAAGAAGCCGGCCACCGCGCCCGGCACCGCATAGGCCCCGTTCGCCTTTGCGGCGCGGGGCAGGAAATCAAACTCCTGCAAGCGCCCATTATCGGACGCAATGCAGACGCCGCCGCCGCCCAGCCCGGCCGAAACCGGATAGGTGACGCTGAGGGCGAAGAACATGGCGGTGGCCGCATCGGCGGCGCTGCCGCCCTGCGAGAGAATCGTGCGGCCCGCGGTGACCGCATATGGCTCGTCTCCCACCACCACGCCGCTGGTCTGGATGGCGGGCGCGGACGTGCCGCCCGAAAAGGCGTTGTCCAGCGCGGCAGGGACGGAGCAGGCGCCCAAGGTCAGGGCAGCGCCCAGAAACATCATGGCCCGTGAAGTCAGAAAGCGCGAAGACGGCATGAAGAACCTGTAATCAGCTAGGGGATCGCCAGGGCCGGTTATGCCCGAGCCGCGCGCCCCAGAACAGGGCTTAATTGACCTTGCCCTGCCCGGCACTTACCCTGCCCGGCGGGCGGGGCCAAAGGCTTTAAATCTGGGAGAGTCGAGCCTTGCCGCGGTTTCCTGAATCCCCCCATCGTCCGAACGACCATAAGTGGCGCCGGCTGTTCTTCGCCGCCGGTTTCCTGGCGCCCGCCTTGCTGGCATTCGGCGTGGCCCCCGCCATGGCCCAGGGCATCTCCATCCTGCGCGACACCGAGACCGAGGAAATGCTGCGCAGCTATGAAACGCCGCTGGCGCGCGCAGCGGGCCTGGATCCCGGCGCGGTCAATCTTTACCTGGTGGGCGACAATTCGGTGAACGCTTTTGTCGCCGAAGGCCAAAATCTTTTCATGATGACGGGCATGATCATGTTCGCCAAGAATGCGAACGAGCTGATCGGCGTGATGGCGCACGAGACTGGCCATATCAAGGCGGGTCATATCATTCGCGGCGGCGACGCGGCGTCCAAGGCCATGATCCCCATGCTGCTGTCCATGATCGTGGGCCTGGCGGCGATGGCGGCGGGCGCAGGCGAAGGCGGCACCGCCATCATCGGGGCGGGTGCGGCCATGGCGGAAGCGCAGATGAATGCGTTCACCCGCGTGCAGGAAGGCACCGCCGACCAGATCGCCTTGCAGCTGCTGGCAGCCACGCACCAATCGGCCAATGGCCTTTACAATACCTTTGCCCGTTTCGCCGCCGAGGAAGCGCAGAGCGCCTACAAGATAGATAAGTACGCAGTGGACCATCCGATTGGCCAGGAACGGCTGGGCTTCATCGAGGAGAAGGTCGCCAATTCCCCCTACAAGGATGTGAAGGACCCGCCCCAGGTCACGCACACATTCGAAATGGTGCAGGCGAAGCTTGCGGGCTATGTGCTGCCGGTGGACCAGGGCCTGGCCCGCTATCCGGTGTCGAACACGTCGGAAGCGGCGCGCTATGCCCGCGCCATGCTCTACTTGCGCAAGCCCGACCTGGCGAAGGCGCTGGCCGAGATCAACAGCCTGATCGCCGAGGAACCGTCCAATCCCTATTTCCAGGAAGTGCTGGGCCAGATCTATGTGACTATGGCCAAGCCGCACCAGGCCATTCCCGCCTATCAAAAAGCCGTCAACCTGAAGCCCGGCGCGCCGCAACTGCGCTTGGGGCTGGCGGTGGCGCTGTTGGCGACGGACGAGCCGTCACTGGCCGGCCAGGCGCTGCAGAATCTCAAGGCTGCGTCGCTGGCGGAAAACGACGATGTCTTCACCTGGTATGAAACAGCCCAGGCCTATAGCATTCTGAAAAACGAGCCGATGGCGAATCTTTCCACGGCCGAGCTGTATTACAACACCGGCGCCATGGCCAAGGCGGTGATTTTCGCAAACCGCGCCCGGCGCGGATTGACGGAAGGCACGGCCGACTGGCAGCGGGCCGGCGACATTATCGGGGCGGCGACCGCCGCGGCCCGGCAACGGTAGGGAGTACATATGCGCGAAGGTTTGACGGCATTGGTGGGCGCGCTGGGCGGCGCCGTGCTGGCGGTAGCGCTGGTGTTCCTGGCCGCGCATCAAGGGCTGCTACCCGGCAATGGCGGCACGGCGCAGATTCGCAGCTATTTGCTGGCGCATCCCGAACTGATGTCCCAGATGGGCGAAAAGCTTCAGGCACAGCAAGAAGAAGCCGCCAGCGTGGCGGCAGCAGCCAAGCTGCAAAAAGTGGGCATGAAGCCCTTTTTCGATCCCAAATATGCCTTCGTGACTGGCCCGGCCAACGCCACCAAGACCGTGGTGCAGTTCTATGACTTTAACTGCCCCTTCTGCCGCGCCTCCCTGCCCGCACTGGAAAAGCACATGGCCAAGCACGCGGCCGACACGCGCTATTCCTTTATTGAATTTCCCATCAAGGGTGATGATTCCATCGTGGCGGCCAGAGCCACCCTGGCGTCCCGCAACCAGCCCGACAAATACCTTGCGCTGCATATCGCACTGATGAAGGAAAGCGATCTCATCACCCCCGACATCCTGTTCGCGGATGCCAAGAAAGTCGGCCTGGACATGGTCAAGTTGCGCGCCGACATGCAGAAGCCGGAAATTGACGCCGCCATTTCCGCCAGCATTGACCTGGCGCACAGCGTGGGCATAGACGGCACGCCGACCTTCATCATCAATGGCGTGATGCATCCCGGCGCGGTGGACGACGCCACCTTGAACAAACTGGCGGGCTGACACTAGATCAATCCCGTGAGGGGACTGGAAGGGTCAGCATAGGCCTTTTTCGGCATACGCCCCGCCAGCCAGGCCAGCCTGCCCGCTTCCACGCCCGCCTTCATGGCCGCCGCCATCTTCACCGGGTCGCGCGCATGGGCGATGCCAGTGTTGGAAATCACCGCGTCACAGCCCAGCTCCATCGCCACCGCCGCGTCGGATGCCGTGCCGATGCCCGCATCCACGATCACCGGCACCTTGGCGTCGGCGATGATCATGCGGATATTGACGGTGCTCTGGATGCCCATGCCCGAGCCGATGGGCGATGCCAGCGGCATGATCGCCACCGCGCCCATGTCTTCCAGGCGCTTGGCCATCAACGGATCGTCGCTGCAATAGACCATCACCTGGAAGCCGTCTTTCGCCAGCATCTCGGTGGCGCGCAGGGTTTCGATCATGTCGGGATAAAGCAGTTTCTTCTCGCCCAGCACTTCCAGCTTCACCAGGGTCCAGCCGCCCGCCTCGCGCGCCAGCCGCAAGGTGCGCACCGCTTCCTCGCCCGTGAAGCAGCCCGCCGTGTTGGGAAGATACGTCACCTTCCTGGGGTCAATGAAATCCACAAGCTTGGGCTGGCTGGGATCAGTCAAGTTCACGCGGCGCACGGCCACGGTGACGATTTCCGCCCCGCTGGCGGTCAGGGCGCGGGCGTTATCCTCGTAATTCTTGTATTTGCCGGTGCCGATAATCAGGCGCGACTGGTACGTCTTGCCCGCCAGCACGAACGGCTTGTCTTCGCGCATCGGCGCATCTTCGCCCCCACCGATGAAATGCACGATCTCGAATCGGTCGCCCTCGTCCACCGGCACGCTGTCATAGGCCGAACGCGGCACGATCTGAAGATTGCGCTCCACCGCGATCTTGGCAGGGTCCAGACCCAGCTCGCCCAGAAGGCCCTTTACGGTCAGGCCGGCTTTGACGGCCTGGGGCGCGCCATTAAGGATTACGGTCCGATTTGACGTCATTATGGCTTCACCTTTAGGAGTTTCCGTACCCCCCGTGAATGATTATAAGGGGGGACCGGCAGCGGAATGTCCATGGCAAAAAACACAAACAAAACCAGCGGCTTGCCAATCTATATCGTCAACGGTCCCAACCTCAATCTGCTGGGGAGCCGGGAGCCGGAAATCTATGGCCGCGCCACCCTGGCCGACATCGAATCCCTCTGCGCCGCCCGCGCCAAAAGCCATGGTCGCAGCATCGTCTTTTTGCAAAGCAACAAGGAAGGCGACCTGGTGGAATATCTGCAGGAAGCCCGCGGCATGTCGTGCGGCGTGATCATCAACGCCGCCGGATACACCCACACATCGGTCGCCATACTGGATGCGCTGCAAATGATCGCCCAACCGGTGATCGAGGTGCATCTGTCCAATCCCGCCGCGCGGGAGAATTTCCGTCACCGCTCTTTTGTCTCCAAGGCCGCCACCGGCATCATTGCCGGGCTGGGCGCCAACAGTTACCTGCTGGCGATTGACGCGCTGGCCGCGCTGGGCGCGACAAGGAAAAAGACCGCAGCCAAAAAAACGACGGCCAAAAAGCCGAAGAAAAATTCCGGGGGCAGGAAATAATGAAAGACGACAAGACCAAAGCGCCGCAGATTGATACCGGCGCCATCCGCGAACTCTCCAAGCTGCTGACCGAGACCT
>CANIAL010000002.1 GCA_947465395.1 Alphaproteobacteria bacterium | reverse complement strand
GGTTCCGCTACGCTCCACCTACGGCCGGCCATAGCGCTGGAGGCTGGAATGCACTAACAATCAAAACGGACCACTCAGTGGGGGCCGATCAGTGCGCCAGCGCGGGAATGACAGTAGCGACCCGGCGCGAGGAGTTTTGCGGCGGGAGCAGGAGCGACGCCCGGAGCGTGCGCCCAGCACGTGAGGACGCGCGACGCACTCCCGACGCAAAAGAACCGCGCCGCTCTACGTCTTGTCGGGGTAAACGACCTTGAGATGCAGCTCTTTCAGCTGCTTGGCTGAGGCGTCGGACGGGGCGGACATCAGGAGGTCCTGGCCCTGCTGGGTCAGGGGGAACATGGTGACCTCGCGGATGTTTTCCTCGCCCGCCAGCAGCATCACCACCCGTTCCAGGCCCACCGCCAGCCCGCCATGCGGCGGGGCGCCGAAGCGGAAGGCGTTCAGCATGCCGCCAAAGCGGGCTTCGGTTTCGCTGTTGGGGTAGCCCGCGATCTCGAACGCCTTCAGCATCACGTCCGGGTCGCGGTTGCGGATGGCGCCGGACAGCATTTCATAGCCATTACAGACCACGTCATACTGGAAAACCTTCAGCGCCAGCAGCGCGTCCTTGTCGTCAGCACCTGAGAACTTCAAGAAACTTTCGCGGTCGGTCTGGGGCATGGAAAAGGGATTGTGGGAGAAGTCGATGCGCTTCTCGTCCTCGTTCCATTCATACATGGGATAGTCCACCACCCAGCAGAAGCGGAAGGCGTCCGGTTCAATCAGGCCCAGCTCATGCCCGATGCGGGTGCGGGCAAGACCTGCCAGACGCGCGGCGCGGTCTTCCTTGTCGGCGGCGAAGAAGACGGCATCGCCCGCCTTGGCGTTCACGGATTTGGCAATGTCGGCCAGCGCGGCGGCGGGAATGAACTTGGCGATGGGGCCCTTGCCGGTCAGCACCCCACCCTCGTCTTCCAGAATAACGTAACCAAGCCCCGGTGCGCCTTCGCTGCGCGCCCAGTCATTGAGCTTGTCGAAGAAGCTGCGGGCCTGCGCGCCCGCGCCCGGTGCAGGGATGGCGCGCACGGTCTTGCCCTTGAACGCCTTGAACTCCACATCCGCGCGGCCAAAGACGGTGCTGACATCGGCGATGCGGATGGGATTGCGCAGGTCCGGCTTGTCGGAGCCGAACTCCAGCATGGCCTGGGCATAGGGAATGCGGCGGAACGGCGCCTTGTCCACGGTGCGGGTTTTGCCCGTGAACCCCGCGAATTCCTCGAACACGCCGGACAGGACCGGCTCGATGGCGGCGAAGACATCGTCCTGAGTCACAAAACTCATTTCCATGTCGAGCTGGTAGAACTCGCCCGGCGAACGGTCGGCGCGGCCGTCTTCATCGCGGAAGCATGGCGCAATCTGGAAATAGCGGTCGAAGCCCGCCACTTGGATCAACTGCTTGAACTGCTGCGGCGCCTGGGGCAGCGCATAGAATTGCCCCGGATAGCGGCGCGACGGCACCAAAAAGTCGCGCGCGCCTTCGGGCGATGACGCGGTCAGGATGGGGGTCTGGAATTCGGTGAAATTCTGTTCGTGCATGCGATTGCGAAGCGAGCGGATGATGCCGGAGCGCAGCATGATGTTCTTGTGTAGGCGCTCGCGGCGCAGATCCAGGAAGCGATAGGCAAGCCGCGTTTCCTCCGGGTAATCCATGTCGCCGAATACCGGCAGCGGCAATTCCTGGGCGGCGCTTTGCACTTCCGCCTGTTCGATACGCAGTTCCACCTGGCCGGTGGGCAGGTCGGCATTGGCGGTGCCTTCCAGCCGGTCCACCACCTTGCCCGTGAAGGTCAGCACCCATTCGGACCGCGCCGTATCCACCACCGCAAAGGCGGCATCGCCCGGTTCGATCACGCATTGGGTGACGCCATAATGGTCGCGCAGGTCGATGAAGATCAGCCCGCCATGGTCGCGCCGCCGGTTGACCCAGCCGGACAGGCGGACGGTCTGGCCCACATCGGTCTTGCGGAGCTGGCCGCAGGTATGGGTACGATAGGCGTGCATCGGCGAAATCCGCTGGAAAACGCCCGTTTTTGGCGGTTTACGGGGGGCCGGTCAAGTCCGCGCAGCGGCGGCGGAAAGGCATGGTTTTCATGTCGCAATCAGGGGATAGTTTGGGCTGAAATTGGGGGAATCATCCATGCGCCGCTTGCTGCCTGTTGTCGTCGCCTTGGCCGCCGTCTGGGCCGCTCCGGCTGAGGCCCGCAACGTGATCATCTTCGTGGCGGACGGATTGCGCTATGGCAGCGTCGAGCCCGCCAACATGCCCCACATGGCGCGGCTGAAGGCGGAAGGCGTGGACTTCACCAACAGCCATTCGCTCTATCCCACCGTCACCACCGTCAACGCATCGGCCATCGCCACAGGCCATTACATCGGCGACACCGGCAATTTCGGCAACACGCTATTCGTGGCGCGGCCCATGGCGACCTTGAAAGGCTCCACCGTGGGCTTCCTGGAAAGCAATCCGGTGCTGGCGGAAATGAACGAAGCGTTCGGCGGCAATTATTTGAACGAGACCAGCCTGATCGCGGCGGCGCGGGCGCAGGGCTTCCAGACCGCGATCCTGGGCAAGGAAGGCCCGGCGCGAATTCAGGATTTGACCAGTCCGGCGGACGGCAGCGGCACATTGCTTTTGGATGATTCCACCGGGCGCGAAGGCGGATTGGGACTGCCGGCCTGGTTCTCGTCGCGCATGAAGGCTGCCTTCATGGATGATGCCGCGCCCAAGGCCACCCTGCCCGACATTGAACAGGAAAGCTGGCTGGTGAAGGCGGCGACGCGCATCGTGCTGCCGCAGTTCAAGCAGACGGGAAAACCCTTTGTGATGCTGTTCTGGTCGCGTGACCCGGACCTCAGCCAGCACAATGCCCGCGACAGCGTTGGCGAGCTTGTCCCCGGCATCAACAATCTGACGGCGCTGGCGGGCGCGCGGAACGCCGACGCGCAGCTGGGCGCGCTGATGGATTATTTGCGCGCCAGCGGGCTGGACAAGGACACCGACGTATTTGTCACCGCCGATCACGGTTTTTCCACCGTGGCGCATGACAGCAAGACCAGCCCGTCTTTAAAGCCGGGCGGCGAATTGCAGTCGGGATTCCTGGCGGCGGACCTGGCCGCCACCCTGAAGCTGCCGCGTTCCGGCAATTCGGGCCTGTTGGGCGCGGACCCGGCGCATCCCGAAGTGGTGGTGACCATCAATGGCGGGTCGGACCTGATCTACCTGCCCGGTACAAACGCCAAGGCGCGGGCGGGCGAGATTGTGAAATTCCTGGCGGGCCAGGATTATGTCAGCGGAATCTTCGTCAATGATGATTTGGGCAAGTTTCCGGGCGCCCTGTCCATGAGCGATGTGAACCTGATGGGATCGGCGCAGACGCCCCGGCCCGCCATCTTTGTCAGCTTCCGCACCTTCTCGACCGGCTGCGCCGATGAACTGCAATGCACGGTGCAGATTTCCGACACAACGCTGGCTACCGGCCAGGGCAATCATGGCGCGCTGAGCCGGGCGGAGACACGCAATTTCATGGCCGCCATCGGGCCTGATTTCAAAAGCGGTTTCGCCAACCCCGCCCCCATCAGCAATGCCGACATCACGCCCACCATGGCGTCCATCCTGAACCTGCGGATCAACCCCAAGGGCAAGCTTGTGGGCCGGGTGATCAGTGAAGCCATCAGGAACGGCGCAGACGTGACGGTGGAACGGCGCACCCGCGTCTCCGCGCCCGGGCCGGGCGGGGTGCGGACCTATCTGAATGAGCAATCGGTGGGAACCACGCGCTATTTCGACGCGGCGGGCTTTCCGGGCCGGACGGTGGGGCTGAAAGCCCCATAGACAGGGCCTGAAAGCGCCCCAAAAGCCCTTAAAAACCGCGCATTCGGGCGGCGAATCCGCTATCAGGGCGGGATGCGGATTGTAGAGACCAGCGACGACCTCAAGGCTTTTGTCGCCGAGCTGTCGCACGCGCCTTATCTGGCGCTGGATACCGAATTCCTGCGCGACCAGACCTATTATCCCAAGCTGTGCCTGATCCAGGTTTCGACGCCGCCCATTGATGGCGTCAGCGTCGAGGGCATCATTGATCCCCTGGCGCCGGGCATGGACCTGACGCCCTTTTACGAGCTGATGAAGCGGCCCGACATCGTCAAAGTCCTTCACGCCGGGCGGCAGGATATCGAGATTTTCTATCTCCAGGGCGGCGTGCTGCCCCATCCGCTGTTCGACACCCAGATCGCGGCCATGGTCTGCGGCTTTGGCGATGCGGCGTCATACGAGACCCTGTCGCGCAAGATCGCGGGGGTGGAGATTGACAAGTCCGCGCGGTTTACCGACTGGAGCCGCCGCCCTTTGTCCAAGCGCCAGCTTGAATATGCGCTGGGCGATGTCACGCATCTGCGCGTGATTTATGAAAAGCTGGCCGCCGAACTGGCGCGCACCGGCCGCACAAGCTGGGTGGAAGAGGAAATCTCCGCGTTGCAGGACCCTGCCCTCTATAGGCTGGACCCGGAGCTGGCCTGGAAGCGGCTGAAACCCCGCACATCGAACAAGAAGTTCCTGGCCATGCTGGCGTCGCTGGCGGCCTGGCGCGAGCGCGAGGCGCAGGAGCGCGACATTCCGCGCGGCCGCGTGCTGAAGGACGAAGCCATCACCGAGCTTGCCGCCCATCCGCCCGAAAATGGCGAGGCGCTGGAGCGCGTGCGCGCCGTGCCCAAGGGCTTCGCCAATTCCAAGCTGGGCAAGGTCTTGATGGACGCGCTGGCCGCGGGCGCAACCGCCGCGCCCCCAGCCGACATGCCGGTGCAAACGCCGCGTCGCCGCCGCGAACCGTCGCCGGCCGCGATTGACCTGCTGAAGACCCTTTTGCGCCTGCGGGCGGAAGCGGCGGGTGTTGCCCCGCGCCTGATCGCCAATGCCGAAGACATTGAAAAACTGGCCGCGCATGAGGATGACGGCGTCGCCGCCCTCACCGGCTGGCGGGCCGAGGTATTCGGCAATGACGCACGCGCCCTGCGCCAGGGCGATCTGGCGATTGCGCTGGAAAAGGGCGAAGCTGTCGTGGTCGAACTGGAGAGTGAAACATGAAAAAGTTCTTGATTGCCGCGTTTGTCCTGGCGGCGACGCAGGCCAACGCGCTGGAGATGGTGACGTATAACGTCACCACCAAGGTCAACGCCCCGGCGGACCTGACCTGGTCGCGCATCGGCGGCTTTTGCACCATCACCCAATGGCTGGGCACGCCCTGCAAGGTGACCAAGGGCATCGGCGATGTCGGCACCATCCGCGTCATCACCGGCGCCAATGGCGATTTGGACGAGATGATGGTGGCCCGCACCGGCCATTCCTATACCTATATCCAGCCCGCCAATTTGGCCGGAATGGCGCACAACACGCTGGCGGTGGAGCCGGAAGGCAAAGGCAGCCGCATCACCTATACCTTCCTGATGGACCAGGAACCGCTGGGAACGCCGGAAGCCAAGGCCGCGGCGCGCAAGGCCCGCACGGAGCGTTTCACGGCCGCACTCGCCAAGATGAAGGAAATGGCGGAAGCGCCGTAGTAAACCCGACCATCAGCCGCAAAAGCTCAATCGCCCAAGGTGGCACCACCGCTGGTCCAATTATAAAATTTCGTATAGGATCGGGATCGCGGTGGGGCCGTGGGTGCGTATTGCCCGTGCAATTTGTGAAACACAAATGCGGGGCTCGATATGGCTATTTCAAAGCGCGCCACAACCAGAATTGTATCCGAACTGAAGCGCTACCAACCGATTCTGGCGGATGCCAAAGGCGCGATATTAGCGAAGCCGACACTGTCGTAATTGTCGGAGACATGCTTGCCGACATCCTAGGCTACAACAAATATCAGGAAATCAAGGCCGAATTCGCTATCCGCGGAACGTATGTCGATTTGGCCGTAAAAGTCGGAAATGACATTCGCTTTTTGGTCGAGGTGAAGGCCATCGGCTCTGAGTTGAAGGATAATCACGTCAAACAGGCAATTGATTATGGGGCCAATCAGGGAATCGAGTGGGCGCTTCTTACCAACGGAACGCATTGGCGCATCTATAAAATCCTTTTCACAAAGCCTATCGACAAGACGCTTGTTTTTGAAGCCGATTTGTCCACGCTGAGTTTGCGGGACGATGACGCAATAGAGTGCATAGCCACCTTGAGCCGGGAAGGTTTTACTCAATCTTCCATGGACGCACTGGTTCAACAAAAACTTGCTACAAACAAATTCACTGTCGCTGCGGTCTTGCTTAGTGATCCTGTTGTCCTGATGGCGCGCCGGGAATTGCGGCGTCTATATCCAGCTGTGCGGATTGATGAGGACGTGCTGCGGTCTGTAATCGAAAATGAGGCGCTGAAGCGTGAAGTCGTGGATGGAGACGAAGCCAAGGCCGCCAAAGAGGGCATGAAACGTGCCGGGCGGGCGGCAAAACGCCAAAAAGCGAAACAAGCCGCTAATGATACTGACAAAAAGTTAGGCAAGACTGACCGGGAGGTTATCGCGTAGGCCTGATCGGCGGAGAAGAACGAGCACGACAAGGTAGCTGGAGGCGCAAAATGGTATTCAAAAACGAACAATGGATGGTCACTGATTTTGGCATCGAGGCAATACGAGGCGCCCAACCGTTCGGGATTGTGGGCCTTACTTCGATTTACGAGATACCCGCTAGTCGCCTTTTGGAAATAACGGATAGGGGCGAGAACCAATATTATGATTGGCCGGTCCACATGGCCGAAAAAACTTGGATCAACATCGAACTATTCACCGAAGCCTTTATGCAAGCCCTGAAAATCCACAAAGACAAGTATAAAGGAGAAGTGGATCAATCAATGCTAGAGGCAAGTTTAGACCACGCTCGTCGAATCGCCGGTAGGCGCAAGGTATAAATCTTTAGGCCTCGTCGAGATTCACGCTGCCGGTGGACAGGTCTTCGGGTTCTTCGCCCGTGTAAGGATCTTCGTCGGGCGAGAGGCCATCCGAGGGGCTGGGGACATCGAAGCCGGAGGGCGGGATGGCTTCCAGGAAGCCCGCCGCCTTCAGCTCGTCCAGGCCCGGCAGATGGCCCACGCTTTCCAGCCCGAACTGCACCAGGAAGGCGTCGGAAGTGCCATAGGTGACGGGGCGGCCCGGGGTGCGCTTGCGGCCCCGGATCTTGACCCAGCCAACCTCCATCAGCGTGTCCACGGTCCCCTTGGACATGATGACGCCGCGAATATCCTCGATCTCGGCCCTTGTGACGGGCTGGTGATAGGCGATGATGGCCAGCGTTTCGATGGCGGCCTTGGACAGGCGCTTCTGTTCCGGGCGTTCTTTCCGCAGCAAAAAGGCCAAATCCATGGCGGTGCGGAACTGGTATTTTCCAGCGACGCAGCAAAGGTTTACGCCGCGCTTTTCATATTCCGCCTGAAGGGCCGTGATCAGCCCCGGCACATCGGCGCCGTCGGGCAGCGATGTTGTCAGCGCCTTCGCGTCCAGCGGCTCGGCGGCGGCGAACAACAGGGCTTCCACCATCCGCAGATGTTCGGGGTTGGCCTGTTCTGTGGGGGCGGTGTCGTCCATTTTCTCTTCGATCGTCGCTATCAGCTTGGCCACGCGGTTCATGGGGTCCGCTCCTATACCGTCCCGGCAGCCGGGGTTTCCATCACCCCGGCGCGGTCGCGCACATAAATCTCGTCAAAGGGGTTCAGCTGCTGCAGCTCCACCTTCCCGTCCCGGGCCAGTTCAAGACAGGCCAGCAGGGTGGACGCCAGGGCCGAGCGGCGGCGTGTCCCGCCCTGCCAGTCGGGCGGCAGCAGGCGGGACAGCCCGCTCCAGTCCGAAATCTTGCCCAGCATGCGTTCCAGCCGCTCGCGCGCTTCCTCGATCTGCAGCACGGGCGCCATCATGGGCTGGTAGGCCTTGCCGCCCATCCGCCGCGCCCGGTCGGTGGCGTAGGCCGTCAGCAGGTCATACAGCGTGTCTTTATACGTCCGCAGCTTGATGACATTGACCGGCTCGGGATCGCCGCGGCCAAAGACATCGCGGTCCAGCCGTTCGCGGCCCATCAGGCGCGTGGCGGAGGCGCGCATGGCGTCCAGGCGCTCAAGACGCCAGCGCAGGCGCGCCGCCATCTCGTCCGCCGTGGGTTCGCCTTCGGGCGCTTTTTCCTGCGGCAGCACAAGGCGCGATTTCAAATAGGCCAGCCAGGCCGCCATCACCAGATAGTCGGCGGCCAGTTCCAGATTGATGCGCTTGGCCTGTTCGATGAACTCCAGATACTGGTCGGCCAGTTTCAGGATGGAAATCTTGGCGATGTCCACCTTCTGGTTGCGGGCCAGGGTCAGCAGAAGGTCCAGCGGGCCTTCAAAGCCGTCCACCATGACCACCAGCCCGGATTCATCGCTGCCCAGTTCGGGGCGCTTGAAGTCGCTGAAATTTTCTGCGGTGTCGCTCATGCCGATGCCATCAGCGAATTGAGACGCGCGGTGGCGGCGGCGGCGTCAAACGCGGCAGGCGTGATCAGCTGCGCCAGCGCGTGGTCGGCCCGGCGCAATGCCGCGCCTTCCAATGCCTTCACCTCTGCCGCCACCTGTTTCATCTCGTCCATGTCGCCATTGCAGTGCAAAACCACGTCACAGCCCGCGAAAAGAGCCGCTTTCGCCCGTGCGACCAGCGGCCCGTCCAGCGCCTTCATGGACAGGTCGTCGGACATCAAAAGCCCGTCAAATCCTATCTCACCGCGTACCACATGCCGAATGACTTTGGGGCTGGTGGTGCACGGACGCTGTGGATCAATCGAATCATAGACGACATGGGCGGTCATCGCGATCGGGCAGCCGGACAGGCTGCGGAAGGTGACGAAATCAGAGGCGCTGAGGGCCGAAAGCGGCGCATCCACCCGGGGCAACGCCAGGTGGCTGTCCGCCCCTGCCCGGCCATGGCCGGGAATGTGCTTCATGACCGGCAGAACGCCCCCGTCCAGCAGCCCCTCCATCTGGGCGCGGCCCAGCGCGATCACGGTGGCGGCATCGGTGGCAAAGGCCCTGTCGCCAATAATGTCATGGGCGCCGGGAACCGGGACATCCAAGACCGGCAGGCAGTCCACATTGATGCCAAGTTCCGCGCAGTCATGGGCGATCAGGCGTGCGTTCAGGTAGGTGGCCTCGCGGGCGGCATCGGCGTTGATGGCGAAAAGCGTGCCGAAGTCGCGGGCGGGCGGACGGGCGGCCCAGTGCGGCGGCTTCAGGCGCGCCACCCTGCCCCCTTCCTGGTCAATCAGGATGGGCGTGTGCCTGTCGCCGGTGATGGCGCGCAGGCTTTGGGTGAGCGCGCGCACCTGATCGGGGCTTTCGATGTTGCGGGCAAAAAGGATAAAGCCCCAGGGCTGAACGCCACGGAAAAAATCGCGCTCGCCCGCGCTGAGGCTTGGTCCCAGGCAGCCATAAATCGCGGAGGAGCGCATCTCTACTGGGCCGGGAAACAGCCGCCGCCGTCTGCCTTCAGCCGGTCGCAAACGGCGCTGGCCACGTCCTTGCTGGCGAAACCCGTGACGCGCAGGCGGTACCAGACGCCCTTGTCGCCCAGATCGGCGCGGGCAACATCGGGACCGTAACCGGCCAAGAGCGCGGCATGGCGCGCGGCATAGGTTTTCCAGGCGGCATCGGCATCGGCCTGTGATTTATAGGCGCCGATCTGCAGCACCGCGCTGCCGGATGCAGCGGGCTTTGGCGTGGCGGCGATGGGCGGGAGTGTCGCCACCTTGGGCGCCGGTGTCGCTTCAAGCTTTGTCGCGGGAGTCGGAAGCGCGCGCGGCGCGGCGCTGGCGGGGCCAATGGGTTCGGACTTGACGGTAGCGGGAGCCGGTGCGGCGGCAGCGATTTGCGGCGCGGGCTTGGCAACAGGCGGCGGTGTCACTTTCGCGACAGGCACTGGCTTTGCGGCGGGCGGCGCGGCGACCTTGGCAACCGGCACGGGCTTGGGTTCGACTTTCGCCGGCTCGATCTTCACAGGCTCCGGCTTGACCGGTTCGGCTTTCGCCACCTGCTGCGGCGCTTCAACGGGCGCAGCCGGTGTCATGGTTTGCGGCAACGGGGCAGCAGGCGCTGCATCCTGCGCCACGCCGTCATCGGGCGGCGCGGGCTGTTCGTAAATCTTGAAGCCCTTGAAGGGCTGTTCCGCGCCGCCGGGATTTTGCGGCGCAACGCGGGCGGGACCGGCCTGTGCGGTCAGAACCGGCGTCTGGGTGCGGCCAAGGGCAACGCCTTGCGTATAGGCCAGCCAGACAAAGCCCGCGAACATGGCCAGCACCAGCAGCGCCAGCACGATCAGCAGCGGCAGGCGGGAGCCTTCGGTGTCTTCGTCTTCCTCCGAGCCGTCGAAAACCCGCACCTGGTCGCTGGGTTCATAAAGGCCGCGTTCATATTGGGGAGGCATGGCAGTCCTTCGGGGAAGCTGTAACGAATCTCTGGCGCGAATCTAGCAGGTCGCGGCCCCTCAATCATCGCTTTCCAGGCTGATTTTCTTGCCCGAAATCCGCCCATATTCGGCCAGCGCATAGGTGTCGGTCATGCCCGCGATATAGTCGCGCACCACCCGGCCCGTGGCCTCGTCCCCCGCCATGCCGCAGCGCGCCGCCCAGTCGGGGGGCAAAAGCGCCGGATTGGCGTTCAGGACAGCGAAGATTTCGGTCACCAGCGCCTTGGCCCGCTCCATCGGCCCCATCACCCGGGGGTGGCGGTACATGCGGGCGAAGAGGAATTTTTTCAGCGCCAGCACGTCTTTCAGCATCGCGTCCGAAAAAGCGGCCAGGGCATGCGGCACGGCGCGGATATCGGCGGCGCTTTGGGGCGCGGCGGCGGTGATGCGGGCGGCGGTGGCGGCGCGGACATCGTCCAGAAGCGCACTCATCAGCATACGGATCATTTCCCCGATAAAGCGGGAGAGTTCGATCTCACCATAGCGGGCAGTCACATCACGCACATACGCGCCCGCCAGCGGTGCCTCGCGCAGGTCCGCGATGGTGAAGATGCCGGCGCGAAGGCCATCGTCCAGGTCGTGATTGATGTACGCGATGTCGTCGGCCAGGGCGGCCAGCTGCGCCTCCAGCCCCGGCCAGCGGGAAAGATCGAGGGGGAATGTCGTGTCGAAACTGGAAATGGGTCCGGGCAGCGGATGCTTTGAAACAGGCAGCAACGGACCATTGTGCTTCACCAAGCCTTCGAGGGTTTCCCAAGTGAGATTGAGTCCATCGAAATCCGCGTAGCGATGTTCCAGCTTGGTCACCAGCCTGAGCGCATGGGCATTGTGATCAAAGCCGCCGATATGGGCGGTGGCGGCGGACAGCGCCTCCTCCCCCGAATGGCCGAACGGCGTGTGGCCAAGGTCATGCGCCAGCGCCACCGCCTCGGCCAAATCCTCGTCACAGGCCATGGCGCGGGCCAGCGCCCGGGCCAGCTGCGCCACTTCCAGCGAATGGGTCAGGCGGGTGCGGAAATAATCGCCCTCATGCTCAACAAACACCTGCGTCTTGTGCTTCAGGCGGCGAAAGGCGCTGGAATGGATGATGCGGTCGCGGTCACGCGAATAGCAGGTGCGGGTGGCGCTTTCTTCCTCAGGGTAAAGGCGGCCCCGGCTGTCCTGTGGCCGCGTGGCATAGGACGCCTGTGGCGGGGCCTGGAAAAGCGTCCCAACAAGCCGCCCGGGCGGGATATTTAGACGGTCTGGGGCCTTTGCGGATGCCATGGGCAAGACTACATAAGGTGTGCAGTTCCCCATGCCTAGGCCGAGTTTTCCATGACCGCAATGCCCGTGACTTTGTCAGCCCGCGCCGCCAAGCGCATCGCCACCATCCTGTCGGGCGAGGCCAAACCCGTGATGCTGCGGCTGGCGGTGACCGGCGGCGGCTGTTCCGGCTTCCAGTACAACTTTGCCCTGGACGAAACGCGCATGGATGACGATTTGGTGATCGAGCGGGACGGCGCCAGCGTGCTGATTGATCCGGTGTCGCTGGATTTCCTGGCGGGGTCGGAGATTGATTTTGCCGACGACCTGATCGGCCAAGCCTTCAAGGTCAACAATCCCAATGCCACGGCGTCCTGCGGCTGCGGGACCAGCTTTTCCGTCTAGCGTCGCGGTTTCGAAGTTCGCAACAAAATGAAATCGAGCGCATGAAGATCGCCACCTGGAACGTGAACTCCATAAAAGTGCGGCTGGATGCGGCGCTGGGCTGGCTGCAACAGGCCAAGCCCGACGTGGTGGCGCTGCAGGAAATCAAATGCGTGGACGAGAATTTCCCCCGCGAGGCGTTCGAGGGGCTGGGCTATAACTGCGCCGTACACGGACAAAAGACCTATAATGGCGTGGCGCTGCTGTCGCGCCGGCCCATGGAAGACGTGACGCCCCGGCTTCCTGGCAATGATGGCGACGAGCAGTCGCGATACCTCGAGGCGCTGGTGCAGGGCGACAAGGGCATGGTGCGGGTGGCTTCCATCTATGCGCCCAACGGCAATCCCATGGGCACGGAGAAGTTTCCCTATAAACTCGCCTGGCTGGAGCGGTTGAACGCGCGCGCCAAAGCCCTGCGGGCAGGCGAAGAGCCGGTGGTGCTGATGGGCGACTACAACATCATCCCCGAAGAGAAAGACTGCTACGACCCCAAGGCGTGGATGGGCGATGCGCTGTTCCAGCCGGAATCGCGCGCGATGTACCGGCGGCTGGCCAACCTTGGCTATACCGATGCCTTCCGCGCCCGCAACGCCCTGCCCGGCCAGTACACGTTCTGGGATTACCAGGCCGGGTCCTGGCGCAAAAACCAGGGCATCCGCATTGACCATATGTTCCTGTCGCCACAGGCCGCCGACCGGCTGAAGGATTGTCAGATTGACCGGG
Organism: Alphaproteobacteria bacterium; assembly: GCA_947465395.1. Classification (GTDB taxonomy): domain Bacteria; phylum Pseudomonadota; class Alphaproteobacteria; order Micropepsales; family Micropepsaceae; genus Rhizomicrobium. The sequence goes on along the minus strand of CANIAL010000002.1, from coordinate 183,027 downwards.
ACATGCGCGATGGCGACAAGCCGTCCGACCATGTCCCCGTCTGGTGTATTTTGGATATCTGAAATCCGCCGCATTTTCCGCTATAGTCGCCGGGACCCGAATCCGGCTTTTCATGCGCGCCGCGCCTTTTCTTTTGACCTTGCTGCTTCCCGTTGGCGCTTTCGCGGCCACCCCATTGGAAAAACCGGTGGCGCGCATTGATACCATCACAGCCTCCGGCGGCGATGGCACCCTCATCATCCATGTCACGGGCGCGGTTGCGGGCGGCGGCTGGAAGGGTGTGCATCTGCGCCCCGTGCGGCCGCACATTCCGCCCGGCGTCTTTGTGGTGGAGATGGTGGGAACCCCGCCCCCGGACGGCACGCCGGTGATCGAAGGCTTGCTGCCCGTCAGCGCCGATTTGACGGTGCATGGGTTGCGAAACAAGATGGGGGCCGTGCGCGTTTCGTCCCAGGGCAATGAAATCACAACACAGGTTTTGAACTAGCCGCCATGCAGATAGATTTTATTTCCGACACGGTTTGTCCCTGGTGCTTCATCGGCAAAAGGCGGCTGGCCCGCGCCATGCTCATGCGGCCCAATGTTGTTTTTGACCTGCGCTATCGCCCCTTCCGGCTGGACCCCACCATCCCCAAGGGCGGGCTTGATCGTGTGCAATATATGGAAGCCAAGTTCGGCAAGGACGGGCGCATCGCGGACGCGCAGAAAATGATCGCCGCCGAAGGCGCCAAGGAAGACATTGTCTTTGATTTTCCTGCCATCACCCGTTCGCCCAACACGGTGGATTCCCACCGCCTGATCCGCTGGGCGGAACAGACAGGCGTGCAGGATGAAGTGGTGGAGCGGCTGTTCGCCGCCTATTTCGAGAATGGCGAGGATATCGGCGATATCCGCGTTCTGGCCGATATCGCGGACACCTGCGGCATGGATGGCGCGGAAATCGCGACGCGCCTTGAAACCGATGATGATGTGGCCATCGTGGAGCGCGAAGACGCGCTGGCCCGCGAGATGGGCGTCACCGGCGTGCCCGCCATGATCTTCGCCAACAAGATTGCGGTCAGCGGCGCGCGGGAGCCGGAGCTTCTCGTCATGGCGATAGACAAAGCTTTGGAAGAAGCTGCGCCTGCCACCGAAGAATAAGCTGACAAAGGAAGCGCAGGCCCGCCTCCCCTGCGTGCGCGTTAGCGCACAGGCGGGGGAGGTGGCCGTAGCAACGCGAAAACGCCGCGCATCGAAGATGCACGGCGTTGAGCAAAGTTGCGAAGGCCGGAGGGGGTAAAACTAAGCCGCGTCAGCGACCACTTTATTCCGGCCTGAACGCTTGGCCCGATACAGCGCCTGGTCGGCGCGGTGCAGAAGCGCCTCGGCCGTATCGCTCTCGCCTTCCGAACCGGCAATGCCGATGGAGATGGTGAGGTTGAGCGAGCCGGGGCTGCGGGAGATGCGGAAGGGCGTGGTTTCGATGGAATGACGCAGGCGTTCCGACACCTGGTAGGCAAAGGCCACGTCGGTATCGGGCATCACCACCACGAACTCCTCGCCGCCATAGCGGCAGGCCAGGTCAATGCCGCGCACGTTGGCGGCGATGCGGCCGGCAAATTCCTTCAGCACTTCATCGCCAATGTCATGGCCGTGCTGGTCATTGACCGATTTGAAGAAATCAATGTCCATGATGACAAAGGCGATGGGGCGGTCATTCTTCTTGGCGCTGCTGACCAGGTTGTCTAGGTGGCGGCTCATGTAGCGGCGATTGTGCAGGCCGGTGAGCTGGTCGGTGATGGCCATTTCCAGCGACAGTTGAACATTGTGGCGCAGGCGATCCGCGTAACGCTTCTTGCGAAGCTGGGTGCGGACGCGCGCCACCAGTTCATTCTTGTCCACCGGGCGGGTGAGATAATCATTGACGCCCATCTCAAGCGCTTGCGTCAGCTTGCGGCGGTCGCCATCCGACACCACCACCAGAATCGGAACATTGCGCCCTTCCGGCAGGGAGCGAAGCTGCGAGCAAAGACGCAGCCCGTCAAAGCCGCGCATGCCCAGCGAGACGACAACCAGATCAGGATCGCCGCCCTTCACGCGCACCAAAGCTTCCTCGAACGTATCCACCGACGACACATCATGGGCCGGCGACAGCGCCGATGCGAACCAGGCGGCAGACTCCTGCCGGTCTTCAATGACCAATATGCGGCCGGACGGCGTGGCATCCAGCAAGGTTTCGGCCGGATCAATCAGGCCCATGGACTGGCCGGTGGATTCGCGCATGCGAAGCTCATCGGTCATCATCTTCAGGCGGAAAAGCGAACGCACGCGCGCGAACAGCGCCGCATCATCCACCGGCTTGGTGAGGAAATCATCGGCGCCCGCTTCCAGGCCGGCAACGCGGTCGGACGGCTGGTCCAGCGCGGTCACCATCACCACGGGCACATGGGCGGTCTTGGGATTGGACTTGATGCGGCGGCAGACCTCGAACCCGTCCATGCCGGGCATCATCACGTCCAGCAGAACGATGTCGGGCGGCATCTCCTCCATCTTCGCCAGGCATTCCAGCCCGTTGAAGGCGCTGACGACATCGAAATATTCCGCCGTCAGCTTCGCTTCCAGAAGATTCACGTTGGAAAGGATGTCGTCAACGACGAGGACGCGCGCGGTCATGGCTAGCCGATGAAGCGGCGCACGGTTTCCAGGAAACTGGTCACCGAGATGGGTTTGGAGATATAGGCCTCGCAGCCGCCCTGGCGGATGACGTCTTCGTCGCCCTTCATGGCGAAGGCGGTGACGGCGACCACGGGAATGGCTTTCAGCGAATCGTCTTCCTTGAGCCATTTGGTTACTTCCAGCCCGCTGACTTCGGGCAGCTGGATGTCCATCAGGATCAGGTCGGGGTGATGCTCGCGGGCAATGTCCAGGGCTTCCATGCCATCCTTGGTCTGCAGGATGTTGTAGCCATGCGCGTCCAGCAGGTCGTGGAAGAGCTTCATGTTCAGCTCATTGTCCTCGACGATGAGAACCGTTTTGCCTTTTGCAATTACTGGGGCGTCCATGACTTGGCTCTCCGCCGGAAAGGCTGGTTTGGCGGGGGATGACAGCCCCTGCCCAGAGCGCCAGTATGGTACCGGATGTCTTAACGCTATCTTGCTGAACCGGGGCTAAATCCGGTCCGGAAACCGGGACAAATGAACCCCAACGCTGCCGAAATACTGGGCCTGGAGGCGCTGACCTGGCTGGTGGGCGAGGATGAGGCGCTGGCGCGATTCCAGGGCCAGACCGGGATAGACGGGTCGGACCTGCGGGCGGGCGCGGGAAGCCCGGAACTGGCGGTGTCGGTATTCGATTTTCTGTTGTCGAATGAGGATCTTCTGCTGAAGTTCTGCGAAACCAGTTCAACTATGCCGAAGCAGGTTCATGTCGCCCGGCATATACTGTCAACATGAGCGTCTGGCCGGGGTTTTGCCGGGACTGTCTGGAAAATGCGGATGCAGATCAGCCCTGCCCGGCGTGTGGCAGCACCCGCATCCTGACGCACCCGGAACTTGATACCCTTGCCATCGCGCACATGGATTGCGACGCGTTCTATGCGGCCATTGAAAAGCGCGACGACCCGTCATTGGTGAAAAAGCCGCTGATCGTGGGCGGCGAGATTCGGGGCGTGGTTTCCACCTGCTGCTATATCGCGCGCACATACGGTGTGCGCTCCGCCATGCCCATGTTCCAGGCCCGCAAGCTGTGCCCGCAGGCCGTGGTGGTGAAGCCCCGCATGCAGGTTTACGCGGGCGTGGCCAAGGAAATCCGCACCTTGATGCGGGCGCTGACTCCATTGGTGGAGCCGCTGTCGCTGGACGAAGCCTATCTGGACCTGTCGGGGACGGAACGCATGCAGGGCATGGCCCCTGCCCGCACCATGGCGAAGCTGGCCATGCACATCGAGCGCGAGATCGGCATCACGGTTTCCATCGGCCTGTCGGGCAACAAGTTCCTGGCCAAGCTGGCGTCGGAACTGGACAAGCCGCGCGGCTTTGCCGTGATCGGCATGGGGGAAGCCAAATCATTTTTGCGTGACAAGAAGGTGGGCGTGATACGCGGCGCGGGCAAAGTCTTGCAGGCGCGGCTGGAGCGGGACGGCATCACCACCATCGGGCACTTGCAGGACATGGAGCCGCGCGAACTGGCGATGCGCTATGGCGCCACGGGGTTGTGGCTGTCGCGCATTGCCGCCGCCCAGGACAGCCGCGCCGTGGAGCCGGGCGGGGAGATGAAAACCATCTCGTCCGAGACCACTTTCAACAGCGACCTCACCAGCCTGAAAGACCTGGAGAGCGTTTTGTGGCGGCAGGCCGAGCGTGTTTCTTCCCGCGCCAAGGCGATGGACCTGGCCGGGCGCACCGTGGTCTTGAAACTGAAGACGGCAGATTTTCGCCTGAGGACACGCAGCGCGTCCCTGAACGCGCCCACGCAACTGGCCGACACCATCTTCCGCCAGGCGCAGATCGCGCTGAAAAAGGAAGCGGACGGCACCCGCTTTCGCCTGCTGGGCGTGGGCCTGTCGGGACTGGCGCCGGGGATCGAGGCCGATCCGCACAATCTGGTGGACCCGCAATCAGACAAGCGCGCCGCCGCCGAGCGGGCGGTGGACCGCATCCGCACGAAATTCGGCGGCGAAGCGGTTGAAAAAGGCCGCGGTTTTAAAAAATCCTAGCGCGCCCGCATGGGCTGGGCAGCCGGGGCGGCGGCATTGGGCATGTTCACGCCCGGCGACATTTCCACGGCGGCGGGCAAGCGCGCCAGCGGGTTATAGGCCACGGTGCCATTGGCGCGGGCGGGATGGGCGGCCGCGTCCCAGGTGCTGCGTTCCTGGCCGACATAGGCCTGGCGTTCCGGGTTGCCGGACACGCCCGGCAGGAAGGCGCTGGAGTAAGGCACCACGATCATGGCCGCGAGGATTGCACCGTAATTCATCTGTCAGTCTCCAGCTTGCGAAGCGGCAGTATAACCGCCGCCCCGGCTATTTCCAGTACCGTTTCAGCGCGCTAGGCTGGTGTTTTCCTGACGAGGTTGTCATGTCCGCTGAAGACCGCCTGAAAAGCCTTGGCATCGAATTGCCGGTGCCGCCCGCGCCCGTGGCCGCCTATGTCCCCTTTGTGAAGGCGGGCAATCTGGTCTTCATTTCCGGCCAGATCACGCTGGGGCCAAAGGGCATCATGCATGTGGGCAAGCTGGGCGAGAACATCTCGGTTGATGAAGGCAAGGAAGCGGCCAAATTGTGCGCCATCAATTTGCTGGCGCAGTTGAAGGCCGCGTGCGGCGGCGACCTGGAACGGGTGAAGGCCTGCGTCAAGCTTGGCGTCTTCGTGAACACCACGCCCGATTTCACCCAGCATCCCGAAGTGGGCAATGGCGCGTCGGAACTGATCGTGGCGGTGCTGGGCGACAAGGGAAAACATGCCCGCGCAGCGACGGGGGCGGCATCCCTGCCCCGCGGCGTCTGCGTCGAAGTGGACGGCATTTTCGAGATCGCATGAGCGTGAAGCTGGCGGACAGTGTCGCCGCCATCGGGCGCGAGGCCTGGAACAGGCTTGCCAACCCGGCGGGCGATGCCGAGCCGCATCCTTTCACCACATTTGAGTTTTTCGAGGCGCTGGAAGCGTCCGGGTCTGCGTCCGCGCGCACGGGCTGGCAACCGGCGCATCTGGTGCTGGAAGAGGATGGGACGGTGCGGGGTGTTTTACCGGCCTATCTGAAAAATCATTCCCAGGGCGAATATGTCTTTGATCACGCATGGGCCGATGCGCTGGAACGGGCGGGCGGGGATTATTACCCCAAGCTGCAATCCGGTGTGCCGTTCACGCCGGTGACGGGGCCGCGATTGCTGGGCAGCGGCGGCGATGTGCTGTTGAAGGCCGGCGTGGCGGCAGTGAAGGAATTGGGCGCCTCGTCCCTGCACATCACGTTTCTCACCAAGCCCGAATGGGAAGCGGCGGGACGGGCGGGGTATTTGCTGCGCACCGACCGGCAATTCCATTGGCGCAATCCGGGCTATGCGGATTTCGAACAATTCCTGGGCGAGCTGTCATCGGCCAAGCGCAAGGGCGTGCGGAAGGAACGCGCCGCGGTGCGCGAGGCTGGCATCGCATTCGACCTGCTGACCGGCAGCGACATCACCGAGGCGCATTGGGACCAGTTCTTTGAATTTTACCAGGATACGGGTTCGCGCAAATGGGGCAGTCCGTACCTCACCCGCGATTTCTTCAGCCGGTTGGGACAGGGCCTGTCGAAACAGATATTGCTGGTGATGGCGCGGCGCGGGCCACATTACATCGCCGGCGCGCTGAACCTGTTTGGCGGCGGCGTTTTGTTCGGGCGCAACTGGGGCGCCATCGAGCATGTGCCCTTCCTGCATTTCGAGACTTGCTATTACCAGGCCATGGATTTCGCCATTGCGCGCGGCTTTCATACCGTGGAAGCGGGCGCGCAGGGCGAGCACAAATTGCTGCGCGGCTACATGCCGGTGGAAACCTACAGCGCCCATCATGTGGCGCATCCGGGGTTGCGCCGCGCGGTGGAGGATTACCTGACGCGGGAGCGCGAAGCGGTCACGGACCATATTGAAGAACTGGCCCAGCATGGGCCGTTCAGGAAGGGAAACTGAAATGGCCTATGACAGCAGCAATGTGTTCGCGAAAATCCTGCGCGGCGAGATTCCGTGCGTGAAGGTGTTCGAGGATGATCGCACCCTGGCCTTCATGGATGTGATGCCCCAGGCCGAGGGCCATGTGCTGGTGATACCGAAAGAAGCGGCGGAGAATCTACTGGACCTGTCGGCAGACGGCGCGGCGGCGCTGATGGCCACCACCCAGCGCGTGGCGAAGGCGGTGAAAAAGGGCCTGAACGCGCCCGGCATCATGCTGGCGCAGCTGAATGGCGCGCCCGCCGGGCAAAGTGTTTTTCATGTGCATTTCCATGTCATTCCGCGCGATGCCGGGATTGATCTGGGATTCCATGCGCGCGGCATGGTGGATGCCAAGCTGCTGGAGCCTGTGGCGGCGAAAATCAGGGCCGCGCTTTGACCCTTGCGAATCATTGATTCGTTGCAACCGGCACCCTGCCTTGGCGGGCATTGCGGCGGTACACTGACCCACTTGCGTTGAGTCCGTAATATTTCAACAGCAAATCATTGGGGGACTTCATCATGAACAAGATATGCGCCCTGGCGCGGCTTCTGGCCGTGCTTCTTGCCATCGTCTCTGCCTTTGTGCCGGTGCCTATGGTCGCCGCCATCCTGCTGATACTGGGCGGCATTTCCGCGATTGACGGCAATTCCGAGCAGAACTCCCGCACCTACCTTATCGCCATCGTGCTGATCCTGGGCGCGGCGGCGCTGCAGGCCATACCCACGGTGGGCGTGCCGCTGGCGGCGATCTTCAGCGCCCTGGCCACCGCCACCGTCGGCGCGGCGATTGTCGCCATCACCATCACCTTCGCGATGCGCATCAAGTCTGATTGGGTGAAATAGCATTCTGGGGCCACGGCGTGGCCTCAGACGAGCATGTCCAGTGGACATGCGAGAGCTATTGAACGCCCGGAGCATAAGCGACGGGCCGGGCGAAAACTCCGGCCCGTTGCTTTCTAAACGTCTTCCTTGGCGGCGGGTTTCTTCTTGCCCTTTGACGCCGGGGCTTTGGGCTTGGCGTCGGCGTTGGTGACGAACTCGAACGCCAATTTGTCCGCCTCACGGTCCAGAAGGACGCGCACGGTGCCGCCCTCTTTCAGCTTTCCGAACAGGATTTCATCGGCCAAAGGCTTCTTGATGTTTTCCTGGATGACGCGGGCCAGCGGGCGGGCGCCAAAGGCATCGTCATAACCCTTCTGCCCCAGCCAGCGCGTGGCTTCCGCCGCCAGTTCGAAGGTCACGTCGCGGTCGGCAAGCTGGGCTTCCAGTTCCAGCACGAATTTCTCCACCACCTTGTCGATGGTTTCGCGGCTGAGCGGCGCAAAGGCGATCACGGCATCCAGGCGGTTGCGGAACTCGGGCGTGAAGAGCTTCTTGATGGCCTCTTCATCCTCCCCTTCCCGCTTGCCACGGCCAAAGCCGATGGCGTCCTTGGCGGCGTCGGATGCGCCCGCATTGGTGGTCATGATCAGCACCACGTTGCGGAAGTCTATCTTCTTGCCGTTATGGTCGGTCAGCTTGCCGTGATCCATCACCTGCAACAGGATATTGAACAGGTCGCCATGCGCCTTTTCGATTTCGTCCAGCAGCAGCACGCAATGGGGATGCTGGTCCACGCCATCGGTGAGAAGCCCGCCCTGGTCGAAGCCGACATAGCCCGGCGGCGCGCCGATCAGGCGGCTGACCGTGTGGCGTTCCATATATTCCGACATGTCGAAGCGCAGGAACTCCACGCCCAATATCGCGGCCAGTTGCTTGGCCACTTCCGTCTTGCCGACGCCGGTGGGGCCGGAGAACAGATAGGAGCCGATGGGCTTTTCCGGCTGGCGCAAACCGGCGCGGGCCAGCTTGATGGCGGATGACAGGGCGGCGATGGCCGGGCCCTGGCCATAGACCACGCGGCCCAGATCGGCTTCCAGGGTCTTGAGGGCCTCGGTGTCGTCCTTCGACACGGACTTGGACGGGATGCGGGCGATTTTCGCCACCACATCCTCGATCTCCTTCACGCCGATCACTTTCTTGCGCTTGGATTCGACCAGCAGCATCTGGGCGGCGCCGACTTCGTCAATCACGTCAATCGCCTTGTCCGGCAATTTACGGTCATTGATGTACTTGGCCGACAATTCCACCGCCGCCTTCACCGCCTCGGCGGTGTAGCGCACCTTGTGATACTCCTCGAAGTAACTCTTGATCCCCATCAATATCTTGATGGAATCGGCCACCGTGGGTTCGCTGACGTCAATCTTCTGGAAGCGGCGCACCAGCGCGCGGTCTTTCTCAAAATACTGGCGGTATTCCTTGTACGTGGTCGAGCCGATGCAGCGCAGGATGCCGGCCGCCAGCGCGGGCTTCAGCAAATTGGACGCATCCATCGCCCCGCCCGAGGTCGCGCCCGCGCCGATGACGGTGTGGATTTCGTCAATGAACAGGATGGCGCCCTTCACGCCCTCCAGTTCCTTCACCACCGTCTTCAGCCGTTCTTCAAAGTCGCCGCGATAGCGCGTGCCCGCGATCAGCGAACCCATGTCGAGCGAATAGATGATGCAGCCACGCAATATTTCCGGCACTTCATTGTTGACGATCTTGCGCGCCAGGCCTTCGGCGATGGCGGTCTTGCCCACGCCGGGGTCGCCCACGAACAGCGGATTGTTCTTCTGGCGGCGGCACAGGATCTGGATGGTGCGGTCCACCTCGGCATGGCGACCGATCAGCGGGTCCACGCGGCCCGACTTGGCCTTCTCGTTCAAATTGACGCAATAGGCTTCCAGCGCCTCGGTCCCCTGCTTGTTGGGCTTTTCACTTTCTTCTTCGTCATCGGACTGGCCGCGCGCGGGCTTGGGCTGGCTCATGCCCGGGCGCTTGGCGATGCCATGGGCGATGTAGCTGACGGCATCAAGCCGGTTCATGTTCTGCTCATGCAGGAAATAGACGGCATGGCTTTCGCGTTCGGTGAACAAGGCCACCAGCACGTTTGCGCCGGTGACTTCATCACGGCCGGAATTCTGCACATGCAGGACGGCGCGCTGGACCACGCGCTGGAAGCCGGTGGTGGGCTTGGCTTCGCCACCATCCTCGATCACCAGCGACATCAGGTCTTCATCGACATATTTCTGCACCGACTTGCGAAGCGTGGCGGTATCCACGTTGCAGGCCTTCATCACCTGGCCCGCATCGCCGTCATCCATCAGCGCCAGCAGGAGATGCTCCAGCGTGGCGTATTCATGGTGCCGCTCGCTGGCCAGCTTGATGGCCTGGTGCAGCGCCTGTTCCAGTCCGCGTGACAGCGACGGCATGGGCTATTCCTTTTCCATCGTGCATTGCAGCGGGTGCTGGTGCCGCCGGGAGAATTCGTTCACCTGAAGAACTTTCGTCTCGGCCACGTCATACGTAAAGACGCCACACACGCCCACGCCATGGCGATGGACATGCAGCATCACTTCCACCGCCGCTTCCCGGTCCTTGGAGAAGAATTTCTCCAGAATCAGGACCACGAACTCCATGGGCGTGTAGTCGTCGTTCAGCAGTAAAACTTTATAGAGCGACGGCTTTTTCGTCTTGGCGCGCGTGCGGGTGACGATGCCGGCGCCGGAATCATTGCCGCCGCCATCCTTGCCGCCGCCATCCTTGTTGTCGCCGGTGTCTTTCACGGGTCCAGCCTAGGCCAGAATCCGGGGGGCGTTAAAGAAAAAAGCCCAAAATAAAAAAGCCCCTAAATAATAAAAAAGCCCGGGGCGAGCCCCGGGCTTCTTTAATTCTTGACGTGGGCTTCCTAGACCGGAGCGGCGGCCTGGGCCTTGGCGACCACGGCCTGGAAACGGTCCTGCAGCGGGGCCAGCGATTCCTTCGCGGCGTCGGTGGCGGCGGTGTTGAAACGCGTGAGTTCCGCGGTCCAGCTTTCAAAGGCGTTGCGGACGAATTCGCCCTGGGCTTCGAAGGCTTCCTGCACCGACTTGGCGCCGAAGATGGCCTGGGCGGCATTCACCGAGTCGTCAAAAGACTGCTTGGTGAAGGCATAGAATTCATTGTTGAGGGTTTCGGCATTCTGGCTGGCGATGGCGGCGGCCTGCACATACGCCTGGACATTGTCCTTGGCGGTTTCCAGCACATCGGCCTGGGCGGCAACGGCCTTTTCAAAGCCTGCCTTGAACGCGTCCGTGCCGGCCTTGAAGCCGGTGTCACCGGAAGTCTTCGACGAAGACTGGCCGGCGGTTGTCTTTGCCTTGCTCATGGTGATCCCTTTCAAACTGGCTTGGGCAATAGCGCCCTGTTGCAGTGCAACATGACGTATATGCCTACGGGGGCGGGCATCGTCAAGGGTTCTTTGTTGCACCGCACCATTAACTTTGGGGCAACTTTACGGGGATGGCGGTTACCCCCTAAATGCCCGTAAAATATCGCGGATTCGTCATTCCGGCTTGCGGAAGGCGTCGCAATTTGGTTTTTTCGAGGCAAGGAAGCCCGGGGTGAAGGTTTGAAGAGGCCGCGACAAGCCGCTGAGACGACCCCTGCCAGGTGGCGATGGGCCAGAGGATGGTCACGCCTGGGCCTGGTGCTGGCCGTCCTGGCGCTGGGGGGGCTGGTCCTCCCGTCCCTGCCCGCCGAGGCTGCCCGCACGCACAAGGCCGCCCGCAAGACTTCTGCAAACAAGGCGCCCGCCGCCCGGATGCGGGCCATGTCCGGCAGCCCGACCGACCCGAACAAGGACGCCGCCCTGATGATTGACGGGGCCACGGGCAAGGTCCTGTACGCCCGCAACGAAGCGGCGCTGCGCCATCCCGCGTCCCTGACCAAGATGATGACGCTGTATCTGCTGTTCGACGCGCTGAAGGCGGGGAAGATCACGCTGCAGACGCCCATGCCGGTGTCCGACCACGCCACGCGCCAGAAGCCCACCAAGCTGTTCCTGAAGCGAGGACAGACCATCGCCGTGGACACGGCCATCCGCGCCATCGTGATCCGCTCGGCCAATGACGTGGCGGTGGTGATTGCCGAGGCGCTGGGCGGCACCGAGGGCCATTTCGCCGAGATGATGACGCAGAAAGCGCGCGAGATCGGGATGCGCGACACGAATTACCACAACGCCTCGGGCCTGCCCGATCCCTTGCAGATCACCACCGCCAATGACCTGGGCGTGCTGGCGCGGCACCTGGCCTATGACTATCCGCAATTCTTTCCGTATTTCTCCCTGCCGGGTTTCACCTACCAGGGCGTCTATTACCCCACCCATGACAATCTGATCGGCCGCTATAACGGCGCCGACGGCATCAAGACCGGCTTCGTCGAGGCCTCGGGCTTCAACCTGACATCGTCCGTCGTGCGCGACGGCGTGCATGTGATCGGCGTGGTGATGGGCGGGCGCACGGCGCTTCGCCGCGACATGGAAATGATGCGGCTGCTGGACGACACCTTCACGCAGATTCGCGTCAACCCGGCGCTGGTGGCGCGCGGCACCGTGCCCTGGATGGCGGTGGCGCAGGCCCAGCCTGCCGTGGCGGGTTTCACGCTGGCGCCCAGCGCGGCCCCTCAGAATCAATTTTCCGCGCTATCGCCCGTGCCGTCGCAATCCAATCCGTCCGCCGCGCCGCCGCCGGTCACCGACAGTTCGGATGAAGACGCCGCCGAAGCGCACCGCGCCCAGGACGAAAACTTTGCCGTCATCCATGCCGAGGCGCCCAAGCTGGCCGCCGTGGCGCAGCCGCCTGCGCCCGCGCCCGTTGCCAGCGTCGCGCCCGCTTTGCGTGCCGCCGCCACCGCGCCCATCATTCCCGCCACGCGTCCCCTGCCGCGGCCGGTGCAGCTGGCGGATGCGACGCCCCCATCTTCGTCAACAACAGCCCCGCCCAGCACCATGCCGACCACGCGCCCGTCGCTGTCGGGTGCGGATACGGCATTGCCTGTGGCAAAGCCCGCGCCCAAGCCGGTGCAAATGGCGTCCATCGCCAAGCCTGCGCCCGTTGCCAAGCCGGTGGCGGATGACAGTGACCAGGGTGTCAATGGCCGCAACTGGACGGTGCAGATCGGCGCCTATGCCGACCAGGCGCTGGCCAAGGCGCAGCTCAGCGCCTATGCGCAGAAATCCATGGATGTGTTGGGCAAGGCGGCGGAGCTGGTTGTGCCGTTCCAGGCCGCGGGCGGTCACACCATGTACCGGGCGCGCTTTGGCCTGTTCGGGGAACGCCAGGCCCGCGAAGTGTGCGACCGCCTGACCCAGCGCGGGCAGACCTGTTTTGCTGCCGTCGCAAGCCGCTAGGGCGCGATCTTCCAGACCGTGACATCATTCTTTTGGCCGGCTGGGATAAGCCATTCTGGCGCGCGGTTTTGTGACAGACGCGCCAGCAAACCATCCGGCGCTTTGGCGATGTAATAATTCCAGTCCGGCGCCGCCTTGCAGGTCATTAGGTAATTGATTCCGCGCTTCTGCAGGATGGTGCGAGCCGCATCGGGCGTGCCGGTAAAGATGGCCAAGGTATCCTCGATGCCGTCGCCATCGCGGTGATAGGGACCGGCGATCACCGCATTGCGTGTGAAACCCAGCACGCCGGGGCCCTGGTCCACGAAACCCGCTACCCGGCCCGGTGGCAATGCCTTTAGCGGCGCCAGGGATTCGTCTTCGCCGCAGGCAACCTGGGCGTTGAAGGCACGGATACGTGCGGCCTGCTTCGCATCGCTTTCAATGTACGATCCTGCCAGGGCAAAAGCCGCGTCACTGAAAAGCAGGATTGCCAATGCGGCGGCAAGCGCGCTGCGCGGCTGCACGCGCTGCGCCAGCAAACCGCCGATGGCGGGCAGCGCCAGCAGGATGGCAAAGTTGGCTTCGCGGATCTGCAATGTGGCGGCCGCCATGGCGGCAACACCGAAAGCCAGAAGCAGGTTTCGGGCGCGAGACGAAGGCAGCAGCAGCGCCGCCAGCAACCCGAAGGCGCCATAGCACCAGCCCGCCACGAACTCGCTGGGCGCGAAATGGATGAAGACCCAGGCCGGGTGCGCTTCGTTGATGCGCGACAGGAAGATTTCATTCAAATGCGGCGACACGCCCGCATAAGGCCCGGCCAGGCAGGCGGGATTTTCCGATGCCGCAAGCAGCGCCAGCACGATGGCAAGTCCGGCAAAGCCCAAAAGACGCGTACCCGGCTTGAGGTTTGCAACCAGCCCCAGCCCCAGGCCGCCAGCCGCCAGCAGCCCGGCATAGAAGAGCGAATAGGTGTCGCAGACAAAAGCAAAACGGTAAGGCCGCGCCACGATGGCGGCGAGAAGAAGAACAGCGGCGCCAGCCAGCACCAGCCCGAAGCGGCGGGCGTGCGGCGGGTCATCACGCAGCCACAGGCTGGCGGCCAGGATGGCGATGATGGCGTAAGGCAAGGTTTCAAGGCCGATGCACAGGGACAGCGCGATGGCGATGGCGGCGGAAGCGGCGCGTTTCTCAACAAGAAAAACAAGCGTCCACAGCACCAGCCCCAGTTGCAGATTGTGATGGTCGAGATTGCCCGGCGCGAAGAGGCCATAGGTTTCCACGCAGAGCAGCGCCAGGCCGAGCGTGATCAAGACCGCGCCGCGACTTAATTCTTTTCCGGCCAGATGCGCCGCCAGCCGCGCCAGCGCCCACAGCACTGGCAGGAATGTCAGGAGCGGCCAGACATAAAGCATGGCCTTTTCCGGCATCAGCAAAAGCAGCGCGGCGGGGCCGATATCGCCCAGCCGCGACCAGTGCATCAAAAGCCCGTATGGCGTGTTCATGCGGTGCTGGGCTGTGTCGAGCCAGCCCTGCCCCGCCAGCAGGTCGCGCACACCGGCCAGCCGCATGGCGGAGTCCGTATCCAGCGAAATGCCGCCGCCGCGCATGGCCCAATACACGGCCAGCGCCGAAAACAGCGCCCATGCGGCCAATACATAAAGTGAGACTCGCCCCTGCATGACCGCAGTTTAGCGGGCAGCTTTTATAAAAGCCCTAATGCGGCCAATTCCCGTTTCAGGGCTTCGGGCAGGCCCGCGCCGCCCTTGATGGCGGCGATATCCTTGGGCGCGTCGGCCGCCTCGAAATAACGCCAGCCCTGGAAGGCGCGGCGGGGGCGCGGGCTGACCGCCACCAGTTCGCGGTGATAGACCAGCCCGCAATGCGGCACGCCATTGCGCTTGATAGCGCGCAATTCCAGCAGCTTCTGGCGGGCCATGATCTGGCCCTTGATCACCCAATAGAGCGAGCCGCCATCCAGCAATTCCTCGGCCCGCTTGGGCATCTGGCGGGTGATGTGGATGAGTTCGGGCTTCTGGCTCTTGTCGCGCTTTTCCTTCAGGCGCTTTTTCTGCCAGGCGGCCAGGTCCTTCAGGCTGTCAACGCCCACGCAAAGCTTGATCAGATGCAGCATCAGTCGCCTTAACGAGGGATAGATCGGCCGCCGTCAACGACAATCTCCGTGCCTAGCACATAGCTGGAGGCATCCGACGCCAAGAATAAAACGGCCGAGGCGATATCGTCCGAAGTGCCCATGCGGCCCGCCGGGATCATGCTGCCGGTCTTGGCCACGTAAGCGGCGAATTCCTCGTCCGTCTGGCCGGTCTGGCGATGCAGCGGCGTGGCGATGGAGCCGGGGCTGACCGCGTTGACGCGAATGCGCCGGTCCAGCAATTCGGTGGCCAGCGAGCGGGTAAAGGACCGCACGGCGGCTTTCGACGCCGACAGCACGGAGCGGCCCGGCACGCCGGCGACATCAAGCCATGACGTGTTGAGGATGATGGAGCCGCCATCGCGCATCACGGGCAACACCGCCTGCACGGAAAAGAAGACGCCCTTGACGTTGATGTCCATCAGCCGGTCATAGGCGGCCTCGTCCGTGGTGGCGATGGGCGTGCCAGCGGCCGCGCCCGCATTGGCGAAAAATATGTCCAGCTTGCCGAAGGACTTTTCAACCTGTTCGCGCATGGCTTTCAGGTCGGCGGATTTTCGCACATCGGCGGTGATGGCGATGGCGTTCGCGCCCAGCGTGGCGCGGGCCGCTTCCAGCTTGGCGGCGTCCTGGCCCGTGATCGCCAGCCGCGCGCCCGCCTTGGCCATCATCTGGGCCGAGGCCAGGCCGATGCCGCTGGAACCGCCGGTGATGAGCGCCGTCTTGCCGGAAAGGGTCATGTATTTCTCCGATGTGGCAACGCGTTACGCGAACGCGGACTCAAGTAGCAAGAGCGGTAGGCCGCGTTCGCCAGAATAAAAAGGGCCGCCACACTACAATGAATCCACCAATCTTCGCGCGCATGCGCGCGCGAAGATTGGTGCGGTCGAGAAGATTCGAACTTCCACGGGTTGCCCCGCTACCACCTCAAGGTAGTGCGTCTACCATTCCGCCACGACCGCACGTTTCTGGAAAATGCTGGTAGGTGGCGCGGTTTACCAACCCGATTTGCCAAGGGCAAGCCGGAGACGCCGCAATTCCACAGGTTATTTGGTGTTATTAGTAACCGGGGATCAGATCGACGATGGCCACGCCCAGTTTGTCGCCATGGATCTGGATTTCGCCCCGCGCCACGGGCTTGTCATTGGCCAGCACCAGCACCGGGTCGTCCTGGTGGGAATCCAGCTCGATCACGGCGCCGCGGCCCATGCGCAGAAGCTGGTGCATGGGGATCACCGAGCGGCCCAGGACCACCGAGATTTCCACTTTGACGTTGTCTATGTTGGAACCCATGTCCTGCGCCCTTACATTGGTAAGCGGCAAGGGTGCCGCAACATGGTTTCGGAAAGCTTAATTTGCCCTCTCCCGTCAGAACCAAGCTCGAATGGCAGGTTTCGGACAGCCCCGTCCCCTATCCCGAGGCCCTGGCGGCCATGGAGGCGCGGGCGCAGGCCATTGCAGAGGGTTCGGCGGGCGAGCTGGCCTGGCTGCTGGAGCATCCCCCCATCTATACGGCGGGCACCAGCGCCAACGACGCGGACCTGATTGATGCGCGCTTTCCCGTCTATCGCACGGGACGCGGCGGGCAGTTCACCTATCACGGCCCGGGACAGCGCGTGGGTTACCTGATGCTGGACCTGAAACAGCGAAAGCCCGATGTGCGCGCCTATGTCCGCGATTTGGAGCAATGGCTGATTGATACGGTGGCGCAGTTCGGCGTCACCGGCGAGCGGCGCGAAGGCCGTGTCGGCATCTGGGTCGCCCGCAGCGGCGGGCGCGAGGACAAGATCGCGGCCCTGGGCGTTCGCATCCGCCGCTGGGTGACCATGCATGGCGTGTCGCTGAACGTGAATCCGGACCTGGAGCATTTCACCGGCATCGTGCCCTGCGGTGTGCGCCAGCATGGCGTGACGAGTTTTGCCGACCTGGGCGTGAAAGCGACGATGGCCGAGGTTGATGCGGCACTGAAGGAAAACTTCGCGAAACTATTTGGCGGTTAAACACCCACCGACTTTCTTCCCCCACATGGCGAAGCCATTGGTGGGGGAAGATGTCTGCTAGCGGGCTTGCCCGCGTGGCAGACAGATGGGGGCAAAATTAAACGTGCCTACGCTTGAATCCTTTGGGCACCGGCTCTGTATGATTGTGCAGATCAACGGCGGTAACCTTCGCGCCTTGCGGACCCTTGGTGGCGGCGGTGACGAACAGTTCGACCGCCGGGGTGGGGCCGCTGACCAGCGCCTCGACACTGCCGTCTGGAAGATTTCGCACCCAGCCATCCAACCCGTTGCGCTCTGCCGACATGACCAGGAAATCGCGAAAGCCAACGCCCTGGACAAAGCCCAGCACCGAAACGCGCAGGGATGTAATATCGTCGCTCATAATTTTTCTCCTGGTCGCACGGGCGACGCTCCTCGCTCCGCTCCGGGCTGCCCGGTGCTCCTAATGCCTTGTCAGCGTAATCAACTGCGCTGCCGCTTCCATTTCACCCTGCAGAATTTTCACCCGCGCTTGGGCCTGCGAATCCATGCCCCATTTTTCCGCCTGATACTGTTCGTCCAGCCGGGAGAGATGAAACGCCTCCTCCGCCGCCAGCCGCCCTTCCAGCACCGCCAGCCCCAGCACCAGAGAACTGGTGATCGAGGCCATGACTTGCAAGCCCGCCAGCTGCCAGTCATCCAGCGCCGCGATCACGCCCCGCAAGGAATCCAGGGCGCGGGCGGGCTGGCCGATATGGTTCAGGCCTTTGGTCACATCAAGGCGGGCATGGTGATGGTCGGCGGCCCAGTCCAGCAGCGCATCCCATTCGCGCTGGCGGCGTGACAGTTCGTCATGGTCGGCGCGGTAGCACAGAAGGTCATTCTCGCCAAAGCGCAGGATGGCCTCGGCCAGCGCGGCCCGCGCCTCGCCCACGCCGTCCAGCACCGTGTTTGAAAGCCGGGTCAGCGACATGCCATGGGCGTTGATATCCTCGCCCTGCCCGCGCCATTCATCGGCCACGGCCTCGGCCAGCGCCGATGTGGGCAGCACGAAATCCTTTTTGGCGGGGGTCAGAACGGGCTTGCCATCCAGCAACAGGGCGAAACCGCCGCCGCGCTGCGCCACGCTGACATCCTTGTAAAAACGCTTCATCTGCGCGGCCGCTTTTTCTTGGCGGCGGGCTTCAGCACCGGAAACGGATCGCGCTTGTCCTCAGGGTCAAAGCCCAGCAGCTTCCAGCTTTTTTCCATGTGCGGCGGCAGTGGCGCGGTGACTTTCAGCCGCTCGCCATCGGGGCGGTGCAAATCAATCGAGCGCGCATGCAGATGCAGTCTGTCGGGAATGCCGCCCTTGCCCCGCACATCCACGCCGCCATATTTGAAATCGCCCATGATGGGGGTGCCGATGCTGGCCAGGTGCACGCGGATCTGGTGCGTGCGGCCGGTGACGGGCTTGGCCGCCACCCAGGTCATTTCCGTGCTCGCCGTTCCCATCACGGCATATTCGGTCAGCGCGAATTTGGCGCCGTCTTCATCGTCATCCACCATCGCCATGCGTTCATTGGCGCCGCGCGTGCCTTCCTTGGCCAGCGCGCCCTTGATGATGCCGCGCTTCTGCGGCGGCGTGCCCTTGACCAGCGCCCAATAGATTTTGGAGGTGTCGCGGGCGGCCAGGTCGCGGGAAAGTCCCGCCGCGGCCTGGGCGGTGCGCGCGATAATCAAGACGCCGGAGGTGTCCTTGTCCAGGCGATGCACCAGCTTGGGGCGGATGGCTTTCTCGAACACCAGCTGGTCCAGCATGCCGTCCACATGCTCGGTCAGGCCCGAGCCGCCCTGCGTCGCCAGGCCGGACGGCTTGTTGAGGACAAAAAGATGCTTGTCCATATAGAGGATATTGTCTTCCAGCTTCCTGGTGGTGGCGACAACAGGTTTGGGTTTCAGTTCCACCTTGTCATGGATCACCTGCGGCGGCAGGCGCATCACCTGCCCGCTTGCGAGCCGCGTGCTGGAATCGGCGCGCTTGCCGTCCAGCCGCACTTCGCCCTTGCGCAGCAATTTCTCCAGCCGCCCATGGGTCAGCGCGGGGAAATGCCGCTTGAACCAGCGGTCCAGGCGGATGCCGTCATCTTCGGTCTCTATGGTGCGTTGCTCGGGCATTACAGCGCGCGCACCAGCCACAGGCCCAGCAGCAACGCGGCGATGGAAAGTATGACGGAGCCGGCGATATAGGCGCCCGCCTGCACATAGGCGCCGCGCTGCATCAGCATCACGCTGTCCAGCGAGAAGGTGGAGAAAGTGGTGAAGCCGCCCAGCACGCCGGTGGTCAGGAAGGCGCGGGTCTCGGGCGTCATGTTCAGCTTTTCCGCCGCCATGGCCACGATCACGCCCATCAAAAAGCCGCCAAGGATGTTGACCGTGAAAATGCCAAACGGGAAACCGGGCCACCAGGCGGGCTGGAACGCGCCCGCCAGTTCAAAGCGGACCACCGAGCCAAGCGCCCCGCCCATCGCCACCGCCGCCAATATGCCCCACTGAATCACGTGCTGCTCCTTTTCGCCCGCAAGGCCGACCAATGGTCCAGCCTTTTGGAGATTTCACGTTCAAAGCCCTTGTCACGGGGCGAATAGAATTGCTCGCGGTCCATGGCGTCGGGAAAATAATTCTGGCCGGAGAATCCCTCCTCCGCCTCATGGTCATATTGATAGCCCGCCCCATAGCCAAGATTTTTCATCAGCTTGGTGGGGGCGTTGAGGATATGGGCGGGCGGCATCAACGAACCATGGTTCTGGGCGGCGCGCTTGGCGGCCCCCAGGGCGGTATAGACCGCGTTGGATTTGGGGGCGGTGGCCAGATACAGCACGCATTGCGCCAGCGCGATTTCGCCCTCGGGCGAGCCCAGGAAGTCGAGGGCGTCTTTTGCGGCCAGCGCCTGGTGCAGGGCTTCGGGATCGGCCAGGCCGATATCCTCCATCGCCGCGCGCACCAGGCGGCGGGCGATATAGAGCGGGGACTCGCCGCCCGCCAGCATGCGCGCCAGCCAATAGAGCGCCGCGTCGGGGTCCGAGCCGCGAATGGATTTATGCAGCGCCGAGATGATGTTGTAATGCTCTTCCCGGCTCTTGTCGTAGAGCGGCATGCGCCGCTGCACCGCCGCCATCAGCGCCGTTGCATCCAGGGGCGTGCGGGCGTTCAGGGACGCGATCTCTTCGGTCAGGTTGAGAAGATAGCGCCCATCGCCATCCGCCATGGCGCGCAGGGTGGCGCGGGCGTCATCGGTCAGCGGCAAAGGCTGGCCGTAATACGCTTCCGCCCTTTGCAGCAACTGTTCCAGCGCGGCGTCATCAAGGCGGCGCAGCACCAGCACCTGTGCGCGGGACAGGAGCGCGCCGTTCAGTTCAAAGGACGGATTTTCGGTGGTGGCGCCCACCAGCACCACGGTGCCGTCTTCCACCACGGGCAGGAAACTGTCCTGCTGGCTGCGGTTGAAGCGGTGGATTTCGTCCACGAACAACAATGTGCCCTGCCCCATCTTGCGGCGCTGGCGGGCGGCCTCGAAACTTTTCTTGAGATCGGCCACGCCGGAGAAAACGGCGGAGAGCTGTTCGAAATGCAGGTGGAAACCGGATGACAGCAGCCGGGCAATGGTGGTCTTGCCGGTGCCGGGCGGACCCCAGAGAATGATGGAATGCGGGCGGCCCGCTGCCGTCATGCGGCCAATGGGACCCCCTTCTTCTGTTGAAGAGGGCGCACCCAGCAGGTGGTCCTGCCCCACCACTTCGCCCAATGTTTTGGGGCGCAGCCGGTCGGCCAAGGGGCGGGGAACATCCTCCGCCAGGCCACCGCTCTCAAACAGGTCGCTCATGGGGAAATCTATAACATCCCCATGAGCGCGCTGCGACTTTAAAGGTTAGAGAAAAGGTTAGAGATTGAACTTAACGCCGAGGGACAGGTTGTTCGACGTGTTGCCGACACGGGCCAGCGTGCCGACATTGGCGGCGTTGGTGTTCTGGTAGCGATACTCGGTGAAGAGCGTCATGCTGGGGGAAACCGGAAACTCCAGCCCGCCCAGCGCCTGCCAGCCCAGCACGATGGACGAGCCATGCGGCAGCGCGCCGCCCACACGTGTCTCCACCATGCCAAGCCCCGCGCCGCCATACAGGTTGAGCGGCAGGCCAAGATTGGCGTGATAGATCAGATCGCCCATCAGGCTGGTGGAGGCGAGATGACCGCCGCCAGAGCCCTTGAAGCCGGAGCGGTTGTAAAAGGCATCCGCTTCGACAGAGAAGCCCGGCAGGCTGCCGATGCCGGTGCCCAGGCGGACGCCGCCATTATAACCGGGCGACATGTCGTGCGACGTGCCGCCCGCCATCAGATGCGGATCATAGGTCGCCCCGCCCAGCAG
Organism: Alphaproteobacteria bacterium; assembly: GCA_947465395.1. Taxonomy (GTDB): domain Bacteria; phylum Pseudomonadota; class Alphaproteobacteria; order Micropepsales; family Micropepsaceae; genus Rhizomicrobium. The sequence goes on along the minus strand of CANIAL010000002.1, from coordinate 161,601 downwards.
CGAGAAATATGTGCCTTCGGCGCTGGCGGTCCCTGCGGACAGCAACAGAGCGGCGACGGAACCAAGAAGATATTTTTTCATGACATGACCTTTGTTCGTGACGCCCCTACCCAGGACAGGAACGTCTCGAACGGTCATTGGTGCCGCGGGGAACCCACGCGAAACATTCGGTAATTTATTGAACCCCCTCTGCCTTCGCTGGCTCGAGAGCCAGCTACGGCATCTCCCCCTTCCAGGCGCTTCGCGCCGAAGGGGGAGTGTCAACCGTCCACGGACAATGAAAGACGCCGCCCGCCGCGCTCGATCACAAGGTCCCAATGCTGCGTGGCATTCAGGCCGCGCGTTAAATCTCCGACACGATTGATGGTGGCGCGGTTAAGGCTTCGCACAATGTCGCCGGGCTGGAAGCCCTGCTGCGCGGCAAAGCCGCCCCCATCCACCGAGACGATGGCCACGCCCCTGGCCATCATGTCAGCCTGAAGCTCAAGCGCGGTGGCGGGTGACAGATTTTCCACCCGTGCACCGGCCAGCGGATTGCGCCCGGTGATGGTGGTGGCCTCGCGGGGCGGATTTTCCGGGGGCAGCGCCAGCTTCACGCTGACATCGCGGCCCGTCATGTTTCCTCTTGGGCCGGATTCGACATGCATGTGCACCGTGTCGCCGGGCCTGTGGGTGGCGATGCGGTAATTCAGCGCCTGGAAATCATCCACCGCCATGCCGTCCACATTCAGCACCACGTCGCCGGACTTCACGCCCGCCTGCGCCAGCGGGCCGTTCGGATAAATGTCCTTGATCAGCACGCCGCCCGGCCGGGCGCGGCCAAGACTCTGGGCGATGTCGCTGGTTACGGGCTGGCCGTTGGCGCCAACCCAGCTCAATCGCATCCCCTGCCCGCCTTCCACGCCTTCCAGAACGCGCCGCGCCAGGTTGGCGGGAATGGCGAAGCCGATGCCGATGGAGCCGCCGCTGCGCGAATAGATGGCGGTGTTGATGCCCGCCAGCCGCCCGTCGCTGGTCACCAGCGGCCCGCCGGAATTGCCGGGATTGATGGCGGCGTCGGTCTGGATGAAGAACTGATAATCGTTGGAGGCGCCGGGCGAGCCTTGCGTGCGGGCCTGGGCCGAGACGATGCCCATGGTGACGGTCTGGCCCACGCCAAAGGGATCGCCCACCGCCAGCACCAGGTCGCCCACCTGCACCTTGTCACTATCAGCAAAAGGCACGGTGGGCAGTTTCTCGCCCTTGGTGTCAATTTTCAGAACCGCCAGGTCTGTGCGGGCATCGGCGCTGAGGACCTTGGCCTTGAACTCGCGCCTGTCGGACAGCGCCACCACGATATCGGTGCCGCCCGTGACCACGTGATTGTTGGTGAGGATGACGCCATCGGGCCGCACGATCACGCCCGAGCCCAGCGACTGCTGCACACGCTGGCGCATTTCCGGCGAGGCGCCGAAAAATTGTTGGAAGAAGGGATCGTTGAAAAGCGGGTTGACCTGCTGCTGCACCACCGAGCGGGCATAGACATTGACCACGGCAGGAACGACGCGCTTCACCACGGGCGCGAAGCTCATCTGAACCTGCGGCATGGTTGGCGTGGCAGCGGGCCTTGGCAGCGGCGTCTGTGGCAACTGGCGCGGCGGGTCCAGCCGCATGGGCACGCCCTCGCCCAGCTTCGTGGGCGGCGCGCTGTTGGCATAGAGGGCCACGGCGCCAATGGCGGCGATCACGGCGGCACCCAAAATGATTTTCTTCATGGGTCAGTCCCAAATGAAAAGGGCGGCCTCACAGCCGCCCAATTCTAATCCAGATTCTGGCAGATTTTAGTCTTCGGAATCAGCTTCGACTTCCACGGGACCGGAATCCTTGCCCTTGGCGTCCACATCGCGGTCAATGAACTCGATGATGGCCATGGGGGCATTGTCGCCATGACGGAAGCCGGCCTTGAGAACGCGGGTGTAACCGCCCGGGCGCTTGGCGTAACGCGGGCCGATCACGTCGAACAGCTTGTCCACCTGGTCCGCATCCTTGATCTGCGCCAGCAACTGGCGGCGGGCGTGGAGGTCTTTGCCGCCGCGGCGCGAGAGCGTCACCAGCTTTTCGATCACCGGGCGAAGGTCTTTCGCCTTGGGCAAGGTAGTCTTGATCTGCTCATGCTTGATCAGCGCGGCGGTCATGTTGCCCCACATCGCCTTGCGGTGCGAAGCGGTGCGGTTGAGTTTGCGGCCTTGATTGCCGTGACGCATGGGATCTGTTCCTAAAAAATCAGTATTGGTCTTCGTAACGCTTGGCGAGGTCTTCGATATTCTCAGGCGGCCAGCCCGGCACTTCCATGCCCAGATGCAGGCCCATTTCGGCCAGCACGGCCTTGATCTCGTTCAGCGACTTGCGGCCGAAGTTCGGGGTGCGCAGCATCTCGGCTTCGGTCTTCTGGATCAGGTCGCCGATATAAACGATGTTGTCGTTCTTGAGGCAGTTGGCCGAACGCACCGACAATTCCAGTTCGTCCACCTTCTTCAGCAGCACGGGATTGAAGGCGAGATCGGGCTTGGCTTCCTCGGCGACGCGCTCGCGCGGCTCTTCGAAATTGATGAAGACCTGGAGCTGGTCTTGAAGAATGCGCGCGGCATAGGCCACGGCATTGTCCGGCGTGACGGCGGCGTTGGTCTCAAGCTTCAAAGTCAGCTTGTCGTAATCCAGAATCTGGCCTTCGCGGGTATTCTCGACCTTGTAGGAAACCTTCTTCACCGGGCTGAACAGCGAATCCACGGCGATGAGGCCGATGGGCGCGTCTTCCGGGCGGTTGCGGTCGGCGGGGACATAGCCCTTGCCGGTGGCGATGGTCAGTTCCATGCGGAAATCCACCTTCTCGTCCAGGGTGCAGAGCACCAGGTCGGGGTTCAGGATTTCGATGTCGGAGGAGCCTTGAATCTGCCCGGCCTTCACTTCGCCGGGGCCGGTGGCCTTGAGCGAGACGCGCTTGGGGCCTTCGGCATGCATGCGAAGCGCGATCTGCTTCACATTCAGCACAATGTCGGTGACGTCTTCGCGCACGCCCTGGATGGACGAGAATTCGTGCAGCACGCCTTCGATCTGGATGGAGGTGACGGCGGCGCCCTGGAGCGACGACAGCAGCACGCGGCGCAGCGCATTGCCCAGCGTCAGGCCAAAGCCGCGTTCCAGCGGTTCGGCGGTGATGGTGGCGGTGCGGCCGGCGTCATGCCCGCCCTCGATCTTGAGTTTGCCGGGCTTGATCAGTTCTTGCCAGTTCTTCTGAAACATATTTTCCTCATCGTGTCCCGGACATGTCGGATCATGTCCATACGGTCGACGGGTTGGGTTTACTTCCGAAACTAAACTAGGCGCTCTTAAACGCGGCGACGCTTGGGCGGGCGGCAGCCATTGTGCGGGATGGGCGTCACGTCGCGGATCGAGGTGACGACCAGGCCCACGGCCTGCAGCGCGCGCAGCGCGGATTCGCGGCCCGAACCGGGGCCTGTCACTTCCACTTCCAAAGTGCGCATGCCGTGTTCCATCGCCTTCTTGGCGGCGTCTTCGGCGGCCATCTGCGCCGCATACGGCGTGGACTTGCGCGAACCCTTGAAGCCCATCATGCCCGCCGACGACCAGGACACGGCGTTGCCCTGCATGTCGGTGATGGTGACGATGGTGTTGTTGAAGGTGGCGGCGACATGCGCCACGCCCACGACAACATTCTTCTTTTCTTTCTTGCGGGCGCGGGGGGCTTTGCCGCCGGCCTTCTTGTCATCAGCAGCCATGGTTTACTTGGTGACTTTCTTCTTGCCGGCGATCGCTTTGGCAGGGCCTTTGCGGGTGCGGGCGTTGGTGTGGGTACGCTGGCCGCGCACCGGCAGGCTCTTGCGGTGACGAAGGCCGCGATAGCAGCCAAGATCCATCAGGCGCTTGATGTTCTGGGAATTCTCGCGGCGAAGATCGCCTTCGACCTGGAAATCGCGGTCGATGATTTCGCGGATCTGGATCACTTCGGACTCGGTCAGGTCGCTGACGCGGCGTTCCGGCGCGATGCCGAGCTGGTCAATGATCTTGCGGGCGGTGTGCGGGCCGATTCCATGGATATAGCGAAGGCCGATTTCGACTCGTTTCTGGGTCGGGATATTGACGCCGGCGATACGTGCCACAGGGATTTCTCCGGGGCTTTCAAGCCCTTGAAAGTGTTACAAAAAACATACGCGCCAACCTTCCGGTCACAGCGGGTGCCTGGCGCGTGGTCGAAACGCGCCAAAAAGCCCGGAAATGACAGGAAAAACTGTCGCGAGGGCGCGAAGTATATTAATGCACCCCTCCCCGTCAAGCGGGGTGGGGTAACCCCCGAAGAAAGGCTGAAATCACTGGCTCCAGCCCGGCATTCCGCCGGGCGACCCTCAGGTTCCACAGCCCCGCCTCCCCTGCGCGGGCGCAGCCCGCTGGCGGGGGAGGTGGCCGTAGCTGGCCAGGCGAAGCCGGTTAAGCCAGCGAAGGCCGGAGGGGGCTAAACAGAAGCCATTCCATCCAGAATGGCCGATATCTGGTCCGTGACGGTCTGGATGGGGGCCATGCCGTCCAGGCTCTGGAGCTTGTTCTGGTCCCCGTAATAGCCCAGCAGGGGCGCCGTGTTGGCGTAATAAACCGAAAGCCGGTTTTTCAGGGTTTCGGGGGTGTCGTCGGCCCGGACCGGCCCGCCATCCTTGATGCGCTGTTCCACCCGGGCCAGCAGGGCGGCGTCGTCCACCTTCAGTTCCAGCACCAGGTCGATCTTGCGGCCGCGCTTGGCCAGCATCTCGTCCAGCGCCTGGGCCTGGGGAATGGTGCGGGGAAAGCCGTCAAAGACCGCGCCCCTGGCGCAATCCGGCTTGTCATAGCGTTCGCCGATGATGCCGACCACGGTGGCGTCCGGCACCAGCTCGCCCTTGTCCATCAGCGCCTTGCAGGCCAGGCCCAAGGGCGTGCCCGCCGCGATGGCGGCGCGCAGCATGTCACCCGTGGAAAGCTGGGGAAGGCCCCGGCTGGTCGTGAGTATCTTGGCTTGCGTGCCCTTGCCCGCCCCCGGCGGCCCGAACAGAACCAGGTTCACCGGCGCGCTCCCCGCAATTTCGATTTCTTGAGCAGGCCTTCATATTGCTGGGCCACCAGATGGCTTTGAATCTGCGCCACCGTGTCCATGGTCACCGACACCACGATCAGCAGCGACGTGCCGCCCAGCGAGAAGGAGAGATTGTATTTGTAGAACATGAATTCGGGAATGAGACAGACGATGGTCAGATAGGCCGCGCCCAGCACCGTGATGCGGGTGAGCGTATAGTCAATGAACTGGGCGCTCTTCTTGCCGGGCCGGATGCCGGGGAAGACGCCGCCATATTTTTTCAGGTTCTCCGCCGTCTCTTCCGGGTTGAAGACCACGGAAGTGTAGAAGAAGGTGAAGAACAGGATCAGAAGGCCATACAGCACCAGGTACAGCGGCTGGCCGCGGCTGAGATAGGTCACGATCACCTGCAGCCATTCGGGCAGGTTCTGGGCGTTGAAGCTGGCCACCGTGGTGGGCAGCAGCAGGATGGACGACGCGAAGATGGGCGGGATCACGCCCGACACGTTCAACTTCAGCGGCAGATGCGAACTTTCGCCGCCATAGACCTTGTTGCCCACCTGTCGCTTTGGATAGGTGACGAAGAGGCGGCGTTGCGCCCGTTCCATGAAGACAATGAAGAGAACCAGCGCGACCGCGAAGACGGCGAAGCCCAAGAGCAGCAGCGGGCTGGTGGCGCCGGTGCGGGCCGATTCCAGCGACTGGCCGATGATCTGGGGAAAGCGCGCCACGATGCCCGCGAAGATGATCAGCGAAATGCCGTTGCCGACGCCGCGCGCGGTGATCTGCTCGCCGATCCACATCAGCAGCATGGTGCCGCCGGTCAGGGTGATGACGGCGGTGGCGCGGAAGAAGAAGCCGGGATGGATGACCACATTGCCCCAATGTTCCAGGCCGACGGCGATGCCGTACGCCTGGAGCGCGGCCAGGGCCACGGTGCCATAGCGTGTGTACTGGTTGATGACCTTGCGGCCCGCCTCGCCTTCCTTCTTCAACGCTTCCAGTTCGGGGAAGACAGTGGTCATCAGCTGGATGATGATGGAGGCGGAGATATAGGGCATGATGCCCAGCGCGAAGATGGCCATGCGCTGCACCGCGCCGCCCGCCAGAACATTGAACACGTCCAGAAGCCCGCCGCCCTGCTGCTGCAGTTGCTGGGCCAGGCTGGCCGGGTCGATGCCCGGCATGGGGATATAGGTGCCAAGACGCGCCACGATCAGCGCGCCCAGGGTGAAGAAGATGCGGTTGCGCAGCTCGGTCGCCTTGGACAGCGACCCGAAATTGAAGTTGGAGGCCAGTTGTTCGGCTGCTGACGGCATCTTTGGCTCCCAGGCCCGGCAACGGGCCGGGCGGACTTTATATAGTCTCCGGCGGCCCTGTTACGAGCCGCCGAAAGCCATATTTAAGCGTGACCGTTGCGTTCCAGCCGCTTGGCGGCGGCTTCGGTGCGGCGGGTCTGGCGCTTGCCGGGGCCGCCCTTCTTGTTGGTGTAGACCTTCTTGACGAAGGTGGTGGTGACGGTGCCGCCGGCCTTTTCGACCGCGGCGCGCGCGCCGGCCGAAACGCCGGCCACTTCGATGTCGATCTTGGCAGTGATGGCGCCCTTGCCCAGCAGACGCACGCCATCGCGGCTTTTGTGGGCCAACCCGGCCTTGCGAAGAACTTCCAGCGTGATCTTGCCGTCATTCTTCAGGCGCTTGTCGTCAATCGCCTTCTGCAACAGGCCGATATTCACTTCGGAGAAGTCATTGGCGAAGATGTTGTTGAAGCCGCGCTTGGGCATGCGCATGTGCAGCGGCATCTGGCCGCCTTCAAAGCCATACACGGCATTGCCGGTACGGGCCTTGGCGCCCTTGACGCCGCGGCCGGAGGTCTTGCCCAGGCCCGAGGACGAGCCGCGGCCCACCTTGTGCTTGTGCTTGTGCGCGCCGGGATTGTTGCGGATTTCGTTGAGCTTCATCTTACTTGCCCTCTTCCACGATCTCGACCAGATGCTGGACGGCGTGAATCATGCCGCGCACCGACGGCGTATCTTCCAGGGTGCGGGTACGGCGGATCTTGCCAAGGCCCAGGCCGCGCAAAGTCTGCGCCTGGATGTCCGGGCGGCGGTTGGCGCTCTTGATCTGGCGGACCGTGACGGTCTTGCCCGACTTCTTTGCTTCCGCTTTCTTCGGCGCAGCGGCAGCGGCTTTTTTCTCGGCCATTGTCTTTCTCTTCTTCTTTCTTACGCCGACGCTTCAGCAGCGGCGGGGGCGCCTTCGCGGCGGGCCAGGATGTCGGCCACGCTGCGGCCGCGACGGTTGGCCACCATGCGGGGGCTTTGCTGATGCTTCAGCGCGTCAAAGGTGGCGCGCACCATGTTGTAGGGGTTCGATGTGCCCAGCGACTTGGACACCACGTCGGAAACGCCCAGTGCCTCGAAGACGGCGCGCATGGGGCCGCCCGCGATGATGCCGGTACCGGCAGGGGCCGGACGCAGCAAAACCTTGCCGGCGCCGTGATGGCCGCGCACTTCGTGATGCAAGGTGCGGCTGTCCTTCAGCGGAATCTTGACCAGGGCGCGCTTGGCGGCTTCGGTGGCCTTGCGGATGGCTTCGGGCACTTCGCGCGCCTTGCCATGGCCGAAACCGACGCGGCCCTTCTGGTCGCCCACGACAACCAGCGCGGCAAAGCCGAAACGACGGCCGCCCTTCACCACCTTGGCGACGCGGTTGATGTGCACCAGCTTGTCAATGAACTCGTTGTCGCGATCGTCACGATCACGGCCGCCGCGTCCACCCTTGTTGTCCCGTTGTCCTTCGCGCGCCATATTTTTTTCCTTAGAACTCGAGGCCGCCCGCGCGGGCAGCCTCTGCCAGCGCCTTGACGCGCCCGTGATAAATGTAACCGCCGCGGTCGAACATCACCTGCTTGACGCCCTTGGCGATGGCCCGTTCGGCGATCTTCTGGCCGACCTTGGACGCGGCTTCGACATTATAGCCCTTGCCGTGATCGTCCTTTTCGTTGGTGGAGGCGGTGGCAAGCGTGATGGCCTGACGATCGTCAATCACCTGGGCATAGATGTGCTTGCCCGAACGGAAGATGGACAAACGCGGGCGGGTGCCGGTGCTTGCGATCTTGTAGCGTGTGCGCGACTGGCGCTTTTTAAAGAGAGCGTTTGTCATTTTACTTCTTCTTGCCTTCCTTGCGGCGGACATACTCGCCCTCATAGCGCACGCCCTTGCCCTTATAGGGTTCAGGCGGACGCCAGGAGCGGATTTCCGCGGCAACCTGGCCCACGAGCTGCTTGTCGATGCCAGAGACCGAAATCATGGTGGGCTTTTCGGTGACGATGGTGATGCCGGCGGGAATGGCATAGGGCACGTCATGGCTGAAGCCGAGCTGCAGGTTCAGGACCTTGCCCTGCACCGCGGCGCGATAGCCGACGCCCTGGATTTCCAGCTTCTGGGTGAAGCCGGTGGTGACGCCGGTGACCAGATTGTTCACCAGGCTGCGCGACAGGCCCCACATCTGGGCGGACTTTTCCATTTCCTTGCGCGGCGCGACGGTGATGCCGTCTTCGCCCATGGCGACGGAAACTTCCGGCACCAGTTTCACCGACAGCTCGCCCTTGGGGCCTTTGACCTTGACGGTCTGGCCTTCCACCTGGGCGGTGACGCCCTTGGGAAGCGCGATGGGTTTCTTGCCAATACGTGACATCGATTTGTTCCTTAAAACACCTGGCAGAGGACTTCGCCGCCCACATTCTTTTCCTTGGCGGAACTATCCGTCATCAGCCCCTGGGGCGTGGAAAGAATGGAACAGCCCAGGCCCTGGCGATACGGCTTGAGTTCGTCAACCGAGGAATAGACGCGCCGGCCCGGCGTCGAGATACGCTTGATCTCGCGGATGACGGGTTCGCCATCGTGATATTTGAGCTCGATTTCAAGTTCCTTGTGGCCCTTGAACTCAACCTCGGCATAGCCGCGGATATAGCCTTCTTCCTGCAGCACATCGAGCAGTCGCACCCGCAAACGCGAGTTGGGCGAGCGCACCTTCGCAGTACGGCGCATCTGGCCGTTGCGAATGCGTGTGAGAAGATCGCCAATCGGATCGGTGATCATTATCTATTTTCTCCTTACCAGCTCGCCTTGGTCATGCCGGGGATCTGGCCGAAATTGCTCATGCTGCGCAGTGCGATACGCGACAGCTTCAGTTTGCGATAGTAACCCTTGGCGCGGCCGCTGAGTTCGCAGCGGTGATGGATGCGCACCTTGGACGAATTGCGCGGCAGCTTCGCCAGTTTCAGGCGGGCCGCGAAACGGTCTTCGGCGGACACTTTCATGTCGTCCGCGATGGACTTCAGCGCGGCGCGGCGAACCGCATACTGCGCCACGAGTTTCTCGCGCTTCTTGTTGCGGTTGATCTGGCTGGTTTTTGCCATCGGTCCTGCCCTTAATTCGTCGTGAAGGGAAACTGGAAGCCTTCGAGAAGCGCCTTGGCTTCTTCGTCGGTCTTCGCAGAGGTGTTGAAGATGATGTCCATGCCCCACACCGATTCCGTCTTGTCATAGTCAATTTCGACAAAGACGATGTGCTCTTTCAGGCCCATGGCGTAGTTGCCGCGGCCGTCAAAGCTTTTCGGGTTGACGCCGCGAAAGTCGCGCACGCGCGGCAGGGCGACGGTGATCAGGCGATCAATGAATTCGTACATGGCGTCGCCGCGCAGCGTGACCTTGGCGCCGATGGCCAGGCCTTCGCGGATCTTGAAGGTCGCGATGGCCTTCTTGGCGCGGGTGACCATGGCCTTCTGGCCGGCGATGGCCGTCAGGTCATTCAGCGCCTGCTGGATCTTCTTGGAATCCGAAGCCGCCTCGCCCGCGCCGATGTTCAGCACGACCTTGTTGATCTTCGGAACCTGCATGGCGTTGGTGTAGCCGAACTTCTTCATCAGCTCGGCGCGGATGGTTTCGTTATAGCGCTTCTTGAAGCGCGGCACATAGCCGGCTTCGGTCTGGCGTTCACCCAGGGCGACTTGCGTGCCCGAGGACTTCTCCTTGCGCTCTTTCTTGTTCGCCTTCGCCTGCGCCTTTGCGGCCTCGGCGGGGTTCTTGCTGTTCATGCCGGCATCAGACATCGATCACCTCACCGGACTTCTTGGCAAAGCGCACCTTGCGTCCGTCGTTCAAAGTTTTGAATCCAATGCGCGTGGCAGCGCCCGACTTGGGATCCACATGCGCCAGATTGGACAGATGGATGGTGGCTTCCTTGGAGACGATGCCGCCCTGGGTGGTCTGGGTCTGGCGCTGGTGGCGCTTGACCAGGTTCACACCCTGGACCAGCGCGCGCTCATCCTTGGGGAAAATCTTGATGACTTCGCCCTTCTTGCCCTTGTCGCGGCCGGTCGTGACAACGACCTTGTCGCCCTTTTTGATGCTGCTCATCTAGAGGACCTCCGGCGCGAGCGAAATAATCTTCATCTGGTTCTTGGCGCGCAGTTCGCGTGTCACCGGCCCGAAGATGCGCGTGCCGATGGGCTCGCCCTGGGCGTTGACCAGGACGGCGGCGTTGCCGTCGAAACGGATCAGCGAACCGTCAGCGCGGCGGACGCCCTTGGCGGTACGCACCACCACGGCCTTCAGCACTTCGCCCTTTTTCACGCGGCCGCGCGGAATGGCTTCCTGGACCGACACCACGATGATGTCGCCAACTTCTGCATAGCGCCGGTGCGAACCGCCCAGCACCTTGATGCACATAACGCTCTTGGCGCCGGAATTGTCGGCGACGTCGAGCTCAGTTTGCATCTGAATCATAGTCTGTAACTCCTAATTCGCGCCGTTACTTGCCGACGCGTTCCAGCACTTCCCAGGTCTTCAACTTGGAAAGAGGCCGGCATTCGCGAATGCGGACGACATCGCCCGTCTTGAACTCGCTCTTCTCGTCATGAGCGTGGTATTTCTTGGAACGGCGCACGGTCTTGCCCATCACCGGATGGATGAAGCGGCGTTCGACCTTGACCACCACCGTCTTGGTGTTCTTGTCGCTGACAACCGTGCCCTGAAGAATGCGTTTTGGCATTTTGTGTCCCTTAGGCCTTGGCGCCGGCAGTCTTCTTTTCAGAAGGCTTGCTGCGCTTTTCGTTCAATACGGTCTGGATGCGCGCGATGTCGCGGCGCAGGATGCGGATGCGGCCCGTGTTTTCGGCCTGGCCGTTGGCGCGCTGGAAGCGCAGGTTGAACTGCTCCTTCTTCATCGCCGTCAGCTTGTCGCCCAGCTCGTCGCCGCTCTGGCCACGGAAATCGTCGGCCTTGGTGGCGCCCTTGGACTGCGTGGCTTTCTTGGCGCCCTTGTCGGCTTTCGCCTTTTTGGGCTTTGCCGCGGCTTTGGTCTTGGTTGCTGCTTTCGCCATGGTCGGTCTCTTAATTGCTGCGGGCGATGAATTTGGTGGCGATGGAAAGCTTGGCCTGGCCCAGGCGCATGGCTTCCTTGGCGGTGGGAAGGTCCACGCCGTCAATCTCGAACAGGATGCGGCCCGGCTTGACCTTGGCCACCCAGAATTCCGGCGCACCCTTGCCCGAGCCCATGCGAACTTCGGCAGGCTTCTTGGACACCGGCACGTCCGGGAAAATGCGGATCCACACCCTGCCCGCGCGCTTCATGTGGCGGGTGATGGCGCGGCGCGCCGCTTCGATCTCGCGCGCATTCAGGCGTTCCGGCTCCATGGCCTTGAGGCCATAGGCGCCGAAATTCAGCGAGGTGCCAGCCTTGGCCGGACCGTGGATACGGCCCTTGTGCTGCTTGCGGAACTTTGTGCGTTTTGGTGACAGCATGACGTTTTCTCTTATTCAGCCGCTTGCGGGCGTTCACGGGCCGGACCGCGACTATTGTGATCGGCGGCTTCCGCCTGGCGCTTTTCGGTGGCGAAGGGATCGTGTTCCATGATCTCGCCCTTGAAGATCCAGACCTTGACGCCGCAGGTGCCATAGGTGGTGAAGGCGGTGGCGATGCCATAGTCGATATCGGCGCGCAGCGTGTGCAAAGGCACGCGGCCTTCGCGGTACCATTCCACGCGGGCGATTTCAGCGCCGCCAAGACGGCCGCCGCAGGTGATGCGGATGCCCAACGCGCCAAGTCGCATGGCGGTCTGCACCGAACGCTTCATCACGCGGCGGAAGGCCACGCGGCGTTCCAGCTGCTGGGCGATATTCTCGGCCACCAGCTTGGCGTCAATTTCCGGCTTGCGGATTTCAACGATGTTCAGGTGAACTTCGTCGGTGGTGTATTTCTGGACGTCGCTCTTCAGCTTTTCGATGTCGGCGCCCTTCTTGCCGATCACCACGCCGGGGCGGGCCGAATGGATCGTCACGCGGCACTTCTTGTGCGGGCGCTCGATCACGATGCGGCTGACGCCGGCGGCCTTCAGCTTGTCGCTGAGATATTCGCGGATCTTGATGTCTTCCTGCAGGAGCTTGCCATACTCCTTCTTGCCCGCGTACCAGCGCGAGTCCCAGGTCCGGTTGATGCCCAGACGCAGACCAGTCGGATTGACCTTCTGACCCATTACTTTTTCTCCTTCGCGGGCTTCTTGGCCGCGGACTTGGTGGCGCCTTTAACGCCGCCCTTGACGGTGGCCTTCCTGGCCTTGCCGGCCGTCTTGCCTTCGGCCTTGCCGGCCGTCTTGCCTTCGGTCTTTGCTTCGGTCTTCGGCGCTTCTTCGCGCTTTTCTTCCACCACGATGGTGATCTGGCTGAAGAATTTTTCGATGCCGCCCGAATTGCCGCGGGCGCGGGCATGGAAACGCTTCATGACCATGTTCTTGCCGACGCTGGCCTGGGAGACCACCAGGTCATCCACGTCCAAATCGTGATTGTTTTCGGCATTGGCGACGGCCGACTGCAAGATCTTGCGGACGGTGCCGGCGATGCGCTTGGGCGAGAAAGACAGCTCGGTCAAGGCGCGGTCCACGCGCTTGCCGCGAATGGTCTGGGCAACGAGATTGAGCTTGCGCGGTGAGACGCGGATATTGCGGCCGATCGCCATCGCCTGATGGTCGCCGAGCACGCGCGCGCGGGATTCCTTGCCCATTAAGCCGGCGTCCTTTTCGCTTTTTTGTCGCCGCCGGCCGCGGCGTTGTGGCCGTGGAAGGTGCGGGTGGGCGAGAATTCGCCCAGCTTGTGGCCGACCATGTCCTCGGTGACCAGCACCGGGATATGCTTGTGGCCGTTATAGACGCCAAAGGTGACGCCCACGAATTGCGGCAGGATTGTCGAGCGGCGCGACCAGGTCTTGATCACATCCTTGCGGCCGGACGAACGCGCGGCATCAGCCTTCTTGAGAAGGTAGCCGTCAACGAAGGGGCCTTTCCAACTGGAACGAGTCATGTCTTACCCTTGTGCCTTGCCCTTGCGCGTACGCACGATCATTTTCGTGGTCCGCTTGTTCTTGCGCGTCTTGGCGCCCTTGGTCGGTTTGCCCCACGGGGTGACCGGATGACGGCCGCCCTTGGTGCGGCCTTCGCCGCCGCCATGGGGATGGTCGATCGGGTTCATGGCCGTGCCGCGCACATGGGGGCGCTTGCCCTTCCACACATTGCGGCCGGCCTTGCCGATCACTTCGTTCATATGGTCGGGGTTCGACACCGCGCCCACCGTCGCCATGCAGGTGAGCGGGATCTTGCGGACCTCGCCCGAGTTCAGGCGCATCAGCGCGTAACCGGCGTCACGGCCCAGATACTGGGCATAGGTGCCGGCGGAACGGGCCACCTGGCCGCCCTTGCCCGGCTTCATTTCGATATTGTGCACGATGGTGCCGACCGGCAGGGCTGCCAGCGGCATGGCGTTGCCGACCTTGACGTCCACCTTGTCGCCCGAGACGACGCTGTCGCCAACGGCCAGGCGCTGCGGCGCCAGGATGTAGGCCAGCTCGCCATCCTTGTACTTGATGAGCGCGATGAAGCTGGTGCGGTTGGGATCATATTCCAGCCGTTCCACGGTCGCCGGTTCATTGAACTTGCGACGCTTGAAATCGATCATGCGATAGCGCTGCTTGTGACCGCCGCCCTGGTAACGCACCACGATGCGGCCGGTGTTGTTGCGCCCGCCCTTGGAATGCTTGCCTTCGGTCAGCGCCTTGATGGGGCCGCCCTTGTGCAATCCGCTGCGGTCCACCAGCACCAGCTGGCGCTGGCCGGGGGTCGTCGGTTTGAATTGTTTCAAAGCCATGGCTTAAAGACCCGTCGTGATATCGATCTGGTGGCCCTCTTCCAGGGTCACGATCGCTTTCTTGAAATCGCTGCGCTTGTAGTTCTTGCCGCGGGCCAGCTTGCGCTTGCCCTTGACCGTGATCGTGTTCACCGCCTTGACCTTGACCTTGAAGAGGTCGGCGACGGCTTTCGCGATCGCGGGCTTGGTGGCGTCGAGTGTCACGCGAAAGACAACCTGGTTGGCTTCCGTCAGGCGCGTGGCCTTTTCGGTGATCACCGGCGACAGGATGACGTCATAGTTGATGTTGGTGCTCATGCCAGCCTCGCTTCGATTGCCTTGATGGCGGCGGTGGTGAGGATCAGCTTTTCGCTGCGCATGATGTCATAGACATTGATGCCGGCGACAGGCAGCAGCGAGACGGCGGCCAGGTTGCGGGCCGACATCTGGAAGTTCTTGTCGAACTCGCCATCAATCACCAGCGCGCGGCCAACGCCCATCTTGCCGAACTGCTTGGCAAGCGCGCCGGTCTTGACGTCCTTGGACTTGGCTTCGTCCAGCACCAGGATGGAGCCGGCCTTGGCCTTGGACGACAGCGCGTGGCGCAGGCCCAGGGCCTTCACCTTTTTCGGCAGGTCGAATTCATGGCTGTGCGAGACAGGACCCATGGCCTTGGCGCCGCCAACGAACAGCGGCGCGGAACGGGCGCCGTGACGGGCGGTACCGCCGCCTTTCTGCTTGCCCAGGCGATGCTTGGTGCGATTGATCTCGGCGCGGGTCAGCGTCTTGTGCTGGCCCGAGCGGCGCTTGGCCAACTGCCAGACCACGACGCGCTGGATCAAATCGGCGCGCGGCTCCAGGCCGAAAATGGCGTCGTTGAGTTCGACATCGCCGGACGCCTTGTTGTCGAGATTGAAGAGCTTGGTTTTCATCTTACGCTTCCCCTTCCGGCGCAGCGGCGGGGGCAGCGTCGACAGCGGCAGGCGCCGCCTTGCTGCCTTCGCGCTTCTTTACCGAAGCAGGCATCGGCAGATCCTTGGCGGGCTTCTTGACGGCGTCGCGCACCATCACCCAGCCACCCTTGGAGCCCGGCACCGCGCCGCGCACCATGATCAGGCCGCGTTCGACATCAACCTTGGCCACTTCCAGATTCTGGGTGGTGATGTTTTCGTCGCCGTAATGGCCGTGCATCTTCTTGTTCTTGAAAGTCTTGCCGGGATCCTGGCGACCGCCCGTACCGCCCAGCGAGCGGTGGGAGATGGAAACGCCATGCGAAGCTTCCAGACCGCGGAAATTCCAGCGCTTCATGGCGCCAGTGAAGCCGCGGCCAATGGTGACGCCCGTGACGTCCACCTTCTGGCCCGGCACGAAATGATCGGCCTGGAGCAAATCGCCCACTTCCAGCAAATTGCCTTCGTCCACGCGGAACTCGGCCACCTTGCGGCGGGGTTCGACTTCCGCCTTGGCGAACTGGCCACGCGAAGCCTTGGATTCGTTCTTGGGCTTGGCGAAACCGGCGCCAAGCTGGACGGCGCTGTAGCCGTCCTTGTCCTTGGTGCGGGTGGCCACGACGGCGCAGCCGTCCAGCTTGAGAACCGTTACCGGCACATGGGTACCGTCCGCCTGGAATAGGCGGGTCATGCCGATCTTCTGGGTAATGACGCCTGTGCGCACGCTTCGCGCTCCTACTTGATTTCGACCGACACGCCCGCGGCCAGGTCGAGCTTCATCAGCGCGTCAATGGTCTGCGGGGTGGGATCAACGATATCGAGCAGACGCTTGTGCGTCCGTATCTCGAATTGCTCGCGGCTTTTCTTGTCGACATGGGCGGACCGGTTGACCGTGAAACGCTCGATGCCGGTGGGGAGCGGAATGGGGCCCCTCACCTGCGCGCCGGTGCGCTTGGCGGTGTTGACGATTTCCCGCGTCGAATTGTCGAGAATGCGGTGATCGAAGGCCTTCAGCCTGATGCGGATGTTCTGATTTTGCATGGGTCTAAACCTTCGGTCCCGGATTCTTTACTTGATGATTTTCGCCACGACGCCCGCACCGACGGTGCGGCCGCCTTCGCGGATGGCGAAGCGCAGTTTTTCTTCCATGGCGATGGGAACGATCAGTTCCACTTCGCAGGAGACGTTGTCGCCCGGCATCACCATCTCGGTGCCTTCCGGCAATTTCACGATGCCGGTGACGTCGGTGGTGCGGAAATAGAATTGCGGACGATAGTTGGTGAAGAAGGGCGTGTGACGGCCGCCTTCATCCTTGGTCAGGATGTAGGCTTCAGCGGTGAAGTTGGTGTGCGGCGTCACGCTGCCCGGCTTGGCCAGGACCTGGCCGCGCTCGATGCCTTCGCGTTCAATGCCGCGCAGCAGCGCGCCGATATTGTCGCCCGCCTGGCCCTGGTCCAGAAGCTTGCGGAACATTTCAACGCCGGTGACGGTGGTCGAAGAGGTCGGCTTGATGCCGATGATCTCGACCGTCTCGCCAACCTTGACCACGCCGCGTTCGACACGGCCCGTGACCACGGTGCCGCGGCCCGAGATCGAGAACACGTCTTCGATGGGCATCAGGAAGGGCTTGTCGATGGGACGTTCCGGCTGGGGAATATAGCTGTCCACCGCCTTCATCAGTTCCAGGATCGCGTCATGGCCCAGCTTGGGGTCCTTGTTCTCAAGCGCCATCAGCGCCGAGCCGCGAATGATCGGAATATCGTCGCCCGGGAATTGATACGACGAAAGCAGCTCGCGCACTTCCATCTCGACCAGGTCCAGCAGTTCCGGATCATCAACCATGTCGCACTTGTTCATGAACACCACCAGCGCCGGCACGCCGACCTGGCGGGCAAGCAGGATGTGTTCGCGGGTCTGGGGCATCGGGCCGTCCGACGCCGACACGACCAGGATCGCGCCGTCCATCTGGGCGGCGCCCGTGATCATGTTCTTCACATAGTCCGCATGGCCGGGGCAGTCGACATGCGCGTAATGGCGCGCCGCGGTTTCATATTCGACATGGGCGGTGGAGATCGTAATGCCGCGCGCCTTTTCTTCCGGCGCCTTGTCGATCTGGTCATAGGCCGTGAAGGTAGCGCCGCCGGATTCGGCCAGCACCTTGGTGATCGCAGCGGTCAACGACGTCTTGCCATGGTCAACATGACCAATGGTGCCGATGTTGCAGTGCGGCTTGTTACGTTCGAACTTTGCTTTACCCATGACCTAAAACTTCCTCATTCTTTTTCTACGAACATCTCTTCGACGACCCTGGAGCGGGTGAAGGGAATCGAACCCTCGTCATCAGCTTGGAAGGCTGTTGCTCTACCATTGAGCTACACCCGCGTAAGTTTGGTGGAGGGGGTTGGATTCGAACCAACGTAGGCGTAGCCAACGGATTTACAGTCCGTCCCCTTTAGCCACTCGGGCACCCCTCCGGTAATTCTTCCAACTGGAACAATGGGTTACAAAACCTATGACCGGCCGGCGCACAAGCATCGTCCGTTTGGGAAGCGGACGAGCGAATTTATTGCCTCCAAGGATATTGGCTGCGGATCGCGGGTTATTGGTCAATAAGGCCGGGGTGTCAAGGGCGATTTGCCCGCAAAAAAGGCAGATTTCCGCCTTTCTCGCACTGAGAGGCCGGGCCAGCCGCTTTACCCCAGCCGTTAGCGCGGGCAAAGGGTCCACCCGGACCTTTTGCTTATCCGCGCTCACTCTTTATAAGCCCGCCGATGCGCCCCAAAGCCCCCAAAAACGTCCCCCGAAACGCTGCTCGGAACCCGACACAGAAGGGCGGCCAAAAGGACAAGCGGCACTTCTACCCAAAACCGGCCCACAAGCCGGAAAAACGGGAAGATGCGCCTGTCCGCCGGGACCCCAGGACCCGCTCCGGGGCCGAAAACTGGCTTTACGGGCTTCATGCCGTCAAAGCCGCCCTGGCCAATCCCCGCCGCCAGCCGGAACGGGCGGTGCTGACCAGCCGGGCGGCCGAGGCCATTGGCGAAAAGCTTTTGGGCCGGATCAGGGTCGAACCAGCGGAAATGGACGCCATCGGCAAATTGCTGCCGCCCGGCGCGGTGCACCAGGGCGCGGCCCTGAAATGCGGCCCCCTCACCGGCTACAATCTCGATGACGTGCTGGCGGCAGACGCAGGCGGCAAGCGCCGCATCGTGCTGGTGCTGGACCAGATTTCCGATCCCCACAATGTCGGCGCCATTTTGCGCACCGCCGCCGCCTTCGGCGCCACTGCCGTGATCGTGCAGGACCGCCACGCCCCGCCGCAATCCGGCGCCTTGGCCAAGGCCGCATCCGGCGCGCTGGAAATCGTGCCCTATATCGAGGTGGTCAATATCGCCCGGACATTGGACCAGCTGGCCGAGCATGGCTTCTGGCGCATCGCGCTGGCGGGCGACAGCGAGCAGACCCTGGCCGAGGCCAACCCGGTGGGCGACGTGGCGCTGGTGCTGGGGTCCGAAGGCGACGGCATCAGGCGGCTGGTGCGCGAACGCTGCGAAGCGGCGGCGCATGTGCCCATGGAGCGGTCGGTGGAGAGTCTGAACGTGTCGAACGCCGCCGCGATTGCGCTTTATGAGTTGAGGCGCGCTTAGGGAACTTTTCCCTTCAAACCGCGCTATCTCCCCAGATTATAATTTGGAGAGATATATGCGCTCGGTTCTTTTGTGGGCCATCGGCATCCCCCTTCCGATCATCTTGATTCTCTGGTTGGTAACAGGTCACGCTTAACCCCCTCCCGTCACAGCTCGGGTCGGCTCCGCCGACACCTCGCTGTGCCACCCTCCCCCTTCCTGATGCTTCGCATCGAAGGGGGAAGGAAGCTGGTGCGTGCTGAGGGTCGCGGCGCGAAATGCGCCGCTCGAGTCAGAAAAGAGCGGCGACTAAATTCTCGCCGCCAAAATCTTCGATGTTCACCAGCACGCGGTAGCCGTCCTGCATTTTCAGACGGCCTTTTGAATCGCGCATCAGCTCGCCCCGGTTGCTCATGGTCTGGGTGCGCTGGTCATAGGCGAAGCGCGGCACGGGTCCTCGATAATTCTTCTTGATCAGGTCGAACAGTTCCGCCGCATGTTCGGGCGAGATATGCACGCAGCCGGCGGAGGCACGGTCGCCCAGCCGCGCCACGTCGCCGCCGGTGGCGGCATGGATGGCAAGCCCCGTCTGCAGGCCTTCGCGTTCCCAGTTGAAGAACATGGCGAACGGCATGGACTGGTCCCAGGCATGGGAGCGATAGCGCGTGTACATGCGCTCCGGGTCCAGGCCGTAAATGCCGCGCGGCGTGCCGGTGAAGGAGGGCCGCCCGCGCGGCGAGATTTCGTTCTTCTCGCGGCCCGTGGAAGCGGCCCAGTCATGCACCAGGGTCAGTTCGCCATTGGCGCTTTTCTCGAACACGTAAAGCCGCTGCGCCAGCGGACCATGCGCCGCCTTGCTGACGAACAGGAACAGGCCAAAATTATCCAGCAAGTCGGGCGTCAAACTATCGCGCAGCCGGTCGGCCACGGCCTGGCGTTCCGCCGGGCCAAGCGTGGAAGAAGGAGCGGACTGCGTGTTGCGCGCTACCTGGCGTTCCGTGGGACGCTGCTCTGTAATTTCGGGCAGGTCCGGCGCGATCATCGTCGGAATTTCAGAGAAAGCGGGCGCGGCATCCACCAGCCGCTGCTGCGCCATGTCCGGCGCTGACTGAGGCCTGGCAAGCGTGCGCACATCGTTGGGATCGGCGGGCAGCATCGCCAGCGCCACGCGCGGCGGCGGGTGATCCAGGAATTTTTCATCCCAGGCGCGGGCGAAAGCCAGCACCGGCTGCACCACCGCATCAACCTGTTCATGCAAAGCGCGCGCGCCGCGGTCCGTGACATCGGCCAGGCGGTCACGGTCGGCCGTGGCGATGGCCCATGCGAAAGCGCCCGCCACCAGCAGATAACCAAAGCCAAGGATGCGAAGCGCCGACTTGCCAACCGGATTTGAAATCTTCCGATTTATAGCGGGGGCCCAAGGGCTTGTCTCGTTTCGGGACAAGTCCATCTGTGGGCGGTTAACCCTGGATTTGCCGAAAAACCGTCAGCCGCTTCAAGGTTCCACGAATTTTCCGGACTTGGCCCAGCCACGCGGCGCCAACCGGCCGGCCTGGGCGCGCTCGCCCTTCCATTCCTTCAACTCGCCATGCGGGAAGTTGCGGTTGTTCTGGTCGGTCAATCCGTCCTTCCAAGTGAAGCCGATGGCGTCCAGCAAGCCGCCATCCTTGTAGCGTTGCAGATAGACGCCCTGCCCGCGCCCCAGCTCCGCCATTTCGGTGGCCGGAAAAATCAGCAGCTTCCGGTTCTCGCCGATCACCGCCACCATGTCGCCTTCAAAGACGCGGCAGACCGCGGCTTCCACGCCGGGCTTCACATTCATCACCTGCTTGCCCTTTTTGGTCATGGCGATGGCGTCGTCTTCACTGGTGACAAAGCCATGGCCCGACGTGGCGGCCAGAAGCAGCTTGCGGCCCGGCACATGCACGAACATGGCGGCCAGGTCTGCTTCCGGCGGCAGGTCAATGAAACTGCGAATGGCTTCGCCATTGCCGCGACCGCCCGGCAGCTTACTGCAATCCAGGGTGAAGAAACGCCCGTCGCTGCCCAGCATCATCAGCCGGTCGGTGGTCTGGGCGGCAATCCAGAAACGCTCGGCATCGCCTTCGCGATATTTCACCGCGTCGCTGGGCTCGACATGGCCCTTCAGCGCGCGCAGCCAGCCCTTTTGTGAGCAGACGATGGTGATGGGTTCCTTTTCCACCGCCGCCGCCAGTTCCACAGCCTCTTCCGCCAGGGCCGACAATTCCGCCACGTCGCGGGCACCCGCGATTTCGGTGCGGCGCTTGCCGATCTTGGTCTTGGCGCCGAACTTGGCGTCCATGGCGCGGACTTCTTCGATCAGGCGTTCGGATTTCAGCTTGTCGGAACCGAGCAGCTTGTTGAGTTCTTTTTTCTCTTTTGACAGCGCGTCATGCTCGGCGCGCAGTTCCATCTCTTCCAGCTTGCGAAGGGCGCGCAGCCGCATGTTGAGGATGGCTTCGGCCTGCACATCGGTAAGCTGGAACGCCTTGATGAGTTTC
The DNA here is from genome assembly GCA_947465395.1 of Alphaproteobacteria bacterium. Taxonomy (GTDB): domain Bacteria; phylum Pseudomonadota; class Alphaproteobacteria; order Micropepsales; family Micropepsaceae; genus Rhizomicrobium. The sequence continues at coordinate 140,227 of CANIAL010000002.1, read as the reverse complement.
GGCTTGGGTTCGTCTTCGGTGCGGATGATCTTGATGACCTTGTCCAGGTTCAAGAAGACGATCAGGTAGCCTTCCAGTGTCTCCAGCCGGGCGGCAATCTTCTGAAGCCTGTAATTGGAGCGGCGCTCCAGCCCTTCGCGCCGGTGCGCCACGAAAGCGGCCAGCGCCTCCTTCAGGCTCATCACCCTGGGCACCGTGCCGCGGTCCAGCACATTCATGTTCAGCGGAATGCGAACTTCCAAATCGGTGTTGCGGAACAGTTGCTCCATCAGCATGGCGGCATCCACCACCCGGCTTTTCGGGGTCAGGACGATGCGGATGTCCTCGGCGCTTTCGTCATGGACATCGTCCAGCAGCGGCAGCTTTTTCAGTTCCAGCAATTCGGCGATGCGCTCGATCAGCTTGGCCTTTTGCACCTGGTAGGGGATTTCAGTGATGACAAGCTGGTAGACACCGCGCGCGCCTTCTTCCTTTTCCCAGCGCGCCCGCAGCCGGAAACCGCCGCGCCCGGTCTTGTAGGTTTCGGCAATGGAGGCCGCGTCTTCCACCAGCAAGCCGCCGGTGGGAAAATCGGGGCCGCGCACGAATTTCAGCAATGTGCGGTCCTGGACATTGGGATTTTCGATCAGGGCTTCCAGCGCCGCGCAAAGCTCGCCCAGATTGTGGGGCGGGATGGAGGTCGCCATGCCCACCGCGATGCCGGACGAACCATTGGCCAGCAAATTTGGGAATGCGGCGGGCAGGACGATGGGCTCTTCTTCTTCGCCATCGTACGTGGCGCGGAAATCCACCGCGTCTTCGTCCAGCCCGTCCAGCAGCGCCTGGGCTGCTTCCGTCAAGCGGCTTTCGGTGTAGCGCATGGCGGCGGCATTATCGCCGTCCACATTGCCAAAATTACCCTGGCCTTCGATCAGCGGATACCGCAGCGCGAAATCCTGGGCCAGGCGCACCAGCGCCTCATAGATCGCAAGATCGCCATGGGGGTGATATTTGCCGATGACATCGCCCACCACGCGGGCGCATTTCTTGAAACCCGCGGCTGGGTTCAGGCCCAGCAGGCGCATGGCATGCAGCAACCGGCGATGCACCGGCTTCAGCCCGTCGCGGGCATCGGGCAGCGCGCGCTGGGTGATGGTGGACAGCGCATAGGCCAGGTACCGCTCGGACAGCGCCTTGCTGAGCGTTTCGGTGCGGATATTGTCAATGACGGGAACGGCCATGCGGCCTTTTAGGCTGATTCGGCGGCGGCCAAGGATTCAAGGCGAACGCGCGCCGGCGGCAGGGGGCGGCCATGCGGCGCCAGCACCCGCTCCAGCAGGAAATGCCCGGTCAGGGAAAGCCCGGCGCGGGTGGCGGCGGCGTCGGGCGCGTCATTGCTGCCCACAAGGAACTGCGGCAGCGCCAGCAGGCGCGGCGCGTAATCCGCCCCCGCCCCGCTGGAGACGGCGCGGCCGGTGCGCGGCGAAACATAGATCAGATCGTGCAGCTGTCCGGTGGCGGCGCATTGCGACAGATCCAGGCCGAAACCCAGGCTGTCCAGCAGACCCGCCTCCCACCGCACATAAAGCGGCGCCCAATGGTCGAAATCTTCCCGGGCCATGGCGTCCAGCAAAATCTCCGCTGCCTCGAACAAAGGCGGAAATGGCTGGCGTTCCGGCAGGGCCGCGCCCGCAACAGCGACAAAGGCGTTCAGGCCCGTCAGCGGTTCGCGCGCATCCATCAGCGCGCCTGCGCGAGCTTTCGAGAGTTCGACAGAGAAGCTGCCCAGTTGTTCGGCCAGCCGCGCCCGCCAATGCACCGTCAGGCCATTGCCCGGCTGGAGAGAGGCGCGAATCTTGTTGCCGCGCACCAGCCCGGCATGGCGGCCATGATCGCGGGTAAGGACATCAAGAATGGTGCCCGTCTCGCCATGGGGGCGGGCGGAAAGAACGATGGCCGAATCCGAAAATTCCATACGGCGCTTATATCAGACTCCGGCTCAATCTGGCGGAAAGTCGAGGCCTATTTCACGATAGTGTTCTCTGTTCTCCGCCCAGTCTTCGCGCACCTTCACGAATAGAAACAGATGCACGCGGCGGCCGAACAGCGTTTCCATTTCGGTGCGCGCCAGCTCGCCGATGGTCTTGATGGTCTGGCCGCCCTTGCCCAGAACGATGGCCTTCTGCCCTTCGCGCTGGACATAGATGACCTGGTTGATGCGGACGGAGCCATCGGCCTTTTCTTCCCACTTTTCGCTTTCCACCGCGCTGGAATAGGGCAGCTCGTCATGCAGGCGCAGATAAATCTTCTCGCGCGTGATTTCGGCGGCCAGCAGGCGTTCGGTGATGTCGGCGGTCTGGTCTTCGGGATAGAGAAACGGGCCTTCGGGCATGCGGGCGGCCAGCCACTGGCGCACATCATCCACGCCCTCGCCTTTCAGGGCAGAGACAAGAAAGACATCCTCGAAATTGCCTTCGGCGTGGAAATGTTCGACCACCGGCAAAAGGTCAGTGCGCTTCATGCCATCAATCTTGTTCAGCACCAGGGCCGTTTTCTTGGGCTTGGCGGTTTTCAGATTCTCAAGGATGCCGGCGGTGTCGCGCGCGCCCAGGCTGGAGGGGTTGGCGACGACATCGGCGGCATCCACGATCAACAGCAGCGCGTCGCAATCTTCCGCGCCCGCCCAGGCATCGCCCACCATGGCGCGGTCAAGACGGCGGCGGGGCCGGAAGATGCCGGGCGTGTCCACCACCACGATCTGTGTTTCGCCCGCCATGGCGATGCCGCGCACGCGCATGCGCGTGGTCTGCACCTTGGGCGTGACGATGGCGACCTTGCCGCCCACCAGCGCGTTGGTGAGCGTGGATTTGCCCGCATTGGGCGCACCGATGATGGCGGCAAAGCCGCAGCGTTGGGTCATGATGTTTCCAGTCTGGTCAAAAGGCGCGCGGCGGCGTCCTGTTCGGCTTCGCGTTTCGAGTTGCCCTGCCCGGTTTCGCCGGCATGGCCGTCCACTTTTGCCTCCACCACGAAACGGGGGGCATGGTCGGGGCCTTCGCGGCTGACCAGGGTATATGTCGGCGCCGCGCCACCGCTGCGGGCCTGCGCCCATTCCTGAAGACGCGTCTTGGCGTCACGCACTTCGTCTTGCGTGAAATCCCAATGGGCCAGGATGAAGCGCGACGCCGCATCCATGCCGCCATCCATGTAAAGCGCCGCGATCACCGCTTCCACCGCGCCGCCCATGATGGGGCCGCGCCCGCGCCCGCCGCCGCTGGCCAGTTCCGACCGCGTAAGGGTGAGATGGTCCCAAAGCCCGATGGCCTCGCCGACCGCGGCGCAGGCTTCCCAGCGCACCAGGGCATGCAGGCGGCGCGTCAGCGCGCCTTCGTCATCGGGATAGAGTTCATAAAGCCGCTGCGCCGCCACCAGTCCCAGCACCCGGTCGCCCAGGAATTCCAGCCGCTCGTTCGAGCGTTCAGCATCCGCCCCGGCATGGGTCAGCGCGCGCGCCAGCAAATCCGCATCGGAAAAGCGGTGACCCAGCTTTTCCTGCAAACCGGCATGGCTGTTGGCCTTGTCAGTCAATCGGCGTCAGCAGCCGGGAATAGCGGATCGAGAAGGGCCATTTCCAGACTTCCCAAAAATGCGCGGCGCCGTTGGTGGAGAAGAAGCGGAACTCCGCCTTGCCTTCCAGGTTTTCCGCCGGAACATAACCCACTTCGCTGCGGCTGTCGGCGGAATTGTCGCGGTTGTCGCCCATCATGAAATAATGGCCGGCCGGCACGGTGAAGACATCGGTGTCGTCCAGCGCGCCGTTGCGTTCGCGGTCCAGCACCAGATAGGTTTTTCCTTCGGGCAATGTCTCGCGATATTGCGGCACGTGATTGACCACGCCGTCCACCGTTTCCACATAATCCTCGATGCGGACCTTGGGCACGGGTTTGCCGTTGATATAGAGTGTGCCGCCCTTCATCTGGATCTTGTCGCCCGGCAGGCCGATCAGCCGCTTGATGTAATCGGTGGAATTGTCGCGGGGAAACTTGAAGACGATGACGTCGCCGCGATGGGGATCGCGCGCCAGCACCCGGCCATGCACGCTGTCGCCCAGCGGCCAGCCGCCGGCGGGAAAGGAATAGCGGCTATAGCCATAGGCGAATTTTTCCACGAACAGATAATCGCCCACCAGCAATGTCGCCTCCATCGAGGCGGAGGGAATGTTGAAGGGCTGGAACAGGAAGGTGCGGATGAAGATGGCGATCAGCGCCGCATAGATCACGGTCTTGAACAGCTCGGTCCAGGATTCGCCCTGATGCGTGGATTTTGCGGGTATGTTGGCCATGGGTCCGGTGTTTTTGCGTGAAACCGTGGGCACAAAAGGGGCTGGCCCCCCATGTGTCAAGGTTTTCCTTGTTAATTCGATTTCAGCGCCGAAATGATCACGATGGCCTGCGCCAGCGGATAGTCATCGGTGATGGAAAGATCGATCTGGGCGACATGGCCGGGGGGCGTGATGGCCTTGAGTCTGGCCAGCGCCCCGCCGGTCAGCGCCATGGTCGGCTTGCCAGAGGGCAGGTTCACCACCCCCATGTCGCGCCAGAAAACGCCCCGGTTCAGCCCGGTTCCCAGCGCCTTGGCGCAGGCTTCCTTGGCGGCGAAACGCTTGGCATAGGACGCCGCACGCTGCGCCCGGCGTTCCGACTTGGCGCGCTCAATGTCGGTGAAGATGCGGGCGATGAAACGTTCGCCGTGCTTCTCAAGCGTCTTTTCGATGCGGCGGATGTCGCAGAGATCGTTGCCCAGGCCAATAATCATTAAAACGCCCCTTCAAAGAATCCAGGGTATTCCCGGTCGACATATGTCTTAAGTGCGTCTTCGGACGGCGCCGGACCAATACTTTTATCCGGATCGTTCGCGATAAAATCTGGAACCAAGTAAGCGCTATTGCTGAAAATAAATCCTTCCCTGTTCACAGCGAAATCACACAGAAGCAATACATCCGACCGGGCCATTACGCTCGCAGGAAGCAGATAAAGAGAGTCTTCCCGAAATTCGCCATAAGCCTCACGGATCGGCCCGCTTGGTACTTGACGCCTTACGCGAGCCAGCGGGATTAGACCGGTATCCATGCCATCAACTCGCATGTAAACGCGTTTCAAAGGCAATTCGTTAGCGTTTTTCACAATCGCAGCCAGGAGAATTACGCCGCGCCTCCCAAATATGTTATATTCCTTGGCATCAATTGGGTATGAGCCATCCGATTGTGCCAAGCGATCGGCGCCCTGCGGATGAACCTTCAGGAATTCTTCTGCCTGCTTTTCCAGCTTTTTATCAAATGCCCGAAGCGAGACAGGGCCTTCCGCCGTGTTTTTGTCATACACAATGTGGGGCACGTTTTGGGCGCGCGCCGCCATCATTCCAGCAAAAATCAAAAGAATTGAAAAAAAACCGCGATTCACTTGCGGGACTCATCCATCAATGCGCGCATGCGAGCGATAGCGGGTGCGAGTCCGGTAAAGATCGCCTCGCCGATCAGGAAATGGCCGATATTCAGTTCGCGGATTTCGCGGATGGCGGCGATGGGCTTCACATTATCAAATGTCAGGCCATGCCCGGCATGAACTTCCAGCCCGATGCTGGCGCCATAGGCGGCGGCGGCGCGGATGCGCTCCAGCTCGCCGGCCATACCATGGGCATAAGCGCCCGTATGCAGTTCGACCACGGGCGCACCCATGGCCTTGGCGGCATCCATCTGTTCGCGCGCCGGCTCGATGAACAGCGAAACGCGGGTGCCGGCATCGCCCAGGAATTTGCAGATCGGCTCCAGCCGCGTGAACTGGCCCGCCGCATCAATGCCGCCTTCGGTGGTGCGCTCCTCGCGCTTTTCGGGAACGATGCAGGCGGCATGGGGCCGCGCCTTGAGTGCGATCTGCAGCATTTCGTCCGTCGCCGCCATTTCCAGGTTCAGCGGCACGGTCAGTTCGCGGGTCAGGCGTTCGATGTCGGCATCGCCGATATGGCGGCGGTCTTCGCGCAGATGCGCCGTGATGCCGTCGGCGCCCGCCTTCTCGGCCATCAGGGCGGCGCGCACGGGATCGGGAAAGCCGCCGCCGCGGGCATTCCGCACCGTGGCGACGTGGTCAATGTTCACCCCCAGCCGTAATTCTTTCACTTAAGTCCCCGCGAGCCCGGTTTCACCGCCGGTATATTCTGCAGATGTTTCGGCAGTTTGTCGGCGGGCCACGCATCCACCTTCCATTCCGCCAGCGCGATCAGGGGCACGCCCACCTTGGCCTTGCCGGCGGAGCGGTCAATCAGGCAACAGGCGGCCACGACCTTCGCGCCCGTCGCCCTGATGGCGGCAATGCATTCGCGTGACGAGACGCCGGTGGAGACGATATCTTCCACCATCAGCACCTTCTGGCCCTTTTTCAGGGTGAAGTTGCGGCGGAGTTCGAACTTGCCGTCCACCCGCTCCACCCACATGGCGGGCAGGCCAAGCTGGCGGCCCATTTCATAACCGGGAATGATGCCGCCCACGGCCGGAGAAACGATGGCGGTGATGCCGGCCTTGCCCAGCTTCTGCTTCACCTTGGCGGCCAGCGCCTTGCAAAGTTTCGCCGTGCGCTTGGCGTCCTGGAAGACCAGCGCCTTTTGCAAAAACTTGTCGGAGTGCAGCCCCGACGAAAGAATGAAGTGCCCTTCCAGCAGCGCGCCGGATTTCTTGAACTCCGCCAGGACTTTTTCGACCTTCATATTTCCTCACACTTTAGCTGGCGTTTCGGCTTCGCGCACGCGGTCCACCGACTCGACCGCGTTGTTCACCCGTAGCGCACTGACAATATTCTGCAAATGCGCCACGTCGCGCACTTCCAGGTCCATCACGAATTCAAAATACAGCGGATTGCGGGAAATCACCTTCATGTTGAAGATGTTGCCGCCATTGGCGGCGATGGCCGTCATCACCGCGGCCAGGCTGCCGGTTTCGTTCTTCACCCGCACCGCCACGCGCGCCACTGACAATCCGCCATCGCCGGAATCCGCGCCCCAGCCCACATCCAGCCAGTCATCCATGTTCTGCGCCTTGTCCAGTTCGGCGCAGTCAATGGTGTGGATGGAGACGCCCTCGCCCTGGCCCATCAGGCCCACGATGCGGTCGCCCGGCAGCGGATGGCAGCATTGCGCCAGATTGTATGCGATGCCGTGCGTCAGGCCGCGAATGGAAATGGGCTGTAGCGGGCCATCTTTAGGTTTGTGCTTGTCGGTGCGCTTGCGTTCCGGGAAGACGGCGGCCAGCACTTCGCTGCCGCGCAGCGCGCCGCGCCCCACATCGGCATAGACATCTTCCGCCTTGGCCAGATGCAGTTTCTTGGCGACCTCTTCTATTGCCTTGGCGGACATTTCCGCGCCTTCATCGGCGAAAGTCTTTTCCAGTATCTTGCGGCCGAACTTCACATGCTCGCCGCGCTGGGCATGGCGCAGGTAACGGCGGATTTCAGCCCGCGCCCGGCCCGTGACCACGAACTGTTCCCACAGCGGCGACGGCGCGGTTTCCTTGGTGGTGATGATTTCCACCTGGTCGCCGTTGCGCAAAGGCGTGTGCAGCGGCACATGCCCGCCATTGACCTTGGCCCCCACGGCGCTGTTGCCCAGATCGGTATGCACGGCATAGGCGAAATCAATCGGCGTGGCGCCGCGCGGCAGCGAAATCAGCGCGCCCTGGGGCGTGAAGCAGAAAACCTGATCCTGGTACATGTTGAGGCGCGAATTCTCCAGCACCTCCTCGGCGCTGTCGCCGCGCTCCAGCAGATCCACCATGTCGCGCAGCCAGCCATAGGTGGCGTTCTCCGCCTCGCCCGCGACATGCTCGCGGTAGCGCCAATGTGCGGCCACGCCCTTTTCGGCCACGTCATGCATGTCTTGTGTTCGTATCTGGATTTCCACGCGCTGCTTTTCCGGCCCCATCACCGTGGTGTGGATGGAGCGGTAGCCATTGGTCTTGGGCGTGGAGATGAAATCCTTGAAGCGTTCCGGCACCATCTGCCAGCTGGTGTGGATGATGCCCAGCGCGCGGTAGCAATCTTCCTTCGACTTCACGATAACGCGGAAGCCAAAAATGTCGGACAGTTGCTCGAAGTTCAGCTTCTTGGTCTGGAGCTTGCGCCAGATGGAAAAGGGCCGCTTGCCACGACCATAGACTTTCGCTTCCAGCCCATGCTCAGCCAGCTTCTTCTTGATCGCTTCGGCGATGCGGCCCACCCGGTCACTGCCCACGCCGTCCACCTGCGCGAAATGGGTGACGATGGAATTGCGCGCGTCCGGGTCCAGTTCGGCGAACGCCAAATCTTCCAGTTCCTCGCGCATGTCCTGCATGCCGATGCGGCCGGCCAGCGGCGCATAGATGTTGAGCGTTTCCTGCGCGATGCGGCGGCGCTTTTCCGGCTTTTCGATGAAGCCCAGCGTGCGCATGTTGTGCAGGCGATCCGCCAGCTTCACCAGCAGCACGCGAATGTCGCCGGTGATGGCCAGCATCAATTTGCGGAAATTTTCCGCCTGCTTGGTGCGTTCGGAGAATACCTCAAGCTGGGAAAGCTTGGTGACGCCGTCCACCAGCCCCGCGATCTCTTCCCCGAAATTGTTCTTGATGTCGTCGTATGTGACCAGCGTGTCTTCGATGGTGTCGTGCAGCAGCGCCGTCACGATGGTGGGCACGTCCAGCTTCAGTTCCGTCAGGATGGCGGCGACTTCCAGCGGGTGCGCGAAATACGGATCGCCCGAAGCGCGGAACTGCTTGCCATGCGCCGTCATGGCATAGACGTAAGCCTTGTTGAGAAGCCCCTCGTCCGCGCCGGGGTCATAGGCCTGCACCAGTTCCACCAGGTCGGTCTGGCGCATCAGCTTGCGGCGGCCCGGCCGCGTAAACGGCGCAAGCATGGCTTTGGCGGCCCGGGCGACCAGGCCGGTGGGAGACGGGACATTCATCCCCCCACTATAGCGGGAATTTCAGCGATTTGGCCGGTTTTTGCCGCTGCGCGCGGCCCCTCGCTCAAGCTCGGGGCGTTCGCCGCTTGAAATGGTCCATCCAGACCATTTCACCCCGCCCCCAAAAGGGCGGGTCGCGCCTCACTCGTCGTAATCCGCTTCAGGCTCCGGCTGCGGTTCGGCGCGGCGCTGGGCCTCGGTCGTCAGGGCGCGCAGCAATTCCTCTTCCGTCACCTGGCGATGCGTTGGATCCTCGCGGTCGTCGGTCTCGGGGCGGGTCTCTTCCGGCTCGTCCACTTCGGCATGCTTCTGCAGCGAGCGGATATAGTCTTCGCGCACATCATCGGGCTTCAGCGACTTGGCGGCGATTTCGCGCAGGGCCACAACCGGGTTCTTGTCACGGTCGCGTTCCAGCATGGGTTCGGCCCCGCCGGAGAGCTGGCGGGCGCGGAACCCGGCCGTCAGGACCAGGTCGAAGCGGTTGGGGATCTTGTCGATGCAGTCTTCGACGGTAACGCGCGCCATGGAAATCCTTTAAAGTCAAAAGGTTACCGCGCCTTGGCCAGGTAAAAGCCAAACGGGACCGGGGGTTGGCTGTCCGCATACAGAAAAACGCTGAGTCCAGCAAGTATTAGGTGATGGACGCCAAAAGCTCGACCGCGCTGCGGCCCGAAACCGGGTGCCGCCAGCCCGGGGCGATTTCGGCCAGGGGTTCCAGCACGAACCGCCGTTCCGCCATCCGGGGATGGGGAAGGATGGGCGGGCCGTCCTGAACCAGCCCCTGATAGTCAATCAGGTCGAGGTCGAGCGTACGGGGAGCATTTTTCGTGGAACGGGTGCGGCCATGATCCGTTTCGACTTTGTGCAAAAGTGCCATGAGTTCCATGGGTTTGAGCACCGTTTCGATCCCCGCCACCGCATTGGTGAAAGGGGGATCACTTGGGTCGGGCCAGGCCGGCGTTTGGTGAAGCCTGGAAACGCATTGAATGGTGACACCGGCCCCCGCCAGCGCCTTTAGCGCCGACATCAGGGTCACGTCCGGCGGTCCCAGCGCGGAGGGGATATTGGCCCCCAGCGCAATGAAGATATTCGGTTCGCGATTGCTGGAGGTCATTATGCTTTTCTATCCTACCGAACGGATCGCGCTTTTCATAGACGGCGCCAATCTGTATGGCGCGGCCAAGGGCCTGCAGTTCGACATAGACTATAAACGGCTTTTGGAGCTGTTTGCGCGCAAGGGCGTGCTGGTGCGCGCCTTTTATTACACGGCATTGGCCGAAGACCAGGAATTCTCGCCCCTCAGGCCTCTGGTGGACTGGCTGGATTATAACGGCTTTGCGGTCGTGACCAAGCCGCTGAAGGAATTCACGGACGCGCAAGGCAGGCGCCGGGTCAAGGGCAACATGGACATCGAGCTGGCCATTGACGTGATGGAGATGGCCGGATGCGTGGATCATGTGGTGATCTTTTCCGGCGATGGCGATTTCGCGCGGCTGGTGGATGCCGTGCAGCGCCAGGGCAAGCGGGTCAGCGTGGTATCCACCATCCGCACCTCGCCCCCCATGGCGGCGGACGAATTGCGCCGCCAGGCCGACAATTTCATCGAGCTGGATGAGATCAAGGGCTTGATCGCCAGAGACGGCGCCAGCAAACCGGCATTCGCCCAGTCAGCTTAGTTTTTTACCCCCTCCGGCCTTTATTGCCCCCTCCGCCCTTCGCACGTTTGCTCGATGACGAAGCGCGGATGCGCCTCGTCATTCTCGCCGTGCTGCGGGCACCTCCCCCGCCAGCGGCTTCGCCGCGCTGGGGAGGGCGGGTCTGAGTTTTCCTGAAAGCCCGGGCCTGTGCTGGGCCTCGACTGGTTGATGGGGACGCGATAATGCGTGGGCATGGCCCTGCCCCCATCTTCCCAACCTAAAGCACCGCCGCCCGATTGCCCGCTCTGCCCGCGGCTGGCCGCGTTCCGGCACGCCAACCAGGTAAAATATCCGGACTGGTTCAACGCCCCCGTGCCCAGCTTCGGGCCGCTGACGGCGCGGCTGCTGATCGCGGGGCTGGCGCCGGGACTGCAGGGGGCCAACCGCACCGGACGGCCCTTCACCGGCGACTGGGCTGGCGACCTTCTCTACGCCACCTTGCTGAAGCATGGGCTGGCGAAGGGCGTTTACGAAGAGCGCATTGATGACAGCCTGGAGTTGGTGGATTGCCGCATCGCCAATTCGGTGCGCTGCGTGCCGCCGCAGAACAAGCCGGAGCCATCGGAGATCAAGACCTGCCGCCAGTTTCTGAAATCAGAACTGGAAACCCTGCCCAACGTGAAAGTGATATTGGCGCTGGGGAAAATCGCCCATGACAGCACCTGCGACACGCTGGGCATCCGCAAGGCCACGAACCCCTTCAAGCATGGCGTGGTGTACGATGCGGGCAAGTTCAAGCTGATTTCCAGCTATCACTGCTCGCGCTACAACACCAACACGGGCGTTCTGACGACCAAGATGTTCGAAGATGTGGTGGCGAAGGCAAAATCTCTAATCTGAACTTGTCATTCCCGCGAAAGCGGGAATCCAACTTCAGACAATTAACGGGAACAGGTCGTCCCATTTGGGATTTGTTTTCTCAACCAGTTCAATTTTCCACGCCCTGTTCCATTTCTTGATGCGCTTTTCACGCAAAATGGCTTCGTGGATATCGGCGAATTCTTCGAACCATACGAGCAAGTGGACGCCATATTCCTTGGTGAAGCCGTCGCGCAAGCCTTCGCGGTGTTCACCCATACGAACGGCCAGATCGCCTGTGACCCCGACATACAATGTGCCGTAAGGCTCACTGGCGAGTAGGTAGACGAAATAGCGATGTTCCCGGTTCAAGTTGGATTCCCGCTTTCGCGGGAATGACAAGAAAGGGGCATGACTACCCCTTGGCTCTTATCAATCGCGCTTTATCTCTCTGCCAGTCACGGTCTTTTTCGGTGGCGCGCTTGTCGTGCAGCTTCTTGCCCTTGGCGACGCCGATCTCGATCTTGCACTTGCCCTTGGCGTTGAAATAGAGCTTCAGCGGAATGAGAGTCATGCCTTCGCGCTGGATGGCGGCGGCAAGACGCGTGGCCTCGCGCTTGTGCACCAGCAATTTGCGCGGCCGCTTGGGTTCATGGTTGAAGCGGCTGGCTTGCGTGTATTCGGGGATATAGCTGTTCACCAGCCACAATTCGCCGTCCTTGGCATGGGCGTAAGACTCGCCAATGGTGGTCTTGCCGCTGCGAAGACTTTTCACCTCCGACCCCATCAGCATGATGCCTGCTTCCAGGACCTCGTCGATCGCATAGGCGTAACGCGCCTTGCGGTTGTCGGCGATGATCTTGAAGCCGTCTTCCTTCTTCTTGCCCATCAGGGCTTGACGCCCGCGCTCTGCATGGCGTCCTGAACGCGCTTCCGCGCATCATCGCTGGCTTCCACCAGCGGCAGGCGCACATCCGGCGTGCAAAGACCCAGCAGCGACACGGCATATTTCACCGGCGCGGGGCTGGGTTCGCAGAACATGGCGTCATGCAGCGGCATCAGCCGGTCATGCAGTTCGCGCGCCCGGTCATAGGCGCCTGAAAGACACGCAGCCTGGAACTCGGCCAGCAGCTTGGGCGCCACATTGGCGGTAACGGAAATGCAGCCATGCCCGCCATGCGCCATGTAGCCCAGCGCCGTACCATCTTCGCCCGACAACAGCCGCCAGCCCTTGCCGCAGGCGTTGCGCTCCCGCGTGGGGCGCATCAAATTCGCCGTGGCGTCCTTCACTCCCATGATGCCGGGATGCTTGGCCAGCCGCGCCATGGTTTCGACACTGATCTCGACAATCGCGCGGGCGGGAATGTTGTAAAGCAGGATGGGCAGGTCCACCGCCTCGGCCACCGCCGTGAAATGGCGGTACATGCCTTCCTGGGTGGGCTTGTTGTAATAGCCGGTGACATGCAGCACCGCGTCCGCGCCCACTTCCTTGGCGTGGCGGGTCAGCTCGATGGCTTCCTCGGTGGAATTGGACCCCGCGCCCGCGATCACCGGCACCCGGCCCGCCGTTTCCTCGACGCAGATCTGCACCACGCGCTTGTGTTCTTCATGGCTAAGGGTCGGGGATTCGCCGGTGGTGCCGCAGGGAACCAGGCCCTGGCTGCCCTGGGCGATCTGCCACGAGACGAATTTGCGGAAGGCGGCTTCATCCACCTTACCGTCCTTCATGGGCGTGATCAGGGCGGGAATGGAACCCTGGATGCGTTCGCGCACACTGGTCATGATCTTTTTCCGTGTTCAGCCATCATTATTGGCCCATTATGGCCTCAAGACTGCCTCCCCGTCTAAGCTGAACTTATAGTTTCAACAAGCGTGTGACCCATGGCGTATCGGCATATCGGCATCTCGCTTTTGCTCATTCTGGGCTTGGGAATGGCTGGCCAGGCCCAGAATGTACCCACACCGGGTCCCGTGGGCGCGGGCGTGCTGAGCGCCGCCGACCGCGACCTCTACAAGCGCGCCTTCGAGATGGGGGCCAAGGGCGACTGGGCCGCGGCACTGGCGCTGGGCGCGCAGGGCCAGGACGCGACCGCGCGCCAGTTGCTGCAATGGCGTTACGCCATGGACGGCAGCAGCCATGCCACCTTCGCCGAGATCAATGCCGTGCTGGATGCGGCCACGGGCTGGCCCGCCCGTGGCACGCTGCTGGTGCGGGCGGAGGCGGCCCTGGTGCCGCCATCCACATTCCCGCTGACCCCTGCCACGCCTGTCATGACACCGGCGCAGACCATCACATGGTTTGGTTCGAGGGAGCCGTCGTCCAGCATCGGCCGCATCCGTCTGGGCGAGGCGCTGATCGCGGCGGGCGAGAACATGGCACGTGGTGCGGCCCTCATTGCTCAAGGATGGTCACAGGGAAGTTTTGACGAGGCCATAGAGGCGGCGATCCTGGCGCAGGATAGCGCCAGCATCACGCCGGAAAGCCAGCGGGCGCGGCTGGACGCGCTGCTGTGGCGCGGTGAGGCAAGCGCCGCCCGCCGCCAGATGGCGCGCGTGGACAGCGCGCTGGCCGACCTGGCCGCTGCACGGCTTGCGCTGGCCGGTCCCGTCGCCAAGGCCAGGCCCGCGCTGGACAAGGTGTCGGGGTCGGATGATCCGGCGCTGCTGTTCGACTGGTCCCATGCCCTGCGCGTGGCGGGGAAGGATGACGAGGCGCATGCCATGCTGCTGCGGGCAGCCCCGGTGACCCTGGCGCGCGATCACCGCGCCCGCTGGTGGGGCGAAATCCATATCCAGGCCCGCGATGCCCTGCGCGAACATGACTATGCCATGGCCATGAAGCTGCTGGAGCATGCCCAGATGACGCCGGGCGGGGCGGAATATCCCGACCAGCAGTTCCTGGCCGGGTTCATCACCCTGCGCTTCCTGAAGCAGCCTGCTGCGTCCCTGCCCTGGTTCACGCGGCTCACCGCCGCCGTCACCCGCCCGATCAGCAAGTCGCGCGGCGAATACTGGCAGGCGCGCGCGCTGGAGGCGATGGACGACAAGGCGCAGGCGTATCGCCATTACCGGCTGGCCGCCGCCTGGCCGGAGAGTTTCTATGGGCAGCTGGCGATTGCGCGCACGGAAGTGTCGCCCACCCTGCGCCTGCCCGAGACGCCCGTGGAGGCGGCCCCCGCCAGCGAGCTGGATGCCGATGCCCTGATGCCCCAGATGAAGGTGCTGGCGGATCTGGGCCTCAGCACCGATCTGGCCATGTTCGCGGCCGCCGATGCGGCGGCGAACCCCGCGCCCCGGCACCTGAAGCGTTTCATGCAGGCGCTGACGGACTGGGGCTATCCCCATATCGCCGTGCGCCTGGCCAAGGAGGCGAGCTATGCGGGTGCCGCGCAGCCCGGCTTCGCCTATCCGCAAGTTTCCATGCCTACCTATCCCGGCACCGGCACCGCGCCTGATCCGGCCATGGTGCTGGCGCTGATCCGGCAGGAGACAGAGTTCAATCCGGTCGCCGTGTCGTCGGCGGGGGCGCAGGGGTTGATGCAGGTGATGCCGGCGGCGGCGCGCACATCGGCCAGGACGGGCAACCTGCCCTACAAGCCCGCCTCGGTGCTGTCGGACCCCGCCTACAACATGCAACTGGGCATGCTGGAAATCGCCAGCCATGCGAATACATGGAACGGGTCGCTGATCATGGCGGTGGCGTCCTATAACGCCGGGCCGAATAACGTGAAGAAATGGGTTGCCGCCAATGGCGACCCCCGCGACGGCGTCACCGACCCGCTGGACTGGGTGGAGCAGATATCCTTCGGCGAGACCCGCAACTATGTGGAGCGGGTGCTGGAAAACATGGAGGTCTATCGGGGGCGTCTCAATCGGGACGCGAAACTGATGATCCAGGAGGATATTTATGCGCCCGCACCGGTCCCCAAGGACGTGCTGGCCGCGCCTGTGACCGGAACGCCGGTCAGGAAGAACTGATTACTTGAAAATGCTGAGCCACTCGCGGGCCATCTTCTGCGCCTGGGCGATCTGGCCTGTGTCCATTTCCGTGGCGATCTGGTTGCGCCAGCTCTTGGCCTCATCGCTGCCGCGCAGGGCGGCCAGGTTGAACCATTTGTGCGCCGTCACGTAATCCACGCCGACGCCCTGCCCGGTCGAATAGGCAAGGCCAAGATTGTAGAGCGCGTCCGCGCGCCCCGTCTTGGCATCGTTTTCATACTGCGCCAGTGAATCCACATCTATGCAGGCCACGATGGTCTCCATTCGCTTGGACCGGTGCTTCCGGTTGCAAGGATGGTGGCGCTGAAAGAGATAAGACGCGGTTAATGGGTATTAGCCGTGTTCTTCACACACGGTTAAGGAGAAAAAACGAACTGCTAATTTGTGCAGTCTCAAGCGCCGCATTCCGCGGCGCGACCCTCAGCGCAAACGGAATTTCTTCCCCCGCCAGCGTAGCGAACGGCGGGGGAAGATGTCCGCTAGGCGGCCTGCCGCCGTGGCGGACAGATGGGGAAGGCAAAAAAATCAGCGAGCGCGTTGGCCGAACAAGACCTTCTTCTGCTCTTCCGTCATGGGCTTGCGCAGGTCCGCGCCGAGCGCAAAACCGCGCTTGACCGCAGGGCGGGCTTCCATGCGGTCATGCCAGGCCGACAGGTTGGGGAATTCGTCCAGCGGCTGGAAGTTCTTGGCCGCCGTTACCCAGCCCCAGCAGGCCATGTCGGCTATGGAATAGGCGCCGGCCAGGAATTTGCGGGTGGCCAGGCGCTTGTCCATCACCCCCAGCAGGCGATGTACTTCGTCGCCGTAACGCTTCTTGGGGTACGGCAGGTCCTCGGCGGTGTAGGTGAGGAAGTGGAAGGCCTGGCCGGTCATGGGGCCAAGGCCACCCATCTGCCAGTACAGCCATTCTTCCACCTGCACCCGCGCGCGGGTGTCGGCGGGATAGAATTTGCCGGACTTGTTGCCAAGATATTGCAGGATGGCGCCCGATTCAAAGACCGAGATGGGTTTGCCGCCGGGACCGTCGGGATCAACGATGGCGGGCATGCGGTTGTTGGGCGAGATTTTCAGAAAATCGGGCTTGAACTGTTCGCCCGCGCCGATGTTCACCGGGTGCATTTCATAGGGGATGCCCATTTCTTCCAGGGCGATGGAGATTTTCCAGCCATTGGGGGTAGGCCAGTAATAGAGCGCGATGGGCTTTTTGGGCTTCGCAGCAGTCTTTTTGGCCTTTTTGCCTTTGGGAGCAGGCTTTTTGGAGAATGTCTTCTTTTTGGGGGTGCGCTTGGCCATTGGGGGTTCCGGCGGGTTGCCGGCCATGGTCGCAGCTTTCGGGGGCCAAGCTCAACCCCGCTACGGGGTTCCCCAAAAAGCTTGGCCGCGGGATCCAAAAGATGCTTACGCATCAGGACACCGCGGCCATCGCCTTTTTGCCTTGAGGAAATTCCCTGTCCGTTAGGTCAGGGAATAACCGAAGCATCAGTCTGGCCTATTGGCCAGATTGATTACTTCTTCCTCTTCTTGGCGGCCTTCTTCTTGGTCGCCTTCTTGGCCTTTTTCTTCGCAGCCATGATCAACTCCTGTTGTTTGTTCGGGTCAGAGCGACTCATGTCACCCCCCAAAACACAATGAATATGGGAGACTTGCATTTGGAAATGCAACTCCACCGGGGCTTTCCAAAAAGCGCCGATTTTCGAAAATCAAAATAACCCGTATTTTTATTATGTTTTTTTCACCACTCCGCATACGGAGCAATTTTTCACATTTCTGCGCCCGATTTGGCGCAAATGTGCATTTTGTGCGAATCACCCCTCGTCGGGCAAATTGAGTCGGGTCTTGAGGGCGGCATTCACCGCCGCCGGATTCGCTTTTCCGCCGGTCTGCTTCATCACCTGTCCGACGAACCAGGCGGCGAGCTTCGGCTTGGCCTTCACCTCTTCCACCTTGTCGGGGTTGGCGGCGATCACCGCCTCGATGGCCGCATCAATGGCGCCGGTGTCGGTGACCTGGCGCAATCCCCGCGCCTCGACCAGCGCGCGGGGGTCGCCCCCCTCCGCCCAGACCAGGTCTAGGACATCTTTCGCGATCTTGCCGCTGATCACCCCCTCGCCCACCATCATCACGATGGCGGCGTTGGCGGCGGCGGTGACCGGGCCGTCGGCCAGGGTCAGGCCCGCCTTGTTCAGGCGGCCGAAATATTCGTTCGACAGCCAGTTGGCGGCGGATTTGGGCTCGGCGCCCGCCTTCACCATGGCCTCGTAATAATCCGCGCTTTCCTTTTCGGCCACCAGCACCGAGGCGTCGTAAGCCGAAAGCCCGGCCTGGATCAGCCGCGCCTTCTTCTCGTCCGGCAGTTCGGGCAGGGATTTTTCAATCTCCGCCACCCAGGCGGCATCCAGCTCAAGCGGCAGCAGGTCGGGGTCGGGGAAGTAGCGATAGTCATGCGCCTCTTCCTTGGAGCGCATGGAGCGGGTCTCGTTCAGCCGGGCGTCGAAGAGGCGGGTTTCCTGGGAGATGGTGCCGCCGCCCTCGAGTATCTCCACCTGGCGGCGGGCTTCATATTCCACCGCCATGGCGATGAAGCGCATGGAATTGACGTTCTTGATCTCGCAGCGCGTGCCCAGATGCTTGAAGGAGCCGTCGGCGCGGAATTTGTCATAACCGCCGACCCGGCAGACCGACACGTTCACGTCCGCCCGCATGGAGCCTTCATCCATGTTGCCGTCGCAGGTGCCCAGATACCGCACGATAGCCCTGAGCTTGCGCAGGAAAGCCGCGGCCTCTTCCGACGAGCGCATATGGGGCTTGGTGACAATCTCCATCAGCGCGATGCCGGAGCGGTTCAAATCCACATAGGAATGGTCCGGGTGCTGGTCATGGATGCTCTTGCCAGCATCCTGTTCCAGGTGGAGGCGTTCGATCCCCACCACGCGGCTCTCCCCGCTGGGCAGGTCAATCACCACCTCGCCCTCGCCCACGATGGGGTCCTTGAACTGGGAAATCTGGTAGCCCTGGGGCAGGTCGGGATAGAAGTAATTCTTGCGGTCGAACAGGCTGCGAAGATTGATCTTCGCCTTCAGGCCAAGACCCGTGCGCACGGCCTGTTCCACGCATTTGGCGTTGATGACGGGCAGCATGCCAGGCATGCCGGCATCCACGAAGCTGACCTGGGCGTTGGGCTCGGCCCCGAACTGGGTCGAGGCGCCGGAGAAGAGCTTGGATTTGGAAAGCACCTGGGCATGGACTTCCATGCCGATGACGATTTCCCAATCGCCGGTTTCGCCTTTGAGAATCTTGGCTCCGGGGGCGTTCATGATGCGCTCCACCAGTTGGCGGGCTTGTGGGTGAAGTTGGCGGCCGTTTCCAGCGCCAGCCCGGCGCGCAGGAGCGTGCCTTCGTCAAAAGCCTTGCCGATCAGCTGCAGGCCCAGCGGCAAGCCGCCCGCCGTCAGGCCCGCGGGCACGGAAAGACCGGGCAGACCGGCCAGGTTCACGGTGACGGTGAAGACGTCGTTCAGATACATCGCCACCGGGTCATCGCTGTTCTCGCCAAGGCCAAAGGCGGGACCCGGCGTGGCGGGGGTGAGGAGCACGTCGCATTGCGTGTACGCCTCGGTGAAGTCGCGGGCAATGAGCGTGCGCAGCTTCTGGGCGCGGGCGTAATAGGCGTCGTAATAGCCCGACGACAAAACATAGGTGCCGATCAGGATGCGGCGCTGAACTTCCAGCCCGAAACCCTCGGCGCGGCTTTTCTCGTAAAGATCGGTGATGCCCTTCACGTCCTTGGCGCGGTGGCCAAAGCGCACCCCGTCATAGCGGGCCAGGTTCGAGGACGCTTCGGCGGGCGCCACGATGTAATAGGTGGGCAGCGCGTATTTGGTGTGGGGCAGCGAGACTTCGACAATCTCGGCCCCCTGCGCCTTCAGCCATTCCGCGCCCTTGTCCCACAGGGCTGCGATTTCCGGCGGCGCGCCATCCATGCGGTATTCGCGCGGGATGCCCACGCGCAGGCCCTTGATGCCGCCTTCCAGCGCCTTTTCATAATCCGGCACCGGCAGGTCGGTGCTGGTGGAATCCTTGGGATCAATGCTGGCCATGCTGCCCAGCAGGATGGCGGCATCGCGTACCGTCTTGGTCATGGGACCGGCCTGGTCCAGCGAGGAGGCGAACGCCACGATGCCCCAGCGCGAACAGCGGCCGTAAGTCGGCTTCAACCCCACGATGCCGGTGATGGCGGCGGGCTGGCGGATGGAGCCGCCCGTGTCAGTGCCGGTGGCGGCCAAACAAAGATCGCCAGCCACGGCCGAAGCCGAACCGCCGGATGAACCGCCCGGCACGAGTTTCTTGGTCCCGTCACGCCACGGATTGAACACCGGCCCGGACGCGCTGGTCTCGTTGGACGAACCCATGGCGAATTCGTCCAGATTCGTCTTGCCCAACATCACAGCGCCCGCCTTCCAGAGATTGGCGGTGACGGTGGATTCGTACGGCGGGATGAAATTGCCCAGTATCTTACTGCCCGCCGTGGTGCGGACGCCCTTGGTGCAGAACAGGTCCTTGATTGCCAGCGGCAGGCCTTCCAGCGCGCCGCCTTCGCCCTTTGCCAGCCGCGCATCGGAAGCCGCCGCCATCTCCAGCGCCTTGTCCGGCGTCTCGGTGATATAGGCGTTGAGCGGGCGCGCCGCCTCCACCGCCTTGATGTAAGCCGTGGTCAGTTCTTTTGACGAAATCTTTTTGGCCTTCAGCGCGTCGCGGGCGGAGGCAAGCGTGAAATTGCTCATTCCACCACCTTGGGCACCACGAAGAATGTCTCTTCATGGGCGGGGGCATTGGCCATCAAGGCCTGGGCCTGGCCGCCGTCATTCACTTCGTCCACGCGCCATTTCAGCTTCTGCGCCACCACCGATGTCATGGCGGGCACGCCCGTCACATCCACCTCGTTCAGCATTTCCACCCAGGTGAAAATGCCGTTCAGCTCGCCGGCCAGCTGGTCCAGCCGCTCTTCCGGCACGGCCAGCCGGGCCAGCTTGGCGATGCGGCGCACAGTGTCCCGGTCAACGGACATGAAGCTTCCTGTTGTGTTAGAAATGATGGGGTCTTGCTAGCAACCGGGGCCAAAGCTGGCAAGCGTGGGGAATTCATGCCGATCCTGAGCCTGGACGATCTGGCCAAGGCGCCTTTGGCGCGGGATTTGCGCCTTTTGGGGCTGGACCTGGGGGAAAAGACCGTGGGCCTCGCCCTATCGGACAGGCTTTTGACCGTGGCCACCCCCTTCGACACCCTGAAACGGGGCAAATTCGCCGCCGATGCCGCGAAGCTCGACATTATAATAGGCACTCAGGGCGTGGGGGGGCTGGTGGTGGGCCTGCCCCTGAACATGGACGGATCGGACGGTCCCAGCGCCCAGTCGGCAAGGGCCTTTGGCCGCAACTGGGTGGCCCGCTCGCCCCTGCCCCTGATCTTCCAGGATGAGCGGCTTTCCACCGGCGCGGTGACGCGCACCTTGCTGGACGCCGACACATCGCGCCGCCGCAGGGCGCAGGTCGTGGACAAGATGGCAGCCGCCTATATCCTGCAAAACGCGCTGGATCGCCTCAGGACAATTCCCCGATGAGAGACGACAACGCCATCGCGCGCTTCCGCTGGCTGCCGCCGGGATTGCGGCCGCCGGTTGATCCGGTGCTTGGCCCCATGCGCTGGCGGCAGGAACGGGTTTTCCTGCTTGTGGGCATGGCGGCGCTGTTCGCCGGCTATGACATGAATGTCTTTGGCCTGGCGGTGCCGCAGATACAGGCCAGCTTCCATATTCCCGAAAACCAGGTGGCGCTGACCGTGGCCAACTTCCGGCTGGCGGCGCTGGCGGCGCTGCTGATCGCCGCGTCGGCGGACATTGTGGGACGGCGGCGGCTGCTGCTGGTCACCATTATGGGACAGGCCATCGCCACCCTGGCGACCGCGGCCACAGGCACCTATGAGCAATTTGTCTGGGCGCAGTTCTTCACACGCGTCTTCAGTTATGCCGAGGAGATGCTGTGTTTCGTGGTGATCGCCGAGGAAGTGGCGGCGGGTGCGCGCGGCTGGGCCAGCGGCACCCTCAGCGCCATGGATTATTTCGGCGCCGGACTGGCGGCGCTGGTGTTCGCCGCCGTCAATCTGCTGCCGTTCGGCTGGCGGGCGCTGTATGTGATCGGCGCGGTGCCGCTGTTCGCGGTGGCTTACTTGCGGCGCAGCCTGCCGGAAACGCGCCGCTTCGCCGCCCGCAAACAGGTGACCGCCCTGTCAGGCCGCGCCGCACAGGCATGGGCATTGCTGCGCGATCTTTTGCGCCAGCATCCGGCGCGGCTGGCGGCATTGCTGGCCGCCGTAGGCGGTTTCGGATTCGCCATGGGGCCAGCCTCGGTGCTGGCGTCGAAATATCTGCAAAGCGTGCATCACTACACGCCCGGTCAGGTGACGGCGCTTTTGATCCCGGGCGGGCTGATGGGCCTGGCGATGGCGATCACC
This sequence comes from Alphaproteobacteria bacterium, assembly GCA_947465395.1. GTDB lineage: Bacteria > Pseudomonadota > Alphaproteobacteria > Micropepsales > Micropepsaceae > Rhizomicrobium. Next base: position 118,269 of record CANIAL010000002.1, on the reverse strand, counting down.
GCGGGGCGTTTCAGCGACCGCTGGGGCCGCAGGCCCGTCACCGCCGTCGTCATCGCCATCGCAGGCGGGGGATTTTTCCTTTTCTATTCGGCCAGCGGTCTGTGGCTGGCGCCGCTTTGGGTGCTGGGATTTTTTGGATTCTTTTCCGGCCAGGCGCTGCTGGCCGGTTTCGCGCTGGAGATCGTGCCCACGCGGTATCGCGCCACGGTATCGGGCCTGCGTTACCTGGTGGAAATCCTGACGGGCGCGCTGGCCCTGGCGCTGGAGGGTTATTTCTATGACCGGTTTGGCGGCCATGGCCCGGCCATTCGCATATTGCTGGCCAGCATTCCCCTGTCCCTGCTGGCGATCCTGTTCCTGCCCGAGCCTGCGGGGAAATCGCTGGAGGAAATGGCCCCAGAGTCCATTTAACAAAGAATCTCTTTAACACTGTTGCAAAACTTTTCTTGCCCTGACCGGGGTGTCTCCTTATAAGCCGGGTTTTAATGACCAGCGCCAAATCAGGCCCCCTTCTGCCAACCGGCAATCTGCTGGGCATCGAAGGCCTTTCCGCGTCCCACGTCACCGGCCTGCTGGATCTGGCGGAGACCTATGTCGCGCAGAGCCGTGCGCCCGACAAGAAGACCGCCCTGCTGAAGGGCCGTACACTGATCAATCTGTTCTTCGAGGCCTCCACCCGCACCCAGTCCAGTTTCGAGCTGGCGGGCAAGCGCCTGGGCGCGGATGTCCTCAACATGTCGGTGAAGACGTCGTCCGTGTCGAAGGGCGAGACCTTGATCGACACCGCCGCCACATTGAACGCCATGCGGCCCGACATATTGGTGGTGCGCCACCAGGATTCGGGCGCGGCCGAACTTCTGTCGCGCAAGCTGGATTGCAGCGTGGTCAATGCCGGCGACGGCGCGCATGAACATCCCACACAGGCGCTGCTGGATGCGCTGACCATCCGCCGCCGCCGCAAGAGCTTCGAGGGGCTGGTGGTCGCCATCTGCGGGGACATCCTTCACTCACGCGTGGCCCGCTCCAACATCCGCCTTCTGTCCATGATGGGGGCGCGGGTGCGGCTGGTGGCGCCGCGCACGCTTTTGCCCACCGGCGTGGACCGGCTGGGCGTGGAAATCTTCACCGACATGCAGGCGGGCCTGAAAGATGCCGACATCGTGATGATGCTGCGCTTGCAGCTTGAGCGCATGACCGGCGCATTCGTCCCCTCTGCCCGCGAATATTTCCGCTTCTTTGGCCTGGACCGGGAAAAGCTGGCGCGCGCCAGACCCGGCGCGCTGGTGATGCATCCCGGCCCCATGAACCGGGGTGTGGAGATTTCATCCGACATTGCCGACGACCTGGATGTCAGCCTGATCGCCGAACAAGTGGAGATGGGCGTCGCCATCCGCATGGCGGTGCTGGACGCGCTCAGCAGGGGCTTCGCATGACCGGCCCCTCTGGAAAAACAGGCCGCCTCGCCTTCCGCAATGCGCGGCTGATTGATCCGGCCAGCAACCTGGACGTCAAGGGCGGCCTGTTGGTCGAGAATGGCAGGATCGCCGACATTGGCCCCCGCCTGTTCAACGATGCCGACAAAAACGATCCCGAGATCATTGACTGCCGCGGGCTGGTGCTGGCGCCGGGGCTGATTGACTGCCGCGTCTTTACCGGCGAGCCGGGCAGCGAGCATCGCGAGACGCTGCATTCGGCCAGCGAGGCAGCGGCGGCCGGCGGCGTCACCACCATGGTGGTGATGCCCAACACCGACCCGGTGATCGATGAACCCTCGCTGGTGGATTTCATCCTGCGCCGCGCCAGCGCCACGGCAAAGGTGCGCGTGGCGCCCATGGCGGCGCTGACCCGCAAGCTCAAGGGCGAGGTCATGACGGAAATGGGCCTCCTCATGGAAGCGGGCGCCGTCGCCTTCACCGATGGCGACCAGACCGTGGCCAACGCGCGCGTGATGCGCCGGGCGCTGAGCTATGCCGCCGGTTTCGGCGCGCTGGTGGTGGGCCATGCCGAGGATACCGACCTGGTGGAAGGCGCGGCCATAACCGAAAGCGAATTCGCCACCCGCGCAGGCCTGCCCGCAGCGCCCGCCATGGCGGAAGTCATCATCGTGGAGCGTGATTTGCGCCTGGTTGAGCTGACCGGCGCGCGTTATCACTTTGGCCAGATTTCCACCCGCGCCGCGCTGGACGCCATCGCCAAGGCCAAGGCGCGGGGATTGCCCGTCACATGCGGCGTGTCCGCCCATCACCTGATCCTGAACGAGCTGGATGTGGGCGCCTATTACACATTCCGCAAAGTGAAGCCGCCGCTGCGATGCGAAGCCGACCGCGCCGCCATGGTGGAAGGCGTGATGAGCGGCGTGATCGACGTCATCGTTTCCAGCCATGAGCCGCAGGGCGCGGACACCAAGCGCCAGCCTTTCGCCTCCGCTGCGTTCGGTGCGGTGGGGCTTGAGACTTTGCTGCCCGCCGCCCTGAACCTTTGCCATGAAAGCGGCGCCGCCCTGCCCCATATATTGAATACCCTGACGGCATCGCCTGCCCGCATCCTTGGCCTTGCCGGCGGCACATTGGCCAAGGGCGCGCCCGCCGATCTGGTGCTGCTGGACGAAAACGAGCCTTTCGTGGTGGACGAGACGAAGCTTTCGTCACGCGCCCGCAACACCGCCTTTGAAGGCCGCCGTTTCCAGGGCCGCGCCCAGAAAACCTTTGTGGGCGGGGAATGCGTCTTTAGCCGCAGCTAGATTTCGGCCGATGGATTTTTGAGGCGATCCCTGTCATCGTCGGGTCATGGCGGGGACCATTCCATTGATGCATGCCCTTGAGGCGCTGGCGCTTGGCTATCTGCTTGGCTCCATTCCGTTCGGCATATTTTTCGCCTGGATGAGTGGCGCGGGCGACCTGCGCAAAGTGGGCTCGGGCAATATCGGCGCCACCAATGTCCTTCGCACCGGCAAGACATGGGCGGCGGCGGCAACGCTTCTGTGTGATGGCGCCAAGGGCGCGGGCGCGGTTTTGATCGCGCATCTTTGGTTGTCGCCGGGGGCTGAGATTTTCGCCGCCCTGGCCGCCGTGCTGGGCCATGTCTATCCCGTCTGGCTGCGTTTCCATGGCGGCAAGGGCGTGGCCACATTCCTGGGCGTGTCGCTGGCATTGTTCTGGCCCGCCGGTGTTGCCGCTTGTCTCACCTGGGCGCTGGCGGGCGCGGTATGGCGCATTTCTTCGTTGGCCGCGCTGATCATGCTGGCGCTGACGCCGGCCTATTTCTTCGCGTTCGGGCAACGCGATTATGTGCCGGTGATGCTGGTGCTGGCGGCCCTAGTCTGGTTCATGCACCGCGACAATATCCGCCGTCTCTCCCGGGGCGAGGAGCCGCGCATCGGCGCCAAAGCCAAAACCCGCCCGTGACCACGCAGCGCGAAACACTGGCCTGGTTACGGCTGGCGCGCACGGAGAATATCGGCCCTGTCACCTTCCGCAATCTTGTCGGCCGTTTCGGCAGCGCGTCTGCCGCGCTGGAGGAATTGCCGAGACTGGCGCAGCGCGGCGGCGGCAAGACCTTCACCGCCGCATCGCTGGAAGACGCCGAAGCCGAACTGGCGGGCCTGGCGAAAATCGGCGGGCGCATCGTCACCGGGCGCGATCCGGATTTTCCCGAAGGCCTGGCGGCGCTTGACCCGCCGCCGCAGCTGATTTCGGTCCTGGGCCGATTGCCGCAAAAGGACATGATCGCCATCGTGGGCGCGCGCAACGCGTCGGCCCTGGCGCGCAAATTCGCCGCCGACCTGGCGCGCGATCTGGGCGAAGCGGGGCTGGTGGTGGTGTCGGGCATGGCGCGCGGCATTGATTCCGCAGCCCATGAAGCCGCCCTGCCCCATGGCACCATCGCCGTGCTGGCGGGCGGGGTGGATGTTGTCTATCCGCCGGAGAATGAAACTCTCTATCGCCAGATCTGCGAACGCGGCGCGGTGATATCGGAAATGCGGTTTGGCGAAGCGCCGCAGGCCCGGCACTTTCCCCGCCGCAACCGGCTTATCTCGGGGCTGGCGCGGGGCGTGGTGGTGGTGGAGGCGGCGGAACGCTCCGGCTCTCTCATCACTGCCAATTATGCCGCCGAACAGGGGCGCGAGGTTTTCGCCGTGCCGGGATCGCCGCTGGACCCGCGTGCGCGCGGTGCCAACAAATTGATCCGCGATGGCGCCACCTTGATTCAGGGCGCAGGCGATGTTCTGGAGGTTCTGGGTTCACACCGCAGCTTTGCAGAACCCGAACGGGTGATGGAGCCAGCGCCCATTTCAACCGCCGCGCTGGAAGCCGAAGCGGATCGCATTCGCGGCGCGGTGGAACAGGCGCTGGGCCCCGCGCCCGTGGCCATTGACGAATTGATCCGGCAGTTGGGCGCGCCCGCGTCCGCGGTGCTTACGGTTCTTCTGGAGCTGGAACTGGCGGGACGCTGCCGCCGTCATCCGGGCAATGGGGTGAGCTGGGTTTAGTCACCAGGGCCGTCACATTGTTCTGAACCGGGTTCTGAACCGGGACTGATTCGCCGTCCTTGCGGACTGCCTTGGCCTCCACCACCGCCAGTTCCAGGAGGTGCGCCAGGAGGTTCAACCCCTGGGTGCGGGCGATTTTTCGCAAAGATTCCAGCAGGTCGCCGATATAGGTGGCGGTTTCCGGGGAGGTAATGGGCTGCAAAGGGCTGATTTTGGGCATGGCGGGCACCCCGGCGCTTCGGTGGCTCATGGTTCTGCACTCTTCCCATTATGCCACCCTAGGTTTTAAATCATGGTAAATTTCCTTTCAATATATATTTAGGGTTGCAATGCTACAAGGCGGCATTGTTGACAGCCTGTTCCCCCTTACATCAGTGTCCCGCCCGATTTCGCAAAAAAGTCCGGTTTCCGCCCTTTCTGGCCGCATGGTCGGGCCGGGGTGGCAAAAGGCCCCTGTTTTAGGTCCCCGCCCCTGATGAATGTCCTGATCGTCGAATCCCCCGGCAAGGTCAAAGCCATCAACAAGTATCTGGGCTCTGATTATAAAGTGCTGGCCAGTTTCGGGCATATCCGCGACCTGCCGTCCAAGGACGGCTCGGTCAAGCCGGACGATGATTTCTCCATGGTCTGGGAAGTGGATGGCCGGGCCGAGGGCAAGGTCCGCGACATCGCCAATGCCGTGAAGGGCGCCGACCGGCTGATCCTGGCCACCGACCCCGACCGCGAGGGCGAGGCGATTTCCTGGCATCTGCTGGAAGTGCTGAAGCAGAAAAAGCTGCTGGGCAAGATTCCCGTCGAACGCGTGGTGTTCAACGCCGTCACCAAGTCCGCCATCCTGGAAGCCATCAAGCATCCCCGCCAGATCAACGAGGAACTGGTGGACGCATACCTGGCGCGCCGGGCGCTGGATTACCTGGTGGGCTTCACGCTGTCGCCCGTGCTGTGGCGCAAATTGCCGGGCGCCCGTTCCGCCGGCCGTGTGCAGAGCGTGGCCTTGCGTCTGGTGGTCGAGCGCGAAATGGAAATCGAGGCGTTCCGGAACCAGGAATATTGGAGCATTGATACCGAGCTGGCCGCGCCCGCAGGTACTTTCGCCGCCCGCCTGATCCAGCTGGACGGCAAGAAGATCGAAAAACTGTCCCTGACCAATGAAGCCGACGCCACCAAAGCCGTGGACGCCATCAAGGCGCAGAGCTTCAAGATCAACAGCGTCGAAGCCAAGCCGGTCAAGCGCAACCCGTCGCCGCCCTTCATCACCTCCACGCTTCAACAGGAAGCATCGCGCAAGCTGGGCTTTGCTGCCAAGCGCACCATGCAGGTGGCGCAGGGTCTGTATGAAGGCGTGGAGATCGGCGGCGAGACCACCGGCCTGATCACCTATATGCGAACCGACGGCATCACCATGGTGCCGGAAGCCATTGCCGACGCCCGCGCCGTGATCGGCGACAAGTATGGCAAGCGTTACGTGCCCGCCGCGCCGCGCGCCTATGTCTCCAAGGCCAAGAATGCCCAGGAAGCGCATGAAGCGGTGCGCCCCACCAGCTTCGCGCGCACGCCGGAAGAAGTGAGCAAGTATCTGGAAGGCGATTCCGCGCGGCTTTACGAATTGATCTGGAAGCGCGCCGTGGCCAGCCAGATGGAATCCGCCGAACAGGAACGCACCACCGTGGATGTGGTGTCGGGCGACGGAAAGATCACGCTGCGCGCCACAGGCACCGTCACGGTGTTCGACGGCTTTTTGACCCTGTACCAAGAAGGCCAGGACGAAACCGGTGACGAAGAAGGCTCAAAGCTTCCCGCCGTTGCCGCCGGGGACAAGGCCAGCCTGGAAAAAGTGACGCCGGAACAGCATTTCACCGAACCGCCGCCGCGCTTTTCCGAAGCCAGCCTGGTGAAAAGGCTGGAGGAATTGGGCATTGGTCGCCCCTCCACCTATGCCACCATCCTGTCCACCCTGCGCGACCGCGCCTATGTGCGCCAGGACCGCGGGCGCTTTTATCCCGAGGACAAGGGTCGCCTTGTCACCACCTTCCTGAAAAGCTTTTTCCCGCGCTATGTGGAGTACGACTTCACCGCCGACCTGGAAGAAAAGCTGGACGAGGTTTCGGCGGGTGCGCTGAACTGGAAAACACTGCTGCGCGATTTCTGGACGGATTTTTCCGCCGCCGTGGCCGGCACCAAGGACCTGAAGATCCGCGATGTCATTGACACGCTGGAAGGCATATTGGGGCCGCATATTTTCCCGGCGGGCGAAGACGGCGCGGACCCGCGCAAATGCCCGTCCTGTGCCGATGGCCGTTTGAACCTGAAGCTGGGCCGTTTTGGCGCTTTCGTGGGCTGCACCAATTATCCCGAATGCCGCTTCACCCGCCAGATCGGCGCCAAGCCGGGCGAAGGCGATGCGGGGCCGCGCGAGCTGGGCCTGTTCCCCGGCACCGAGACCATGGTGACACTGCGGTCAGGCCGTTTCGGGCCTTATGTGCAGCTGGGCGAAGACAAGAAACCCAAGCGGTCGGGCCTGCCCAAGGGCACCGACCTGGCCGAAGTGGATCTGGCGATGGCGGTGAAACTGCTGTCCCTGCCGCGTGAAGTGGGCCTGCATCCCGAAGACCAGAAAATGATCACCGCCAATTTCGGCCGCTTTGGGCCTTACGTGGCGCATGACGGGAAGTATGCGTCCCTGGAAACGCCGGAGGATGTCTTCAACATCGGCCTCAACCATGCCGTCACCATCCTGGCCGAGAAAAAGGCGCGGGGCGGACGGCGCGGGCCGGAAGCGCTGAAGGAGTTGGGCGCGGATGCCGACGGCAATGTCATCAAGGTGCTGAAGGGCAAGTTCGGCCCCTATGTCAGTGACGGCTCCACCAACGCCACCATTCCCGAAGCCACCGATCCCCTCAGCGTCACCCTGGAACAGGCGCTGGTGATGATCGCGGAACGCGAAGCCAAGGGCGGCGGCAAGAAGAAGAAAAAGAAGAAGACAGCGCCAAAAGCCAAGCCCGCGGCCAAGGAAAAGCCTGCGCCCAAGGAAAAGGCCGCAACGGACAAGAAGCCCGCGGCCAAGAAGAAGGCTGCCGCCAAGCCCAAGGCCAAGAAGAAGCCGGAACCGGTGGCGGGCGAATAATTGACGCGCAAATCTTCCGCGCCGAATCCGAAGCTCGACAAAGACCGCCTGCTCGTCCTGCTTGCTGAAAATCCCGGCGCGACCAAGCGCGACCTGGCGCGGCTATCCGGCCTGAAAGGCTCTGACCGCATCCACCTGAAAAAGCTGCTGAAGGAATTGGCGGCGGAAGGCGTGGTCGCGGGCAAACCCAAAAGCGGTTTTGCCAAACGCGGCGAGCTTCCCGAAATGGCCATGCTGGAAATCAGCGGCAGCGATTCCGATGGCGATCTGTTGGCCCGGCCCGTGGAATGGGATTCCAACGAAGCCCCCCCGGTCATCCATGTGATGCCGGTGAAGGATGGCGCGGCGCTGGGCGAAGGCGCGCGTTTCCCGGCCAGGCTGGAGAAGCGCGGGAATGCTTATGAAGCGCGGCTGGTGCGGCGGCTGGAAGCCGTTGCCGGGATCGAACGCATATTGGGCGTGGTGCGCCAGACACCGCACGGGCTTCGCGTGATGCCGGTGGAGCGGAAAGCGCGCGGCGAATATGTGCTGGCGGGTGAAGCCAAACACAACGAACTGGTGCTGTGCGAATTGACGGGCCGCAAGGCGGCGGGTTTCCCGCAGGTGAAGATTGTCGAGCGCATCGGCAGCATGGATTCCCCCCGCACCATCAGCCTGATCGCCATTCATGCCCATGGCATTCCCACGGTGTTTCCGCAGGCGGTGGTGGACCAGGCGAAAGCCGCAAAGCCTATTTCTGGCCCCCTCCGGCCTTCGCATCTTTCCGCCGCCCCTCTTGAACAGAAGATGGGCGGCGGGATGCTGCGGCCACCTCCCCCACCAGATGCTTCGCATCGCGGGGGAGGCGGGCCTGTGCCTCAGCGCGAGGACTTGCGCGCCATTCCCCTTGTCACCATCGATCCCGAAGACGCCCGCGACCATGACGATGCGGTGTGGGCGGGGCCGGACGAAGACGCTGGCAATGCGGGCGGCTACGTCGTGCTGGTGGCCATTGCGGACGTGGCCCATTACGTCACGCCGGGGTCCGCGCTGGACAAGGAAGCGTTGAAGCGCGGCAATAGCTGTTATTTCCCGGACCGGGTCGTGCCCATGCTGCCGGAAGAATTGTCGGCGGATTTATGTTCGCTGAAGGAAGGCGTGGACCGCGCCTGCCTGGCGGTGCGCATGGTGTTCGATGCCAATGGCCGCAAGCGCAGCCACACTTTCATGCGCGGCATGATGCGGTCGGCGGCGCGGCTTACTTACGCCCGGGCGCAGGCCGCGTTCGACGGCAATCCCGATCCCGCCCTGCCCGCCGCCGTCAAGAAAACGCTGGCCGACCTGTGGGCGGCCTACAAGACGCTGATCATGGCGCGCGAAAAGCGCAGCCCCCTGGATCTGGACCTGCCGGAGCGGCGCATCGTGCTGGGCGCGGACGGCAAGGTTGCCTCCATCGCCTATCGCGAGCGGCTGGAATCCATGAAGCTGATCGAGGAGTGCATGGTGCTGGCCAACGTGGCTGCCGCCGAAGCGCTGGAAGCATCGCACACGCCGCTGATCTATCGCATCCATGACACGCCCTCGAAGGAAAAGCTGTTCGCCTTTTCCGACTTCCTTAAGACGCTGAATATCAGTTTCGCCAAGGGCCAGGTTATCCAGCCCGGCGCCTTCAACCGCGTGCTTGGTGCCGCCAAGGGCACGACCCATGAGGCGGTGATGAATGACGTGGTGCTGCGCAGCCAGGCCCAGGCCATCTACGATCCCGCCAATATCGGCCATTTCGGATTGAACCTGGCCAAATATGCACATTTCACATCGCCCATCCGGCGCTATGCCGACCTGATCGTGCATCGCGCGTTGATACGCGGGTTGAAACTGGGGGGCGATGATGGCCTCACCGATCGCGAGGCCAAGACCCTGCCCGGCATCGCCGAGGCCATTTCCATGACCGAGCGCCGCGCCATGGCGGCGGAACGCGATTCCACCGACCGTTACGTGGCGGCGTACATGGAAGCGCATCTGGGCGCGGTGTTCGCCGCCCGCATCACCGGCGTCATCAAGTTCGGGCTGTTCGTACGGCTGAAGGACAGCGGCGCGGAAGGGTTGCTGCCCGCGCGCGCACTGGGCGCGGAGTATTTCCGCTTTGACGAGCGGCAGATGGCCATGATCGGCGAGCGCAGCCACACCGTCTTCAAGCTGGGCGACACGATTTCGGTGAAGCTGGTGGAGGCAGCTCCCGTCACCGGCGGTCTTCGATTTGAGCTGGACGAGCCGGGGGGCGTGCCCGGTACCAAGGCTCCGCATCGCCCCGGTCACAAGCCCGGCCATCGGTCAGGCAAGGGCAAACCCGCCCGCCCGGCGGGCAAATCCGGGCGTTTCAAGGCCAAAAAACGCTGAAAACTGCCCTTTTTTGGTTGCACGACCGGACGCGCCGCCCCAATTTTGGGAAAATCGGGGCGTCGTGTGGTCGCTGCTCCTGGCCTTCTGCTTGACAGGCCGGGGCGCGCCAAGGCATCACCCAGCCCTCTCGACCTGACTTATTTGGAGTTCCGCCATGGCCAAGCCCAACACCGCCAAGATTCGCCTCAACAGCGAAGCCGGCACCGGCTTTTTCTACGTGGCCAAGAAGAACACCCGCACCATGACGGAGAAATTCTCCATCAAGAAATACGACCCGGTGCTGCGCAAGCATGTCGAGTTCAAGGAAGGCAAGATCAAGTAGGCTAGTCCTGCCTGGCGTTGTAGCGTGGCGCGATGCGCCGCGACCTTTCCCGACTTTCCAGTGAAACATTTGACCTTCTGATCGTTGGCGGCGGCGCCAGCGGCGCCTTTACCGCGCGCGATGCAAGCCTACGCGGGCTGAAGGTGGCGCTGGTGGAAGGGCAGGATTTCGCGGGCGCGACATCGGCGCACAATTCCAAGCTGGCGCATGGCGGACTGCGCTACCTCCGCACCATGGACTTCCGGCTGGTGCGCGAAAGCCTGGTCGAGCGCGGCAATCTCCTTCGCATGGCGCCGCATCTGGTGCGGCCGCTGCCGTTTTTGTTGCCGGTCAATGGCGGCTTCACCGAGCGTGTGTATCTGGGCGCGGGGCTCACGCTTTATGACCTGATGGCCGGCGGCGACATGCCCCGGCATCGCTGGCTGAAAAATCCGGGCGAGGCGGTGCTTGAAGATTTCAACGGCGCCTTTGAATATCATGACGCGCAGATGTATGCGCCCGAACGCATCGCCCTGGAATGTCTGGTTGATGCGGATACGAATGGCGCGGCCATCGCCAATTATGTGCGGGCAGAAAAACTGCTGCAGCGGAATGGGCGGGTGGAAGGCGTTTCGGCGCGCGATACCATCACGGGTGATGTCTTCGACATACGCGCCAAGGTGAGTTTGGTGGCGGCAGGGCCTTGGGCGGATCTGTTTTTGGCCGCGGCCAGCGGCAAGCCCGCCGCGCACAAATTGGTGCGGTCCAATGGCATCCACATACTGGTGCCGTCCTTCAGCGATAAGGCGCTGACCATCGAGGCGGGGGCGGGACATTTCTTTGTCATGCCCTGGCGCGGCTACAGCCTGGTCGGCACCACCGACACGCCTTTCACCGGCGATCCCGCCAGCCTGTCGGTCAGCGAGGCGGATATTGCGGGCCTGATCGGTACCGTGAACCAGTATCTGCCGCAGGCGCATCTGGCGCGGGATGCGGTCGCGTTTTTCTATGCCGGGCTGCGGCCGCTGGTGGCAGACGGCTCCGCCAATACCTATGGCGTCAGCCGCAAATCGGAACTGGTGGACCATGCCGGCGAAGGGCTGGACGGCGTCTTCTCGGTGCTGGGCGGCAAATGGACGACTTCGCGTGCGCTGGCACAAAGCGTCACCGATGCCGTGGTAAAAAAGTTGGCCGTGAAAGCTGGGCCGTGCGTCACCAGGGCACCCCTGCCCGGTGGGCGCTTTGAAGATTTCGCGTCGCTGGCGGCGGGTATTGAAAAAACCTGGCCCGGCATTGGGATGCGCCACCTGATACACATGTTCGGGGCGCGGCTGCCTTTGCTGCTGAAAAACGCGCGGGTCGCGGACCTGGCGGCGCTGGGGCCCAGCGGCGATACCATGGCGCAGGTGGACTTTGCCGTGGCGCACGAGATGGCGCTGACACTGGAAGATGTGGTGATGCGGCGCACTTCACTGGGGCAATTCGGCCCGCCGCCGAACCTGGACCTGGTCGCGGCGCGCATGGCGCAGATGCTGGGCTGGGATGCCGCCAGGACGCAAAGCGAAATCGAAAGCCTGGCGCCGCTCTATCACACCGCAAATTAGCGCTTGTTGACCGCCCATTGCGCGGCAAAGGCACGCTGGTAGGCGGGACGCGCTTCGCCTCGCGCGACATAGGCGGCCAGGTTTGGATATTCGTCCAGCAGCCCCGAACCCCGCGCGCGCAGCAGCACCGACGCCATCATCAGATCGCCCGCGCTGAAATCCTTCTCCAGCCATTCGGAACTGCCCATGTGCCGGGACAGTTGCCCCAGCCGGTCACGGACGCGGTCCATCACCATCGGCAAGCGCTCAGCGGACCAGGGCTTGTCGGCTTCCAGCATCCGGGCGTTGCCAAGATCCAGGATGGGCGGTTCCACCGTGTTGATGGCCGCGAATATCCAGGTGATGGCGCGCGCGCGGGCATTGCCGTCAACCGGCAGCAGGCCCGGATAATGGGTGGCGATGTGAAAGACGATGGCGCCCGTTTCGAACAGGGCCAGGCCGCCGTCTTCATAGGTGGGAATTTGGCCAAAGGGATGCAGCACCAGATGCGCCGGTTCCTTCAGCGCCTTGAAGGACACCAGCCGCACATCATAGGGCTGGCCCACTTCTTCCAGCGCCCAGCGCACGCGCGTGTCGCGTGCCAGCCCTTTGCCGCCATCGGGGGATTTTTCAAAGGCGGTGATGGTGATGGTCATGACTTATGCCTTTGCCAGCGCCTCGGCCACGGCCTTTGCCGCCGCCGCGACGGCGTCATGCGCCTGGGGCAGCACCGTCTGCAGATAGATGAAGCAATGCACCATCTCGTCATAATCGGCGATGGTGACCTTCACGCCCGCATCGCGCAGTTTCTGCGCATAGGCCAGGCCTTCGTCATGCAGCGGATCATAGCCGCCCAGCATCACATAGGCGGGCGGCAGCCTGGAAAAATCCTTGCCGCGCAAAGGCGAGATGGAGGGCGATGTCACATCGGCGCCAGCGGGCAGATATTGCTTCATGTTCCATTCAATGGCGCGCTTTTCCAGGAAATAGCCCACCGCGTATTTTTCCATGGAGGGGAAATGCCCGCCCGGATCGGTGCCGGGAAACATCAAAAGCTGGAAGGCGATGGCGGGGCCGCCTTTTTCCTTCACCACCTGTGTCAACGCCGCCGTCAGAAGACCGCCCGCGCTGTCGCCGCCCACCGCGATGCGCCCGGCATCCACGCCCAGGGCGGGTGCATTTTCAAACAGATAAGCCAGCGCGGCTTGCGCGTCTTCCAGCGGCGCGGGCCATTTATTTTCCGGACCCAGCCGGTAATCCACCGCCAGCACTTTGAAACCGCCTTCATGCGCCATCAGGCGGCAGAGGCCGTCATGGGTTTTCAGATCGCCCACCACGAAACCGCCGCCATGGAAATAGAGCAGCACCGGCAGCGCCTCGCCCCCGCCCGCCACGGGCGCGTAAAGACGCGCGCCGATTTTTCCAATGCTGATGTCTTCCACCTTGCCGATGGGAACGTCCTTCGGCCCCACCAGCCCCATCATGCCCGCGAAGGTCTGGCGCAGGACCGAGATGGGCATGGTGTGCAGGTCGACACGCGGCATAGCCGCCGCCTTGTCGAGAAAGGATTTTATCAGCGGATCAAGGGGCATCGCGGTATCACGGTCCTGTACTGGAAGCGGGGATGTTACCCGTTGGTTCCGTACTTTACATCCTATCTGTTTTTGCCCCCATCTGTCTGCCACGCGGGCCCCTGGCGCGAAGCGCCAAAAAGAAGAGGCCCGCTAGCAGACATCTTCCCCCGTCATGCGCTGCGCGCACGGGGGAAGAAAGCCTGAGTTTTGGCTAGGCTTCGTATTAGTGAATTGTGATGGGGCCTTCTTCGGTGACACGCTGGCTTTCGATATCGCCCAGCATCACCAGCAGCAGGAACCAGAAATAGGCGCGCTCGCCCTCGCCTTCCGCCTCGAACGACACCACGGCGCGATAGGCGTAATCGCAGGCGTCGCGGCCATGTTCCTGAGCGAAGTCAAAGGCCAGGCGGTACATGTCGCCGGCCGACAGGTTGGTCGGCGTGGATTTCGTCTTTGATTTTGCCAGGCGCATGGCAGGCCCCCGTTCAGGCCGCCATTGCACCATAACAGGCTTAGCAAGGGTTTAACCCTGTCCCCGCTTGGCGTTTTCCAAGCGAATCCAGATAGTTAACCCACGAACTACACTTTCCGTGCCGGGATATCTATGGTTCCCTGATGGGCTTGGTCCCCAAGGTGAATTCATGAAACGCATCCTGCTGGTGATCGGCGGCGGCATCGCCGCCTACAAGACGCTGGAATTGATCCGCCGCCTGGGCGAGCGCGGTTATACAACCCGCGCCATCCTGACCCGCGCCGGCGCGGAGTTCGTGACGCCGCTGTCCGTGTCGGCGCTGTCGGGCGAAAAGACCTTCCAGGAATTGTTCGACCTGACCGATGAAGCGCAGATGGGCCATATCCGCCTGTCACGCGAAGCCGACCTGGTTGTGGTGGCGCCCGCCACCGCCGATTTGATGGGCAAGCTGGCGGGCGGGCTGGCCAATGATCTGGCGTCAACCGCGCTGCTCGCCACCGACAAGCCCATCCTGATGGCGCCCGCCATGAATGTGCGCATGTGGCAAAGCCCGTCCGTGCGGCGCAATGCGGACATCCTGGCGCGCGATGGCGTCAAGTTTGTCGGACCCAATGGCGGCGACATGGCCTGCGGCGAATATGGCCCGGGCCGCATGGCAGAGCCGATGGAGATCATCGCCGCCATCGAGAATGCGCTAGCCGCGAACAAGGGCGCATTGCATGGCCTGACCGCGCTGGTCACCGCCGGCCCCACGCAGGAGGCGCTGGACCCGGTGCGCTTCATCGCCAACCGCTCGTCCGGGCGCCAGGGTTATGCCGTGGCTGAGGCGCTGGCCCGCCATGGCGCAGAGACGTTGCTGGTGAGCGGGCCGGTGGAGATTGCGCCGCCGCAAGGCGTGAAGCTGGTGAAGGTGACCAGCGCCCGGGAAATGCTGGCGGCCACGGAAGCGGGCCTGCCGCGCGATATCGCCGTCTTGACGGCGGCGGTGGCGGACTGGCGGCCCGATGTGGCGGCCAATGCCAAGATCAAGAAAAGCGACCAGCCAGAAAACCAAAATGGTGCGCGTTCGATATCGCTGGTGGAAAATCCCGACATATTGGCGACCCTGGCGAACCACAAGCATCGCCCGCGCTTGTTGGTGGGTTTTGCCGCCGAGACGGATGACGTGCTGGCCCATGCCGTGGCCAAGCGAGCGCGCAAACAATGCGACTGGATCGTGGCGAATGACGTCAGCACCGATGCCAACGGCAATTCGGTGATGGGCGGCACCCGCAACCGCGTCCATCTGATTTCGGATGCGGGCCAGGAAGACTGGCCGGAAATGTCCAAGGCCGATGTGGCCCAGCGCCTGGCGCTGAAGATCGCGGAACAATTCGCATGAAGGTGATCATCAAGCGGCTGGCGGCTGACCTGGCCCTGCCCCATTACGCCACCTTGGGCGCGGCAGGGCTTGATCTTCTGGCGACGGTGGATGCGGACATGGAAATCGCACCCGGCGCCCGCGCAGCCGTGCCCTGCGGCATCGCCATCGAATTGCCGCAAGGGATCGAGGCGCAGGTGCGGCCCCGCTCCGGCCTGGCGCTGAACCATGGCGTGACGGTGTTGAATGCGCCCGGCACCATAGACAGCGATTACCGCGGCGAAATCAAAGCTATCCTGATCAACCATGGCGACAAGGCATTCCGTATCAGCCGGGGCATGAAGATCGCCCAGATGGTGATTGCGCGCCACGAACAGGCCGAGCTGGTGGAAGCCGACGCCCTGAGCGACAGCGCACGCGGCGCGGGCGGATTTGGCTCGACCGGCATGAGCGTCAAGCCATGATGCTGCGCCTGTCACGCAAGACCTTGCTGGCGCTGGAGGCGGTGGTGGACATTGCCTTCAACACCGCGCCCGATCCCGTGCAGGCCCGCGAGATCACGGCCCGCCAGGGCGTGCCGCAGCGTTACCTGGAACAGGTGATGCAGCAACTGGTGCGCGCGGGCATATTGAAAGGCGTGCGGGGGCCGCGCGGCGGCTATCGCCTGGCCAGGGAACGCCGCCGCATTTCCGTGGGTGACGTGGTGAAAGTGGCCCAGGCCATCGAGGATGCGGAGGAGGAAAGGCTGACGCCGCATTCGGCGCTGGGCCAGCGCATCGTGGCGCCGCTGATCCAGGACCTGCAGGATAATGTGATGGCGCAGCTGGACGCCATTACCATTGAAGACCTTTGCCAGCGCGCACGCGCGCAAGGCGTGGAGTTTGAGACCCGCACGGGTCTTGCCAACTAGGTTATCGCGTCCAATACAGCCTTCAACAATTTTGGCCGGTCGCTGCAGATGGCATCCGGCGTCAGCCGCGCGATGCGTTTCATGTCTTCCGCATCATTGACGGTCCAGCCGCCGCATTTCAGACCCAGCGCCCGCGCCTGCGCCACGCTTTCGGTGGTGAGATTGGCAAAATGGGGAAACCAGCCCTGCGCGCCCGCCGCCGCGATGCCCGCGATCACGGGGGCGACATCGCCCTCCAATTTGTCGGTGGTGAACCAGACCTTGGCATCGGGCGCGGTTTTCCTGATCCGCAAAAGACAGCGCCAGTCGAAGCCCACAAAGATGGTGCGCGCCAGATCGTCCTTCATGACGTCCAATGTGGCATCGGCCAGGCGCAGAACGTCAGCCTGCCCCGCGCCTTCAAACATTTTCAGTTCCACCATCAGCAGAAACTTCGCCGCCCGCGCCGCCGCCGCCACCTCAGCCAGGCTTGGGATGCGCGCATGCCGTGCGGGTTTCTGGGCGGGATGGCCGGCCGCGTAATCGCTGCCGGGTCTTATATGGCCCAGGTCATAGGACTGTAGCTGTGCAAACGTAAGCTCGCGGATCAGGGGCGTCGGCGCGGACAGCCAGTCGCCATCCTTGTCCCGCGCATAATCCAAATTGAGCCGGTCGTCATGATGCACCACCACCACGCCATCGGCGGACAGATGCACGTCCAGCTCTGCCCCGTCACAGCCCAGCGCGATGGCGTGATCGAACGCCGCCATGGTGTTTTCGGGGTGCATGGCCGCGCCGCCGCGATGGGCGATGTTCAAGATGCTCATTGCCTGAATCTAGTGCGGGGCAGCATTGCGCGCCAGCACTTGGTCAGCCGCACCAAAAAATGGCATGAGACAGGATGGATTTGACCAGCCCCGGACCCCGCCTTGGCGGCCACGGCCATTACCTGGCCGAGGCGCGGGAACTGCTGCGCCTGGCATTGCCGCTGGCCGCCACGCAACTGGCGCAGATGGTGATCCTGGCCACCGACACCTTGATGCTGGGCCATTACAGCAAATCGGCGCTGGCGGCCGCCGCCATCGGCAACACGGTGTTCTTTTTCCTGTGGCTGCTGGGTTCGGGGCCGGTCTCCGCCGTCTCGCCCATGGTGGCCCATGTGGTGGGCCAGGACGCCACCACGCAAACCCGTGATGTGCGGGTGGTGGTGCGGATGGGGTTGTGGGCGGTGGCGGTGATCTCGCCGCCGCTGCTGGCGCTGTTGATCTTTACCCGGCCGGTGCTTGTCTTCCTGCACCAGGAACCGGCGCTGGCGGCCGACGCCGCCCTTTATACCGGCGTGCTGGCGGCGGGCCTGCCCTGTTCGCTGGCCTTCCAGGTGCTGCGAAATTTTTCCACGGCATTGAACCGGCCCATGGCGCCGCTGCTGGTGATGGGGGCGGCCGTGTTGTTCAACGCCGCCGCCGACTATGTGCTGATCTTCGGGCATCTGAGTTTTCCAAAGCTGGGTCTGGTGGGCGCGGGGCTGGCCAGCGCCTCGTCCAACCTGTTCACGCTGGTGGCCATGAGCCTGATCGCGCTCTTCACGCCGGGCCTCAGCGTCTATCGCATCGCGCATCGCTTTTTCAGCCCGCACTGGGACAGCATCGCCGAACTGTTCGCGCTGGGCGTGCCCATGAGCGTGACCATGATTTTCGAAATGGCGCTGTTCAATGGCGCCACCCTGGTGATGGGCACGTTCGGCATTGCGGCGCTGGCGGCGCATCAGATCGCCCTCACCATCCCCTCCCTCACCTTCATGATCCCGCTTGGCATCGGGCTGGCGGCCACGGTGCGGGTGGGACAGGCGGCGGGCGCGGGCGATGCGGCGGCGGCCCGGCGCGCCGGTTTCACCGCCATGGGCGTGGGTGTGATCTTCATGGGCGCCATGGCGCTGTTGCTGCTGGCCGCGCCGCGCGCCATCGCCACCTTGTGGCTGCCCGACATTCCAGAGAATGAAGACGTGCTGGCGCTGGCGGTGGTGTTCCTGCATGTCGCCGCCGCGTTCCAGTTGATGGATGGGCTTCAGGTGACGGCGTCCATGAGCCTGCGCGGGTTGAAGGACGCCGCCGGACCCATGTGGCTGGCGGGCGCGTCCTATTGGCTGGCGGGCGCGCCGATGAGCGTGTTCCTGGGTTTCGGTTTGGGCATGAAAGGTTACGGCATCTGGCTGGGCCTGGCCTTTGGCTTGCTGGTGGCGGCGGTGACCCTCACCACCCGCTTCGCCATCCTGTCAAAACGCCCCGCGCCAATGGGCCAGTAGCGCCACCGCGATCAGTGCCAGCAGACCGATCAGCGCCGCACGCCACGGGCGGTTACTTCTATCCTGTTCCAGCGCGATGGCGCGGGCGGTGTCGGGATGCAGGCGCATGCCGCCTTCCGCCACCATCAGCGACAGGCTTTCAGCGTTCTTCACAAGCTGCGGCAGGTCCTGCGCCAGGCGTCCCAGGGCGCTGACGCTTTGAGCGGCTTCGCGCAGCCGCGCTTCCGGTCCCAGATTGTCGCTGACCCAGCGTTCCGCCACCGGGCGCGCCGCTTCCCAGATGTCGAAATCGGGGTCCAGAGAACGGGCAACGCCTTCCACCACCACCATGGTCTTTTGCAGCAGCACCAGTTGCGGCTGGGCCTGCATGTCAAAGCGGCGAGTGGTGTCGAACAATTGGCCCAGCAGGCGAGCGATGGAAACCTGGCGGGCGCTTTTGCCGAAGATCGGCTCGCCGATGGCGCGAAGCGCCTGCGCAAAGGTCTGCACGGGATGTTCCGGCGGCACGAAGGCGAAATCATAATGAAGCTGCGCCACCTTCACATAATCGCGGCTCAGGAAACCGGCCAGGGTGCCCGCCATGAAGCGGCGCATGCCCGGCTCCAGCCGCCCCATGATGCCGAAATCCACCGCCACCAGCCGCCCGCTGGCGTCCACGAACAGGTTTCCAGGATGCATGTCGGCATGGAAAAAACCATCGCGCAAAGCCTGTGTCAGGAAAGAGCGCACCAGCAACAGCGCAATCGCCTTGGGATCGAACCCCGCCGCACGAAGCGCATCCGCGTCGCGGATCGGGGTGCCATCAATCCATTCGCTGGTCAGGACCCGGCCCGAGGTGCGGGTCCAGTCCACATGCGGCACCCGGAACTCCGTGTCGCCGCGGGTGTGGTCGTAAAGCTCGGACGCGGCGGCGGCTTCCATGCGCAAATCCAGCTCCAGCGCCACGCTGGCGGCCAATGTCTGCACCAGCGCCATGAAGCGCAACCGGCGCGCTTCCACCGACCAGCGTTCCGCGATCCGTGCAAACAGCGCCAGGCTGTCCAGATCGCGCTGGAAGATTTTCTCGATACCCGGGCGCAGAACCTTCACCGCCGCCTTGGCGCCGTCGCTGGTAATGGCGGGATGCACCTGGGCGATGGAGGCGGCGGCAATGGGTGGATCGAGAGACAAGAACATCTCGCTGATGGGGCGGCCCAGGCCCTTTTCAATCGCCGCACGCGCCACGTCATTGGGGAATGGCGGCAGGCGGTCCTGCAAATGCTCCAGCGCTACCGCCACGTCTTCGCCCACGATGTCGGGCCGCGTCGCCAGCATCTGGCCCAGCTTGATATAGGCGGGACCCAAACGTTCCAGCGCCAGCGCCAGCCGGAAACCGGGCGGCGCATTGCTCCTGATCTGGCCCAGCCCCAGCAGGGTGCGCGCGGCGCGGGCCGAAGGCGGCAAGCGATCGCGCATTTCCCCCGGCATCAGCGCGTCATGGCGCGACAGCACGCGCGCGGCATGCCAGAGGCGGGCGAGATTGGACAGCGTATCAAACATCAGAGACGCCAGGCCGAGTGCAGCGCCGCGATTCCGCCCGCCAGGTTGCGGATTTTCACCTGCGCCAATCCCGCCTCCGCGATCATGCGCGCGAATTCTCGCTGGGGCGGGAAGCGCCGTATGCTTTCGGCCAGATACTTGTAAGAGGGCGCGTCACCCGCGATCAGCCCGCCCAGGCGCGGCAGCACTTTAAAGGAATAGGCGTCATACATCTTGTCCAGCACCGGCATTTCCAGTTTTGAAAACTCCAGGCAGAGAAAACGCCCGCCGGGCTTCAGGACCCGCCGTGCTTCCGCCAGCGCCTTTTCAATGTGCGTCACATTGCGGATGCCGAAGGCGATGGTATAGGCGTCGAAGCTGGCGTCGGGCAGCGGCAGAGCCTGTGCATCGCCGCAGATCCAGGTGATGGCGTTTTCCTTTTTGGTTTCCGCGCGGCGACGGCCCTCGCCCAGCATTTCCGGCGTCAGGTCACAGACAGTGATCTGCGCCTCACCACCTTTTTTGCGCGCGGCCTGCGCGATGCGAAAGGCGATGTCGCCGGTGCCGCCTGCCACGTCCAGCACGGCCATGCCGGGCCCGGGGTTGAGCCAGTCCACCATGGCGTCTTTCCAGAGCCGGTGGACGCCCACCGACATGACGTCGTTCATCAGGTCATAGCGCGACGCCACGCTGGAAAAGACGCCGCGCACCAGGCCCTGTTTCTCGGCTTCCGGCACGTCCTGAAAGCCGAAGCTGGCGGTTTTGCTCATGGCCCGAACATAGCCGGGCCGGGCGCGATGGGCTACCGTGATGAAAAGCAAAGAGTTTTCATGCCAGAACTGCCGGAAGTCGAAACCGTGCGTATGGGCCTGGTGCCCGCGCTGGAAGGCCGCATTATCACAAAGGCGCTGGTGCGCCGCGCCGATTTGCGCCGCCCCTTCCCGCCCCGCTTCGCCGCAAGGCTGGAAGGACAGCGCGTCCTGCGCCTGACGCGGCGGGCCAAATACATCCTGGCGGACTTGTCGGGCGGCGAGACACTGGTGATCCATCTGGGCATGAGCGGGCGCATGGCGGTGTACGCCAAGGGACAACGCACCAAGCTGGGCAACTATGTCTATGACATTGGCCCGCCCGTTGAGGGCAGGCATGATCATGTGGTGCTGGAGACGGATGCGCCCGCCCGCATCGTCTATACCGATCACCGCCGCTTCGGCCTGATGGCGCTGGTGGAAACGGCGGCGCTGGATGATGACGCGCTGTTCGCCGGCCTGGGGCCGGAGCCCTTGTCGCCTGCGTTCAACGCAAAAATGTTGACCGCGGCGCTGGACGGGCGGCGCACGCCCATAAAATCCGCACTGCTGGACCAGCGCATCGTGGTGGGATTGGGCAATATCTATGTCGCCGAGGCTTTGTTCCGCAGCTTCATTTCGCCCAAGCGTCTGGCGGGATCGCTGAAACCGGAGCAGGTCGCGGCCTTGGTGAAAGCCAGCAAGCAGGTCTTGAAAGACGCCATCGCCAAGGGCGGTTCCACCTTGCGCGATCATGCCCAGGCCACGGGCGATCCCGGCAATTTCCAGCATCATTTCCAAGTCTATGGGCGGGCCGGGAAACCCTGCCTGCACAAGGGCTGCCGGGGCACCGTCAAGCGCATCACCCAGGCCGGGCGGTCCAGCTTTTACTGCCCGGTATGTCAAAAATAGGCATTTGTTGACCGGGAGGCCGGTCCGGGGCTATAGGACCGCTCTTTTCCGCGACACCTATCAGGAACGCCATGCCCAATATCGCCTCATCCGAGAAGCGCGTCCGCACCACCGCCAAGCGCACCGCCATCAATACGGCGCGCCGCACCCGCCTGCGCGGCTTTATCCGCAAGGTGGAAGAAGCCATTTCCAGCGGCAACAAGGCTGCCGCCCTGGCCGCCCTGAAGGCCGCCGAGCCGGAAATCATGCGCGGCGTCTCCAAGGGCGTGCTGCACAAGAACACCGGCTCGCGGAAGGTCTCGCGCCTGTCGAAGCGGGTCGCAAAACTGCAAAAATAGCCGAAGCGGCTGAATCAGCAGCATAATCCAAGTCTAGAAGGGTCCGATTGTCCAAAATCGGGCCTTTTTTATTGCTCTGTGTGCGGATTTTCGCGGGCGGTGCGGCAGCGCGCTTGTCGCAGGGGCTAAGTGCCTGATTCTGTGGAAGAACACAATTTCCGTATACGTCACAACCAGTTAGCACAGCCACAAAAATGAAAAAATCGCGAATCAGGCGCTGATTCCCTCTTGTGCGGGATGCGGGCTTGATCGTATCTTCCTTAACGGTTGGGGTGGACAGCAAGACATGTCGAAGATTAGAGACAATACAGTGTCAATATTCAGCGACATATTCGGCAATCTGGGCCCGATTTCAAAGTCTAGAACACCCTAAATCCTTGAAATCTCTTCTTTTCGCGCCGGACCTCTTTCCCGGCAATGCTCCGATTGTGTCCAGGCTGCGCCCATGTCCTCTTCCTCTTCCCAAGACTATGCAGGCGACATCGCAGTAGCCGAGGCCTGGGCCCTGCTCAGCACCAACCCGCGCGCCCAGCTGATAGACGTGCGCTGCCAGGCGGAATGGCATTTCGTAGGCCGCGCCGACCTGTCCAGCCTGGAACAGCCAGGCGAGGAGCGCGCGCACTGCGTGGAATGGCTGGCCTATCCCCAGATGCAGCCCAATCCGGATTTCGTGGCCCAGGCGCGCGAAGTGCTGGACGAAGCCGGCGCCGACACCGACACGCCCATCCTGTTCCTGTGCCGCTCGGGCGCGCGTTCACGCGCCGCGGCCGCCGCCATGACGCGGGCGGGCTATGCGCGCGCCTACAATGTTGCCAGTGGCTTTGAAGGTGACCTGGACGTTCATGGCCATCGCGGCAGCACCGCCGGATGGAAGGCGGCCGGCCTTCCCTGGAGGCAGAGCTGATTTCCTGAAGCAACACATTCAAAGACACCGGCAAGTACCGGGCATGACGACAAAATACCAAAACAAACAGAACAAGCGCCAAAGGCGCGGGGGCGATGAATGGGACACGAAACTGGGCAGACATCGGGCAAGCGGCAAGACTGGCGCAGCGCCTGGATAGCCGTGCGCGAGCGCATGCGCCGCGAGCTGGGCGATCCTGTCTTCGAAGCCTGGATCGGACCCCTGAGCCTGGAGTCTGCCGACCATGACGAACTGAAGATCGGCGCTGCCAAGCCCTTCGTGCGCAACTGGGTGGCCAACCATTACGTCCCCCGCATCGAGCGCGCCTTCCGCGCCGAGGGCACGGATCCGGCCTCCATCAGCATCGTGGTGGCGGCACCCAGCCTGGGCGGCGGCGTCGCCCGCATCACGCCTGCCGACAGCGCCAGCATTTCCTATCTGCCGCCGCGGGTGGCCGCGCCGGAGCCGGAGGAGACGGCCAAGGGCCTCTGGACCCGGATGCTGCATCCCCAGCAGACCTTTGACAGCTTCATTCCCGGCCCCGCCAACGAGTTCGGCCATGGCGCCGCCAAGAGCTTTGCCGAGGGCGCGCAGTCGGACGTCCCCCTGCTCTACATCCATGGCGGGTTTGGGCTGGGCAAGACCCATCTTCTGAACGCCGCCGCCCTGGAATTCCGCAAGCGCGGCAAGCGCACGCTGTTCCTGCGGGCGGAAGACTTCATGCGCCACTTCCTGGGCGCGCTTTATCGGAAGGACACCTTGGCCTTCAAGGAAGATCTGCGCACCGCCGAGGTGCTGATCATTGACGATTTGCAGCATATCTGCCGCTCCACCGCCACGGCGTCGGAATTCCTCTACACCGTCAACGCCTTTGCGGATCTGCGCCGCCGGGTGGTGATCGCGGCCGACCGCGCCCCCACCGCCCTGGAAGGCCTAGGCGCGGACGTGAAATCGCGCCTGGCGGGCGGGCTTTGCATCGCCCTGGACAAGCCGGACCGGGAAACACGGCTTGCCATCGTCAAGGCGCGGGCCACCGAATTCTGCCGCCACAAGCCAGAAGTGGTGCTGCCGGAAGCCGTGCTGGAACGCATCGCCGACCTGGACGATGCCAGCCCCCGCGACCTGATCGGGGTTTTCACCAAGCTGGCCACCTATGCCGACCTGACCAAGAAGCCGGTGACCCTGGAGACCGCCGAGGAAGCCGTGGGCCTGCGTTCCAGCCCCGGCGCCAAGACCTCCATCGAGGATATCCAGAAAAAGACCGCCGAGTTCTACAAGCTGGACGTGAAGGATTTTCATTCCCCCCAGCGCGCCCGCCGGGTGGCCCGCCCCCGCCAGGTGGCCATGTACCTGTCCCGCAAGCTGACCACGCGGTCCCTGCCCGAGATTGGCCGGCGCTTTGGTGGCCGCGACCACACCACGGTGCTGCATGCCTGCCGCCGCATCGAGGCCTTGGTGCTGGAGGACCCGCTGTTCCGCCAGGAAGTGGATTTCCTGTCGCAAATGCTTCAGCGCCGGGGCGAGCTTTAGGGGTCCCAAAAGCCCCTCAAAAACAGTCGCTTACAAGCCATCAAAAACGCGGTTTCGGCCGCGTTTTTTTTGCGCTTTGGGCACCCTTTTGGTATGGTCCTTCACTTGAGTCTGGGGCCTCCCCAAAACGCAAGTAAATCAAGGGTTTTCGGGCCCTTTCCTGGCATGTTTTCCGGCGGATTTATCCAGACAAAACGGGCGATCAAAATCCCATGAAAATAAACGTCGAACGGGGCGCGTTGTTGAAGGCGCTGGGGCATGTGCAAAGCGTTGTCGAACGGCGCAACACCATTCCGATCCTGTCCAATGTCATGCTGGAAGCGGCCAAGGGCAGCCTGAAGCTGACGGCCACCGACCTGGACATCGAGATCGTGGAAGCGATCCCGGCGGACATATTGCGCAATGGCTTCGCCACCGCCCCCGCCCACATGCTTTACGACATCATCCGCAAGCTGCCGGACGGCGCGCAGGTGCAGGTGGAGTTGCTGGCCAGCGAAGGCGGCCGCCTGGCGGTTTCCGCCGGTTCGTCGCGTTTCGAGCTGGCCTGCCTGCCGCGTGAGGATTTCCCCCAGATGGCGGCGGGCAATCTGCCGCATCGCTTCCGCCTAGCCGCAGACGACTTGAAGCGCATCATCGCCAAGACCCGCTTCGCCATTTCGACTGAAGAGACGCGCTATTATTTGAACGGCATCTATCTGCACGCTGCCAAGGACGCCAAGCCGCCCGTGATGCGGGCCGTGGCCACAGACGGTCACCGCTTGGCGCGCTATGAGCTGGAATTGCCGGACGGCGCCGGCGATATGCCCGGCGTCATCATCCCGCGCAAGACGGTGGGCGAGCTGCAAAAGCTTCTGGATGACGCCGATGGCGCCATCGAGATTTCGCTGTCCGACACCAAGGTGCAGTTCGGCTTCAATGGGGTGGAGCTGACGTCCAAGCTGATTGACGGCAATTTCCCGCCTTACGAAAAAGTGATCCCGTCCGGCAACGACAAGGCCCTGTCGCTGGAAGCCAAGGATTTCAGCCAGTCGGTGGACCGTGTTTCCACCATCAGCGCCGACAAGACCCGCGCCGTGAAGCTGAATATCGGCAAGGACAAGGTGACCTTGTCGGTGGTGAACCCGGAATCCGGCACCGCCACGGAAGATGTGGGCGCGACCTATAGCGCCGCGGCGCTGGAGATCGGCTTCAATGCCCGCTATCTGCTGGACATCACCAGCCAGATCGAAGGCAAGGATGTGCGCTTTCTTCTGTCCGATGCCGGGTCGCCCGCCATCATCGAAGATTCCCAGGACGCGCGTACGCTTTACGTCCTGATGCCGCTTCGGGTCTGAGGGTTGACCCTTTCGCCGCATATGCGCCCCGATGGCGAACCCCAGACGCTTTTGGGTTCGACCTTGGCGGTGACGCGGCTGGCCTTGAGCAATTTTCGCTCTTATGCCGTGTGCGACCTGGCCTTCGATGCCGCGCCGGTGGTTCTGGCGGGGCCGAATGGTGCGGGCAAGACAAACATCCTGGACGCGATTTCACTTTTGTCGCCGGGGCGCGGATTGCGCGGCGCCAGGCTGGGCGAACATGCGCGCAAGGGGCCGGCCTCCAGCGAAACATTATGGGCCGTGGCCGCCACGGTGGCACGCGGCGGCACCGCCTATGAAATCGGCACCGGCCTGACCGTGAGTGTCACCGGCGGCGAGAAACGGCATGTGCGGCTCAACGGCGTGGAAGCCAAGGGCTCCGCCGATCTGGGCGATATCGTGCAGATGGTCTGGCTGACGCCGGCCATGGACCGCATCTTCACGGAAAGCGCGGGCGGACGCCGGCGCTTCCTGGACCGGCTGGTCCTGGGCTTCGAGCCCGGCCATGCGCGCGCCACCACCCGCTATGAAACCGCCATGCGCGAGCGGGCGCGGCTTTTGAAATACGGACCGCGTGATCCCTTGTGGCTGGACGGGCTTGAGAATGAGATGGCGGAAGCGGGCTTGGTGCTGGCTGTCGCCCGCGCCGCCACGGTGGAGCGGCTGTCGCGTGCCCTGACGGAGCGCGGCGAGGCGGGCGCTTTCCCCGCCGCCGCCTTGACGCTTTCCGATGACCTGCATCTGCAAAGCGCCGATGCGATGCGCGCCACCCTGGCCGCCAGCCGCATCCGCGATGCGGAAGCCGGGCGCACCGGTTTCGGTCCCCACACCAGCGATCTGCTGGTGCGGCACACATCCAAGCGCGCCGATGCCCGCGACTGTTCCACGGGTGAGCAGAAGGCGCTTCTGATTTCCGTCATGCTGGCCGATGCACGCGAGCTGTCCCGGGCGCGCGACGGCATGGCGCCGCTGCTGCTGCTGGACGAAATCGCCGCGCACCTTGATGTGCGCCGCCGCGCGGCCCTGTTCGAGGAAATCAGCGCGCTGGGCGCGCAGGCCTGGATGACCGGCACGGACCTGTCGCTGTTCGAAAATGCACAAGCGCAGATCTTCCACCTGGAAGACGGCGTCCTGCGGGGTGCAGCATGATCCCGCTGCATTCCTTCCTGTTCTATTGCGGGCTTTATGCCCTGGCCATCGCCATGCCCGGCCCCGGCGTCATCGCCATTGTCGCGCGCGCGCTGGGCAGCGGTTTCAAATCCACCATCCCCGCCACGCTTGGCATATTGGCGGGCGACCTGATCCTGATGACCCTGTCCGCCTTTGGACTGGCGCTGGTGGCCACGGCCATGGGCAAGTTTTTCATGATCGTGAAATTCGCGGGCGCGCTGTACCTGATGTATCTGGGCTATCGCTACTGGACCGCCAAGGTGACGCCCGACGACACGGTGGTCACCACCAGCGCGCGCCAGGGTTTTGTCTCGTATCTGGCCATCACCTTGGGCAATCCCAAGGCCATCGCCTTTTTCGTGGCGCTGCTGCCGGTGGCGGTGGACCCGCATCAACTGAACGCCATCGGCTATCTGCAACTGGTGCTGGCGACGCTTGTCCTCATTCCTGCCATCACCATGGGCTATGCTGCGGCGGCATCGCGCATGAAACATCTGGTCGCCAGCGTCAAGGCGCGGCGGCGCATCAACAAGGGCGCGGGTGCCATTATGGCCGGCGCCGGTCTTGCCATCATGGTGAATTGACATGTCTGACCCGATCCAGAACGAACCCATCATCAACGAAGTTGTCACCAACGAATATGGCGCCAGCAGCATCAAGGTGCTGAAGGGCCTGGATGCCGTGCGCAAGCGCCCCGGCATGTATATCGGCGACACCGATGACGGTTCGGGCCTGCACCACATGGTCTATGAAGTGGTGGACAATGCCGTGGACGAAACGCTGGCAGGCCATGCCGACCGCATTGACGTCGTGCTGAACGCCGATGGCTCCTGCACCGTGCGCGACAATGGCCGCGGCATCCCGACCGGCATCCACAAGGAAGAAGGCGTGTCCGCCGCCGAGGTCATCATGACCCAGCTTCATGCGGGCGGTAAGTTCGAGCAGAACGCCTATAAAGTGTCCGGCGGGTTGCACGGCGTGGGCGTGTCTGTGGTGAACGCGCTGTCGGAATTCCTGGACCTTCGCATCTGGCGCGACGGCAAGGAGCATTACATGCGCTTTGCCTATGGCGATGCCGTGGCGCCGCTGAAGGAAGTGGCCGACGCGCCGGGCCGGAAAGGCACGGAAGTCACGTTCCTGCCCTCGTCCAAGACCTTCACCCAGACCGAGTTCGATTACGGCACGCTTGAGCATCGCCTGCGCGAGCTGGCGTTTCTCAATTCCGGCGTCACCATCATCCTGGCCGACCGCCGCGGCGTCGAGGCCAAGGAAACCACGCTGCACTACGAAGGCGGGCTGAAGGCCTTTGTGCAGTATCTGGACCGGGCCAAGAATGCGCTGATCCCCAATCCCATCATGATCACGTCCCAGAAGGACGGCATGACGGTGGAAGTGGCCATGACCTGGAACGACAGCTATCACGAATCCACTTTGGCCTTCACCAACAACATCCCCCAGCGCGATGGGGGCACGCATCTGGCCGGTTTCCGCGCGGGCCTGACGCGCGTGGTGACCAAATACGCCGAAGAGAAAATGGCGGGCAAGAAGGACAAGGTGGCGCTGACCGGCGATGACTGCCGCGAAGGCCTGACCTGCGTGCTGTCGGTGAAGGTGCCGGATCCGAAATTCTCGTCCCAGACGAAAGACAAGCTGGTCTCCAGCGAAGTGCGCCCCATTGTGGAAGGCGCGCTGATCGACCAGCTGGGCGCCTGGTTCGAACAGCACCCCGCCGACGCCAAGATGATCGTGGGCAAGGTGGTGGAAGCCGCCGCCGCTCGCGAAGCCGCCCGCAAGGCGCGCGAGCTGACCCGCCGCAAGGGCGCGCTGGACGGCGCGTCCCTGCCCGGCAAGCTGGCTGATTGCCAGGAACGCGATCCCGCCAAATGCGAAATCTTCATCGTCGAGGGTGACAGCGCCGGCGGCAGCGCCAAGCAGGCGCGCAACCGCGCCAACCAGGCGGTCTTGCCCCTGCGCGGCAAGATTTTGAACATCGAGCGGGCGCGTTTCGACAAGATGCTGTCATCGGAAAGCATCGTCTCGCTGATCACGGCGCTGGGCACCGGCATCGGGCGGGAGGAATTCAATCCCGACAAATTGCGCTACCACAAGATCATCATCATGACCGACGCGGACGTGGACGGGGCGCATATTCGAACGCTGTTGCTGACTTTCTTCTATCGCCAGATGCCGGAGCTGATTGACCGGGGGCACATTTTCATCGCCCAGCCGCCGCTCTACAAGGCCGCGCGCGGCAAGTCCGAGCGGTACCTGAAGGACGAAGGCGAACTGGAATCCTATCTGGTGGCGGAAGGCGCATCGGGCGCGTCGTTCACGTTGCACACCGGCGAAACCGTGGCGGGCGCGGATTTCGAGGCGCTGGTGGCCCATGCCCGCAGCGCCGTGGCGGCGCTGGGCGGCTTCCCGCGCCACTACCCCCGCTTTGTGCTGGAACAGGCGGCCATTGCGGGCGCCATGAACCCGGAAATCCTGTCCGACAAGGCCAAGGCGCTGGACGCGGCGGGATACATTGCGCGCCGCCTGGATTCCCTGAGCGAGGAATATGAGCGCGGCTGGCATGGCGAACCCACCGAGGATGGTGGCCTGAAATTCTGGCGCGATGTGCGCGGCGTGCGCGAGGCCGTGGCGATTGACGGGGCGCTGATCGGTTCGGCCGATGCGCGGCGCCTGGACAAGATGGCGGCGGAACTGCAACTGACCTATCTGAAATCCGGCACGCTCAAGCGCAAGGACGAGACACGGGAAATCCGCAGCCCATCGGAACTGGTGGCCGCCATCTTCGAATGGGGCCGCAAGGGCCTGGGCCTGCAACGCTACAAGGGCCTGGGCGAGATGAACCCGGAACAGTTGTGGGAAACCACCCTGGACGAGAATGCGCGTTCGCTGCTGGTGGTGAAGGTGCAGCATGCCGATGAAGCGGGCGAGCTGTTCGCCAAGCTGATGGGCGATGTGGTGGAGCCGCGCCGCGAATTCATCCAGGACAATGCGCTGTACGCATCTGTCGATACCTAAATTCTTGGGAATTAAGGCTTCGCGGAAACCAGCCAGCAGGCGATGCCCGCCTTGACGCCGTCCGCTGTCGCCAGCGGCGCCAGCGTCTCGCGTACGGCGTTGGTGACGGCTTCGCGCGCACCGACATCCAGATCCTTCATGGCGCGGGCGGTGGGGCCGACCAGCCGGGTGCAGTAATTGACCGCCTCGTCCAGATCCTTGCCCAGCACCATCATGCCGTCGAATTTTTCGATTCGGATGTCCTTGAAGCCCGCCTGTTCCAGCATGCCGCGTATGTGGTCGGGATCGGCCAGCGAGAACTGGCCGGGGCCGGTGGGGTCGAATGTGGGCTGGGGCGGGATATGGGGCTTGGCCGCCGCGTAAGGCAGCGAGACCCAGTCATTCTCCTTTGGTCCGCGCCAGCAGATGAAGGCCAGGCGGCCATCAGGCTTCAGGGCCCGGCGCAGGTTGGCGAAGGCGGTGGCGGGGGCATCAAAAAACATCACGCCCAGCCGCGACGTCACCAGGTCATAGACCGGGCCGAAGCCGTAATCGGTGGCGTCGGCCAGGATGAAACGCGCATCCGGCACGCGCTGGCGCGCCGTTTGCAGCATGGGGTCGGAGATGTCGAGCCCCGTGACCATGCCGTCTTCGCCCACCGCCGCTTCCATCAATTCGGACAGCGCGCCGGTGCCGCAGCCGATATCCAGCACGGATTCGCCGGGTTGCGGCTTTGCAAAGGCGATGACCGCATGCCCCAGCGGCGCCAGCGTGGCGTCTATGCGGTCCTGGTACTTGGCCCATTTGTCGCCAACGGGGCCGTTCCAGTAGGCAACCTGATCGTCATTGCTCATTTCTTTTCGGCCTGACGCTTGCGCATGGCCAGGGTGCGAAGGCGCAGCGCATTCAGCTTGATGAAGCCCGCCGCATCCTTCTGGTCATAGGCGCCCTTGTCATCCTCAAACGTCACCAAGCTTTCGCTGTAGAGCGAATAAGGCGAGGCACGGCCGATGATGGTGGCGTTGCCCTTGTACAGCTTCAGCCGCACGGTGCCGGACACATATTCCTGGGACTTGTCGATCAGCGCCTGCAGCATCTCGCGCTCGGGACTGAACCAGAACCCGTTATAGATCAGCGCCGCATAGCGGGGCATGATGTCGTCCTTCAGATGCGCCGCGCCGCGATCAAGCGTCAGGCTTTCCATGCCGCGATGGGCCGTCAGAAGAATGGTGCCGCCGGGCGTTTCGTACACACCGCGCGATTTCATGCCCACGAAACGGTTTTCCACCAGATCGAGGCGGCCGATGCCATTGGCCTTGCCCAGCGCGTTCAATTTCGCCAGCAGGGTGGCGGGCGAGAGCTTTTCGCCGTCAATGGAGTTGGCGTCGCCCTTTTCAAAGCCGATCTCGATCACCGTCGCCTTGTCGGGCGCGTCTTCCGGCGAAATGGTGCGCTGGTAGACAATGCTGTCGGCTTCCACGGCCGGGTCTTCCAGAACCTTGCCCTCGGAGGACGAGTGCAAAAGATTGGCGTCCACCGAGAAGGGCGCTTCGCCGCGCTTGTCCTTGGCGATGGGAATCTGGTGCGCCTCGGCGAATTCCAGCAATTTCGTGCGGCTGGTCAGCGACCATTCCCGCCAGGGCGCGATCACCTTGATGTCGGGTTTCAGCGCGTAATAGCCCAGCTCGAAGCGCACCTGGTCGTTGCCCTTGCCGGTGGCGCCATGGCAGACGGCGTCGGCGCCGACTTTCTCCGCGATCTCGATCTGCTTCTTGGCGATCAGGGGCCGGGCGATGGAGGTGCCCAGCAGGTACACGCCCTCGTACAGGGCATTGGCGCGGAACATGGGGAAGACGTAATCGCGCACGAATTCCTCGCGCAGGTCTTCGATGAAGATATTGGCGGGCTTGATCCCCAGGGTCAGCGCCTTTTGCCGGGCGGGTTCGATCTCCTCCCCCTGGCCCAGGTCGGCGGTGAAGGTGATGACCTCGGCGCCATATTCGGTCTGCAGCCATTTCAGGATGACCGATGTGTCCAGCCCGCCCGAATAGGCCAGAACCACCTTCTTGATGTCTTTGCCGGCCACGAAACGCTCCTGTTCCCGGTGATTGCCTTGGCAATCAAGGGGTTATTCGAACTTCAATTTTTTGTACCCCCTCCCCCTTACCCCCTGTTGGGGACGAACGGGCGGGAGCCGCGTCTTGATAATAGGTGGGGGGCAAAAGTCAAAGTTGATAGGCAGATCAAGCTGGATTCCCGCTTTCGCGGGAATGACAAAGTCAGGGCATCCGGGCCAGTTGGGCCGATTGCATATCTGCCAGTTTCTCGGCCGCCAGCCGGGTGGAGGCGCGCTCTTTCACGCTCTCGGATTTGAGCTGGCCGCAGGCGGCCATGATGTCCCGCCCGCGCGGGGTGCGGACCGGGCTGGCATAGCCGGCGCGGTTCACGATCTCCGCGAACTTTTCAATTTTCGTCCAGCTTGAACATTCATACGGCGCGCCGGGCCAGGCATTGAAGGGGATCAGGTTTATCTTGGCCGGAATGCCGGAGAGAATCCGCACCAGCTCGCGCGCTTCGGCAGCCGTGTCATTCACCTCTTTCAGCATCACATATTCAAAGGTGATGCGCCGGGCGTTCGACGCGCCGGGATAGGTCCGGCAGGCTTCCAGCAAGTCCTTGATGGGATATTTCTTGTTGATGGGCACCAGCACGTCACGCAGTTCGTCGCGCACCGCATGGAGAGAAATGGCAAGACCCGATCCGATCTCGGACCCTGCGCGCGGGATCATGGGCACCACGCCGGCGGTGGAAAGCGTGACGCGGCGCTTGGACAGCGCCAGCCCGTCGCCATCCGTCAGGATGGTCAGCGCCGCTTTCACATTGTCGAAATTATAAAGCGGCTCGCCCATGCCCATCATGACGACATTCGTCACCTTGCGGTTGGTGCCGGTGGAGGGCCAGTCTTCCAATGCATCCTTGGCCAGCATCACCTGGCCCAAAATCTCGGCTGGTGTCAGGTTGCGCACCAGCTTCTGGGTGCCGGTGTGGCAGAAGCTGCAATTCAAGGTGCAACCCACCTGGCTGGAGACACAAAGCGTGCCACGGTCTTTTTCGGGAATGTAGACGGTCTCGAACTCGATCCCCGGCCCGGTGCGCAACAGCCATTTGCGGGTGCCGTCGGTGGAAATCTGTTCGCTGATGATTTCGGGGCGGGCCAGCGTGAACGCCTCGCCCATATCCTTGCGAAAATCCTTGGCCAAGTTTCCCATGGCGGCGAAATCCTTCGCGCCGCGCACATAGATCCAGTTCCAGAGCTGATTGGCGCGCATCCGCGCCTGGCCCTCGGCCACGCCTTGCCCGGTCAGCGCCGTTGCCAGCGCCTTTCCGTCAAGCCCGATCAGGCTTTCACATGTTGCAGGCGGCATGAATCTTGGCCAGCGCGTCGTTGAAGCCCGCCAGCGAATAGGTGTCCACGGTGCGGGTGCCGCGCGCCGACTTGCCGATGGCGACGG
Source organism: Alphaproteobacteria bacterium (assembly GCA_947465395.1). Lineage (GTDB taxonomy): Bacteria > Pseudomonadota > Alphaproteobacteria > Micropepsales > Micropepsaceae > Rhizomicrobium. Next base: position 84,760 of record CANIAL010000002.1, on the reverse strand, counting down.
CGGAGACGCCTTCGGACATCGCCTTGATCAGCGCATTGCTGTCGCCCAGATTCTTGATCCAGGCGGCGCCCGCCTTGGCGCTGTCGGTGCGGCCAAAGAAGGTGAATTTTTCGGAGGCGATACCCAGGGTCACGACTTCATTCTCCTTGTAGGCATAACCGGGCACGATTTCGGTTTCCGCCTTCACCTTGCGCGCGGGGTAATCCGTCACGATCAGGAAGATGGCGCCGCGGCTGGCGGCCTTGGGCTGGGTGGCGCGGGGCTTGGACATGGCATAGCAGGTGAGATTGCCGCCGCTGCCGGTGGTGAAGGCCGACCAGTTGCCGAACGAGCCCAGCACATTGGCCTGCTGCGCCGAGGCGGGAATGACCAGCAACGCGGCGATGGCCGAACCCAGGATAAACTTGCTAATCATGAACTGTCCCGCCTGTGATGGAACTTTTGTGGATGCCGCGACGATTTGAGAGAATATGGCGACCGCGCCTATTCGCGCAAGCCATAGCCGGTGGCGTACATGCGCCAGACCACCACGCTGAGGCTCGCCATCAGCGCCAATGTCAGCCCCACGCCGAGTTCCGGCGGGGCTTCGTCAAAGCCGATCATGGCCCCGCGAATGCCGTTGATGAAATAGAAGAAAGGGTTGGCCAGGGCCAAATACTTCAGCCAGCCGGGCAGCATGGACAGGGTGTTGAAGACCCCGCCCACCATGGACAGCGGCGTCAAAAAGAACACCACCGGCATGTTGAGCTGTTCGAAGCTCTTGGACCACAGGCCCACGATCAGGCCCAGCAATCCGAAGATGGTGGAGACGCTGACCACCCAGAAGACGAACATGGGCCAGGAATGCATGTGGGTGACGCCGAACGCCATGCCCATGAACAGGATGCCGATGCCGGTGACAGTGGAACGCAGCACCACCACGCTGAGGGCGCCGAAGATCATCTCGACATAGGACAGCGGCGAGACCAGCAATTCTTCCACGAACTTGATAAAGCGCGAGAAATAGATGGCGGTGGAAGACTGGATGAAGGCGGCATTGACGATGTTCATCATCAAGATGCCCGGCAGCACGAATTCCAGATATTTATGGCCGCCGATGGTGGCGATGCGCCCGCCCACGATATAGCCGAAGATGAAAATGAACAGCAGCGCCGAAATCCAGGGCGCCACGAACGCCTGGATGGGAATGCGCGCCATGCGCTGCGCTTCCCGCCGGATCATGGTGTAGAGCCCGATCCAGTTCACGCCCATGGGCTTGGTCATGGAATTGTCCATCATTCCCCCGCCACGTGATCAGGTTCCGCGCCGGTGGCTGTCAGGTACGCCGCTTCCAGCCCGCCGGGAATGCCCGCGATCTCGTCCTTGGTGCCTTCGCGCACGATGCGGCCCTTGGCCACGATGGCGATGTGGCGGCACAGGCGCTCCACCTCTTCCAGGTAATGCGAGGTGAGAAGGATGGTGCGGCCGTCCTTGTTGATCTCTTGCAGGTAGCGCCACAGGATCCGGCGCAGTTCCACGTCCACGCCGGCGGTGGGTTCGTCCAGGATGATCAGCTTGGGATCGTTGATCAGCGCGCGCGCCAGCACGACGCGGCGCTTCAGCCCGCCCGACAATTCGCGGAAGGCTTTCTTCTGGTGCGGGATCAGGTCGAACCGCTCCATCAGATAATCAATGCGTTCTTTCCGCTGTTTCGCGCCCATGCCGAAATAGCCGCCCATCCAGTCCACGATCTGGCGGGCATTGGCGAAGGGGTCGACATTGAATTCCTGCGGGCACAGGCCCACAAGGCGGCGCGCCTCGCGGTAATTCTTGACCGCGTCCACGCCGAAGATTTCGATCTTGCCCGATGTGGGTTCGGCCACGCCCGTCACGCAATGGATGGTGGTGGATTTGCCCGCGCCATTGGGACCCAGGAAGCCGAAAAACTCGCCCTCCGGGATGACCAGCGAGATGTCTTCGACGGCGACGGTGCCGCTGCGATAGACCTTGCGGAGATGGGAGACAGAAAGGGCGGGTGTTGGCATGTGGTGCTGGAACTAACATGGCACGGCGCGGCTTGGAAGCGGAAGAACGCGCCGACTCACTATTTTCCGCGCGGGCGTGCGAGCGGCGCGCCCCAGCTATGCGGTGGCGGCACCTCCTCCGCCCCGCCCGGCATCATGGGCCGGGGGCCAAAGCTGCCCAGGCTGACCAGCCGGTCATAAAGGACAATCGCCCCCGCCATGCCCACATTGATGGAAAAGCGGGTGGGAATCTTGACCACGAACTCGCAGGCCGCCAGCACTTCGGGCGACAGCGAGAAACGTTCCGCACCGAAAACATAGGCCGCCCGCAAGGGGTGGCGGAAGCGGGGCAATTCCACCGCGTCGTCCGTGATTTCCACCCCCACCAAGCGGCAGCCCAGCGGCAGGCGGAAATCCGCGGCGCTGGGGAAGCTGTAGAAAGGTAATTGGCCCTGCGCCCGGCTGGTATCGCTGGCGGCATCTGACAGTTTCAGGCGGGGCGCGATGGAAAAGAAGAAGCTGGCGTCAAAGGCATGGGAAATACGCACCAGATTGCCAAGGTTCATGGGTTTTGAAATCCCATCAACGCCCACTCCGAAGTAACCTTTCATTGCCTCCCCCTCCGGTTTCAGCTTGCGCTCGGCTCCCAAGCGGTCGCCTTCGCTCGCTGAAACCACCTCCCCCTATTGTGCGCTGCGCGCACGATGGGGAGGATGGTCTGTGTTTTCGTAAGCTGCAGCTTTCGCCCGTCCGGCGCGTTCCCCTGATAGCATACCCCAAGCGATTCCCCAGCGAGGCCTTAGCCATGACCGGTCAAAAAAAGAGCGGTCCCCTGACGGAGCGCGTTCATGGCGTCGCCATGCTCCAGCAACTGGGGCCGGGCCTGATCACCGGGGCGGCGGATGATGATCCGTCCGGCATCGCCACCTATAGCCAGGCGGGGGCGCAATCGGGCTTCAACCTTCTCTGGACCATGGTGCTGACCTTTCCGCTGATGGTGAGCATCCAGATGATCAGCGCCCAGATCGGGCGCGTCACCGGCCATGGGTTGGCGCGCAACATGGGCGATGTGCTGCCCAGGCCCTGGGTGAAAATCCTGGTGGCGCTTTTGTTCCTGGCCAACACGGTCAATGTGGGCGCCGACCTGGCCGCCATGGGCGAAGCGGCGCGGCTGGCCACCGGCATCACAAAAGACGGCATCGGCCAGCATGCCTTCACCATTTTCTTTGCGCTGTTCTCGCTGGGTTTGCAGCTGTTCATTCCCTATCGCCGCTATGCGCGTTTCCTGACGGTGCTGACCCTGTCGCTGCTGGCCTATGTGGCGATCGTGTTCATGGTGCCGCTGCCCTGGACGGAAATCGGCGCGGGGCTGGTGGGCATGCATCCCGGCCTGAACGAGGACGCCGCCATGCTGATCGTGGCCATCTTCGGCACCACCATCAGCCCCTATCTTTTCTTCTGGCAAAGCGCGCAGGAGGTCGAAGAAGTCGAACAGAAAAACGCCCGCCGCCCGCTGATTGACGCGCCGCGCCAGGCCCGCAGCGCCTTTGCCCGCATCCGCCTGGACACCATCGCCGGGATGCTGGTGTCGAATTTGATCGCGCTGGCCATCATCATTTCCACCGCCGCCACGCTTCACGCCGCCGGCAAGACCAACATCCAGACCGCCGCCGACGCGGCCGTGGCGCTGGAGCCGATTGCGGGCCATTTCGCCTTCATGCTGTTCGCAGTGGGGATCATCGGCACGGGCTTGCTGGCGATACCGGTGCTGGCGGGTTCGGCGGCATACGCGGTGGGCGAGTCATTGGGCTGGAAAACGGGGCTGGACAACATGCCCTGGCAGGCGCGCGGCTTTTACGGCGTGATCGGGGCGGCGGTGATACTGGGCCTGGGCATTGATTATTCGCCTATTGATCCCATCAAGGCGCTGGTGTGGAGCGCGGTGCTGAACGGCGTCATCGCCGTGCCCATCATGGCGGCCATGATGATGGTGGCATCCAGCAAGAAGAAGATGGGGCAATTCCGGGTGGGCTGGCTGCTGGGCGGCTTGGGCTGGACCACGGCGGCCATGATGGCGGCGGCGACCATCACCATGATATATGTCAGTCTTTAAGGCCCCCATCTGGGCGCGCATTTAAGAGGACGACATGCATATCATCGGATGGATTATTGTCGGCGCATTGGCGGGATGGATCGCCAGCAAGATTGTCAACAAGAAGGGCGAAGGCTGCCTGGTCAACATGGCGCTGGGACTTGTCGGCGCGCTGATCGGCGGCTGGCTGTTTGGCCGCCTGGGCGGCGAGCCTTACGAGATGCAGGGTTTCGTTATGTCCACCCTGGTCGCGGTTATCGGCGCGGTGATCGCGCTCCTGATCTGGAACGCGATCACCGGCCGTAACAGTCTCAGAAACTAGCGGCGATCGCGGCGGTCGTCGCGGCGGTCGTCGCGGTCACGATACTGGCGGCCGCAGCGGCGTTCATAGGCGCCGCGGTCATTGCTCCAGACGGGATCGCCCAGGTTGAGGTCGCAGGGGTCGGTCGCCGCACCGATGGCAGCGCCGCCAACGGCGCCGATGGCAGCACCCGTGCCGGGGCTGCCCGCCATGGCACCGATCACGGCACCACCGGCAGCGCCGATCATGGCGCCTGACGCGGCCCGGTCACCGGTGCTTGTGCCGCAACCGGCCAGAAATAAGGCGGCCGCAGCCGCAATGGTAAGCATGCCCTTGTTCATTATGGATCTCCTGTTCCAACTGGAGCCACAACGTCCATAGGGCTGCGTTAGTTCCCGCGTACTGTGTATCGCGCATGGCCGGGCCCCTCGCCCAAGCTCGGGGCGTTCACCGCTCAAATCGATTCGCAGGATCGATTTGCCCAGCCTTTTGGCCGGTCGCGGTTCACTTATTCAGGTAAATCTCGCCGCCGGACTGCTTGAACTCGTCCGATTTCTTCGCCATCGCGGCGCGGATTTCGGCCGTGGACATGGAATCGTTCGTGCCGCGCGCGGCGTCGCGCACTTCCTGCGAGATTTTCATGGAGCAGAATTTCGGCCCGCACATGGAGCAGAAATGCGCCACCTTGGCGCCGTCGGCCGGCAGCGTCTCGTCGTGATAAAGCTGCGCGGTCTCGGGATCGAGCGCCAATGCAAACTGATCGCGCCAGCGGAATTCAAAACGCGCCTTTGACATGGCGTCGTCCCAGATGCGCGCCGCCGGATGGCCCTTGGCCAGGTCGGCGGCGTGGGCGGCGATGCGATAGGCAATGACGCCCTGCTTGACGTCGTCGCGGTCCGGCAGGCCCAGATGCTCTTTCGGCGTGACATAGCAAAGCATGGCCGTGCCGAACCAGCCGATCATCGCCGCGCCAATCGCCGAAGTGATGTGGTCATAGCCCGGCGCGATATCGGTGGTCAGCGGCCCCAAAGTATAAAAGGGCGCTTCGTCACAGACGGCCAACTGCCGGTCCATGTTTTCCTTGATCTTGTGCATGGGCACATGGCCAGGGCCTTCGATCATCACCTGCACGTCATGGCGCTGCGCGATCTTGTTGAGCTCGCCCAAGGTTTCCAGTTCCGCGAACTGCGCCGCGTCATTGGCATCGGCGGTGGAGCCTGGGCGCAATCCGTCACCCAGCGAGAATGAGACGTCATACTGTTTCAGGATTTCGCAGATATCCTCGAAATGCGTGTAGAGGAAGTTTTCCTGGTGATGCGCGAGGCACCATTTGGCCAGGATGGAGCCGCCGCGCGAAACGATGCCGGTGACGCGTTCCGCCGTCAGTGGGACATGCGCCAGGCGCACCCCGGCATGGACGGTGAAATAATCCACGCCCTGCTCGCACTGTTCGATCAAGGTGTCGCGGTAGATTTCCCAGGTCAGGTCCTCGGCCACGCCATTCACTTTTTCCAGCGCCTGGTAGATCGGCACCGTGCCGATGGGCACGGGGGCGTTCCTGATGATCCATTCGCGGATGGTGTGGATATGGCGGCCCGTGGACAGGTCCATGACATTGTCGGCGCCCCAGCGGATCGCCCAGACCAGCTTGTCCACCTCGTCCGCCACGCCCGACGTTACCGCGCTGTTGCCGATATTGGCGTTCACCTTGGTCAGGAAATTGCGCCCGATGATCATGGGCTCGGTTTCGGGATGGTTGATGTTGGACGGAATGATGGCGCGGCCGCGCGCGATCTCGTCCCGCACGAATTCCGGCGTGATGACATCGGGGATGGCGGCGCCGAAGCTGTTGCCGTCGCGCGGCAGCAATGAGCGGCCCAGATTTTCGCGGGCGGCGATGAACTTCATTTCCTCGGTAATGATGCCCTGGCGCGCATAGTGAATCTGGGTGACGTTCTTGCCGGGCTTGGCGCGAAGAAGCTTGATACCGGTCCGGTCGAATTGCTGCACCGACAATTTCTCGCCGGGCTTTAACCCGTCATCTTCCGGCTTGCGGGCGCGGCCTTCATATTCTTCCACGTCACCGCGCGCCAGAATCCATTCTCGGCGGCGGGCGACAAGGCCCTTTTCGATGTCGATGGTGGCGGTATCGTCCGTGTACGGACCGGATGTGTCATACAGGTGCACCGGTTCTTCGCCGCCCGACAGCGCCACTTCGCGGAAGGGGACCCCATCCACCATGAGCTTGCGCGACCCGGGCAAGGCACCCCGGGTAATTGAAAGCGATTTGTCGAGAATGGGCTTGTTCATGTGACCTCTCCCTACGCCGGTATTGAGCCGGATCAGGTTCTAAGGGATTCGCGGGATTGCGATCTCAGCCGCTTCACTCTTTTAAGTGGGGCGGCACCCCTGGGAATGCTGCTATACTAACCTTGTTCCGAGGCAGTTTAAAGCGCCACAAAGAGAATTCTCGGCTCAGAGGCAATGTGAGAAAACCACTTCGATTTTGGCTTCAAATTGCCTTTCTGGCGCTCATTGTGGCTGGCATCGTGTTGCTTATCCAGAGCAAGAGAACGCCTGAATGGACTGATCAACGGCGCGCGGAAGAGATCATGGCATGGGAACCGCCAACCACCCTACGCGGCGTACAATATGAGACATACACGGCGCGATGGCATGAAGCGATGGACGGCGTAAGAACCGCAAAGTGGCCGCTTTTCGATTTGGGCGGAGGCCTTGTACTGCTTGGACTGAGCCTGCTTGCCGCAACCTATGCCTTAAAAATAAAAACGGTACGCGATATGCGCGTCGTCCGTACGCCCGCGAATAGCTCAGCCATCCTCGCAATTTGCAGTTTGTCGTGGTTTTGGATCGCGGCCAGCGAAGGATGGGGTATTTTTCAAGATTTTGACCGATGGGAATTTCCAACTTGGGCGGATTCAATCGCGATTCCGTTATTCTTTCTTGTCCCCTTAACCTTGGTGGGGTGGGGTATATTGGCATCCTTGACTTGGTTTATTGCGTTCAGGCGCGCCCTGTTGCCTGCAGAGATTTGGCTTTGGCGGCCAGACAGACCGCTAGCAAATGGAATATTCACGGCGCTTGCCGGTCTATCGGTAGGGTTGAGCTTGCTTTTGGTTTGGAAGGTCCTTGAAGTCGGACCCTTTATAGAAATGCCCGGTGTTCTGCTGTGGATGTTTGCAACATTGGCCGTCCGATCCGCAGCATTATCCCGGCCCGAGCGAAGTTAAATCGCTATCACGGCCGCTCATGCTTGGGCTGGTACAGGCCCAGCCTGCCCCCGCCCGGCAGGTTGATATGGGTGAGATGGCCCCAGCGTTGTTCCGTGGCCACTGCGCACATCACGCCCGCCTTTTCGATCCGGGCCATTTCGGCCTCCAGGTCGTCGCACATCAAATACAGATCGTGGTGGTCGTTATCATCCGCCGGATGCACCGCCACCTCGGACGGCGGCAGCTTGAAGATCAGCCAGTCATGGCCGGCATCCACATGCGGAAATTGCAGTATGTCGCGGAAGAAGGCCTTGTCCGCCTCCGCGTCCGCCGAATAGATGATGACATGCGCGCCGTTGATCATTTTAGCTCACCGCAAAGCTGCTGAATTCTTCCACCAGGCTTTTCACGGCCGCCGCCACGATCTTTTCTCCCGCCGCGATGCTGGCCTGTGACGGGTCCGAGCCGATGCGGCCATCCGGGAAACGGCGGCGGTAATCTTCCGCGTCCAGTATGGGACCCATGGGCGCGATCTTGGGCGACATGGGTGTGTCGTTCACCGTTTCGGGATAGCCGAACCAGGTGACGGAGATTTCGCTGGGCGTGGCGTGACAACCCTCCCCCACCGGGAAGATGCCGCGGCAGACATTCATCACGCCGTCCAGTTCCCACCAGTTGCGAAGCTGGCAGCGCAGCTGGCTGTTCTTGCCCTTTTGTTCGGCAAAGGTGACGCCATGATAGATTTCCGCGAAGGCGGCATTGGCGGTGTTGATGTTGCCGCCATGGCCGTTCAGCCAATAGATGCGTTCGAACCCGTGCCGCGCCAGACTCTGCGTCCAGTCGGTCATGGCCGCGATCATGGTGGAGGGGCGCAAGGTGATGGTTCCCGGGAACCCCATGTGATGCTGCGCCTGGCCCACATTGAATGTGGGGCCAACCAAAAAGCCCGCCTGGTCGCCGGCGCGGCGCGAAATGATTTCCGGGCACAGCGCGTCCGTGCCCAACAGGCCGTTGGGGCCATGCTGTTCGGTGGAGCCGATGGGAATGAGGATGGCGCGGGAGCGCGCCAGGTAAGCCTCGATTTCGGGCCAGGTGGAAAGCTGGAGCTGCATCAGGCGGTCAACATTTTTTCAAGTTTCCCCAGCGCCGCCTTCCAGGCCGCGCGTTCCTTTTCGACGGCGTCCGTGCCGGACAGGCCTTCGCTGTCCATCACGATCTGCGTCTTGCCCGGCCCCTTGGCGTAAAAGCTGGCCGACAGGCGGTTGCCATTCCATTTGCCGCGCCAGTATTTGTCCCTGGTCTGGGAGGTTTCCACGAATGTCCCCTTGGGAAACCAGCCGCCTTTCACCGCCGCCGCGTACAGGCGGGAGAGCGGGGCTTCCATCACCCGTGTCACGGAAACAGAAAACTGGCCGTCGCATTTCTGGTTCATGGCGCGGATGCCGCGCACCCGCTCATAGCTGACGGCGATCATCTGGCCGTACCATTCCCCGGCCTTCAAATCGTCAGCCGCCACCTTGGCAATGGCGGCATGGTCCATCTTGCCCGCGCCTTTTTTGTCCAACGCCGTAAACCAGGCGGCCCAGTCCTTGCCGGTCTTCGCCTTTATGGCGGCGTCGGTCATCATGGCCTTTGGCGCGGTTTGGGGTACAGGTTTGCCCGCGCTTTTGGGCGCGATTTTTGATGCTTTTGTACCGGGCGCTTGCCTGAGGGCTGGCATGTCGTAATCTCCTGTCCCACGGATTTATCCTAGCCCAGTGGCACGCAAAGAGGAACGCCATGTCTCCCGACCACCCGATCCCGGTGCCGGCCAGTTGGGCCAAGCGCGCCTTTGTGGGGGCGGCGGAATATGACAAGCGTTATGCCCGGTCGCTGGCCGACCCGGACGCCTTCTGGCGGGACGAAGCGGCAAGGCTGACATGGGCTAGGCCTTTCACCAAGGTCTGCAACACGTCTTTTGATGCCGATACACTGTCCATCAAATGGTTCGAGGATGGCGCCCTGAACGTGGCAGCCAACTGCATTGACCGGCATTTGGAAAAACGTGGGCAGCAGGCCGCCATCATCTGGGAAGGCGACGACCCGGCCGACAGCCGCCATATCACCTACAAGGAACTGCACCGCGAGGTCTGCCGCTTCGCCAATGTGCTGAAGGCGCGCGGCGTGGTGAAGGGCGACCGCGTCACCATCTACATGCCCATGATCCCGGAAGCGGCCTATGCCATACTGGCCTGCGCCCGCATCGGCGCCGTGCATTCGGTGGTCTTTGGCGGCTTCTCGCCCGACAGCCTGGCGGGCCGCATCCAGGATTGCGACAGCCGCATCGTGGTCACCACGGACGAAGGCTTGCGCGCAGGAAAACCCATCCCGCTCAAGGCCAACACGGATGCGGCGCTTCTGAAATGCCCCGGCGTGACGGATGTGCTGGTGGTCAAGCGCACCGGCGGCAAGATCACCATGAAGGAAGGCCGCGACCGCTGGTATCACGAGGAAATGGCCAAGGTCGCCAATGACTGCCCCGCCGAGGCCATGGGCGCGGAAGACCCGCTGTTCATTCTTTATACGTCCGGCTCCACCGGAAAGCCCAAGGGCGTGCTGCACACATCGGGCGGCTATCTTTTGTACGCGGCCGCCACGCACCATTACGTGTTCGATTATCACGAGGGCGATGTTTACTGGTGCACGGCCGATGTGGGCTGGGTGACGGGCCACAGCTATATCGTTTATGGCCCGCTGGCCAACGGCGCCACCACCTTGATGTTCGAAGGCGTGCCCAATTACCCCACCGCCTCGCGCTTCTGGGAAGTGATCGACAAGCACAAGGTCAACATCTTCTACACCGCGCCCACCGCCATCCGCGCCCTGATGCGCGAAGGCGAAGCGCCGGTGAAGAAAACCAGCCGCGCCAGCCTGCGATTGCTGGGCAGCGTGGGCGAGCCCATCAATCCCGAAGCCTGGCTGTGGTATTACAATGTGGTGGGCGACAAGCGTTGCCCGGTTGTGGACACTTGGTGGCAGACCGAGACGGGCGGCATCCTGATTTCGCCCTTGCCCGGCGCCACGCCGCTGAAGCCGGGATCGGCCACCAGGCCGCTGTTCGGGATAGAGCCGCAGATCGTGGATGCGGACGGCGAAGTTCTGAAAGGCGAATGCAGCGGCAGTCTTGTGATTGCGCGAAGCTGGCCTGGCCAGATGCGGACGGTCTATGGCGATCATCGCCGTTTCGTGGACACGTATTTCAAGACATTCCCTGGCAAGTATTTCACCGGCGATGGCTGCCGCCGCGATGCCGATGGCTATTACTGGATCACCGGGCGCGTGGATGATGTGATCAACGTCTCCGGCCACCGGCTTGGCACCGCCGAGCTGGAAAGCGCGCTGGTGGGCGATGTGCGCGTGGCGGAAGCCGCCGTGGTGGGCTATCCGCACGACATCAAGGGCCAGGGCATCTATGCCTATGTCACATTGAAGACCGGCATTTCGCCCAGCGAGGCGCTGGCCGGCGAGTTGAAACTGTTCGTGGGGCGCGAGATCGGCGCCATCGCCAAGCCGGACGTGATCCAGTTCGCGCCGGGCCTGCCCAAGACGCGGTCGGGCAAGATCATGCGCCGCATTTTGCGCAAGATCGCCGAAGGCGACACCAGCAGCCTGGGCGACATCTCCACCTTGGCCGATCCGTCGGTGGTGGATGACCTGATCAAGGGCGCGACGCGCTGATGTGGGCGTTCCTGTGGATATTGGGCGCGATGGGCGTGGCCTATTGGGCGAAAATGTCAGGCCGCAATGGCTGGCTATGGTTTGCGCTGGCCGTGGTGCTGTCGCCGCTGGGCGGCAGCGTGGCGCTGTATGCGGTCGACCGTTTTTCTATTGGCCGCGGCCGCCGGACATAAGCGCGGCGTACCCGTCCATACTTGTTGCCAGATCAATATCCTTCTGCGTCACGCCGCCCGCATCATGGGTGGCAAGCGTCACGTCCAGCTTGTTGTAGACATTGGTCCATTCGGGATGATGGTCCATCTTGGCCGCCAGCAGCGCCACGCGGGTCATGAAGGCGAAGGCGGCGTCGAAATCCACGAACTGGAAACGGCGCTGGATGGCTTCGCGGCCATCCATCAGCTTCCAGTCGGGTAGCCGCTTCAGCGCGTTGCGCAAGTCTTCAATCGGCAACTTTGCCATCATCGTCCCCCAGTTCGTAGCTCTGTTCTTGGCCATAGCGGCTGCCGTCATGCGACAGATGGCTGGAATAAAGATGAAACGCATCAACCCGGAAAGCGGCGCTGGTGTAAAGCGCGTTGTAGGTGAGCCATTCCACGATTTTGGGCATGGGCGGGTTTCGCAACCGCGCCAACGTGACATGCGGCGTGAATTTGTGACTGTCCTGCGGCTGCCCCACCCGGCGGATGGCGGTATCCACCTTGCGCTGGAGATGTTCGAGCGCCTCGGACGGGCGCAGTCCCGCCCACAAGGCATGAGGTTGTTTGTTGCCGAACTGCCCCACGCCATGCAGCTGCAATTCAAAAGCGGGCGCGGTGATGGACGACAGCGCCTCATCCAGCATGGCGGTGTCGCGGCCATCCACCTCGCCAATGAAGCGCAATGTCAGGTGCAGCTGATCGCGCGTCTGCCAGCGCGCGCCCGGCACACCGCCCTGGACCAGCATCAGGCTTTGCGCCACCGCATCGGGAAGCGCCAAGGCTACGAAGAGCCTCATGTCCGCTCCAGTGGCAACGCCTTTCGCGTCACCAGCACCACCGCGCCATAGGCGATGACGCTCAACAGGATAGCAGCGGCCAGCGCGGGCATGTCGCCCCCGGATGGAATAAGCCCCGACATCAACATCACTCCGCCATACGCCCCCGCCCCCGCCGCCAGCGCCGCCAGCAGCGCGGGAACCAGCGCCTTCACAAAAATGCTTTCAATCGCCAGCAGCAATCGCGTCCGGCCCAGCAGGGTCAGGATGCCGACATTGATCCAGGCGCCCAGCGCGGTGCCCAGCGCCACGCCCGCCACGCCAAGCCCGAAGCCCCACACGAACAGGAATTTCAGAGCGATGTTGCAGGCGATGGCGATGACGGTGGCGCGTACCGGCGTGGCGGTGTCGTGCCGGGCGTAAAAAGTGGAGGCCACGATCCGCACCAGCGCCATGGCGGGAAGCCCCACGCCATAGGCCGCCAGCGCCAGCGCCGCCAGGTTGGCGGCGTCGCTGTCGAATGCGCCATGGGCGAAGATGGCGCGCATGATGGTGCCGGGAATGACCAGGAACACCACCGCAAAGGGCAAGGTCAGCAGCAATGTCAGCGCGGCGGACTTGTTCTGTTGTGTGTCCGATCCCGCCTTGTCGCCCTTGGCCAGCCTTGTGGACATGGCCGGCAACAGCACCGTCCCCAGCGCGATACCCAGCACGCCTAGCGGCAACTGGTTGATGCGGTCGGCATAGTAAAGCGCGGTGCGGCTGCCGCTCTCCAGATAAGAAGCGATGAAGAAATCCACCAGCGGCGCGATCACCACGCTGGCCGCCCCGAACGTCACCGCGCCATAGGCCTTGAAGAATTCCTTCATCTCGCCGGTCCAGCGCGGCCAGACCAGCTTCAGCCACAGGCCTTCGCGTGACCCGGCCCACAGCATGAAGACCAGCTGCGCCACGCCGCCCGCCGTCACGCCCCAGGCCGCCGCATAGGCGGCATTGGGAAACCAGCGCCAGGCCAGAAGCGCCGCGATCATGGAAAGGTTGAGCAGGTTCGACCAGGCGGCGGCGGCCCAGAATTTTTCCACCGCGTTCAGCATGGCGGACAATTGCACCGCCACCACGGTCAGGATCAGATAGGGGAAGGCAATACGCGCCAGGCTGGCCGCCATCACGCGCTGTGCATCCGTAAAGCCCGGCACGATGCCCGCCACGATCAGGGGCATGGCCGCCATGGCCGCGATCAGCATCACGATCTGCGCCGCCATCTGCCAGGAAAAGACCATGTTGGCGAAACGCGCCGCACCCGCTTCTTCGCCCCGCGCGCGCAAGGCGGCATAGCGGGGCAGGAAGGCGGGATTGATGGTGCCTTCGCCGAATATGGCGCGGAAATAATTGGGAAACAGGAACGCCACCAGAAACGCGTCGGACAAAAGCCCCTTGCCCAATATCCAGGCCATCAGGATATCGCGCCCGAAGCCGGTGATGCGGGACAGAAGCGTGAACCCGCTGACCGAGAGAAGCTTCTTCAGCATCAGTGGTTCGCTTCCGCCACCAGCTTCTTCGCCAGCGGCAGCATGCGCGCCACCAGGATCTTCACGCCGGTGGGATTGGGATGGATGCCGTCGACCTGGTTCAGTTTCGGGTTCAGCGCCACGCCATCCAGCCAGAAGGGGTAATAGAGCGCGCCATATTCCCTGGCCAATTTCGGATAGATGCCGTCAAAGGCTTCCACATATTCCTTGCCCAGGTTGCGCTGCGCCTTCATGCCCGCCAGCAGCACCGGCACATGATTTTTTTGCAATGTGCCCAGGATGGCGCGCAAATTCTTTTCCGTAACGGAAGGTGGCACGCCCCGCAGCATGTCGTTGGAGCCAAGCTCGATGATGGCGGCATCGGGGTGATCGGCCAGCGACCAGGACAGCCGCGCCAGCCCGCCGGTGGAGGTATCGCCCGAAACGCCCGCGTTTATCACGCTGACATCCAGGCCGGATGCCCTGAGCGACTTTTCCAGCTGGGTGGTGAATTCGGTGCCGGGCGGCAGGCCATAGCCCTGGGTCAGGCTGGTCCCCAGCGCCAGGATTTTGACATTTTTGGCAAGGGCGGGCGTGGCCATGCCCACCAGCAGCAGCCCCATGCTAAGGAAGAACTTGAATCGGCTGGTCATAGTCGCCACTCAATATAAAGCGTATTTCCGGATCATCATGCAAAATCAGCATTCCAGCACCAAATTGCCAGCCATCCTTCTTGAAAATGTGGCGCTGACGCTGAAAAGCGCCGCCGGGCTGGTCAATATCCTCCAGGATATCTCCCTGACGGTGCCGGCCGGGCAAAGCATCGCCCTGACCGGCCCCTCCGGCTCGGGCAAGTCGTCGCTCTTGATGGTGGCGGCGGGACTGGAGCGGCCCAGCGGCGGCAAGGTCATCGTGGCCGGCACCGACATCACCAACATGAATGAAGATGCCGCCGCCCGTTTCCGGCGCGGCCGGGTGGGCATTGTCTTCCAGTCCTTCCATTTGATCCCCACCATCACGGCGCTTGAGAACGTGGCGGTGCCGCTGGAGCTGATGGGCGAGGTTGATGCCTGGGACCGGGCGGAAGCGGAATTGAAGGCCGTGGGCCTGGGCGAACGCGGCGGGCATTATCCGGGGCAGTTATCAGGTGGTGAGCAGCAGCGCGTGGCGCTGGCCCGCGCCATGGCGCCCCGCCCCGACATTCTTTTCGCGGACGAACCCACCGGCAATCTGGACAGCAACACCGGCGCGGGCGTTTCCGATCTTCTGTTCGCGCTGAACGCGCAGCGCCATGCCACGCTGTTTCTTGTCACGCATGAAGAAAGCCTGGCGCGGCGTTGCCAGCGCGTGATGCGGCTGCAAAGCGGGCGTATCCTGAGCGACAACTTCAGCGATGAATAATATGCAGACATTTGCCCTGGCCTGGCGGCAGGCGCGGCGCGAATTGCGCGGCGGGCTGGTGGGCTTTCGCATCTTCTTCATGTGCGTGGCGCTGGGCACCGCCGCCATTGCCGGCGTGGGATCCCTGTCGGGCGCATTCCTGAGCGGCTTGCGCGACCAGGGCCAGACATTGCTGGGCGGTGACGTGGCGGTGGAATTGCGCCGCCCCGCCAACGCCAGGGAACGCGCATTCTTTGAAGCGCATGGCCGGGTCAGCGCCAGCGCCTCCATGCAGGCGATGGCGTTCGCGCTGAAGGAAGGCCGCCAGGACCAGCGCCAGCTTGTGAACATCAAGGCGGTGGACAAGGCCTGGCCCCTGTTCGGGGCGCCGAAATATTCCAACCCGCTGCAGGGCGCGGATGCGGTGGCGTGCGAAGACGACGGCATCTGCGGCGCGGCGGCGGAGCAGAGCCTGTTGGACCGGCTGAAAATCCAGCGCGGCGACCTGATGCGGGTGGGCGACGCCACCTTGCGCCTGATCACGGTGCTGCAAAGCGAGCCGGATCGCATCAGCGCCGGTTTCAGCCTGGGGCCGCATGTGCTGGTGTCGCAAGCGGCGCTGGCGAAGATGAACCTGGTCCAGCCCGGCAGCCTGGTGGAATACACCTACCGCATCGCCTTCAAGCCCGGCAGCAGCACCAGCATCGAAAGCTTCAAGGCCGATGCCGAAAAGGCCTTCCATGACGATGGCTGGCGCATCCGCGACCGCAATGACGCCGCGCCCGGCATCCGGCGTTTCGTGGAACAGGTGACCATGTTCCTGACGCTTGTGGGGCTTACGGCGATGGGCGTGGGCGGCGTGGGCGCCAGCGAGGCGGTGGCGGCGTTTTTGGACCGCAAGCGTTTCGACATCGCCATTTTGAAATCGCTTGGCGCGGACGGGCGCGAGGTTTTCCTGATCTGCTTCCTGCAAGTGATGGCCATCACCATCGGCGCGGTGCTGCTGGGCGTGCTGGTGGGCGCCACCGCGCCTTATGGGTTGTCGTATTTCTATGCCGATGTGCTGCCGCTGCCGCCCACATTGGGCATCTATCCCGGCGCGCTGGCGCTGGCGGCGGGTTTCGGCCTGCTGGCGGCGATTGCCTTTTCGGTGCCGCCGCTGGGCCGGGCGCGGGAGATTCCGCCCGCCAGCCTTTTGCGCGAGAATGTGGAGCCGCCCACCAAGCGCCCGCCCCTGCCCTATCTGTTGACGGCGGCCGCCGCGGCAGCCGGCATCGCCCTGTTGATGCTGCTGTTCGCGCCCTCGCCGCTTTATGCGGGCGAATTGCTGCTGGGCGCGGTCGTGCTGCTGGGTCTGCTACGGCTGGTGTCGCAAGGCATTGCGTGGCTGCTGGCGCGCGCGCCGCGCCCGAAATCTCCGCTGGCCCGGTTGGCGCTGGGCGATCTTACCCGGCCGGGCGCTGCCACCGGCGGCGTCATCACCGCGCTGGGGCTGGGCCTGACATTGCTGGCCACCGTCAGCCTGCTGGACCGGTCCATCACCAACGAAGTCAGCCAGTCCCTGCCCGGCCGCGCACCCAGCTTTTTCTTCGTGGACATCCAGAAGGACCAGGCCGATGCGTTTGACCGCACCATCCATGGTTTCAAACACGCCAGCGATTACAAGCGCGCCGCCATGCTGCGCGGGCGCATCACCGCCCTGAACGATGTGCCGGTGGTGAAGGCGAACATAGACAAGGATGCGCGCTGGGCCTTCAACGGCGACCGGGGCATCACCTATTCCGCCAAGCCGCCGGAAGGCACCCAGATCACGGCGGGCAAATGGTGGGACGCCAACTATCGCGGCGACACCTTGATCTCGCTGGACGAGACCATCGCCGAAGGCGCCAGGCTGAAACTGGGCGACCGCATGACATTGAATGTGCTGGGCCGCGATATCGTGGGCCGCATCGCATCGCTTCGCAAAGTGGATTTCGGCCGGGGCGGGCAGAATTTCGTCCTGATCCTGTCGCCGGGCGTGATTGACCAGGCGCCGCATTCCTTTTTGGCGACGGTGCGGGTGCCGCCCGAGGAAGAGAACGCCATGTTCGTGGCGGTGACGGACAAATATCCCAACATCTCCACCGTGCGGGTCAAGGACGCCATCGCCCAGGTGGACACGCTGTTGCAGCAACTGGCGACCGGCATCCGCGCCGCCAGCCTTGTCACGATTTTGGCAGGCTTGCTGGTACTGGCCGGCACCATCGCGGCGGGCGCGCGCACGCGGCTTTACGATGCCACCATATTGAAAGTGGTGGGCGCCACGCGCTGGCAGATCGCGGCGGTCTATATCCTGGAATATGGCTTCCTGGGGGTTTCCACCGGCGTCATCGCGCTGGCGGCGGGCAGCCTGGCGGCTTCGTTAATCGCAGGCAATCTTCTGAAGGTGCCGTTCGTGTTCGACAGCGGGGCGGCGTTCCTGACCATCGCGGGCGGCGGGGCGGCAACCTTGCTGTTTGGGCTTTTCGGGGCGCTGGCGGCCATGGGCGCCCGGCCGGCGGCGCGGTTACGAAGCGCCTAAGCCGCAATTCCGCCCTTTTGCGATCCCTTGATACGGGACGCGCAAATCACGATATACTGTGGGTTCAAAGGGAGTATCTCATGGCGGACTATGACAATCGGCTGGTGCGCGGCGCGGCGGGCAGCGTTGATACGCTGGATGCGGGCCTGCGCACATACATGCTGCGCGTCTATAATTACATGCTGGTCGGCCTTGGCCTGACCGGCGCGGTGGCGTGGCTGGTTTCCTCACAGCCCACGCTGCAGCAGATTTTCTACAACCAGGTCGCCACGCCCCAAGGCATGGCGCTGCAGCCCAATCTGCTGGGATGGATCGCCATCTTCGCGCCGCTGGGCATGGTGCTGCTGCTGTCCTTCCGCATCCAGAAGATGAGCTTTGCCGCCGCCCAGATGACCTTCTGGGCCTATGCGGCGGTGATGGGAATTTCGCTGTCCACCATCCTGTACGTCTATACCGGCGCCAGCATCGCCATGACCTTCTTCGTCACGGCCGGCACCTTCGGCGCCATGAGCCTGTATGGCTACACCACCAAGCGCGATCTGACCGGTTTGGGCAGCTTCCTGTTCATGGGGCTGATCGGGCTGATCATCGCCTCGCTGGTGGGCATGTTCTTCCAGTCCAGCCAGCTGCAGTTCGTGATTTCGGTGCTGGGCGTGCTGATCTTCACGGGCCTGACCGCCTATGACGCCCAGAACATCAAGAACCTGTATTATGCGGGCGACGACAGCGACGCGATGGGCAAGAAGGCCGTGATGGGCGCGCTGCGCCTGTACTTGGACTTCATCAACCTCTTCCTGTTCCTGTTGCGGTTCATGGGAAATCGCCGCTAGTTCTTCTTTTAACGAAAAGGCCCGATCACCTGATCGGGCCTTTTTTGTTTCAGCCGAGAGCAAACATGAGAGAAATTACAAAGCGCCGGATTTTCCGCACCATCCATCTGGTGCTGGCCATTCCCATCATCGGTTACATCTACAGCCCATTCGCGGTGCTGCCCGATTACGCGCCCGCGACGCGGTTTGTCTTTTTCCCGGCCATCGCCCTGTCAGGACTGTGGATGTGGAAGGGACATTTGGTGCGTCGGGTTTTTTCCAAAAACCCGACGTGACCCCCATCTGTCTGCCACGCCCGCCCCTGGCGCGAAGCGCCAAAAGGGAAAGAGGGCGGGCTAGCAGACATCTTCCCCGCCGTTCGCTGCGCTGGCGGGGGAAGAAATTCCGTGTTCCGTTTTAGCCCAAAGCTTTAAGCAGCTTCTTGTCGAAGATGCGCAGCACCTGCGCCAGCTCGTGCCCGCGCTTCATCACCAGCCCGCCCGTGGCGATCACGGCATACTGGCCCTGGCGGGTGCGCAGCCGGGGCCGCTTTTCCACCCGGAACAACGGCATTTCGCTGCTGCGCCGGAAGATGGAAAAGACGGCGCAGTCTTCCAGGAAATCCACGGCGTAATCGCGCCATTCCCCCGCCGCCACCATGCGGCCATAGACGTTCAGGATCTGGCCAAGTTCCAGGCGGTCGAATCGGGTAACGGGAATGGTGTCGGCGCTTGGTCCCATGGGGGCGCGGGGAAAGGAAATCGGCTCATCCACCATGCCGGAATCATAGCCGGGAACCATGATTCCCGCCAGATTGGCTTGGCTTTCCCAGGTTTAATGCACCGCCCTGAAATGGCCTTGATTGGACCATTTGTCAGCCGCTTTCGGGTCCCAGCATCCCTGTGTCGGTTGGCCGTGCTTCGGCGCTGGTCCTGGAATTTCAAGCCCCCCAGCCCTTTCCGGGTTCGGCCCCACGGTCAACCGACAATTCCCTTATCTGAAGCGCGACTTGATATAGGCCTGGAACAGCACTTCGGCCTGGCCGAACAGCGCGCCGATGGCGCCGGTCACCGTGGCCACCACCACGCCATAGGGCAGATAGAGATCAGGCCGGTCGCCCAACAGGTTCGACACGCCCACCGCCGTCACCCCGCACAGGACGCCGATGGCGGCCCCGCCCAGCGCTGCGGGCACAAAGCCGCGGCGCAGGTCGCGGGCATACAGAATGCCCGCCACGCCCGCGATCATCATGCAGCCGAACAGGAAGAAGGTGGGCCGCAGCCAGGGCCGGTAATGCCCCGCCACCACCAGCAGCACCTCGAACAGCAGGCCCACGGCCAGCCCGCGCCGCAGAATCTTCAAGTCAATCACGCATCACCTGCCCAAAGCTTGCGGGTTCCGAGCGATTTCCCTACACAGGAACCGACCTGACCGGCATTTCGTAACTATGATCGAAATCCAAAATCTCACCAAGCGTTTCGGCGCGGTGACCGCCGTCCGGGAGCTCAATCTCAGCGCCGGGCGCGGCGAAGTGCTGGGCGTGCTGGGGCCGAACGGCGCGGGCAAATCCACCACCATGAAAATGCTGACGGGCTACCTGGCCCCCGACAGCGGCACCGCGCGCATCTGCGACCATGATATCCAGACCGATGCTTTGGCGGCGCAGCGCATGTTCGGCTATTTGCCCGAAGGCGCGCCCGCCTATGGCGACATGACGCCCCGCGAATTCCTGGCCTTCATCGCATCGGTGCGCGGGTTGGCGAAGACAGACGCCGCCGCGAAGGCCGCAAGTGCCTGCGAGCTTGGCGCGGTGCTGGACCGGCCCATCGAGACATTGTCCAAGGGCTTTCGCCGCCGGGTAGGCCTGGCCCAGGCCATCCTGCACAATCCACCGGTGCTGATTTTGGACGAACCCACGGACGGGCTGGACCCCAACCAGAAACACGCCGTGCGCGAATTGATCCGTACGATGGCCGCCGAAAAGACCATCATCATCTCGACCCATATCCTGGAAGAAGTGGAAGCGGTGTGCAGCCGCGCCGTCATCATGGACCATGGCGTCATTGTCGCCGACGCCACCCCGGCGGAGCTGGCAAGTCGTGCACCCTCGGGTCGCCTGGACGATGTCTTCCGTGCGATGACGACGGGAGATCGCGCGGCATGAGTTCGCTGGCTCTTCTGCGCGCCGTGTTCAGCCGCGAATTTCGCGCCTATTTCGCCACACCCCTGGCGTTCGTCTTCATCGTGATCTTTCTTTTCGCCATGGGGGCCTTCACATTTTACGTGGGCAATTTCTATGACAATGAGCAGGCCGACCTGACCGTCTTCTTCGGCTACCACCCCTGGCTTTATCTGTTCCTGCTGCCTGCGCTGGCCATGCGGCTATGGGCCGAGGAAACGCGCAGCGGCACCATGGAATTGCTGATGACATTGCCGTTGCCGCAATGGGTGTCGGTGGCGGGGAAGTTTTTCGCCGCCTGGGCGTTCGCCGGGCTGGCGCTTGCGCTCACTTTTCCCATCTGGGTCACGGTCAACTATCTGGGTGATCCCGACAATGGCGTCATCCTGGCCAGTTACGCGGGCAGCTTCCTGATGGCGGGCGCATACCTGGCCATCGGGGCGGCGGTGTCGTCGGCCACGTCCAATCCCGTGATCGCCTTCATCGTCGCCGTGGTGATATGTTTCCTGTTCACCATCACCGGCGCGCCGCTGGTGCTCAACCTGTTCCAGGCCTGGGCGCCGCTGGCCGTCGTGCAGGCGGTGTCGTCCTTCTCCGTCCTCAGCCATTTTGCCGCCATCACGCGGGGCGTGATTGATTTGCGCGATGTCTTTTATTTCCTGTCGCTGATCGGGCTGTTCCTGGGCGCGAACATGCTTATCCTTGACCTGCGGAAGGGCGGCTGATGCCCAAGGGAATTATCAGCCGCCGCACATATGCCTGGGTTGCGCTGGTTCTGGCGGTACTGCTGTTCGCCGGCTTCAACATCTTTATGGACAATACCGTCACCACGGCACGGCTGGACCTGACGCAGAACGGCCAGTTCAGCCTGTCGGACGGCACGCGGCGCATCCTGGCCAATCTGAAAGAGCCGGTGACGCTTAAGTTCTATTATTCACGCGAAGTGGGTGCACGTTTCGCCAGCACTGAGTCTTATTCCAAACGGGTGCGCGACCTCTTGGGCGAATATGTGGCGCTGGCCCATGGCAAGATCATCTATTCGGAAATTGATCCTGCCCCGTTCACGCCCGAAGAAGACCAGGCCAATGCCGACGGCATGACACCAGCCCCCACCGACACGGGCGAAGTGGTTTATTTCGGGCTGGCCGCCAGCAACAGCATTGATGGCAAGGAGACGATTTCGTACTTCGTGCCGGCGCGCGAGGCGTATCTGGAATATGACCTCAGCGCGCTGATCTATCGCCTGGCGACGCCGAAAAAGCCGAAGCTGGCTGTCGTGAGCAGCCTGCCGCTGCTGTCGCCCCAACCCATGGCGGCCTATGTGGCGCTGGCGCAGCAATATGATGTGCAGGATTTGGGCGCCAATTTCGCCGCCATTCCGCCGGGCATTGACCTGTTGCTGCTGGCGCATCCGCCGGGACTGTCGCGCCAGCAGCTGACCGCCATTGACCAGTTCGTGCTCAAGGGCGGCAAGGCGCTGGTTTTCGTGGACCCCATGTCGGAACTGGCGCAGCAGAATTCGGGGATGCAACCGTCTTCGAACCTGGAGCCGCTGCTGACCGCCTGGGGCGTGGGCTACAATCCGGCGAACGTGGTGCTGGATGGGGGAACCGCCCAGCGCGTGGCGGCGGGCGATGACCCGCGCAATCCCACCATCGCCTATCCCCTATGGCTGCATCTGACGCCGGATGATTTCAACCGCACCGATCCCATCAGCGCCGCGTTGCAGTCCGTCAATGTCGCCAGCGTGGGCTCCATCGCGCCGCTGAAGACCGCCACCACGCATTTCAACACCCTGCTGGGCACGTCCAGCCAGACCAGTGTGGTTCCGCGCAATGTGGTGTCCATGGTTCGCAATCCCGAACAGCTGGCCGCCATGGTGCAGCCCGGCGGCAACCGTTACGCCATCGCCGCGCGCATTTACGGCACGGCGAAGACGGCGTTTCCGGGTGCGGGCGTGGCGTCCGGCAACATCAATGTGGTGGTGACGGCGGACAGCGATTTGTTCGATGACCGTTTCTGGGTGCGGATGTCCGGCACGGCGGGACGGCCGGTGGCGCAGCCATTCGCGGACAATGGCGCCTTCATCCTGAACGCGGTGGAAAGCTTGACCGGATCGCAGGACCTGATTTCGCTGCGCACCCGCGCGCCGGGCGACCATCCATTTACAAAAGTGCGGGCGCTTCGCAGCGCCGCCGAAGTCACTTTCCGCGAGACGGAACAATCGTTGCGGGCGCGCCTGAACGCTGCCACCCAGACGCTGGCCAGCCTGCAGCAGGGCGGCAAGGGCGCGGGCATTTCCCTGACCGCCAAGGAGCGCAGCGAAATCGAAAGCACCCGCCAGGGCATGGCCCAGACGCGGTCGCAGCTGCGCGATGTGCAGCGGAATTTGCGCGCCAATATTGATGATCTGGGCAAGAAGCTGGCCTTTATCAATATTGCGCTGGTGCCGCTGCTGCTGTGCGGCTTTGTGCTGGTGGCGGCGCTGATCCGGCGCGGCCAAGGCAAAACAAAGCGCACACGCGCATGACAGATTTTCGCCTCAAGAAATTGATCGTGCTGGGCGTGGTCACCGTCGTGTTCGCTGGCCTTGCCACGGGCGCGGTGATCTGGCGGGCGCAGCAAATTCAAACACAAATGCCCCCTGCCCCTTTCCTGCCGGGCTTTTCGGCGCAGGTGAAGAACGCCCAGCGCATCCATATCGCCAGCAAGGCGGGCAGCTTTGACGTGGCCTATTCGGAAGGCGCGGGCTGGACCCTGCCCGCCAAGGGCAATTATCCCGCCGATTTCGAGCAGGTGCGGCATTTGCTGATCGGGCTGGCGGCGCTGGAGACCATCGCACCCAAGACAGCGCGGGCCGACTGGCTCCCATTCATTGGCCTGGATGAACCCGGCAACGGCACGCATATTGTTGTGAGTGACGCCCATGGCGTGGCGCTGGCCGATATCATCACCGGCAAGACCATGCCGCTGGGCGATGGCACCGGCATTTTCGTGCGGCGCGGCGGCGAAACCCAAAGCTTCCTGGCGCGCGCGCCCTATGCGCCGGAGCCGCAGCTTGGCCCCTGGCTGATGCAGGGCGTCTATTCCATCAATGCGGCACGGTTGATGAATGTCGCCACACCAGCCGTCACCGTGCAGCGCGAACATACGTCGGACCAGAATTACGGCATGACCGGTGTCGCGACGGGCAAGTTCAATCCCACCGCCGTCAACGGGCTGGCCGCCGCCATACTGGATTTCGCCATCGCCGATGTGCGCCCCGTGGCGGCGGTGGATTTCGCGGGCGCGCGTGCCATCACCGCCCGCACATTTGACGGCGTGATCCTGACCATGGCGCTGGTGCAGAAGCCGGACGGCGTCTGGGCCAGGATTACCGCCAGCGCCGTGCCGGGCGCGGTCACCGCTTTCCGCCAGGAAGCAGACGGAATTGCCGCGCGCGCCGCACCCTGGGCCTATAAGCTTGGCCCCGAACAGGCACGGGCATTGATGGCGGGCCGCGAGGAATTCCTGGCGCCCGCTGGGGGTCAGTAATGAGTGAGGCGCTTTACCTGCGCGATCTGTGGTACGCGACGGGGCTGGCGCGGGACTTCGCGCCCGGCCAGATGCGCCGCCACATGCTGTTGGGCGAGCCGGTGGTGGTGGGCCGCATGAAGGACGGTTCGTGGTTCGCGCTGCGCGACATCTGCCCCCATCGCGGCGTGCCGCTGTCAGCAGGCAAGATGAAGGACGGCACGGTGGAGTGCCCTTATCATGGCTGGCGCTTCCGCGCCGACGGCGTCTGCGCCGCCATCCCGTCGCTGGCCCCGGGCCAGGATCTGGACCCCGAGAAAATCCGTGTACGGAATTATCCCGTGCGCGAACAGGACGGGTTGATCTGGATCTATGTGGCGCAGAATCCCGGCGCGCCGCCCGCCACGTCGCCGCCCAAGGTGGCGCTGGACAACGCCAAGCCACGCTGGACCGAGACGCAGCGTTTTCTCTGCGACATTGACCATGCGGTGATCGGCTTGATGGACCCGGCGCATGGCCCGTATGTCCACGCCCATTGGTGGTGGAAGAAAGCGCCGCGGCTGAAGGAAAAACATTACGCGCCGCTGCCCACCGGTTTTGTGATGAGCAAGCACAAGCCCAGCAAGCCGGTCTATGGGGTGCTGGGCGATGTCACCACCGAGATCACGTTTGAACTGCCGTCAACGCGGTTTGAAACCATCGAGGGCAAGCTGCTGGGCAAGGCCTTCAAGGTGATCGGTCTCACGGTCTGCACGCCGCGCGATGCCGACAACACCGACATCATCCAGGTGTTCTACTGGCCCGCATGGCTGTTCTTCATCCTGCCCTTTTTCTGGGCGCTGGGGCGGACGTTCATCGCCGATGACCGC
The DNA here is from genome assembly GCA_947465395.1 of Alphaproteobacteria bacterium. Taxonomy (GTDB): domain Bacteria; phylum Pseudomonadota; class Alphaproteobacteria; order Micropepsales; family Micropepsaceae; genus Rhizomicrobium. Next base: position 59,623 of record CANIAL010000002.1, on the reverse strand, counting down.
AAGATCGTGGAGTTGCAGCGCCAGGGCCTGGAATTTAACCCCAGCCTGATGCTGATCCAGGATTCGGACATGCCCGCCATCTGGTATCACCGGATCAAGAAAGCCTGGGCGGAATCGGCCGAAAAAGGCGCGCCTTTCGTCAATCCTGTGCAGGAACGCGTGCTGCGCTGGCGTTCGTAAAAAACGGGGTTGCGCGCGTGGCCAGACCCCTCTAAACGGTCCCCTTAACCTACAATCTGGCCTGACCGAAACGCCCTCAAAAGCGTGGCCGATTTGCGCGCGACCTCCGGGCCGAATGGACCGGAAATTAAAGAGACAAGATGCCAAAACGCACCGATATCCACACAGTCCTGATCATCGGCGCGGGACCCATCATTATCGGCCAGGCCTGCGAGTTCGACTATTCCGGGGCCCAGGCTTGCAAGGCGCTGCGCGAGGAGGGCTATCGGGTCGTTCTGGTCAATTCCAACCCCGCCACCATCATGACCGACCCCGGCATGGCGGACGCCACCTATATCGAACCCATCACGCCGGAATTCGTGGAAAAGATCATCGCCCGCGAACGGCCCAATGTGCCGCCGGGCAAGGTCTTCGCTTTGCTTCCCACCATGGGCGGGCAGACGGCGCTGAACACGGCGCTGTCCTTGCGAAAGATCGGCGCGCTGGAGAGGCACAATGTTGAGTTGGTCGGCGCCACCGCCGACGCGATTGACAAGGCCGAGGACCGCGAGCGTTTCAAGCAGGCCATGCTGGCCATCGGGCTGGATGTGCCCAAGGGCATCACGTTGAAGGGCCAGCTGCGCCAGAAAAAGGATGCGGCCGGCAACACGGTCTATGACGGCCAGAACAATCCCGTGACCGAATTGTCGCCGGAAAGCTTTACCCAGGCACTGGCGGCGCTGGACCAGGTTGGCCTTCCCACCGTCATCCGCCCCAGCTTCACCATGGGCGGCACCGGCGGCGGCATCGCCTATAACCGCGAAGAATTCTTCGCCATCATCGAATCCGGCCTGGACGCATCCCCCACCAACGAAGTGCTGATCGAGGAATCCGTGCTGGGCTGGAAAGAGTTCGAGATGGAGGTGGTGCGCGACAAGGCCGATAATTGCATCATCATCTGCTCCATCGAAAACATTGACGCCATGGGCGTGCATACCGGCGACAGCATCACCATCGCCCCTGCCCTGACCCTGACGGACAAGGAATATCAGCGCATGCGGTCGGCTTCGATCGCAGTGTTGCGCGAGATCGGGGTGGAAACCGGCGGATCGAATGTGCAGTTCGCGGTGAACCCCAAGGACGGGCGCATGGTGGTGATCGAGATGAACCCGCGCGTGTCGCGGTCTTCTGCTCTTGCTTCGAAGGCCACCGGCTTTCCCATCGCCAAGATCGCCGCCAAGCTGGCCGTGGGTTACACCTTGGACGAACTGAAGAACGACATCACCAAGGTGACGCCGGCATCGTTCGAGCCCACCATTGACTATGTGGTGACCAAGATCCCGCGTTTTGCCTTCGAGAAATTCCCCGGGGCGGAGCCGAACCTGACCACCGCCATGAAATCGGTGGGCGAGGCCATGGCCATCGGCCGCACTTTTCAGGAGTCCCTGCAAAAGGCGCTGCGGTCTTTGGAAACCGGTCTGACTGGGCTGGATGAAATCGTCATGTCCGACGACAAGACCGCCATCCGCGCCGCGCTGGCGAAAGCCACGCCGGACCGCTTGCGCGTGGCGGCACAGGCCATGCGCTTCGGTTTCCCGCTGGACGAGATTCAAAAGATCACCGGCTATGATCCCTGGTTCCTGGGCGAGATCGATGCCCTGATCCAGACGGAAGTCGTGGTGCGGAAGAACGGCCTGCCCAAGGATGCGGTCGGCCTGCGACGCCTGAAATCCATGGGCTTTGGCGATGCGCGGCTTGCCAACCTGGCGAACATGCGCGAGGCCGATGTGCGCGCCATGCGCCACGCGCTGAATGTGCGGCCCTGCTTCAAGCGCATTGATACCTGCGCGGCGGAGTTCCAGGCGCTGACGCCTTACATGTATTCCACCTATGAAACGCCGTTCGGCGGTGAAGTGGCCTGCGAGGCCAATCCCACCGACCGCAAGAAGATTATTATTCTTGGCGGCGGTCCCAACCGCATCGGCCAGGGCATCGAGTTCGACTATTGCTGCTGCCATGCGGCGTACTCTTTGTCGGCGCAGGGCTATGAGACCATCATGGTCAACTGCAATCCCGAAACCGTCTCCACCGATTACGACACCTCGGACCGGCTGTACTTCGAGCCGCTGACAGCCGAAGACGTGCTGGAGATCGTGGCCAAGGAACAGGAAAAGGGCACCCTGGTCGGCGTGATCGTGCAGTTCGGTGGCCAGACGCCGCTGAAGCTGGCCAACCTGCTGCGCGATTCCGGCGTACCCATCCTGGGCACCAGCGCCGACGCCATTGACCTGGCCGAGGACCGCAAGCGTTTCCAGCAACTGCTGGAACAGTTGCATTTGAAACAGCCCCGCAACGCCACCGTGATGACGGCGGAAGACGCGGTGACCGCGGCACGGACCGTGGGCTATCCCGTGATCCTGCGCCCTTCTTACGTGCTGGGCGGGCGCGGCATGGTGGTGGTGTCGGACGAAGCGCAACTGGTCGAACAGTTGCGCTCGGGCGAGCTGTTCCGCATTTCCGGCGACAACCCGGTCCTGATTGACGGCTTCCTCAACCGCGCCACGGAAGTGGATGTGGATGCGATCTGCGACAGCGACAGCGAGGTCTTCATCTCGGGCATCATGGAGCATATCGAGGAAGCGGGCGTGCATTCCGGCGACAGCGCCTGCGCCCTTCCCCCGCACAGCCTGAAGCCCAGCATCATCGCGGAGATCGAGCGCCAGACAAAGGCCATGGCCGTGGCGCTGAATGTGCGCGGGTTGATGAATGTGCAATATGCCATCCAGGGCGACGAGATTTTCGTGCTGGAAGTGAACCCCCGCGCCAGCCGCACCGTGCCTTTCGTAGCCAAAGCCATCGGCCTGCCCGTCGCGTCCATCGCCGCCCGCGTGATGGCGGGCGAAAAGCTGGCATCGTTCAATCTCAAGCCGCCGCATCCCGATCACGTGTCCGTCAAGGAAGCGGTACTGCCCTTTGCGCGCTTCCCCGGCGTGGACACGATATTGGGGCCGGAGATGCGCTCCACCGGCGAAGTCATGGGACTGGACCGCAATTTCGGCCGCGCCTTCGCCAAGAGCCAGATCGGCGCCGGCACGCGGCTGCCGCTGTCGGGCGCGGTCTTCATTTCGGTGAAGGACGGCGACAAGGATTTGGTGGAAGAACCGGCGCGGCATTTGCTGACCATGGGTTTCTCGCTGGTCGCCACCAGCGGCACGGCCCGCGTGCTGGCCGATGCCGGCCTGCCGGTGCGCATCATCAACAAGGTGCTGGAAGGCCGTCCGCATGTGGTGGATGCGCTGAAGAACGGCGAAATCCATTTGGTCTTCAACACCACCGACGGCGCCCAGGCGCTGGCCGACTCTTCGTCCATCCGCCGCGCGGCGCTGACGTTGAAGGTGCCCTATTACACCACCATGGCGGGCGCCCGGGCCGCGACCCTGGCCATCCAGGCGCTCAAGGAAGGCTCACTTGAAGTCGCCCCCCTGCAGTCTTACTCTTTGGGGTAGGCTGGGCGCCCGCGTTTCGGGAAATCCAGGTATATCAATGCTTTAAGCTGGCTCCTCTGGCCCAATCCCGGCCGGATTGGCTTCTTTTGCTTCGCAGGAATCAGGCCGATGGAAAAAATTCCCATGACCGCTTCGGGCTTCAAGGGCCTGGAGACCGAACTCAACCAGCTCAAGAATGTGGAGCGCCACGCCATCATCGCGGCCATCGCCGAAGCGCGCGCCCATGGCGACCTGTCGGAAAACGCCGAATATCACGCCGCCAAGGAGAAGCAGAGCTTCATCGAAGGCCGGCTGATGGAACTGGAAGACCAGATTGGCCGGGCCGAAGTGATTGATATTTCCAAATTTTCAGGCACCAGCATCAAGTTCGGCGCCACCGTGACATTGGTGGACGAAGACACGGACGAAAAGCGCAAATACCAGATCGTGGGCGACGTGGAATCGGACGCCAAGGCGGGCCGCATTTCGCTGTCATCGCCCATCGCGCGCGCCCTGATCGGCAAGTCCAAGGGCGACACGGTGGAAGTCGCCGCGCCCGGTGGCGCGAAGTCGTACGAAATCCTGAAAGTGGAATTTGTTTAGTTTTTGATTTCCCCCTCCGGCCTTCGCATCTTTCCGCCGCCCTCTTGAACAGAAGTGGGCGGCGGGATGCTACGGCCACCTCCCCCGCCAGCGGGCTTCGCCCGCGCTCGGGAGGCGGACCTGCGATGTTGCACGTTCAGATAATGCCCGGGATGAACCGCTTCGTCCTGGCGCGGTACGCCACATATTCCGGATAGGCCGCCACCAGCACCCGCTCTTCATGCAGACTGCGCGTGACCTGCAGCACGATCACCGCCGCCGCCAGCACGCCCGCCCAGGGCTGGGCGAACTGGATGGCGGTGCCGATCAGGGTGAATGCCTCCACTGCATAAAGCGGATGGCGGGCGTAAGAATAAGGCCCGCCCGTCACCAGCCGCCGCGCCTCGGGCATGATGGAAAAGGCCTTGCCAAGCCGCGCCAGCACCAGCAGCGATCCCAGGCTGCCAATGCCGACCAGCGCCGCCGCCAGCGCCTGCATGGGAAATGACAGCGAAGCCACCGGCAGATGCAGGATGGCTACGCCCAAAAAAGTCCCGGCAAAACCGAAGAAACGCGGCGCGAGCCCGTTCGACCTTTTCACCGGCTTGTCGCGCACCACCAGCAGGTACACCAGCAGCAGGTTGAACCCCGCCGCCGCCGCCAGCGCGAAGAAGCGCAAGTAAATGAAAGCCGTGGCGGTGCCCGCCAATATGTCGTTGCCCTCCTCCACCAAGGTCGGGCGCAGCGCCAGCGCGCCGGTGCCGAACCACAGGATCAGCGGCAGCGCCATGAAGAGATCGAAATATTTGCTTTCATGCGCCGCCAGCATCCAAGCCTTTGGTTTCGCCGGCGTGGCCGAGGCCCAGGCCATCACCGCCAGCCAGCCCGGCCCCAGATAGATCGCCGCCACCATGGCCAGTGCGTTCAGCGGCCCCATGCCCGCAAACTGCAGCCAGCCCGGAAAGAAGCGCCAGGCCAGCGACACCTGCACCGGCAGGATCAGCACATTCGCCAACAGGATCAGCCAGAAGCGGTGATGCCCGCGGCAGAAGGCGATGATGGCGGGGCAGAAATAGGCATAGAGCAAAAGCGCCACCAGGTTGATGGACCCGCCCACATAATTGGCCAGCATTAAACGTCTCCCCGCCGCGCCAGAAGCGCCACAAACTCGATCACTTCCACAAACTCGCCGTCCGGGGACAGCTTCGCAAGCCCCTCGCGCAGCGCCGCTTCCATCCTTGGTGTCTGGTCGCCCAATTTTTCCGGTCCGCAGGCGCTTAAGGACGTCACCCGGCCCACAATGTCATCGGCGGTGATGGCGCGCCGCTCCGTGACGCTGCTGCCGTCCAGCTGCGTGAAGGCGGAGGCGAACAAATAAGGCTCGTACCGGTGATGGCCGCCACCATACCCGCCGCCACCGGAACCGATCTTGCCGAACTTGCCCGCGATATCGCACATCACCTTGAACCAGGCATTTTCCGGCACCGGCGGATGGGCATCATGGAACAGCGCGATGGTGCCGCCCTGCGCCACGATGCGATCCAGCATCGCAAGGGTGGGCGCACGGTCCATCCAGTGGAATGAGCGCCCCATTGTCACCAGCCTGAACGGCCCCATATCGGGGGTGAGATCGGCGGAACCGCCGCGCCAAGGTTCCAGTTTCACATGCGCCGCGCGGGCCGCAGCGTCCGCCACCGCCAGCATGTCCGCATCGGGGTCGGCGGCGGTGACGTTCATGCCGGCTTGCGCGAAGGCCAGCGCCAGGAACCCCGGCCCCGCGCCAAGGTCCAGCACCGCGTCGCCGGACTTGAGGCCCGCCAGGCCGATCACCCGGTCGGTGAGGCGTTTGGGATATGCCGGACGATGCCGCCGGTATCGAACAGCGGCATTTTCGGACAGAAATACGGGCTGGTTCATGCCACCAGTGTCACGGGCTTTGCTTTGGCGAACAAGGCCCTATACTGCGCGTTGAAAGCAAAAATCGGGCGCGAAACGCGCCGCGGGACAGGGTCCATGGCCAATATCGCGCTGGTTGATGACGACAAGAATATCCTGGAATCCGTCAGCATGCTGCTGGAGCAGGAAGGCTATCATGTGCAGGGCTTTTCGGATTCCGCCGCCGCCCTGACCGCGCTGCTGGCATCGCCGCCCGATCTTGCCATCCTGGACATCAAAATGCCGCGCATGGACGGCCTGGAGCTTCTGCGCCGCCTGCGCCAGGGCGCGGACCTGCCGGTGATCTTCCTGACGTCGAAGGACGAAGAGATTGACGAGCTGATGGGCCTGAATGCCGGGGCCGATGATTATATCCGCAAGCCATTCTCCCAGCGCCTGTTGCTGGAACGCGTGCGCGCCGTGCTGCGCCGCGCCGAAGGCAAGGGCACGACGCCCGCCGCCCCCGGCGAGATCAAGGCCGAGGCATTGGTGCGCGGCAAGCTGGCGCTGGACCCGCAGCGGCATGAATGCACATGGGACGGCAAGCCGGTGCGGCTGACGGTGACGGAGTTCCTGATCCTGCAGGCGCTGGCGCAGCGCCCCGGCTTTGTCAAAAGCCGCGACAGCCTGATGGATGCGGCCTATGACGACCAGGTCTATGTGGATGACCGCACCATAGACAGCCACATCAAGCGGTTGCGAAAAAAATTCAAGGTGGTGGCCGACGATTTCGACGCCATCGAAACCCTGTACGGCGTGGGCTATCGCTACAAGGAATAGAGTCCGGGCATGCCGCATTTCTCGGCGCTGACCTGGCGCATCATTGCGCTGAACGCCATTGCCCTTATCGTGGTGGCGGGCGGCGTGATCGGCGTGCAGGTGACGGGCCGCGGGCTGGTGGAAGAGCGGCTGACCGGCGTGCAGGAACAGGCCGCCATCGTGGCCGGTACCTTGGCGGAATATGCCACCGATACCTCCAGCCACACCTTGAAGATCGCGGATGCGGAGCCGCTTCTGCGCCAGATGATCACGCCGACGCGTTTGCGGGCGCGACTTTATCTTCCCAATGGCAAGCTGGTGCTGGACACTCGCATGCTGCTGGCGCGCAACCTGGTGCAGGTGGCGGCGCTGCCGCCGATGGACCGGCTCTCGCGCATGCGCCAGGGCGTGGAGCGCGTCTATGACGGCATCATGGGGGTCAGGCCTTTCACGGAACTGGCGCCCTACCATGAAGGCGGCGATGACGGGCGCATCTACCGCGAAGTGAACGAGGCGATGGAGGGGCGCACCTTCAGCGCCGAGCGCGTCAACGAACAGAACAAGCTGGTGCTGTCGGTGGCGACGCCGGTGGAACGCTTCCGCGCCATTTATGGCGTGCTGTTCGTCTCCACCGAAGGCGGCGACATTGACGACATATTGCGCCAGGAACGCGCGCGCCTGTTCGAGGTTGTGCTGGTGGCGTTCGCGGTGATGCTGCTGTCGTCATTCTACCTTGCCAACACCATCGCCGAGCCGGTGCGGCGGCTGGCGGCGGCGGCCGATCTTGTGCGCCAGGGCCAGGGCGGGCGTGACGCCATTCCCGGCTTTCCCGAACGCCAGGACGAGATCGGCGATCTGGCCGACAGCTTGCGGGAAATGACGGCGGCGCTATATGACCGCATCGGCGCCATCGAGCGATTCGCCGCCGACGTGGCGCATGAATTGAAAAACCCGCTGACATCGCTGGCCAACGCCATGGAGATGCTGGTGCGCGCGCCCGATGCGGCAACCCGCGCCCGGCTGATGGACATGGTGCGCGCGGATGTGAAGCGCATTGACCGGCTGATCACCGACATTTCCGATGCCTCGCGCCTGGATGCAGAGCTGAACCGCGAGACGCGCAGCGAGATTGATATCTCGCATCTGCTGGCGACATTGGTGGAAATCTATGGCGTCACGGGCCTGACGGAAGGGTACCGCGTCACCTTGCAGGACCAGTTGCCGGCGGGGGCGCGGGTGCGCGGCCATGATGAAAGGCTGGGCCAGATTTTCCGCAACCTGATCGACAACGCCATTTCCTTCAGCCCGGCGGGCGGGGAAATCCGCGTGACGGCGCGGCGGCAGAATGTGTCGGCCCGCATCACGGTGGAAGACAGCGGTCCCGGCATCCCCGCCGAAAACCTGGAATCCATCTTCGAGCGTTTCTATACCGAACGGCCCAGCGACAATTTCGGGAAACATTCTGGCTTGGGCCTCTCCATCGTGCGCCAGATCACCCAGAATGCGGGCGGACGGGTGTGGGCGGAAAATGTTCCGGGTGGCGGGGCGCGCTTCACTGTCGAATTGCCGCTGAGTTCATGAAAACAAAAAATATCCACGCGACATGTATCGCCATCGGCAAGCGGGGAGTCTTGCTGCTGGGCAAGAGCGGCACGGGCAAATCCGAATTGGCGCTGCGGTTGCTGGACGAAGGCGCCAAGCTTGTCGCCGATGACCGCACCGATCTGTTCCTGCGCGGCGGCGCATTGATGGCGCGTGCGCCCGCGACCATCGCCGGGCTGATGGAAGTGCGGGAGATGGGCATCATCGCCATGCCCTATGCCAAAAGCGCAAAACTGGCGCTGGTGGTGCAACTGGGCAAGCGCGGCCCCCGCCTGCCCCGCCCACGCTTTTACAGCGCGCCTTTTGCCGCCAAACCCGTGCCCATTATCGCGCTGGATGGCCATGCACCTGCCGCAACGGCCAAAATACGGGCGGCTTTGGCGGCTTTTTCCAAAGGCCTTTTCCGCGACAGTTTTAACGAGCCTTGAAATAAGGCTTTCCCCGCCCAAGCTTCCTCACTAGTTTCCCCGCCTTCACGCATGCTGGAACAAAAATGATCGGACTTGTGCTTGTGACCCATGGCCGCCTGGCCCAGGAATTCATCGCCGCGATGGAGCATATGGTGGGGCCGCAAACCCAGCTGCGCGCCGTCTGCATCGGGCCGGAAGATGACATCGAACGCCGCCAGCACGAGATCGCCGCCGCCGCCAAGGCGGTGGACACCGGCAAGGGCGTGGTCATCGCCACCGACATGTTCGGTGGCACGCCCTGCAACCTGGCGCTGACGGTCCTTGATCGCGGCAAGGTGGAAGTGCTGGCGGGCGTGAACCTGCCCAGCCTGATCAAGCTGATTGACGTGCGTGGCCGCCTGCCGCTGGAGCAGGCCGTGAAAGAGGCCATTGATGCCGGCCGCAAATACATGCGCTGCGGCAGCGCGGATCTGGGCGCGCCTGTATGAGCGAAACGCTCAAGGCCGTGGCGGAGATCACCAACAAGCGCGGCCTTCACGCCCGCGCCAGCGCCAAGGTCGTTGAAGCCGCCGCCCGCTTTGAATCGGAAATCACCATCATCAAGGACGAACAGCGGGTGAATGCCCGCTCCATCATGGGCCTGATGATGCTGGCCGCCAGCATGGGCAGCCAGATCGGCCTGGAAGCGGTGGGCCCGGATGCGGATGCCGCCATGACCGCCATGCTGGCACTTATCGAAGCCAAATTCGGCGAAGAGTAGAGCGCGATGCGGAAGCTGGCTGCGCTTTTTTTGCTATTGTGGCTCGCGCCTGCTGCCGCGGCGACCCATGCCACGCCTGCGCTTTGGCACATCAAGGGACCGCAGGGCGACGTCACCCTGCTGGGTTCCATCCATCTGCTGCCGCCGGACGTGGACTGGCACACCAAACCCGTGAAGGCCGCCATCGCCCGCGCCGATGTCTTTGTCTTTGAAGTCTCCAACGAAGAACCCGCCATGGACAGGATGCGGGCGCTGATCCAGCAGCATGGTTTCCTGGAGCCGGGCCAGTCGCTGCGCGCATTGCTGTCCGAGGAGGCGCGAAAAAATTACGACGCAGCCATGGCAAAGGCGCACCTGGACCCGGCGATGACGGACCTGGAAAAACCCTGGCTGGTGTCGCTGCAGCTGCTGGTGGCCGAGGGCAAGCAGGCCAATTATTCACCCGAAGCCGGTGTTGACCGCGCCGTGATGGCAGAGGCTAGCGCCGCGCACAAATCCATGCGGTACCTGGAAACGGTGGAGCAGCAATTCGCGCTGCTGGCCCCGGCGGACGAGGAATTGCAGATCCATTCCTTTGAAAGCGACCTTGAGGATTTCAACAAGGGCGATGAAGACCTGGACAAATTGTACCGCGCCTGGGCCAGCGGCGATGCCGCCCAGCTTGGCCGCCTGATGAATGAAGGGCTGGAGGCCCATCCCGACGTGCGCGAGGAATTGCTGGATGCGCGCAACCGCCGCTGGGCGGCGCAGATCCAGACCATGCTGCGCGAGAAGCGGCGCTTTTTCATCACCGTGGGCGCGGGGCACCTGTCCGGCCCCACTGGCGTTCCGGCCCTGCTGCGCAAGGCCGGGTACACCGTGACCGGGCCATAGCACCCTGTTTTTGCTCGAGAAATCCGCCCGTCCAAATCATATGCGAATTTCTTTATATCCTTCTTGCCCGTTGCGGTGCCCGCTGCTATATCGCCCCCATCTGTCGCAGCTCGGGTTTGCCAAAAGGGCAAACACCTCGCTGTGACATCTTCCCCCCCCCCCCCCGATTGCTTTGCAATGCGGGGGAAGAAAGCCAGTGCCAGCAAAAGGAAATTTCATGGCCGCCTTCACCGATTATGTCGTCAAGGACATCACCCTGGCCGATTGGGGCCGCAAGGAACTGACCATCGCGGAAATCGAAATGCCCGGCCTGATGGCCACCCGCGCCGAATATGGCAAGGCGCAGCCGCTGAAGGGCGCGCGCATCGCCGGTTCCCTGCACATGACCATCCAGACCGGCGTGCTGATCGAAACGCTGAAGGCGCTGGGCGCCGATATCCGCTGGGTGTCGTGCAACATCTATTCGACGCAGGACCATGCCGCCGCCGCCATCGCGGCCGCCGGCATTCCGGTCTTCGCCGTCAAGGGCGAGAGCCTGACGGATTACTGGGACTACACCGCCCGCCTGTTCGACTGGCATGGCGGCGGCTTCCCCAACATGATCCTGGATGATGGCGGCGACGCCACCATGCTGGTGCATCACGGCCTGCGCGCCGAAAAGGGCGATGTGGCCTTTTTGGACAAGCCGGAAAATGAGGAAGAAGAAGTTTTCTATGCGCTGATCAAGCGCCTGCTCAAGGACAAGCCCAAGGGCTGGTTCGCGCAAGTCGCCGCCAGCATCAAGGGCGTGTCGGAAGAAACCACCACGGGCGTGCATCGCCTGTACATGATGGAAAAGGAAGGCAAGCTGCTGTTCCCCGCCATCAATGTGAATGATAGCGTCACCAAGTCGAAATTCGACAATCTGTATGGCTGCCGGGAATCGCTGGTGGACGGCATCCGCCGCGGCACCGACGTGATGATGGCCGGCAAGGTCGCCATGGTCGCCGGTTTCGGCGATGTGGGCAAAGGCTCGGCCGCGTCGCTGCGCCAGGCCGGCTGCCGCGTGATGGTGTCGGAAATCGATCCCATCTGCGCGCTGCAGGCCGCCATGGAAGGCTATGAAGTCGTGACCATGGAAAATGCCGCGCCCCGCGCCGACATTTTCGTCACCGCCACCGGCAATGTGGATGTCATTACCATCGAGCATATGCGGGCCATGAAGGACCGCGCCATTGTCTGCAACATTGGCCATTTCGACAGCGAGATCCAGATTGCCGCGACCAAGAACCTGAAGTGGCACAACGTCAAGCCGCAGGTGGACGAGATCGAGTTCGCCGACGGCAAGCGCATCATCATGCTGTCTGAAGGCCGCCTGGTGAACCTGGGCAATGCCATGGGCCATCCCAGCTTCGTGATGAGCGCCAGTTTCACCAACCAGACCCTGGCCCAGATCGAGCTGTGGCAGAACACGGGCAAGTACCAGAAAAAGGTCTATGTGCTGCCCAAGGTGCTGGACGAAAAGGTGGCGCGCCTGCACCTGGACAAGATCGGCGTGCAGCTGACGGAACTCAGCACCAAGCAGTCCGATTACATCTCCATCCCCAAGGTCGGTCCCTACAAGCCCGAAACCTATCGGTATTGATGCGCGCGCTCCTGGCCGCTCTGGCGTTGGCAGTCCTTGCGGGCTGCACCAGCATCGAGCGGCCGGGCAGCGACGGCTTTTACCCGGGCGGGGTGACGGCGGAGCGGTTCGGCGCCGATACTGCCGCCTGCCAGGTGCAGGCGGATGACTATCTGGCCTATGATCTCAAGGCCCAGGGCGGCACCCGCTATGACCAGAACCGGCTCTTCAACCGGACCTATGGCCGCTGCATGCGCGCCCGCGGCTATCGCCCCCGGTCCTATATCCAGAACCTGCTGCCAGGCTGACGACGGCCTGGTGCGGGGCGCAGATTCCTTAACGGTCTGAACCGACTCATAAATCCGCTAAATCCAGCGGTTTTTGCCGCATATGGTTTTTCATACTTTCTTAACCACAATCCCTATGCGGACTCGCCCCCCAGAGTTATCTTGTTGATTCTAAAGTGATTCGCCGATTCGCGGCGGGTTAACGGGGGCTATCGGCATGAGTCCCATTTTGGGACACGGGAACAGAGCGGGTTCGGGCTGGGCAATGGCCCTGACCGCTGCTTTCTCGTCTCTGCCGCTCCCAGCCTTTGCCCAGACCGTCCTGCCCACGCCGCCCGCCATGGTCTCGCTGGCCATGAGCATGGATGCCGGGCGCCTGATCGCGCTCAGTGCGCTTGCGGCAGGCGCTGTGGCGCTGGCCATCGCCGCATCGCTGTGGGCGCTGGCCGAACAGCGCACCGCCATGCGGCTTCGCCGTTCGCTGCGCCTGACCGGCGCGCGCAGCAAGAGCGCGGTGGGCGAACGCGACGCGCTGCTGGGCGCGGGGCGCGAGGCGCTGGTGGTATGGGGCCGCGACGGCTCAGGCCCCTTCTCGTATGGCGGCGGCGAGGAAATGCTGAACGCCTGCCTGAAGGGCGCGGACGCGCTGGCTTTGTCCAAGGCGCTTGATGATCTTTCCGACCGCGGCATCGCCTTCAAGATTCCCGTTTCCGATCATCATGGCCGCAAGCTGGTGGCGCGCGGCCGCGCCGTGGGCGGCATGGCGGCAGTGTGGCTGGACGAGCCGGTGGTGGAAGCCGCCTCCGCCGATTTCCGCGCCATACTGGACGCGCTGCCCATTCCGGTCTGGCTGCGCGACAAGGGGCTGGCGCTGACCTGGGGCAACCACGCCTTCCTGGCCAGCACGGGCGCCGAAAATCTTGATGCAGCCCGCGCCGCGCAAGTGTCGCTGGACAAGACCGAGCGCGACCTGGCCGCCAGCGCCCGCGCCCAGAATGTGATGCTGGAGGCGAAACGCTTTGCCGTTGTGGGCGGGCAGCGCCGCGCCATCACCTTCACCGAGATTCCGCTGGGCGATGCCGGCATCATCGGCACCGCCGCCGATGTCACCGAAGTCGCCGCCGCCGAGGCGCGGCTGCAGCAGCATGTGGACGCCCATGCCGACACGCTGGACAAGCTGGCCACGGCGGTGGCGATCTTCGACCGCGACCAGAAACTGTCTTTCTACAACCGCGCCTTTGCCCGCCTATGGAGCCTGCCCGAAACCTGGCTGGACAAGCATCCATCCGACGGCGAAATCCTGGACCGGCTGCGCGAAGCGCGGCGGCTGCCGGAACAGCGCGACTACCAGGCCTGGAAACGGGCGCGGATGGACATGTATCGCGGCGGCTCTTCCCGCGAAGGCACCACCGAAGAGCTGTGGCATATCCCCGGCGGGCAGACAATGCGCGTGGTCACCCAGCCGCATCCGTTCGGCGGGCTGACATTCCTGTATGAAGACGTCACCGAAAGACTGGCGCTGGAATCGCGCTACAACACGCTGATCAAGGTGCAATCCGCCACGCTGGATACGCTGGTCGAAGGCGTGGCGGTGTTCGGCCCCGACGGAAAACTGAAACTGCACAATGCCGCCTTCGCCCGCATCTGGGATTTGAACGAGGCTGACCTGGCGGGCGAGCCGCATGTGCGCGCCATTGCCGCCCTCTGCACGCCAAAGTTCGGCGATGCGCCCATGTGGGAGCGGCTGGTCCATGACATTGTTTCCGGCGCGGCCATCAAGCGCGATCTGGGCGATGTGGAGCGCAATGACCGCAGCATTCTCTCCCTGGGCCTGTCGCCTTTGCCCGATGGCGCCATTTTGGTGACATTCGCGGACGTCACCGACCGTTTCCGCATCGAGACGGCGCTGCGCGACAGCAACGATGCGCTGGAAGCCGCGGACCGGCTGAAATCGGATTTCATCAAGCATGTCAGCTACGAACTGCGTACGCCCCTGAACACCATCCTGGGCTTTTCCGAGCATCTGGCGTCGGGCGTGCCGGGCGCGCTCAACACCCGCCAGGAAGAATATGTGCAGGCCATCGTTTCCGGCTCGCACAGCCTGAAAGACCTGGTCAACGATATCCTCGACCTGGCGCTGGTGGAATCCGGCGCGCTGCGACTGGAGCTGGAGCGGATTGATCTTTACGGCTTGCTGGCCGATGTCGCCAACCATGCCGGCGAATGGGCCGAGAAGATGGATTTGACCTTGCGGCTGGATTGCCTGCCGGGCGCGGGCATCTTCCTGGCCGACCAGCGCCGCATGCGCCAGGTGGTGTTCAACCTTCTGTCCAACGCCTTCAAGTTCACGCCGCGCGGCGGCGTCATTACGCTCACCGGCCGCATCGTGGGCGAAGACGTTCAGATTTCCGTGGCCGACAATGGCCCCGGCCTGGCGCCGGATGTGAAGGCCAATGTCTTTGAACGTTTCTCGGCCCGCAGCCATTCCGGCCAGCGCGCCGGCGCGGGGCTGGGGCTGGCGCTGGTCAACCGCTTCCTGGAACTGCATGACGGCTGGGTAGAAATCGAGAGCGGCACCGGGACCCTGGTGCGCTGCCATATTCCCCGCCGCATCCAGGATGGTGACCGCGACGAGAATGGCGACCGGATCGCGTACCTGTAATCAGTGCTGGTCTACAGGAATGCGCAGAACCAACCCCTCCATGTCGGACGTGACCCGTATCTGGCACGACAGGCGCGAGTTTGGCGCCGTGGCGAGCGCGAAATCCAGCATGGTCTCTTCCATCTCGCCCTTGGGCGGCAAGGCGGCGATCCATTTGGGGTCCACGTAAACGTGACAGGTGGCGCAGGCGCAGGCGCCGCCGCAATCCGCGTCAATGCCGGGGACAAGATTGCGCACCGCCCCTTCCATCAGCGACCAGCCCAGCGGGATGTCCACCACATGCTCGCCCTCGTCCGGGTCGATGAAAGTGATGCGTGGCATCAGAGCATGTCTTTCATGGCGATGGACATGTCGGCCAGCTTTTCCGGCGGCACCGCCGCGTTGGCCGCGATCAATTTGCGTCCCATCAGATATTCCGGCCCGGCATTGACCGCTTCCACCGCCGCAACCTTGCCATCGCGCAGATGAAAGACGGCGAATTTGCGGGATACGGGATCGCCGCGAAGGATTATTGTATCATCCGGGCGCGCCAGCCCCGCCATCTGCAGCTTCAAATCATACTGGTCCGACCAGAACCACGGCACTTCGGAATAGGTCTGGGGCCGCCCCAGCATGGCCAGCGCGGCATGCTTGGCCTGGTCAATGGCGTTCTGCACGCATTCCAGGCGGATGGCGACGCCTTCGCGGCCATGATGGCGGGTGCAGTCGCCGGCCGCGAAGATGTCGGGATCGGATGTCATGGCGCTGCGGTCCACCACGATGCCGTCATCGCAAGCCAGGCCCGCATCGCGTGCCAACGTGTCGTTGGGCAAGACGCCGATGCCCACCAGCACCATGTCGGCGGGATGGCGCACGCCGCCCGCGCGCACCACCTCGATTTTCCCCGCGCCCTCAAACGCTTCCACGCCGGTGTTCAGCAGCAGCTTCACACCCGCCTTTTCATGTTCGGTTTTGTAGAAAGCCGACACTGCCGGACTGACGGCGCGGGCCATCAGCCGGTCCATGGCCTCGAACACCGTCACATCAAGCCCGCGCTTGGCGCCCACCGCCGCCACTTCCAGCCCGATATAGCCGCCGCCCACCACCGCCAGCTTCGCGCCCGCCGTGAAGACAGGCTGAATTGCATCCACATCGGCAATGTCGCGCAGGTAAAAGACGCCGGGCAAATCCGCGCCGGGGCATGTGAGTTTGCGTACCCGCGTGCCGGTGGCCAGCATCAGCTTGTCGTAAGCCAGCACCCTGCCATCGGCCAGGCGCACGGTGTGCGCGGCGCGGTCAATCGCCTCGGCCCGGGCGTTGAGAAGCAGTTCGCACCCGGCCTGCGCATAGAAGGCATCGGGCTTGAGAAACAGCCGCTCGCGGGCGAAGGCGCCCAGCAGATAGGCCTTGGACAGAGGCGGCCGCTGGTAGGGCGCGAAGGATTCGTCGCCCAGCATGGTGATGGCCCCGTCAAAGCCTTCGCCGCGCAGGGTCTGGACCGCCGTCAGGCCCGCCTGGCCCGCACCGATGATGAGAATTTGCGTCATTTCTTTCCTTTTTACCCCCTCCGGCCTTCGCAACTTTGCTCGTATGTCCGCTGGACATCCTTCGCGTTGCTGCGGCCACCTCCCCCGCCAGCGGCTTTGCCGCGCAGGGGAGGCAGGCCGGGCTAACATGGGGATGAAGGCCCACGCAATGTGCGTTGAGGATAGGCCAAACGCGGGCTAGAACAGGCCATGATTTTCCATATGGAGATTGCGTTGCCGGACCTGGCCGCGACCATGGCCTTGGGCGCGCGGATCGGCGGCGCGCTAAAGCCCGGCGACCTGGTGGCGCTGTCCGGGCCGCTGGGCGCCGGCAAGACCGAACTGGCCCGCGCCATCCTGCGCGCGCGCGGGGTCATGGGCGATGTGCCAAGCCCCACCTTCACGCTGGTGCAACCCTATGAGACGCCGGGGCTGACCATCCATCATTATGACCTGTACCGGTTGAAGCATGCCGCCGAACTGGCCGAGATGGGGCTTGAGGACGCGCTGGATGACGGCGCGGCGCTGGTGGAATGGCCGGAGCGGGCATCATTGCCGGGCGAGATGCTGATGGTGCGGCTGTCGGACGGGACGGCGGGCCGCAAGGCAATGCTGGAAGGTCCCGCCCGCTGGGCGGTGCTGGAGCGCGCCCATGTCTGACGTGATACCTGAATTTCTGCGCGCCGCCGGTTGGGGTGCGGCCACCATGACGCCGCTGCCCGGCGATGCGTCCGCACGGCGCTATGCGCGGCTGGCGATGGACGGAAAAAGCGCGCTTCTGATGATCCAGCCACCCGATCCGGATGCGGCGCCAGCGGGAGATACCGAAACACGGCAAGGTTATAACGCCGTGGCGCGGCTGGCGGGCGCGGATTGCAAACGCTTTGCCGCCGCCGCCGATCATCTGCGGGCGCAGGGCCTGGCCGCGCCGGAGATATATGCGGCTGACCATAAAGCGGGCCTGCTGCTGATCGAGGATTTCGGCGACCGGCTTTTCACCGACGCATTGGCGGCGGGCGCAGACGAACATGACCTGTATGCGGGCGCGGCGCGGGCGCTGGCGCGGCTGCACCGCCAGCCCGCGCCGAAAATGCTGCCGGGCGACATGCCCCTGCATGCCTATGACATCATCGCCATGCTGGCGGAAACCAACCTGATCATGGAATGGTTCCTGCCGCTGGCGCTGCAACGTGGCCTCACGGATTCGGAAGTGGAACAGCATCGCAAATTATGGACGGCCGCGCTGGATGATCTTTCCACCGCCAGGCCCGTCTTCGTGCACCGCGATTACCATGCGCAGAATCTGCTCTGGCTGCCGGAGCGGGACGGCGTGGCACGGGTGGGGATGATTGACTTCCAGGATGCGGTGGCGGGATCACCCGCCTATGATCTGATCTCTCTCACCGAAGATGCCCGCCGCGCCGTTTCGCCGGAACTGGGTGAGCACACGCTGCAGCATTATCTGTCCGCGCTGGCCGAAGACGGCGCCCGCATGAATGAAGAACAGTTTCGCCGCGACATGGCGCTGATGGCGGCCCAGCGCAACATCAAGATCGTGGGCATCTTCGCACGCCTGTTCCAGCGCGATGGCAAGCGGCGTTATCTGTCCCTGCTGCCGCTGGTCTGGAGCTATCTGGACCGCGACCTGGCGCATCCGGCGCTGGCCGATTTGCGCGGTTTCTATGAGCGTTTAATTCCAAAGGACAAGCGCAGCGTGCCGCATCTGGAAAAGGAACCTGCGTGATCAACAGCGCCATGATCATGGCGGCGGGGCTGGGCACGCGCATGCGCCCCCTCACCGATGACCGGCCCAAGCCGCTGGTGACGGTGGGCGGCCGTGCGCTGATCGACCATGCCCTGGACCGGCTGGTGGATGCAGGCGTGGGCAAGGCGGTGATCAACCTGCACTACAAGGCGCAGATGCTGCGCGATCACCTGGACAGGCGCCGCGACATCGAGATTCACTATTCCCTGGAAAGCGACGCGCTGCTGGGAACGGGCGGCGGCGTGGCGCGGGCGCTGCCGCGATTTGGCGGCGAAGCGTTCTTTGTGTTGAATTCCGATTCCATCTGGATGGAGCATGGCGCGCCCGCGCTGCCGCGCATGATCAAGGAGTGGGACGCGACCCGCATGGACGGGTTGCTGCTGCTGGCGGACCGCGCCACGGCGCTGGGCTATGACGGGCGCGGCGATTTCGTGAAGGATGCAGGCGGCCATCTGGGCCGCGTGCCTTCCGGCGCGACATCGCCCTTTGCCTATCCCGGCGTGCAGATCATCCATCCGCGCCTGTTCGCGGATTCGCCGGAAGGCGAGTTTTCCACCAACCTGATGTGGGACCGCGCCATCGCCGCAGGCCGCCTCTACGGCACGGTGCTGGACGGCCAATGGATCCATGTGGGCGATCCGGCCGCCCGCGCCGAAGCCGACGCGCTTCTGGCGCAGGCATGACGGCGCCAAAGCTCTTCACCATTCCGGCGGGCGCCAATTTCGCCGAGGCGCTGGCCAAAGGTTTGAGCACGCGGGTAGGCCCCGGCACCTTTGCGCTGTCCTCCACCACCATCTTCCTGCCCACCCGGCGCGCGGCGCGCACATTCGGCGACGCTTTCGCCCGCGTGCTGGGCGGTGCGGCGCTGTTGCCGCAATTCCGCGCCCTGGGCGAGACGGAGGAAGATGACCGCCTGTTCGACGAACTGGACCTGGCCCCTGTCATCGCGCCCATCCGTCGCCAGTTGCTGCTGGCCACCTTGATCGCCAAGTGGGATCACACGCGCGGCGGCGGACTCTCCTTTGCGGGCGCGGCGGGGCTGGCGGAAAGCCTGGCGCTGCTGATGGACGAAATCGAAACCCAGAATGCGGATTGGGGGGCGCTGGAGAAACTGGCGACACCGGCGCTGGCCAGGCATTGGGACGAGATTTCGCAATTCCTGCTTCTGATAAAGCTGGAATGGCCCAAACTGCTGGAAAAGGAAAAGCGCAGCGACCCGGCAGCGCGGCGCAACCAGGCGCTGACGCGGCTGTGTGAACGCCTGAAAAGCAACCCGCCACCCGGCATGGTGATTGCGGCGGGTTCCACCGGTTCGGTGCCGGCCACGGCGGCGCTGTTGAAAACCATCGCGGGCCTTCCCAACGGCGCGGTGATCCTGCCGGGGCTGGACCGGCACTTGGATGAAAAAAGCTGGGCGGGATTGGACGACGATCCCGGCCATCCGCAATTCGGCCTGAAGAAGCTGCTGGACGAGATCGGCGCGGACCGCGCGGACGTTGCCGACTGGCATGACACCGTCCCTTCCCCACGCCAGCCCTTGCTGAGCGAAGTCTTGCGCCCCGCGCCCACCACCGATGCCTGGCGGGCGCTGGCGGACAGGAAAGGCGGCAGCGGAATGGAACGCGGCCTTGATGGCCTGACATTGGCCGAAGCCGCCGACCCCGCCGAAGAGGCGCTGGTGATCGCGCTGGCCTTGCGCGAAAGCCTGGAGACGGAAAATGCCCGCGCCGCGCTGGTGACGCCGGACCGGTCTTTGGCGCGGCGCGTGGCGGGTGAATTGCGGCGCTGGGACATTACGGTGGATGATT
The DNA here is from genome assembly GCA_947465395.1 of Alphaproteobacteria bacterium. GTDB lineage: Bacteria > Pseudomonadota > Alphaproteobacteria > Micropepsales > Micropepsaceae > Rhizomicrobium. Next base: position 39,428 of record CANIAL010000002.1, on the reverse strand, counting down.
CCGCCGGACGCCCGCTGGCGCATATGAGCGCGGGCGCGTTCCTGTGCCTGGTGGCGGAAGCGGCGCAAGCCGGTTTCGCGCCGGTGCCGCTGCTGGCGCTGCTGAAACATCCCTTCGCCACGTTGGGCGGCGATGCGGCGGCATTCCGCGCCATGGCGCGCAGGCTGGACCGCGCCTTGCGCGGGCCGCGACCCGATGCGGGCCTTGATGGCATCACGCGGCATCTTGCCAAGCTTGCCGGCAGCGAGCGCGGCACGGAAAAAGACGGCACCCTGATCGCATGGTGGGCGCAGGTGGCGGCGGCGCTGGCGCCGCTGGAAGCCGGTTTTGCAAAAAATGAAATCGCGCTGGATGTGCTGGTCAATATCCACATCACCGTGGCCGAGCACATGGCGTGTGGCGCGGTCATCACCGATTGCCCATTGTGGCGCGGGCCGGATGGCGAAGCCGCCACGCGCCTGATGTCGCAGTTGCTGGAAAGTGCGCACGACCTGCTGCCCATTCATCCGGGCGACTATCCCGCCTTCTTCCATGGCCTGGCGATGAAGGCCGCCGTGCGCCTGTCGCAGCCCGCGTCACGGGCCATCGCCATACTGGGCCCGCTGGAAGCGCGGCTGCAGCATTTCGATCTCACCATCCTGGGCGGGTTGAACGAAGGCACCTGGCCCGCTGCCCCGCCCGCCGATCCCTGGTTCTCGCGCCCCATGCGCCAGACATTGGGCCTGGAACAGCCCGAGCGTTTCATCGGCCTGGCGGCGCATGACTTTGCCATGCTGGCGGCGGGACCACGCGTGCTGCTGACCCGCGCCTTGAAAGCCGATGGCGCACCCACCATCGCCTCGCGCTGGCTGCAAAGGCTGGAGCAGTTGACGAAGGGGCTGGGGTTGAAGGTTGCAGCTGCGCCGCAGATCGGCTGGACGCGGGGTTTGAGCGAGGTGAAAGCCGTGCCGCCCGCCGCCCGGCCCGCGCCGACGCCGCCGCTGGGTGCGCGGCCCCGCGCCTTGTCCGTCACCGAGATCGAAACCTGGCTGCGCGATCCCTATGCCATCTATGCGCGCCATGTCCTGAAATTGCGCAAATGGAAGGCGCTGAGCGAAGAGATCGGCCCGCTGGAGCGCGGCACCGCCCTGCACAAGGCGCTGGAGCTGTTCATCGCCAAATACCCCGTGACATTGCCCGATGACGCACCGTTGCAGCTTGCCGCGATGGCCGACGAGATCTTCGAGGATGAGGGCATTCCCAGGGCGGCGCTGGCGGTCTGGCGGCCGCGTTTCCTCAGCGCGGCGCAATGGTTCATTTCCTATGAGCGCGAGCGCCGCCTGGCCAATCCGCGCCCCTGGCTGGAAGTGAAAGGCACGCTCACCATCACCGGATCAAAGGGCGGCGACTTTGTCTTGAGCGGTCGCGCCGACCGTATTGACGTTCTTCCCGGCGGCAAGGCCGCGATCATCGATTACAAGACCGGCGCCGTGCCGACCCGGAAACAGGTAGAGCGCATGATCGCGCCACAACTGCCGCTGGAGGCTGCCATGCTGGCATCCGGCGGCTTCACCGAAATCGGCAAGCAGGCGGCGGAAGAACTGATCTATTTGAAACTGGCAGGCGGACGAGAAGCGGGCAAGGCCGTGCCCCTGCCCGATGTGGATGATCTGGTGACGCGGGCGTTGGCGGCGCTGAAGACGCTGGTGGCGCGCTATGACGATGACGCCAGCGCCTATGTCTCCCGCGTGATGCCCTTCCATGCCGAACCGGACGGCGATTACGATCATCTGGCGCGGGTGCGCGAATGGTCGGCCAGTGGGGAGGCGGAATGACCGATCCCTCCATATTGGCGTCAGACCCCGAAATCTCCGCCTTTGTCTCGGCCAATGCCGGGTCGGGCAAGACGCACACTTTGGCCAACCGGGTGACACGGCTGCTGCTGGCGGGGGCCAAGCCGCAGCACATATTGTGCCTGACTTTTACCAAGGCGGCGGCGGCGGAAATGCAGCACCGCCTGTTCAGGCAGCTTGGCGAATGGGCCATGCTGCCCGACGCGGCGCTGACGGAGAAAATCGCGGGCATCGGCGCGCCCAATGATGCTTCAATGGGTGACCTGCCCCGCGCGCGGCGGCTGTTCGCCATGGCGCTGGAAACGCCGGGCGGGCTGAAGGTTCTCACCATCCATGCCTTCTGCCAGATCGTGCTGACGCGTTTTCCGCTGGAAGCGGGCGTGGCGCCGGGTTTCGAGGTGCTGGACGACAGTTCCGCCCGCGCCCTGATCGGCGAGGCGCGGCAGCAGATACTGGAGCGGGCCGGTTCCGGCGATGCGCGGCTGGCCGCCGCCGTCTCCTTCCTGATGGACCGCATCAGCGAGCATACGCTGGGCCAGGTGCTGGATGCGGCGCTGGGCAATGACCGGCGCAAGATGGACCGTTTCTTTGCCGGAATTGGCGGCGACGCGGCAGCCCTGGAAGCCGCCATCTGGCAGGCGCATGGCGCGCCCGCGGGAAAGCGCGCCCATGACATCGCCACGTCCTTCTGCGCCGAGCTGAAATCCGAAATCGCGATTGTCAAAAAAACCCAAGCCTGGCTGGGCAGCAGCGAATTGGCGGCGCTGATCACTGGCGAGTTCGCCGCCCCCGGCTTCGAGGCGCTGCGGGCGCTTCTGCACACCCAGGCGGGCGCGGCCCGCAAGAAGCTGGCGACCAAGGACCAGATTGCCGCCCAGCCGGATTTGGCGGCGTGGCTGGCGCAGCTGCAAGCCCGCTTCTGCGCCGCCGATGATGTGCAGCGCGCCGCCGCCAATGCCGAGCTGACCCATGCGGCCCTGACCATCATCGCGGCGGTGCGCGAAACTTACGCGAACGCCAAGGCGCGCATGGGCGTGCTGGATTACGACGACCTGATCATTCGCACGCTGGACCTGCTGGACCGGCGCCAGGCGGCGCAATGGGTGCTGTTCAAGCTGGATGGCGGCATGGACCACATATTGATTGACGAGGCCCAGGACACCAGTCCCGCGCAATGGGCGATCGTGAAAAAACTGACGGAGGAGTTCTTTGCCGGTGAAGGGCGGGAGCGTAAAAATCCCCGCACCATTTTTGCCGTGGGCGACGAGAAGCAATCCATTTTCAGCTTCCAGGGCGCGGACCCCGCCCAGTTCGACATCAACCGCAGCCATTTCAAGGCGCTGGTGGAAAATGCGGGCCTGGGCTTTGCCGAACCGCCGCTGGTGACATCGCGCCGCTCCGCCCCCGACATATTGCATTTCGTGGACCAGGTTTTCGCGGAACCAGCGGCGCGGGCGGGCCTGACTTCGCGCGGGCTTGTCATCCAGCACAGCGCCCACCGCAAGGACGCCCGGGGCGGCATCACCGTCAGCGCCACCCTTGTGCCGGAAAAAACGGCGGAGATTGATCCGTATTTGCCGGTGGATGCCAACCAGCTTGCCAGCCCCGTGGTGCGGCTGGCGGATAAGGTGGCGGAGCAGATCAGGGGCTGGATCGCAGATCGCCTGGCCCTGCCCGGCCATGACGCGCCCATCAAGCCGGGCGACATCATGATTTTGCTGGGGCGGCGCGAGCCGTTCGGCGGCGAAGTCATCCGCGCCCTGAAACGGCGCGGCATCGCCGTGGCGGGGGCCGACCGCATCATCCTGATGGAACAGATGGCGGTGATGGACCTTGTGGCGCTGGGCCGCTTTGCCCTGCAGCGGGACGATGATTTGAATCTGGCGGCGCTGTTGCGTTCGCCCTTGTGCGGGATCAGCGAGGAAGAACTGTACACGCTGGCGCACAGGCGCGCCGGATCGCTGTGGCAGGCGCTGGCGGCGCAAAGCGGCAAGTTCGCGCCCGCGCATGCGTTCCTGTCCGCCATGCTGGCGCGGGCCGATTACGCGCCGCCGTTTGAATTCTACACCCATGCCCTGACCGAGCTGGAAGGGCGGCAGAAATTGCTGGCGCGGCTGGGGCCGGAGTCGGCCGACGCCATTGCCGAGTTCCTGTCCTTGTCGCTGTCGTACGAGCGCGGCTTCACGCCGTCGCTGGAAGGCTTCCTGGACTGGATCGAACAGGGCGGGGCCGAGATCAAGCGCGACATGGAACGCGGCCGCAACGAAGTGCGGGTCATGACCGTGCATGGCGCCAAGGGGCTGGAGGCGGATATCGTAATCCTGCCCGACACCACCACCTTGCCGCAGCCGCCGTCGCGCAAATTCCATATGCTCTATACCGGCGATGGGGTTCTGTACCCCGCCAGCACCGAGCGCATGCCCGAAGTCGTGGCCGCCGCCAAGCTGGCGGAGAATGAGCAGACCATGGCCGAGCATCGCCGTCTTTTGTACGTGGCGCTGACCCGCGCCCGCGACCGGCTGGTGATTGCGGGATTTGAAAACACGCGCGGCGTGGGCGACGGTTCCTGGTACAGCATGGTCAGCGCGGCGGCGGACAAGATTGGCCGACCCATCACCCGCGGGGAAGAAGATTTGCGCGGCGTGGGCGATGTGGATGACGCGCCGGCCCCGCCCGGAACAGACCAAGCGCAAACCGCCACCGCCCTGCCCGCATGGATACGCCGCCCCGCGCCCCGCGAAACCGTCACCCCGCGCCTGATCCGCCCGTCGGACGCGGTGGAGGATCTGCAGTTTTCATCGCCCGCGCGTGGGAACGCCAACTATGTGCGGCGCGGCGAGATCATCCATGCCCTGCTGGCGCGGTTGCCGGAGATTGCGCGCGAGCAACGGCGCGACATCGCGCTGAAGCTGGCATTGTCGGAAGGCTTTGACGAGAAATTGGTGGATGAGACATTGGGCGTGCTGGAGCATCCCGATTTCGCCGCCGCATTTTCGATTGAGTCACGCGCCGAAGTCGCTTTCCAGGCCGAGCTGGCCCGGTTCGGCCCCGGTGCGCTGGTGCTGGGCCGGGTGGACCGGCTTTCCGTCACCGACGACGAGGTGCTGATCCTGGATTTCAAGACGGGGCGCCCGCCTGCCACTGTGGACGCCGCCAGCCCGCAATATCTGGCCCAGATGGCGCTGTACCGCGAAGGGGCGGCGCGCATCTTCCCGGGGCGGCGAATCGCCTGCGGCCTGGTCTGGACCGAGGGGCCGCTGCTGATGCGCCTGCCCGACGCCCTGATGGACGTCCAATTGGCCCGGATCGCCCAAAAATATGGGCCTGACGGGGCGTCTTGACCGGAGGGGAGCGCGTTCCTAGATAAGAAGCGTCCCAATACCCAAGGAACAAGCCCATGTCGCTCAAAGTCTCCGACGCCTCTTTCCAGGCCGATGTCCTGGATGCCGCAAAGCCGGTGCTGGTGGATTTCTGGGCCGAATGGTGCGGCCCCTGCCGCATGATCGCCCCCGCGCTGGAGGAATTGTCCGCCGAGATGGGCGACAAGCTGACCATCGCCAAGATCAACATTGATGAAAACCCGCATGTGCCCACCAAGTATGGCGTGCGCGGCATTCCCACCATGATGATCTTCCACAAGGGCCAGGTTGCCGCCACCAAGGTCGGCGCCCTGCCCAAGTCCAAGATCAAGGAATGGATTGAATCGGCGATCTAGCCGTTCTGCTTCAACACATGACCCGCCAGATATAGCGAGCCGCAAATCAGGATGCGGGGCGGCGGATCATTTTCCCTTGCCCGTGACCAGGCATCAATCTGCGCCATGGCGTCGTCCATGTCCTCGGCGGGGGCCGCATCCAGCCCTGCCCGCCGCGCGGCGTCATACAGCGCGCCCGCGCCCATGCCCGCCGCCTCGCCCGGTATCGGCACCGTCACCACATGCCGCGCCAGACCCTGGAAAGCAGAGAGGAAGCCCAGCGCGTCTTTCGTGTTCAGCATGCCGCAGATCAGGTACAGCGGCCGTTCCGTCTTGTCGTCCAGGTCCGCGATGGCGCGGGAGACGGCCGCGGCGCAATGCGGATTGTGCCCGCCATCCAGCCATATCTCTGCCCCCGGCGGCGCATCATCCATCAGCGGGCCATGGGACAGGCGCTGCAGCCGCGCCGGCCAGTCCACGGTGCTGAGCCCCTTCTCCACTGCCGCGTCTGCGCCCCACCCCATCTTGGCATGGCGCAGGCCAGCGATGGCGACACCGGCATTCTCGATCTGGTGGCGGCCGATCAGTTTTGGCAGCGGCAGATCCAGAAGGCCCATGCCGTCTTCATAGACCATGCGGCCATGTTCCTGCCGCGTCTGGAAATCCTGGCCAAAGACGAAAGCGGGCGCGCCCAGCTGGTCGGCACGGCGCAGGATCACGTCCAGCGGGATATCATCCTGCGGTCCCACCACCAGCGGCACGCGGGCCTTGATGATGCCCGCCTTTTCGGCGGCGATGCCGGCAATGTCGTTGCCCAGGAATTCAACATGGTCCAGCCCCACCGGCTGGATGATGGTCATGGCCGGGTTCGGCACCACGTTGGTGGCGTCATATTTGCCGCCCAGCCCCACTTCCAGCACCACGGCATCGGCGGGATGGCGGGCAAAGGCCAGGAACATGGCCGCGCCCGTGATTTCGAAGAAGGTGATGGGGGCGCCGTCATTGACCCGCTCCACTTCCTCCAGCAGGTCGCAGAGCGCCTCCTCGCTGATCAATTCACCCGCGATGCGGATGCGTTCATGGAAGCGCACCAGGTGGGGCGAGATATGGGTGTGGACCTTCAGGCCCTGCGCCTCAAGCATGGCGCGGGAAAAAGCGCAGGCAGAGCCTTTGCCATTGGTGCCCGCAACATGGATCACAGGGGGCAGTGATAGTTGCGGATCGCCCAGCGCCGACAGCAGCCGCAGCATGCGGTCCAGCACCAGGTCTATCTTTTTGGGATGCAGCGCCAGCAGCCGCGCCAGGATGGCGTCGCTGCGGGGCGCCGCCGTGACGGATGCGGTCACGGCGCTATCGCAGCGTGCCCATTACCGTTTGCCGCCAGCGGCACAGGTCGGCTGGCGCGGGGACGCGTCTTGCCCGCCAGCAAATGCAGCACGCGGGAAAGCGTGGCGCGCATCTCCTTGCGCGGTGTCACCATGTCCAGCATGCCATGGGCCAGCAGATATTCCGCGCGCTGGAAGCCTTCGGGCAGTTTCTCGCGGATGGTCTGGGCGATGACGCGCGCGCCCGTGAAGCCGATCTGCGCGCCCGGTTCGGCGATCTGGATGTCGCCCAGCATGGCGTAGGAGGCGCTGACGCCGCCAAAAGTGGGATCGGTGAGCACCACGATATAAGGCAGCCCCGCCTCGCGCAGCATGTCCACCAGGATGGTGGCGCGGGGCATCTGCATCAGGGACAAAATGCCTTCCTGCATGCGCGCGCCGCCGGACGAGACATAAAGGATGAAGGGGCGCTTTTCGGAAATGGCGGCTTCCATGGCTTCCACCAGCCCCTCGCCCACGCCCATGCCCAGCGAACCGCCCAGGAAATCGAACGGCTGCACCGCCACCATCACCGGCAAGCCATCAATGGTGCCGCGCGCAGCGCTGAAGGCTTCGGGACGCGAGGTTTTGCCGCGCGCCGCTTTCAGCTCATCAATGTATTTCTTGTCGCCGCGGAAATGCAGCGGGTCCGCGCCCACCGAAGGCGGCTTCAGTTCGGAGAAACTGTTGGCGTCAAAGGTAAAGGCGAACCGTTCCGCCGGGCCGATGCGCATGTGATGGCCGCAGTTGGGGCAGACGAACATGTTGGCGGTAAGGTCGCGGTGGAACACCATCTCGCCGCAGGCCGAGCATTTGCGCCACAGATTTTCCGGCGTGCCGGACCCCGCCGACTTGGCCATCAGGCCCTTGATCTTGGGCCGCACGAAATTGGTGATCCAGTTCATGCCCGCACCTTATCATTCCTGGCATCATGTGTGGAACCTGCCAAAGCGCGGCAGAGTTCCCCGGTTTTCGCCACCAGCTGGGCTGGGCCCACGGCTTCGGCCAGGGCCACGATGGCGGACCCCACCACCACGGCGTCGGCGAATTTGGCGATTGAACCGGCCTGCTCCGGCGTGCGGATGCCGAACCCCACCGCCACCGGCAGGCTGCTGGCGGCGCGGATGCGGGTGAGTGCGTCCCGCACATCGGATTCGGTGAAGCTCTTGGTGCCGGTGACCCCGGCGACGGAGACATAATAGAGAAAGCCAGACGCGCCGTTCAGGACCTTGCCAAGCCGCGCCGCATCGGTGGTGGGCGTCACCAGCCGGATCATGTCGATGCCGGCCTTGTTGGCGGCGGTGCGGAGTGTTTCGTCTTCCTCCGGCGGCAGGTCCACGATGATCAGTCCGTCCACGCCGGCGGCCGCGGCATCGGCGGCAAATTTCGCCGCGCCCCAGGCATGCACGGGATTGAAATAGCCCATCAGGATGACGGGCGTGGCGATGTCCTTGCTTCGGAAGCCGCGCACCATGTCGAAGGTGGATGCCATGGTCGCACCGGATTTGAGCGCACGCAGGGATGATGCCTGTACCGCCGGGCCATCGGCCATGGGATCGGTGAAGGGCATGCCCAATTCGATCAGGTCCGCGCCCGCGCCCGGCAGGCTTTCCAGCAATGCCGCCGATGTGGCGGCGTCGGGATCGCCCGCCGAAATGAAGGGAATGAAGGCGGCCCGGTTGGCGGCCTTCAGCGCATCGAAGCGGGCCTTGATGCGGCTCATATTGTCCGCCCCAGTTTTTCCGCGACGGAGAAGATGTCCTTGTCGCCGCGTCCCGAGAGACAGACCGCGATGGCCTTGTCCTTGCCCATTTTCGGGGCGATGCGCGCCAAATGCGCCAGGGCGTGTGCAGACTCCAGTGCCGGAATGATGCCTTCCAGTTTCGACAGCAGCATGAAGGCGTCCAGCGCCTCTTTATCCGTGGCGGAGAAATACTGCACCCGGCCCATGTCCTTCAGCCAGGAATGTTCCGGCCCGATGCCGGGATAATCCAGTCCGGCCGAAATGGAATGGGCTTCGATCACCTGCCCGTCCTTGTCCTGCAACAGGTAAGAGCGCGTGCCGTGCAGCACCCCGGGCGAGCCGCGCGAGATGGTGGCGGCATGGCGATCTGTGTCCACGCCTTCGCCCGACGCTTCCACCCCGTGGATTTCCACACTGGCGTCGTCCAGGAACGGGTGGAACATGCCGATGGCATTGGAGCCGCCGCCCACGCACGCCACCACGAGATCGGGCAGCTTCTTTTCCTGCGCCAGCATCTGCGCCCGGGCTTCCTCGCCGATCACGGCCTGGAAATCGCGCACCAGCATGGGATAGGGATGCGGGCCGACCACCGAGCCGATGATGTAGAACGTGTCGTCCACATTGGCGACCCAGTCGCGCAGCGCCTCATTGGTGGCGTCTTTCAGGGTGCGCGAGCCGGAGGTGACGGAGCGCACTTCCGCGCCCAGCAAATTCATGCGGAAGACATTGGGCTTCTGGCGGGCGATATCCACCTCGCCCATATAGACCGTACACGGAAGACCGAAGCGCGCCGCCACGGTGGCGGTGGCGACCCCATGCTGGCCCGCGCCGGTTTCGGCGATGATGCGGGTCTTGCCCATGCGCCGGGCCAGCAAAATCTGGCCCAGGCAGTTGTTGATCTTGTGCGCGCCGGTATGGTTGAGGTCTTCGCGCTTGAGGTAGATTTTCGCGCCGCCGAAATGCGCCGTGAGACGCGGCGCGAAATAGAGCGGGCTTTCCCGGCCCACATAATGGGTGAGCAGGTCGCCCAGCTCGCGCGCGAATTCCGGGTCTTTCCTGGCGTCCTGGTAAGCCGTTTCAAGCTGCAGCAGCAGCGGCATCAGGGTTTCGGCGACATAGCGCCCGCCGAATTCGCCGAAATGGCCCCGCGCATCGGGACCGGTCCGCAGGGAGTTTGGAATCTTGCTCACGCGCTCACCTTTTGCCGGGCTGCCGCCACGAATGCGGCGATGCGGGCGGGGCTTTTGACGCCGGGCGCGCTTTCCACGCCGGACGACACATCCACCATCATCGCGCCGCTGGCAGCAATGGCCCGCGCCACATTTTCGGGATTGAGGCCGCCCGCCAGGAACCAGGGCAGCGCGAAACGCTTGCCATTCAGCATGGCCCAGTCAAAGGCCGCGCCATGGCCGCCGGGACGTACCGCATTCCGGGGCGCTGGCGTGTCGAACATCAGAAGGTCCACGTCATAGCTGGCGGCGGCATCCATGGTGTCCGGGGTCAGCGCCTTGATCACCCTGGCGCCGAAACGGTTCCTGATCTCTGACGCGCGCGCCGGTGTTTCCTTTCCATGCAGCTGGAAGAAATCTGGCTTCACGTTTTGCGCAATGGCAGCCAGTTCCTCGTCCCCCGCATCCACCACCAGCGCCGCCAGCTTCAGCCTGCCGCGCATGTGATCGGCCAGCTTCGCGCCAGCCTCCAGCGCCAGATGGCGCGGCGAGCGTTCAAAGAACACCAGCCCGCCATAGTCCGCGCCAGCCTGCAAAACGGCGTCGGCGGCGGTCATGCTGTTGATGCCGCAGATCTTGACCTGAATATCGGGCATGGGATGGTGCTTATGAGCCGGGCAAAAGGGGAAATCAAGCAACCCCGGGAACAATGCTTAAGTGAAGGAGAAACCTAGGCTTTCGGCGATATCCCGCGCCGCCTGGACGGGATCGGGGGCGGCCGTGATGGGCCGGCCGATCACCAATATGTCGGCGCCCGCGCGGTGGGCTTCAAGGGGGCCCATGACGCGGGTCTGGTCGCCCAGCGCCGCGCCCTGCGGCCGGATGCCCGGCACCACCAGGAGAAAATCCTTGCCCAAGGCGGCGCGCAGCGGCGCGATCTCATGCGCCGAGCAGACCACGCCATCCAGGCCGCAGGCTTTCACCAGCTTGGCCAGGCGCAAGACCTGGTCGGCAGCGGGCGGCGTCTGACCCACCGCGGCCAAATCGCCATCGCTGAGGCTGGTGAGAACGGTGACGGCGATGATCCTAGCTTTGCCACCAGCGGCTTCCTTCGCTGCCGCCAGCATGGCGGGCCCGCCCGCGGCATGGACATTCACGATCGCCACATCCAGCGCCATGGCGGATCGCACCGCGCCCGCCACCGTGTTGGGAATGTCGTGGAATTTCAGGTCCAGGAAGACGGGAAATCCCATGCCGGAAAATTCGCGCACGCCGTCCGGGCCATGGGCGCTGAAAAACTCCAGACCCAGCTTCAGCCCGCCCACATAGGGCCTCAGTTCGCGCGCCAGCGCCTTGGCGGCGGCAAGGTCGGGGGTGTCGAGGGCAACAAAAACCGGATTCGTCACGTTTCGGGCGTGCCGCCATTCAGGCGTTCGCGCAATTCCTTGCCGGTGCGGAAAAAGGGCGCGCGTTTTTCGCCCACCGAGACCGGTTCGCCCGTGCGGGGATTGCGGCCCATGCGCGACGGCCGCACCTTGACCGAGAAAGCGCCAAAGCCGCGCAGTTCCACCCGGTGACCTTCGGCCAGCGCCTTGGTGATGCTGTCCAGCACCGTCGTGACGATGCGTTCCACATCACGGTGGTACAGATGCGGATAGCGCGCGGTCAGCCGCGCAACCAGTTCAGATTTAATCATCCCAGCCCCTAAGGGACATTACCCGGCGTGTAACGCCGCCCGGCACGGGTACGTTGTCAGAGGGCCATGACCCCGTCAATGTGGAAGCATCTGAAAACGCAGCCTTTTTCCACCTCTGGAACTCCAAAAGCACGCTTCTGATGTGCTTTGGGGCGGCTTTTTGAGGCCGGGAATGGGCCAAAGCGGCTGTCGGGGCCGCCATGCAAAGCTTGCGGGGGCCTGCCCGGGCCTGCCCCCTTAGAGTGGCGGGGCGAATCCGGGGGGCGCCATGACGGCCAAGACTCTATCCTTGCGCGATGCGGCGCTGGCGCTGGCGGTGGTGGCCGTCTGGGGCGTCAATTTCGTGGTCATCCGCGTGGCGCTGGATGCGCTGCCGCCGCTGCTGCTGGCGGCCTTGCGCTTTACCTTTGTGCTGCTGCCCGCCGTCTTCTTCCTGCCCCGCCCCGCCACAAGCTGGGGAAACCTGGCGGCCTATGGCGTCTTCATCGGGGTCGGCCAGTTCGGCATCCTGTTCATCGCCATGAACGGCATGATCTCGCCCGGCCTGGCGTCGCTGGTGGTGCAGATGCAGGTCTTTTTCACCATCGGCCTTTCCATGCACCGCCAGAAGGAAAAGCTGGCGGTGCACCAGATGCTGGCGCTGGCCATGGCCATTGCGGGCATTGGCGTGATCATGGCGCACACGGGCGGAAGCGGCGGGCACACCACCACCGTGCTGGGACTGGCGCTGGCCATCATCGCGTCCTTTTGCTGGGCCGTGGCCAATCAAGTCAGCCGCGAGGCGGGTCCGGTGAACATGCTGTCCTATGTGATCTGGGCCAGCCTGTTTTCGGTGCCGCCCTTGTTCGCGCTGTCCTTCATCCGCGAAGGCTGGCCCGCCATCAGTTCGGGCATCACCCATGCCGGCTGGGGCACCTGGGCCGCCGTGATCTGGCAGAGTGTCGGCAACACCATGTTCGGCTATGCCGTGTGGGCCTGGCTGCTGTCGCGCTATCCCGCCGCCACCGTTTCGCCCATGTCCCTGCTGGTGCCGGTATTCGGCATGGGCGCGGCCAGCCTGTTCCTGGGCGAGAGCCTTGAGGCATGGAAGATCGTCGCGGCGCTGCTGGTGCTGGGCGGGCTGGGGCTGAATTTGCTCTGGGGCCGCCGCAAGCTGGCGGTGACGCCGCCTTTGGAACAGCCGTAATGGCGAACAGCCATAAGCAACAGCCGTAAAACAAAACGCCCGCCCCCAGTGAAGGGGACGGGCGTTTGTGCGAAATGAGACCTTGGCGGTCTTACTTCTTCTTGGCCTTGCGGCGCTTCTTGGTTGCCTTCTTGGCCTTCTTGACGGCCTTCTTGGCGCTCTTCTTGACCTTCTTGACCACGGCCTTGACGGCGCTCTTGGCGCCCTTCTTGGCCTTGCGGCGCTTCTTTTTCTTGGCAGGGCCCTTGCCGGTGAACAGGCGGACCATTGCATCTTCAAGTTCCAGAGCGCGCGTCGTCAGAGCGCTCTTTTTCTTCTTCTTGGCCATTGGAAAAAACTCCCTCGGGTTGATGGGGCTTTTCCTAATGTGATTCGCCCACAAACAAAAAAGCGCGCGGGGAACACCCGCGCGCTGTTCTTGTTTTCTTACCCCCTCTGTCCGCCACGCGGGCAAGCCCGCTAGCGGACATCTCCCCCTGCAAAATGCTTCGCATTGCAGGGGGAGAAATTCAGGGTGCGTTTTTCTATTCGCCCTTCTTGGTCTTCTTCTTGAGCGCCGCGCCCAGGATGTCGCCCAGGGATGCGCCGCTGTCGGAGGAACCGAACTGGGCCACCGCTTCCTTCTCTTCCGAGATTTCGCGGGCCTTGATGGACAGGCCGACCTTGCGGCTGGCCTTGTCGATGCTGGTCACCAGCGCGTCCACCTTGTCGCCCTTGCCGAAGCGTTCCGGGCGCTGGTCGTTGCGGTCGCGGGAAAGGTCAGCGCGGCGGATAAAGGCCTTGCTGCCATCGGCCAGTTCCACTTCGATGCCGCCGTCATTGACTTCGGTGACGGTGCCGGTGACGACCTGGTTCTTGCGCAGCGCGCCGCCAGAAGCGGGGGCGGCGTCCTTGGCCGAAGCACTGGCAGACGAGCCCGAAGCGCCCTTGGCGGAAGCCGGGGCTTCGGAAAGCTGCTTGATGCCCAGCGAGACGCGCTCCTTTTCCACGTCCACGTCCAGGACCTTGGCCTTGACCATCTGGCCCTTTTCATAGGTCTTGATGGCGTCTTCGCCCGCGTCCGTCCAGGACAGGTCGGACAGATGGACCATGCCGTCGATATCCGAATCCAGGCCCACGAACAGGCCGAACTCGGTGATGGACTTGATCTCGCCTTCGATCTCGGTGCCGACCGGGAACTTGGTGGTGAAGCCGGTCCAGGGATTTTCCTGGGTCTGCTTCAGGCCCAGCGAAATGCGGCGCTTGTTGGAATCCACTTCCAGCACGGCCACATCCACTTCCGTGCCGGGGGTGACCAGCTTGGAGGGCGCCAGGTTCTTCTTCACCCAGCTCATTTCGCTGACATGCACCAGGCCTTCGACGCCGGGTTCGAGTTCCACGAAAGCGCCATAGTCGGTGACATTGGAGACCTTGCCCTTGAACTGCACGCCCACCGGATACTTGGCGGCGACGCCTTCCCAGGGATCGGTCTGGAGCTGCTTCATGCCCAGCGAGATGCGCTGGGTCTCATGGTTGATCTTGATGATCTGCACGGTGACGGTCTGGCCCACGGACAGAACTTCGGTGGGGTGCGAAACGCGGCGCCAGGCGATGTCGGTGACATGCAACAGGCCGTCCACGCCGCCCAGGTCCACGAAGGCGCCGTAGTCTGTGATGTTCTTGACCACGCCTTCGACGATCTGCTTTTCCTGCAAGCTGGCGACCAGGCTGGTGCGTTCCTCGGCGCGGCGTTCTTCCAGAACGGCGCGGCGCGAAACCACGATATTGCCGCGGCGGCGATCCATTTTCAGAATCTGGAAAGGCTGGGCCTGGTTCATCAGGGGGCCGACATCGCGGGTGGGGCGAACGTCGACCTGCGAACCGGGCAGGAAGGCGACGGCGCCGTCCAGGTCAACCGTGAAGCCGCCCTTGACGCGGCCGAAGATGACGCCCTGCACGCGGCTCTGGTCGTTGAAGGCGCGTTCCAGCTTGATCCAGCTTTCCTCGCGGCGGGCCTTGTCGCGCGACAGCACGGCTTCGCCCAAGGCGTTTTCAACACGCTCCAGGTAAACTTCCACTTCATCGCCCACCTGGATGTTGGCGGGGATGCCCGGCATCGAGAATTCCTTCAGCGACACGCGGCCTTCGGTCTTCAGGCCCACATCCACCATGGCGAAGTCATTCTCAATGGCGACGATCTTGCCCTTGATGACATTGCCTTCCTGGGGGCTCTGGGTGACGAAGCTCTGCTCCAGCATGGCGGCGAAATCGTCGCGGCTGGGGCTGGCGATGGAGGGGATGGAAGACGGAACGGTGGTTGCGGCGCGGGCCATGTGTTTCCTGTGACGTTGATGCAATGCCAAGCCGCCCCATAGGGACAGTGGACTTCCCGGGCGGGTGCCCGGGCGATTGGTGGATGGGTTCGGTAAGCGGACTGCCCGAAAGCCGCCGGGCCTCCTTTAGCCCCTTTGGCGGTCCTTGAGCGCGCTCTCGATTTTTGGAGAAACCAAGTCCAGAGCTGCCGCGAACGCGGCGTCTATACCCAAATCGGAGGTGTCGAGCAAGCCGGCGTCCGGGGCCTGGACAAGCGGCGAAACCGGGCGGGATTTGTCGGCGGCGTCGCGGGCGTTGAGTTCCCTGAGCAGGTCGCCCTCTTCCCGGCGGATGCCCATGGTTTTCAGCTCCTGCCAGCGGCGGCGGGCGCGGATTTCGGGACGGGCATCAATGTAGAGCTTGGCCGTGGCGTCGGGGGCAATGACCGTTCCGATGTCGCGCCCGTCCATCACCGCGCCGGGGCTGCCGCCGGGAGGCTGGGCCAGGAAGCTGCGCTGGAAGTCCAGGAGCGCCGCCCGCACCGCCGGGATGGCGGCAACGTAAGACGCGGCCTGCCCCACGATGTCGGTGCGGATCTTGGGATCGCCTGCGCGGTTGAAATCGAGAGTCTGCGCCCCGCGCAGGGCATCGGCTTCCGCCTTGGGATCGCCATTGGCTTCGATCACCGCCAATGCGGTGAGGCGATACAGCGCCCCGGAATCCAGGTGCGCGAAACCGAAATGCGCCGCCAGCTTCTTGGCCAGGGTGCCCTTTCCCGAGGCGGCGGTGCCGTCCACGGCGATGACGATGCTCATAACGAATACCCTAAATCGGGATTTTCTAAAGCTATATCCCGATAAATAGCCATTGCCTTGATCAAATCTATTTTGTGGGGCGAGTGAGGGGTTGAGCAAATAAATTTTGCTATTTCGGAAGGCGAAAATGAAAAATTCTTCGGCAAATTCAACCTTCGCTTTGCCTGTCCATCGACAGCATTACATTGATCACAAATGAGGGCTGTGGGAAAGCGATGACCGGAATGGTCATGGTGTTGATGAAGCGGCGCCATCCAACCATAGAAAGGGTTTTCACTTTTAGGAAACCGTTTGGTCCATCGGAGAATTTCAAATTTTGTCCGCGAGCAGGAGGGACATATCCAATCAGGTCCCGCCGCCTTCCAAAGCAAATGGGTGTGTCCACCCCCGTACGACTGATAGTCTTGCAGAGTGGGAACAGCACTAGTCATTCCGCTTCCATAGCGGCACCCAGCCCGCGCATCAAATCGCGGTAGGTGGGGAAGGATGTGGCGATCATGGCGACATCATCCACGGTGACGGGATTTTGCGAGGCGAGCCCCATGGTGAGGAAGCTCATGGCGATGCGGTGATCCATATGGGTGATGACGGTGCCGCCGCCCGGGACAGAAGCCATGCCGCGCACCATCAGGTCATCGCCGGTGATGGAGCAGGCAACGCCATTGGCGGCAAGCCCGGCGGCGATGGCGGCAAGCCGGTCACTTTCTTTCACCCGCAATTCCTCCAGACCCAGCATCCGGGTTTCGCCTTCGGCGAAGGCGGCGAGCACGGCCAGGATGGGATATTCGTCAATCATGGATGGGGCGCGCGCGGCAGGCACTGTGACGCCGCGCAATTTGGAGTGGCGGATGGTGAGATCGCCCACCTCTTCGCCGCCGCCGCTGCGCTTGTTCGCGGTGGTGATATCAGCGCCCATCTCGATCAGGGTCTGCAACAGGCCTGTGCGGCGGGGATTGAGCAGGATGGCGGGCAGCGTGATCTCAGACCCCGGCACGATCAACGCGGCGGCCATCAGGAACGCGGCGCTGGACGGATCGCGCGGCACCTCCACGGCGCAGCCTTTCAGCGGCGCGGGGCCGGTGAGCGTGATGATTTCGCCCGCCCCCTGCGGGGTCACGGATATTTCCGCGCCGAATGCTGTCAGCATTTTTTCGGTGTGATCGCGGGTAAGGCTGGTCTGGCCGATGATGCTCTTCCCGCGCGCGTTCAATGCCGCCAACAGCATCGCCGATTTGACTTGGGCGGAAGCGGTCTTGATTTCGGCAATTACGGCTTTGGCATGCGCTGCGCCATGCACGGTCAGCGGCATCAGCACTTTCTCGCCCTGCCCTTCATAGCGCGCGCCAAACTGAACCAGCGGCTGCACCACCCGGCCCATCGGCCGTGACATCAAGGACGCGTCGCCCGTGAACACTGCCGTGATGGGCGTGGTGGCCATGGCCCCCATGACAAGACGCGAGCCGGTGCCGGAATTGCCGAAATCCAGCGGCGCATCGGGGGTGCGCCATTTGCCCACGCCCGTGCCGGTGACCTGCCATGCGCCGGTATCCTGCCGCCGCAAATCTGCCCCAAAACCGGCCAGGCAGCGGGCGGTATCCAGCACATCCTGGGATTCCAAGAGGCCCGAAACCGTGGTTTGCCCTTCCGCCAGCGCCCCCAGGATCAGGGCGCGCTGGGAAATGGATTTGTCGCCCGGAACAGCGCCCACGCCCTTTAAAGGGCCGGAGCGGCGGGCACGGAGGGGGACGGCCAAAGAAGGTATCACGTGGCTGGACATATAGGGCTTCGCGGGACCTTTACAGGCGGGGCCAACCGTGGCAAACGCGCCCCTTCGACAACCTTTCTTCACGGGAACAAGAACCTTGGTCAAGGCGGATCTTGGAACAAAGCGCGGCTGCCCCAGTTGCGGTACGCGCTTCTACGATCTGGGCAAGCGCCCGATCGAATGCCCCAAATGCGCCTTTTCCTTCGAGCCGGAGGCGCTTTACAAGCAGCGCCGCGGCCGTCAGCCCGAACCCGCGCCTGCCGCGGGCGTGGTGGTTGCCGCCGAAGCCGGGAACGAGGATTCCGACGACGAGGACGAGGATTCCGAGGCTGATGCCGAGGAAGAGGAAGAAGAAGTCATAGAAGAAGCGCCGCTGGTGGTTGCCGCCACGGGCGAAGACGAAGACGAAGCCGCCGAGGAAGAAGAAGCCGAAGCGGAATCGGGCATGAGCGTTGTCGAGGGTGACGAAGAAGTCGCCATCGAGGACATCGAAGTCGAGGAAGACGAAGAAGAAGCCGATGACGGCCTTCTGGCCGAAGTCGAGGACGAAGAAGACGATGTCGCCGGGATCATTGATCCGGGCATCGCCAAGGACGAAGGCTAGTTACGTTTTTCGCGGCCCGTACCAGGCGGGCCGTCCATGGTTCGGGGCCATAGCTCAGCTGGGAGAGCGCCTGCATGGCATGCAGGAGGTCAGCGGTTCGATCCCGCTTGGCTCCACCATTTCCGCCCGCACGACCCCCGATCATCACGCACCACCGCCCATGGCGGAAATGGTGGAGCCAAGCGGCCACGCTGCGCTGCGGGAATCAGCGGCCTAGCGGCAGCGTCGTGGCCGCCCCGCAGCGTGCGTGGCGCGTAGCGGCGGCAGCGCACTCCGATACATTTCAACAAGACATCCTCGCCCATGCGCGCCTAAACTCAGTCTGAAAAACAAGGACTCTTGTTCTTGACTGCTTTCTTGGACGCCCGCTCCGTTCCCAATGCCACCATCCTGACGCCCGACCTGGCGATCGTGGGCGGGGGCCCGGCGGGCATATCGCTGGCACTGGCGCTGGCCGATAGCGGGCTGTCCATCCTGCTGCTGGAATCCGGCGGCACCAGCTTCGATCCCAAGACCCAGGCCCTGTATGCGGGCGAGGAAACGGGCGTGCGTTATGTTCCGCTGGACGCGGGGCGGCTGCGCTATCTGGGCGGCGCCACCAACCATTGGGGCGGTTGGAGCCGCCCGCTGGACGCGATTGATTTCGAAACGCGCAAAGGCGTGCCTTATACCGGCTGGCCGGTTGCGCTGTCAGACCTGGAACCCTATTTCCCGCGCGCACAGGAACTGATCGAGGGCGGGTCCTGGGCCTATGCCAAAGGCGCGCAAGGCGCGCCCTTGCCGCTGGCGCCGGGCGGGGTTTCCACCACCTGGTTCCAGTTCTCCAAGACAAAAGACAGCCCCCTGCCCACCCATTTCGGTGACCGTTACGCGGCTGCGCTGAAGGCCGCGCCCAAGATCACGCCCATGATGCAGGCCAATGTCACCGCCATCCGCCTGTCGAAGGACGGCAAAAGAGTGGAGCGGCTGGAGGTGGCCACGCTGTCGGGCAACAGCTTCATGGTGAAGCCCCGCTTCGTGGTGCTGGCGGCGGGCGCGGTCGAGATTGCGCGCCTGATGCTGGCGTCCAACGATGTGATGAAGGCGGGCGTTGGCAATGGGAATGACATGGTGGGGCGTTTTTTCGCCGACCATCCCATTCCCCGCGATGTCGCCACCATGGTCGTGTTCGATGGCAAGCTGGACCCCATCTACACCAACGCCACGCCGCAGCCCGGCAATCCCGATTTGATCATGCGCGCCGCCCTGTCGCCCGATGCCGGCTTCATGCGGGCGCAAGGCGTGGCCGGTTCGCTGACCACGGTGGAGAATGGCGCGCCACTCGATACACTGGGCACCGCCGCGGTGGTGGCCACGGCCCAGGCGCTGGGTGTGGATGCAAGCCGCGCCAAGGCCTGGTCGCTGGGCTGCGGCATGGAAATGACACCGGACCCGGAGCGGCGGCTGACATTAAGCGATGCGCGCGATGCGCTGGGCATGCCGCGACTCAAACTGCACATGACCATCAGCGATGACGATTTCGCCCATTTCCGGCTGACCCTGGCCGAGCTTGGCCGCCAGTTGCTGGCGGCAAAGACGGGCATGATCCGCCTCAGCTATGACAGCCGCGCGCAATGGCTGGCGGCGATGGACTGGGGCAATCATCACATGGGCACCACCCGCATGAGCGCCGACCCGAAGTCGGGCGTGGTGGACGCCAACAGCATGGTGCATGGCATCGGCAACCTGTTCGTGGCGGGAAGCTCGGTCTTCACCACCTATGGCTCTTCAAACCCCACCCTGAACCTGGTGGCGCTGACCCTGAAGTTGGGCGATCACCTGAAAAAGGTGACGGCATGAACCGGCGCAATGTCATGGCGGGCATGGGCGCGGCGCTGCTGGCGCTGGGCGCAGGTGTCTGGCGCTTTGGCATGAAGCATTATCCCGATACGCCCTATGACGACCTGCTGGACCAGGTCCAGGACCGCGAGGCGGCGGCGACATTGGGCGAAACAACCCGCGAGACGGCGCCTGGGCTGGCAGCGCGCCTCCGGGCCGCAAAGCCCTTGGCCGTGCAGGCGGCAGCGGATGCGGGCGCGGGCCGGACGGTGGAAATATCGGGCTGGGTGGTGCCGAAAAGCGTGGCGGACTATGCCGCCCTGGCCCGCCTCAACCGCCCCCTTTAGGCCCACTTGAACCGCCTAAAAGCCGCATTATCTCTTAACAATAGGACGGCCCAACCGGTTACCGGGCAATGGTTCCATCGTGGGGGCATCACGGCGGAATTAAATTCGAGGGCGTTGGCGGCACCGAAGCATCGGTTGCCGCGTTGGAAAATGGGACTGGAGAGCATCATGAATGATTTTTTCGAGAATGAGGCGGCGGCTGTCCCCAATCGGATCGCCTATATCAAGCCCACGGGCAGCGCCGAAGCGCACCGGTTGGGCTTAATTCCCGCCAATATCGAATTGCCGCAGGGCGTGAAGCTGTATGTGCTGCATGCCGAGGACGGCGCGGTGCTGGGCTATACGGACGCCTATGACAGCGCCTATGGCGCGGCGCTGCAGAATGAGCTGACGCCGGTGAGCCTCCACTAAGCGCAAGGCCGATCGAGACAGGAAAAAGCCGGGAGCAACGCTTCCGGCTTTTTTGTTTGGCTGCCCCCGATTCCGCGTTAGGCTGGCAGCACATAATTCGGGGATCACCATGCGCGCTTTTATTCTTGCCGCCGTCCTGATGTTGTCTGCCGCGCCCGTGATGGCTCAAGACCAGGCGGCGCCTGCTGCACCGGCTGATGCAACTGCGGCGCCCGCCGATGCGGCCACGCCGCCGGCGCCGCCACCACCACCTGCCCCGCCCGCCAATCCCGCCATGACCGGGCCGCAGATCCGCATTGCCACCAGCATGGGCGACATCATCCTGCAGCTGGATGCCGTGCGTGCGCCCAAGAGCACGGCCAATGTGCTGAGCTATGTGCGCGACAAGCATTACAACGGCACCATCTTCTACCGGGTGGTGAAGAATTTCGTGATCCAGATGGGAAGCTGGGACGCGCAGGGAAAGCCGCGCTTCATCCATCCCGGCGGCGTCGCGTTCGAGGGCAACAACGGCCTGAAGAATTATCGCGGCGCAGCAGCCCTGGCGCGCGGCGACGCGCCCACCAGCGCCAGTGCCGACTTCTTCATCAGCCTGGGCGACAACCCGCCTTTGAACCAGAACACGGACGATACCGAAAACCGCAGCGGCTATGCCGTGTTCGGCCAGGTCGTGGAAGGCATGGATGTGGTGGACCGCATCGCCCAGGTGCCGACGGGCGGCGCAGGCCCGATGCCCGGCGAAGCGCCGATCACGCCGGTGGTGATCAACAAGGTTTCGATCGTGGGCGAAGTGGAAAAGCCGGAACCCAAAAAGGCAGCGGCCAAGAAGCCCGCCGCCGCGCCCGCCAAGAAATAACTAGGCGGCCTGGCTGGACGAGCCGTTGCTGTCGGTGAGGATGGCGTAGAGCGCCTCGGCACTGGAAGCCGCGCGCAGCTTTTCGCACGTGGCCTGGTTGCGCAAAAGGCGCGAGACGCGGGCCAGCGCCTTCAAATGATCGGCGCCCGCATCTTCCGGGGCCAACAGCATGAAGACCAAATCCACCGGCTGGCCGTCCACGGCTTCATAATCAATGGCAGTTTCCAGGCGGGCGAAGATGCCGGTGATGGAAGTGGCGCCGGCCATGCGGCCATGGGGAATGGCGATGCCTGCGCCCACGCCGGTGCTGCCCAGCTTTTCGCGCTCGTTCAGGGTCTCGAAAATCTTCTTTTCGGCGATGCTGGTCTTGGCATGCCCGCGCGCGCTCAGTTCCTGCAGCAACTGCTTGCGGCTCTGGACCTTGAGGGAGACAAGCACCGCATCGGGAGCAAGCAGATCAGAGATATTCATCAAATGTCCATAGATAGAGAAAGGCGGTGCGTGGCGAAAGGCAGGCAGTATGATGTGATTTCTTGAACCGTTTTAAGGAACAGGCTGGCTGCCTGTTGCCCGTCAAAAACACTGGGCCCGCTCAAAAGCGGCGGGTTCATAGGACGGGGCCTAGGCAATGTCAATCTTGCAAAAAGCGATGCAGGAACAGGCGCTTTTTCAGCGCGCCGCGGCCCTGGGACCGTCGCCGCTTTTCAGGCGGCGGCGCTCCACCGAGGAGGGGATTCGCAAGCTCTCGCGGTACTTGGCGACGGTGCGGCGGGCGATGTTGACGCCATCGGCGGTCAGCAGCGCCACGATGCGGTCATCGGACAGGATGTCGGCGCCCGCTTCATTCTCGATCATTTCGCGGATGCGGTCGCGCACGGCTTCGGCGCTGTGGGATTCGGCGCCGCCCACGGCCTGGATGGAGGCGGTGAAGAAATATTTCAGTTCAAAGACGCCGCGCGGGGTGGCGATGTATTTGCTGGAAGTGACGCGGCTGACGGTGGATTCATGCATCTGGATCGCGTCAGCGATGGTCTTGAGGTTGAGCGGCCTGAGATGGCGCACGCCATGGGCAAGGAACATGTCCTGGTGGCGCACGATTTCGGCGGCCACTTTCAGGATGGTGCGCGCCCGCTGGTCCAGGCTTTTCACCAGCCAGTTGGCGTTGTTGAGGCAGTCCGTCAGATAGGTCTTGGCGTCCTTGTCGCGCGCGCCCTTGGACACTTGCGTGTAATAGCGCGAATTGACCAGCAGGCGCGGCAGGGTGTCGGAGTTGAGTTAGACTTGCCACAACCCGTCCGGTCCCACCCGCACGAACACATCGGGCACCACCGGCTGCACCGGCTCGCTGCCAAAGGCGAGGCCCGGCTTGGGGTTCAGCGTGCGGATTTCCGCGATCATGTCGGCAATGTCTTCGGCGTCCACGCCGCACAGCGCGCACAACTGCGTCATGTCGCGGCGCGCCAATAAATCCAGCCGTGTCAGCAGCGTCTTCATGGCCGGGTCCAGCCTGTCCAGCGCCGCCAGTTGCAGGCCCAGGCACTCGCTAAGGTCGCGCGCGCCCACGCCGATGGGATCAAAGCCCTGCACCACGCCAAGGACCGCTTCCATGTCCTCGATCTCGGTGCCAAGCCGCGCGGCCATGTCGTTCAGGTCGGCGCGCAGGTAACCCGTCTCGTCAATGCTGTCGATCAGCGCCAGGGCGATGATGCGGTCATCCGGCGTCAGGGCCGCGATGGTGACCTGTTCTTCCAGATGATCCTTCAGCGTGCCGCCGCCCGCGATGACGGATTCCAGGAAGTCTTCATCGCCGTCAAAGCTGCCGCCGGATTTGGCCTGGGTCCAGTCGGTCAGCTGGCCTTCCGGCATGCTGGAGGCAGCGGTGGCGGCGGGCGTGGCCACCTCGCCACTGTCATACATGTTCTCATGGGCGGAGGAATCCAGGTCCGAGACCTTGGAGAAATCCTCCCGCGCCAGACTTTCATCCGCGCGCTCGGCCGCGCCTTCCGGCGCCACCAGCTCGCGTTCCGGCTCCTTGGGCGCGCGCTCGTCGCGCTCCAGCAGCGGGTTCTTTTCCAGTTCGGATTCGCAATATTCGGCCAGTTCGATGTTGGACAGTTGCAGCAGCTTGATCGCCTGCTGCAACTGCGGCGTCATCACCAGGGACTGGCCCTGCCGAATTTCCAGTCTTTGCCCCGCCATGATGCCCTACCTGCTCATAGCGAGAATTTCTCGCCCAGATAGACGCGGCGGACATCGCGGTCCGCCACGATATCGGCAGGCGTGCCTTCCTTCAGCACGCGGCCATCATGCAAAATATAAGCACGGTCGATAATTTCCAGCGCGTCGCGCACATTGTGATCGGTGATCAGCACGCCGATGCCGCGGTCTTTCAGATGGCGCACCAGGTCGCGGATTTCGCCCACCGCGATGGGGTCAATGCCGGCCAATGGTTCGTCCAGCAAAATGTAAGAGGGATGCGTGGCAAGCGCGCGGGCGATTTCCACACGGCGACGCTCGCCGCCCGACAGCGCGATAGCGGGCGTGTTGCGCACATGGGTGATGCCGAATTCGGCCAGCAACTCTTCCACGGCCGCTTCCAGGCGTGCGGGGTCCGGCTCGATCAGTTCGGCGGTGGCGCGGATATTCTGCTCGGCGGTGAGGCCGCGAAAGATGGAGGCTTCCTGCGGCAGGTAGCCGATGCCCAGCCGGGCGCGGCGGTACATGGGAAGGCCGGTGACGTCATGGCCGTCCACCTCGATGGTGCCGGTGTCGGCGGGCAACAGGCCCGAGATCATGTAGAAACAGGTGGTCTTGCCCGCGCCATTGGGACCCAGAAGGCCCACAACCTCGCCCCGCTTCACCGACAGGCTGACGGAACGCACCACGGGGCGCTTGTTGAAGCTCTTGCCGATGCGCGTGACGACAAGACCCTTGCCGCCCTCGATCACCTGGAGCGCCGTTTCGCCGTCATTCTGCTGGTCTTCAAGGCTCATGCGAAAATCATGCCTGTTTGTGTTTAAGGAACCCCTAATTGGGCGAATTGCTGCGCGGCGGCGGGGTGAAAATGCCCTGCACGCGGCCGCCAGTATTGCCGCCGGGCGTGCCGGGCTTTGCGCCCGCCGCGCCCAGCTTGGCCTGGCCGGTGACCAGATTGACGCTGAGCTGGGTGCCGCGCATCACGCTCTTGCCCTGGGTCAGCACCACCTTGCCGGACAGCACCACCACCCGGTCGGCGACATTGTAGACGCCGCTGTCGCCGGTGGCGGTGCCCGAGGCGGGGGAATCCACCACCACCGCGCCGGTGGCCGTGATCTTGTCGGGCTTTCCGTCCACCACACTCACCCGCACCGTGTCGGCATGCATGCGGATATCGCCTTGGGTCACCACCACATTGCCGGAATAGGTGCCGGACTTGGCGTTGAGATCGGCCAGGAACTGGTCGGCCGAGACATTGATGGGCGCGTCGGAGTCATGACGCGCGGCGGCGGGTTTCTTGGCTGTTGCAACGGGCGCCTTGGCGGGCGCCATCTGCGCCTGCGCGGAAACGGGCAAAGCCAAGACAAAAAGCACGGCGAACAACTTTTTCATTTTGCGGTCCTGATCAAGCTCATCTCGACATGTCCATCCAGCAGCAACTGGCCGCTGGTGCGGTCAAAGCGGAAGCGGTCGGCGCGCAGGGTACCAAGCGGCCCCTGCCCCGTCACTTCCTGCGGCCCCACCACGATGCCCTTGTTGATGTCCACCGCGGCGCGGGCGCTTTGCAACTGGTAGCCGCGGTCGGAGAATATCTGCAGGCCCCCGTCCAGCGCCAACGTGCCCGCCGTCATGTCCACCACGCCTTGCGCGGCGCGGGCGCTGAGCCAGTCATCCTTGCCGACGGAAAAATCCGCCTCGATCTTTTTCAGCCGGGCGCGCTTGGCATTACGGGCGTCCTGAATCGCGGCTTCGGCGGTGATGACGAAGGGGTTGCCCTTGCCATCCGTGCCGGACAAACGCGGCTTGGTCATGGCCAGGTCATTTTCCACATGCCCCAGGCTTTCATAGGTCATGGACAGCTTGGATGGCTGGCGGGCGACGAAGAAGAAGCCCAGCACCGCCACGATGATGGCAAAGGCGGCGGCGGGCAGCGCCCGCTTCATCAGCGCCACGAAACGGCTATAGCGCATTGCGCCCTGCACCGTGGCGCGCGCCCGGGCCGACCAGTCATGACGCATCCGGGCGACATCCAGGCGGGGGTTCATTCCAGCCCCGCGCGCAGACAGTCATGGATATGCAGGATGCCGACAGGTTTCTTGTCACCCGGCTCCAGCACGAACAGGCGGGTGATCTTCTTCTCATTCATCAGGGCCAGTGCCTCGGCCGCCAGCTGCGCGGGTTGGGCGATCTTGGGCGATTTGGTCATCACGGCGCTGGCGCTGCGGTCCAGGAAATCGGCGCTGTCCACGTGCCGGGACAAGTCGCCATCGGTGATGATGCCCACCAGTTCGCCGCCCGCATCCGTGATGCCGACACAGCCAAAGCGGCGTTCGGCCATCACGATCAAGACCTGGCGCATGCTGGCATTGACGGAGGCCAACGGCACTTCATTGCCCGTGTGCATCAGATCGGAGACGCGGATCAGGGCGCGGCCCAGGCTGCCGCCGGGGTGATAATCGCGATACTGGTCGCGGGAAAAATCCTTGCGCTCCATCAGCGCCACGGCCAGCGCATCGCCCAGCGCCAGCATCATGGTGGTGGAGGTGGTGGGCGCCAGGCCCATCGGGCAGCCCTCGGGCGCCTTCGGCAGCAGCAGCGCCACGTCGGCGGCTTCCATCAGGGTGGAGCCGGGATTGCCCGCGATCCCAATAAGGGGAATGCGGAAACGCTTTGCATAAGTGATGAGGTCGGTCAGCTCCGCCGTCTCACCGCCCCAGGACAGCATCAACAACACATCCTGCGGGGTGATCGCGCCCATGTCGCCATGGCTGGCTTCGGCGGGATGGACGAAAAAGGCGGGGGTGCCGGTGGAGGACAGGGTGGCGGCGATCTTGCGGGCGATATGGCCGGACTTGCCCATGCCCGACACGATCACCCGGCCGGGGGCGGCCAGGATGGTTTCCACGGCTGCGGCGAATTTGCCGTCCAGCCGCTCAGACAGGGCCGCCAGGGCCTCGGCGGCATGGGTCAGCACTCGGCGGGCGGCAGCCAGATCGCCGTCTGCACCCGCCTTGACGGGCTTGAGGGAGGGTTTGCTGGTGGCCATGAATCCCTTTGAAATCATTACAGAAATTTGAATTACCCTGCCCGGGCAACCCGCGGGAAGACTCTGGCCCAGGAACCGTCCCGGTTCAAGGACGCCTTATTCGAGACCCCCATCTGTCTGCCACGCGGGTAGACCCGCTAGCGGACATCTTCCCCCTCCAGCGGCTTCGCCGCGATGGGGAAGAAAGCCGGTGTCTGGATCGGCATTCTAGTGGGCGAAGATATCCACCTCTTCCCAACCTGCCAGATCCAGATTGGCGCGCGCGGGCAGGAAATCGAAACAGGCCTTGGCCAGTTCGGTGCGGCCTTCGCGGGCCAGCATGGCATCAAGCTGAGTCTTGAGGGCATGAAGATGCGCCACGTCGGCGGCGGCATAGGCGAGCTGCTTTTCGGAAAGCACCTTGGCGCCCCAGTCGCTGCTTTGCTGTTCCTTGGAGAGTTCGATGCCCAGCAATTCGCGCACCAGATCCTTCAAGCCATGGCGGTCGGTATAGGTACGCACCAGCTTGGAGGCGATCTTGGTGCAATAGATGGGCGCGCAATCCACGTTCAGGTAACGGCGGAACATGGCGACATCGAAACGGGCAAAGTGAAACAGCTTGGTCACCTTGGGATCGGCCAGCAGCCTTTTCAGATTGGGCGCGGCAAATTCATTGGCGGCGAATTGCACGGCATGGCAGACGCCGTCGCCCGATGACAGTTGCGCTAGGCAAAGCCGGTCGCGGAAGGGATTGAGGCCCAGTGTCTCGGTGTCTATGGCCACCAGGGGACCCAAGTCGAGTCCATCCGGCAAATCCCCCTGATGCAGCTTGATTTTCATGTCGCCTCGCTTGAATGGGGAAGATAAACGCCGCCGCAGGGCAATGCCAGAGGCCATTTGACCAGATGCTTTCTAACCGGCCACGGGTTAAAATTGCGGGCAGATGGCGATGATCCCCCCATATCGGCAAACCGGCAACGGCAACCGGACGGCTGGCCTGACAGGCACCCTGGTGCTGCATGCCCTGATGCTGGTCGGGCTGCTGCTGGCGACACCCATTGTCCTGCCCCCGGCCACGCGGGATGCGGTGATGGTGCGGCTGTGGAATCTGGCCCCGCCGCAAGAGAAGGCCGCCGTCACCACCCGCAAATCGGCACCCGCACATGCCAGGGCCGAGAAGCCACGCGGCATTCCCGATGCACCCAAGGACATGATGGAGGCGCGCATGAAATCCCTGGCGCTGCTGCGTGCGCCCGATGCCGGTGTCGGCGTGCCGGATGGCGGTTCCGGCGGCAGCGGCGGCAATTATGCCCTGGCCGATTATGTGCGCGCCGCAATCCTGCGCCGCTGGTGGCCGCAGCTGGAAAGCGGCGCGGCGCGCGCCATGCCGGTGGCGATAAAATTGACCCTGTCACGCGATGGCGTCGTCAGCAATGTGCGGATTGCGGAAGCGGCGCGCATGGAAAATGACCGTGCCTTTCACAACATGGCGGTCAGCGCCCGCAACGCAGCCTTGATGGCATCGCCTATCAATATGCCTCCGGGCCATTACCCAGCCAGCATGGAAATTTCTCTGACCCTCGATCCGAACGCAGCGTTACGATAGTGCGCCTTGGCTCCGGCTTTCTCCCCCTGCAATGCGGAGCATCTGGCGGGGGGAGATGTCGCTAGCCACGGTGTCTGCCTCTTGGCAGACCCGAGCTGTGACAGAGGGGGGAATAGTCAGGGCAAATCTCGGGCGATGCGAAATCCCGTTAAACTGGAATAATCGTATTCGCCACCGTCCGCGCTGGCAGCACTGCGTGCGGCGGACCGGATGAAGATGGGCACGTTATCCCAGGAGCCGCCGCGGATCACGTGCCGCGCGCAATCCTGTGCGGGCCAGGGGGAGCCATCCACCGGCGCACCCACATAATCATCGTGCCAGCAATCCTGCGTCCATTCCCAGCTGTTGCCCAGCATGCCCTGAAGGCCAAAGGGATTTTCCGCAAAGGCATTGACCGGGGCCAGCACGCGATTGTCCCAGACGCTGCCGCAGCCATTGCAGTTGGCGTTGGCGCTGCCGATATCGTCGCCCCACCAGCGCGCGGTTTTCGTGCCCGCGCGGGCGGCATATTCCCATTCCGCCTCGGACGGCAGGCGATAAGGTCCCACGCGCTGCGCCAGCGCCGGGCGCGCCGCTTTCACGCGTCTGTTCAGCCAGGCGATGTAGGCAAGCGCATCCTTGTGATCGAGGCACACGGCGGGCCACAGCGGCGGCTCGTTCTGCGACGGCGGATAGGCCAGACCCCGGCCCGGCGCATGCCATGTCAGGCCCAGCAGCGGATTGCAGGGCTTGGGCTGGTAATTGGTCTCCTGCAGGAAATCCAAAAACTGCGCGCTGGTGACCGGCGTCTGCGCCAGCGCGAAAGCCCTGATGCTGACCACGTGCTGCGGGCCTTCGGCATCAAAGCGCCCGGCTTCGGTCTTGGGACTGCCCATCAGGAAGCGGCCAGCCGGCACCGCCACCATCTGGGGGCAGCCTGTGCATTCCACGAATTGGCGTTCTTGTATGTTCGTGGCCGTAATGTTTGGCGCAGCAAGCGCCATGACCAGGGCCACAAGGGGCATCAACATGGCAGTCCCGCGTTTGAAGAATTCGCGCCCCCGCACAAGATGCTTATACTGGGTTTTGCAACAAGCGCCAGCTTGAGGAGATCACCATGCGCGTTGGAACGGTCAAGGAAATCAAGGCGCAGGAATACCGCGTGGGGCTGACCCCGGCGGGCGCGCATGAGCTGGTCGCGCATGGGCACACCGTGCTGGTGCAAAAGGGCGCGGGTCTGGGAATCGGCATCACCGATGCGGCATATGAACAGGCGGGTGCGAAAATCGCCCCCGATGCCGCCGCCGTCTTTGCCGGCACCGACATGGTGGTGAAGGTGAAGGAGCCGCAGGCGGCCGAGATCGCGCTACTGGAGCCGCGCCACATTCTTTTCACCTATCTGCACCTGGCCGCTGACAAGGCCCAGACCATGGGGCTGGTCAAATCCGGCGCCACGGCCATCGCCTATGAAACCGTCACCGACCGCGATGGCGGCCTGCCCTTGCTGGCGCCCATGAGCCAGGTGGCGGGCCGCATGGCGGCCCAGATGGGCGCGCAATATCTTCTGAAGCCGAATGGCGGGCGCGGCCTTTTGATGGGCGGGGTACCGGGCGTCTTTCCGGCGCGGGTGGGCATATTGGGCGGCGGCGTTTCGGGCGTCCATGCCGCCGAGATCGCCGCAGGCATGCGCGCCGATGTCACCCTGTTCGACATCAATGCGCCCAGGCTGGCGGCGCTGGACGCCCAGTTCGGCGGGGCTGTGAAGACGGAATATTCCAGCCGCAAGGCCATCCTGGATTTCCTGCCCGGCGCGGATTTGATGATCGGCTGCGTGCTGCGCCCTGGCGCAGCCGCGCCCAAGCTGGTGCGGCGCGAAGACCTGAAGCTGATGAAGCCTGGCGCGGTGCTGGTGGATGTGGCGATTGACCAGGGCGGCTGTTTTGAAACCTCGCGCCCCACCACCCATGATGCCCCGGTCTTCACGGTGGACGGCATCATCCATTATTGCGTGGCCAACATGCCGGGGGCTGCCCCCCTCACCTCCACCTATGCGCTGACGGCGGTCACCCTGCCCTTCGTGCTGGCGCTGGCGGACAAGGGGCTTGAGGCGCTATCCGATCCGCATCTGGCCGAAGGCGTGAATATCCGTGACGGCCAGATCGTGCATCCTGCCGTCAAGGCGGCGTTTGCCTAAAGAAAAAGGGCGGCAGGTTTCCCTGCCGCCCAGTTTCATTCTTTATACGGACGATCAGCCGCGCGGGATGACCGGCCCGGTGGCAGACTTGGTTTCGCCCCGCGCAAACATCAGCTTTACTTCGCGCATGGCCAGAAGCGGGAAGATAAGAGAAATGATTAGGACCACACCCAGAGCGAGGATGGCGCCGTCAAAGGAGCCGTACTTCTGGAACACATACGCCATCAGCAGCGGCGCCGGGACGGCGGCAAGGCCCCAGCCCATCAGGATCCAGCCATAGATGCTGCCCACATATTTCGAACCGAAAAAGTCCGCAGTGAAGGACGGCATCACGCCAAAACCGCCGCCATAGCAAAGCTGGATGATGCAAACCACCACGGTGAACATGACAACTTCGTGGATCTGGGGCAGAAGGAAGAACAGCGGTATCTGTATCAGGAAGATCAGGAAATAGGCCTGGCCGCGGCCGATCAAGTCAGAAATCCAGGCCCAGAAGATGCGCCCGCCGCCATTGAAGATGCTGATGATACCCACGATGGAGGCCGCCTGCACCGCTGTAATGCCCAACTGGGTCTGCGACAGCGGGGACGCCTGGCTGACGATCATGATGCCGGCGGACGTATTCAGCGACAGCATGGCCCAGAGCAACCAGAAACGGCGGGTAGAAAGCGCCTGCTTGGGTTCGAAATGCACCAGCGAGGCGTTCTTGGAGACCTTTGACGTGGCCGTCCAGCCTTCGGGCACCCAGTTCTGCACCGGGTTCGCGAAAAACTGCGCCGAGACGAGAATGATGGCGCCATAAATCAGGCCGAAGATCACCAGCGTTGTGGGCACACCCTGCGACACGATCAGGCGGGCGGCGATGGGACCCATGATCAGGGCCGCGACGCCGAAGCCCATCACATTGACGCCGGTCATCAGGCCACGCTTGTCCGGGAACCATTTGGTGATCATGGCCACCGGGCAGATATAGCCAATGCCCATGCCAAGGCCACTGAACAAGCCATAGCCGATATAAAGGCCCCAGAGGTAATGATGCGAAGCGGACCAGGCGGCAATCAGAAAACCCAGGCAATAAATCACGGCGGCGAAGGTGGTGACCACACGCGGGCCGAACCGGTCCTGTAAGGCGCCGCCGATGACAGTGCCGATGCCAAGACACGACATGGCAATGGTGAAGGCCAAGCTCGCCTGAAGGCGCGTCCAGTCTGGATTGTTGGCGATCAGGGGATTGACGAAGACGCTCCAGGCATAGACCGAACCGAGGCATCCCTGCACCAGAAGCGCGAAGACGGCGATAAGCCAGCGGTTGCGCAGCGGCGCGGCGGCGGCAGAACTACTCATGAAAACCCCCCAGATGTTTCGTTGCAGGCCACAAGGCCAAAGCGGTCATGGATTACGGCTAGCGATAGCGATAGCGGTAGACAGGCACGACACAGAGCGCACCCAGAACGGTCCAGAGCATCTGGTACCAGTAGAAGAAGGGTATCCCTGCAAGTTCCGGCGTGACGCGATTAAAGAACGGCACCCACAGCATGGCAATGAACGGCACCGCGATCCACAGATAGACCGGGTGCGGATATTTGCGTGCGGCAGTAACGGCCATGCCAACCCCGACAAGATGCCCACTGACAAGACAATGACGCCAGACCCCGGCGGCGCCTAAGCCTTGTCATCGTATCGTGAGATTCGGGCCGGCCGCAACGGGTCCGGAGGGAGTTATTACGCCGTTATTGAACGGGTCTAGCGCTTGACATAGCGGACCACATTCTTCTGGCCAACCTGTCCGCTGTAAATCACGCCATTGGGGTCAACCCAGATGCCCTCGCCGCCGCTGGTGGCGCTGGCGTCGGGGTTGGGATCGGTGTCGGGAATAAAGGCTGTGACGATGCCGTCCCGGACGCTGCCGACATGGATGCCGCGCTTCCAGCCGGGATTGTAGCCATAGCCAACCGGCGAACGTGATTCAGAATCGGTGGAGTACAGGATGTCGTTCTTGTCGATGAAGATGCCGCTGGGGCGGCCGAACTGGGTGAATATCTCCAGCAGCTTGCCGTCCTGGTCGGTCTTGACCACGCGGTTGTTCCAGCGGTCGCCCACATAAAGATCGCCCTTGCTGTCCATGGCCAGGGCATGGGGCACTTCCATCTGGTCCGCGCCAAGCCCGCGTGCGCCCCAGGACTTGATGAACTTGCCCTTGGCGTCGAACTTGGAAACGCGCGCCGGATGGGCGGGGCCCGCATCATGCCCGTCCGACACGAAGATGGTGCCCGTGGGCGTCACCAGCACCGCATTGGGCTGGTCGAAAGTCTTGGCGTCCACGCCCGTGGCGCCCGGCGTACCCAGGGTCATCAGCAGCTTGCCGCTGGTGTCGAATTCCATGACCACATTGCCCTTTTTCGCGGCGGCATCCACGTGACCGTCGGCAATCCAGAGGTGATCATTCTTGTCTATGAACAGGTCATGCGGGAACAGAAACATGCCCGCGCCGAAAGACTTGATGTAATTGCCCTTGGCGTCGAACTCGACCACTGGGTTCAGCGGGCTGCCAGCGCAATTGTTGGCGCCGCAACGTTCGGCCACCCAGATGTGACCCTTTGAGTCCACCCCCACGCTGGAGGTAGAACCGAAGCTGCGCCCTTCGGGCAACTTGAAGAAATGCTCGTCCATCGCATAGGAGTTGGGCTGGGTGCCCGGCGCGTTGCGTGGATCATTGGCGGAGGCCGACAATATTCCCGAGGCTTTTTCACCCGCGGCCAGAGCCGCCAGATCGGCGGGCGGATAACGCTCGGGGCGCGGGGCGGCGGCCGGCGCAGCCGCCGGTGACGCAGCAGGCCCCATCTGCATCACCACCGGTGTCAGGCGGATGGCGGGCATGACGCGGGCGTTTTTTTCCGGCGGCGCATCCATCTTGATGGCTTTGAGGAATTCGCTGCGGGTATCCAGGTCTTTCTGTCCAACCGGATAGTCATTTTCCTTCAGGATATAGGCCAGAATTTCTGCATACGTTTCGCGGCCGAGTTTGCCCGGCGTATCCTGCGGCATGGTGGTACGGATACGGTCGAATAGTTGGCCCACGGAAAGCCCGGTCCAATTGGAAAGAAATTCGCCGCCCACAAGCCCGGGCGCCTCGCCAGTGCCCGCCATGTTGGCGCCATGGCATGCCGCGCAGTTTTGGTTAAAGGAGTTATGACCGCGATCGGCCTGAGCGATGGTATAGATGCCGTCGTTGACCGTGGCGGCATTCTGCGCAACCACCGCGCCGCCCGCCGCCGTGCAAAGAGCGAGTGCACCTATCCAGACCGTGATATTCTTGCGCTTCATGTTTTATGTTCCAGTTTGTGTTCTAGCCATTATCCGGAAGTGCGTAGCAGATGTACTCGCCCGAATAGTCGCCCCCGCTGACGGCGACTATGATGTACTGCTTACCATTGACCATATAGGTCATGGGCGAGCCGGACTGTCCGGCGGGCATCAGGACATTGCCAACTTCCTTGCCGGTCTTCTGGTCATAGGCGCGAAGCGGCGCACCGCGCGGATGATCCGGAGTGGTGGTAACCTGTGCGTCACCCGCGATCACCAGAGACTTTGTCACCAGCGTGCCGATGTTGAAGCCAGTCTGGCCCGTGCGGGGCACATTGATGCCCTTGAGCGCGGGGTTGTTGCGTACCGCATCGGGGGTATCGCCATGCGGCACCTGCCAGACAATTTCGCCGCGATCCAAATTGATGGCGCTGATGGTGCTGTATGGCGGCTTCACCAACAGCAAACCATTGACCGCTAGGCGGCGGCGGTTTCCGCCCTCGGCCGCGGCGGCAGCGGGTGCCGGCGTGGCCCCACGACGCACCGGCGGCGGCGCATCGGCGCTGGAATCCGTACCGGCGGCGTTGACCATGGTAATGCGCTGGCCCACCTGGCCCACGACATAAGGAAGGTCAGATAATCCCGGAGGCGGCGGCATCAGGCCCGTCGCCGACAGGCAGGAATTGCAGGCATAGGTATAGACGGTGTGGTTCTCCGGGTTGAAGGAACCGCCCGGCCAGTTTGTGCCGCCGCTAGCGGCGCCAATCATCAAGGTAGCAAGACGCCCTTCCTTGCTGACCACGGGCGGGGTGTAGATGGGACCCATCTTGTAATTTTTCACCAGCTCAACGGCCTGCTTGCGCATGTCGGGCGTAAAATCCAGCAGGATATCCTCTGTGACGGCGGTGCGCGCATAAGCTGGCGGCTTGGTCGGGATAGGCTGGGTGGGCGCGTACCATTCACCCGGTACATTGCCCTTCTCAACTTTTACTTCTGGGATCGGCCAGACCGGCTTTCCGGTGATGCGGTCAAAGACATAGAGAAAGCCCATCTTGCTGGGCTCTGCCACCGCCTTGATGTTCTTGCCGTTGACGGTGATGTCCATCAGCAGAGGCGCCGAGGACATGTCATAGTCCCAGATCTCGTGATGGATGAACTGAAAATGCCATTTCGGCTTTCCTGTCTTGAGGTCCACGGCCACCAGGCTGGTGCCGTACAGGCCATTGCCGGGGCGCTTGCCGCCGAAGAAGTCCGAAGTGGGCTGTTCGACGGGAAGATAGGCCAGGCCCGCTTCGGGGTCGGCGGTGATTTCAGTCCAAACACCCGTATTGCCGGTGTACTCGGCGGAGCCATTTAGCCAGGTCTCGTAGCCCGGCTCGCCCTTTTGCGGGATGGTGTGGAACTGCCACAACTTCTTGCCGGTGCGCATGTCAAAGGCACGCGCCGATCCCTTGTTGTTGCGAAAGCTCGTGGGCGTGAAGCCCTCGCGGAAGGCGGAGCCAACCAATACAATGTCGCCTGCCACCGTGGGCGCAGACTGCCAGCCGATTTCACCAGTGGTAAAGTCAGGCAATATTTTCTGGTCGTCGTCAGCTTTTAGATCCACAGCGCCATTGTTGCTGCCCCAGCCAGCCACGCGCTGGCCGGTCTTGGCGTCGAGACAAATGAGCTGATAGCCCGGCGTCACATAGACGATGCGCGCATCCTTGCCATCAGTCCAATATGCGGGGCCACGTCCCGACAATTGACGAGGAGCAGCAGCACCGCGCGCGCCTTCCTTTTCACCATGTACCCAGAGAAGCTCGCCCGTCACCGCGTCTAGCGCGATCACGGCGCGGCGCGAACCGGCGGTGGCATAGACCACCCCGGCCACCTCAATGGGCGTGCCTTCAAGCTTGAACTCGGGACGGTTACCAAGGTTATCAGTCTTGAAACGCCACATAACTTCGAGCTTGGAAAAGTTAGAAGCGTTGATCTGATCGAGGGGACGAAAACGACTGCCCATCACATCTGCGGTGTAAAGCGGCCAGTCCATATTCTGGCCCTGGCTCTGAGCCAACGCGGCACCGCCCGCGAGAAGTAACCCAAAGATAGCCACGCCCGCGAATAGTTTTGATTTGCTGGTCATTTAAATCATGTCCCCATTCATAAAAATAACAGCATCAAAATAACTAATTTGATGGAGGGTGTCTAAAAAAATAGCCAAACAGGTAACCATGTGCGCGCCTACAAGGCTGGATGCTAGCTGTGGCGTTCACGGGATTCAGTAGAGTGGTGGAGAGCTCACAGGCAATCAAAAAAGTGTTTTTTTATGGGGGCGGACTTTCTGTAGCAAAAAATTAGACAACAAAAAACCCGCCCATCATTCGATGGGCGGGTTTTCCGTTTAGAGAGACGCTTCTTAGAACTTCAGCGTCAGGCGGGCGTAGTAGAAGCCGCCGTTGGGATTGTAGGCACCGTTATAATTCGAATTATTAACGGAGCCGTTGCCATAAGTCAGAGCCTTGCCACTGGCGTTGGTATCCGGTGACAGATATCCAGTTGTTTTCGGCTTTACGTTGAACAAGTTGTTACTGCCAACAGCGAACTGCACATTTTCGGTCACGTTATAACGACCTTCAACGTCAAACAGTCCGACAGCGGGGCGATTGGTAGAGTAGTAGGGAGTGCCTCCGTTTGGAGTTGTCTGACCATGCTGCGGACCATAATAAGTTTCGCGAAGGGTCACGCCATAGTCTCCGTAAGAGTAGCTAGCAGTCAGGCCAATTTTTTCAGACGGAGCGCTGTGGACGAAGTTATACAGCGTATAATCCGGGAAGAAAGTGGCCGTCGGGTTTGAAGCCGTGATAACAGCCGGGGGTTTCGAAGTTTTGCTGAGTGAAGTGTTGTTGTAGTTGCCAGCCAAGGTCAAATCCACCGAACCATAATTGCCCAAGTCCACCGGATAGTTGACGGAGAGGTCGACACCCTGGGTCAGGGTTGAAAGACCATTCAGGAACACCGACACACCGTTCTCGGTTGCAGTGGGGTCCAGCGAAATGCCTTGAAGGGCAATCGCAGTATTGACCAGCGGTACATTGATGGCACCGCCCGCACTGTTGACAGTTCCAGAACGAACGATGCGGTTGCCCAAGGTCAGGCTGTAGGCATCGACAGTCAAGCTGAGGTCACCAAAGGGATGCGCAACAATACCAGCACTGTACTGGGTGGATATTTCAGGACCAACATGTGGCAGACCAAGCAACGTCGCGGCAGGCGAGTTGGCTGGCAGCTGCACGGTGGCAGAGGTCGGGGAAACCTGCGTGGCCGAATAGAATTCTTCGGCCAGGGTGGGGGCGCGGAAACCGGTCGAGATGGTGCCGCGAACCGCCCACTGCGGGTTGAAGTCATAACGCGCCGTGATCTTGCCGATCGTGGCGTCGCCAAAGTCGCTGTAATGTTCGTAGCGGCCGGCGACATCCAGCTGCAGGGCCTCAATTGGGGCAACTGCGAAGTCCACATAGACCGCCGTGTTCTTGCGGCTGTGACTGCTGGCATCAGACAAGGAGTATCCCGGGAATGACTGGGGGCCTTCCTTGTACCGCGAGGCCGCGTCGCCAGCCTTAATTTGGTAAGTGTCTTCGCGGGCTTCCAGGCCAACGGCGACGTTCAGCGGTCCAGCCATGCCAACATTGTACTGATGGGTTGCACTAACGTCCGCCACCAACTGGGAAGCGATAAATGCACCGTCATAGAAGTCCTCAGGGGAGGTGTGCGTGTCTATGAAGAGCGAACGGTTGGCGGAATTGTAGGTATAGATGTTGTCGATATCCTTACCATAACCGACACCTGCATCCACATCCCAACCGCCAAGTTTGAATTTCGCACCGACGTTATATTGATAGTCATCTTCCATGATGCCTTCCTGGGGCGTAAAGCCCTTGGGATACATCACCAGCTCACCTGGCGTATAAAGCGATCCGGCCTGACCGGTGGAAAGGATCATGCCACTAGCATTCGTGCCCGGAGCAGCCGCGACACCCAAGTTTGCAACGCCAAGCGATCCAGTTGCGCTATTTGCCAAGCCGATGGCGCAAGCCGGCGTGATGCCGTTTGACGTCACCGCAGTGTTGTAACCCTGGCGATTGGTGGCAGAGCAGGGCTGGTTCGAGCCAGGGGCCGCGATGACCTGGGTGGCCAGGCGGTAATTTTCATTGGCCTTGGCGTTACGATGCCCCCAGCTACCGAAGGAATAGAGGCTGATGTCGTCGTTAATGTCGTAGCCAGCATTATAGAAAGTGGTGAACAGGGACTGTTGCGAATTACCGCCAATGCGGTTGGCCTTAGGATAGTAATCAGCCGTCTTGCGCTGTGCCAGCGGAATGCAAACACCATTTGTACAAGCAATCGTTCCAGTATAGGCACCAGCAGTCGTCGCGATTGTTCCTTCTTGAGCAGCTGCATAACCAGTGGACGGGCCGCTGATCAGGCGGGCGTCAGATCCGCCGGTAAATGCGAAAGCGGTAAATTTCTTGTCCATTGTGACGTTGATGAAGCCCTTGTCGAACAACGGCAAACCGATGTTCAAGGACATGTCATACGTAGCGCCCTGCTTGCTGTAGTTCCGGCCGGTATTGACGGAGAATGAGCCGCCCGAAGAGCCCTTCTTGAGGATGAAGTTGATAACGCCGGCAATTGCGTCCGTGCCGTACTGGGCGGCCGAGCCGTCCAACAAAACTTCGGCATGTTCAATGGCAGCAGTGGGGATCATCGCCAGATCGGCAGCCGCGCCGCCGCCAGTTGCGCCGCCATTCAGGTTGAGCAGGCCGACGCCGTGGCGACGCTTGCCGTTAACCAGCACCAGGGTGTCGTTCGAGGAGAGACCGCGCAGCTGGGCGGTCAGGGCCAAGTTGGAAAGGTCGCCGCCGACTGATTCAGCAGTGAAAGAGGGAACTGTCTGTCCCAGGGCTTGGCGAAGATCGGCTGTACCGGAAGCCTGCGTAAGGGCGCTCGCGCCCAGAACGGTAATCGGGGCGGCGCTGTCGGCGGCGGTCATGCCAGCCACGCGCGTACCAGTCACGATCACGCTTTCGAGGTCAGCCTTGGAATTGTTCTGCGCAAAAGCAGCGGTGGCCATCAGGCTAACCGAGAAGACAGACGCGCCGAGGAACAATGAATTCTTCAGGTTTGATTTGGACTTAAGCATTAAGGGACCCCTTGTTTGATAGCATAAGAAAATTGAACCCCAACACGACGAGTGTCGGACAGAAGTATTCTGATTTTTGCCAAAGCTAAGGATTACGATTTTGACTGGATATAGTATAAAAGTGTTATTAACATAATCTATAGTATAGTTTTGTTACTTTAATGATACATTTGATCCCGCCCCCCCCCCTTAATTTGCGACAATTTTATTTCCATAAGCGGTTGTCAGGCACTAAGAACCAGACCTTCTGGATATTTATTATCTATTATAATCAAGTTCTTGATGTGTTTTAAAAGATGCGGCGTGATCAAAGTGCAACATTTTTATGGAACACCAAATTAATTACT
>CANIAL010000001.1 GCA_947465395.1 Alphaproteobacteria bacterium | reverse complement strand
TGATGGTGGTGTTACCTGAGGCTGTAATAGCCCGGCCGGAGGCCGAGTTCACCACTGCTGTAGATAGCAGATTAATCGCATTCGAGCCGGAGGATGAATCAACGTAAATGCCAGCAACAGCATCGACACCTGCTGCAGCATCACCATATCCGTCAGAATAACTGCCCCCCCGTCACCGTGCCGGAAACTGTCAAAGAGATTGCACGCGTTTTGTTACGCGCATAAATGCCGTAGCCGTTTGCCCCAGTCGCACTAACAGTGCCGGTTGAGGTTATGCTCAGCGCGCCTGTGCCAGCGTTGTCGGCATAAATGCCGTAACTACCGCCAGTGACATTGTTTGAGGTGAGCGTGAGATTAGTGCCAGTGGATCCATTGGAGGCAAAAATGCCGTCGCCGTCTTTCCCAGTCGCAGTCGCAGTACCGGTTGAGGTTATACTCAGGGCGCCAGTGCCAGTGTTGTTGGCATAAATGCCGGCACCACCGCCAGTGACATTGTTTGCGATGACAGTGAGGTCAGTACCAGTGGAGCCGTTGAGCGCACGAATGCCGTAGTAGCTTGTCCCAATCGAAGTGCCGGTTGAGGTTATGCTAAGGGCGCCTGTGCCTCTGTTTTCGGCAATAATACCGTCAACACCGCCAGTGACATTGTTTGCGTTGACCGTGAGGTTAGTGCCAGTGGTCTCGTTGTAGGCATAAATGCCGGGGCCGTTTGACCCAGTCGCAGCGCCGGTTGAGGTTATGCTCAGCGCGCCAGAGCCATAGTTTTTGGCATTAATACCGTACAAACCGCCAGTGACATTGTTCGAAGTGACCGTGAGGTTAGTGCCAGTGTGGTAGGCATAAATGCCGTAGCTGTTTACCCCAGTCCCAGTCACCGTTCCGGATGAGGTTATGCTCAGCGCGCCAGTGCCATAGTTTTGGGCAGCAATACCGTAAGCACCGCCAGTCGCATTGTTTGAGGTGACTGTGAGGGCAGTGCCTGTAGAGTTGTAGGCATAAATGCCGTAGCCGTTTTCCCCAGTTGAAGTCGCAGTACCGGTTGAGGTTATGCTCAGCGCGCCAGTGCCATAGTTTGTGGCAGTAATACCGTAAGCAACGCCAGTGGCATTGTTCGAAGTGAGCGTGAGGTTAGTGCCAGTGTTTCTAGCATAAATGCCGAAGCCGTTTACCCCAGTCACAGTGCCGGTTGAGGTTATGCTCAGTGCGCCTGCGCCAGCGTTTCTGGCATAAATGCCGTAACCATCGGCAGTGACATTGTTTGAGGTGAGCGTGAGGTTAGTGCCTTTGGAACTGTTGTAGGCATAAATGCCGATGCCGTTTGTCCCAGTCGAAGTCGCAGTACCGGTTGAGGTTACGCTCAGCGCGCCAGTGCCATAGTTGTAGGCATTAATGCCGTAACTACTGCCAGTGACATTGTTCGAAGTGACCGTGAGGTTAGTGCCAGTGGAACTGTTGTTGGCACGAATACCGTAGCTGTTTACCCCAGTCCCAGTCACCGTTCCGGTTGAGGTTATGCTCAGCGCGCTAGTGCCATTGTTGTAGGCTTCAATGCCGTGGCTACCGCCAGTGACATTGTTTGCGGTGAGCGTGAGGTTGGTGCCAGTGGTCTCGTTGTAGGCATAAATGCCGGCGTATTCTGGCCCACCAGTCACAGTTCCGGTTGAGGTTATGCTCAGCGCGCCTGTGCCAAAGTTGACGGCATAAATGCCGTACCAACCGCCAGTGGTATTGTTTGAGGTGACCGTGAGGTTAGTGCCAGTGGAACTGTTGTGGGCATAAATGCCGTAGTAGCTTGTCCCAATCGAAGTGCCGGTTGAGGTTATACTCAGAGCACCAGTGCCAAAGTTGTCGGCATAAATGCCGTACCAACCGCCAGTGGCATTGTTTGCGGTGAGCGTGAGGTTGGTGCCAGTGGTCTCGTTGTAGGCAAAAATGCCGGTGCCGTCCGCCCCAGTCCCAGTCGCAGTGCCGGTTGAGGTTATGCTCAGAGCGCCAGTGCCACTGTTGTAGGCATCAATGCCGAGAGAACCGCCAGTGACATTGTTTGCGGTGAGCGTGAGGTTAGTGCCATAGTTTTCGATGGCAATGCCGGCGAATTCTGGCCCACCAGTCACAGTTCCGGTTGAGGTTATATTCAGTGCGCCTGTGCCAAGGTTCCGGCCGAAAAGACCATACCAAGTTCCATTTATCACCGATTTGTAGTTGTCGGTGAAGGTTAGGCCATTCGTGCCACTAAGGTCGACGGCACTTCCGGTTAGCGTTGTGACGCTGAAGGTTGCGTTTGTAGCAACGTTTAGGTTCGTACCTGTGTAGCTTTGGGTGGAGTTTTGCGCCCCAGACAGAGTGACATCCAAAGCCATCGCAGGCGCTGCAATGCTGAGGGCTGCAACTGATGCGCCCCCAAGAAGACCGACAAGGCGGCGGGTCCAGAATTTTGCGTTGCTTGGCATAGCCCAGCCCCCTGAAAGGACACGCCAACCAGCTGGAAGTGTCCATTATGGATACTTTTTATTGAGTGTTTCGGCTCAAGTCACCCCCCCCTATAAAAGCGCTTTCCCGAACCAAAAAAGATATAAAACGACTTTTTTGGTGGCCCCTATCCTAAGGGCGCTACTATTTAATCCGCACACGAACTAATGTATTGTCCTTCCGTATTTTGCAGCGGATTGCGGCATGGCTCGTAGCAGCACATCAGGACAAGGCCGCCCTAAAGGGGCCTTGAACCGGTCAACTCTAGAAGTCCGGGAAGCCGCGCGGGCCTACACCGCCGAGGCCATAAAGACGCTGGCTTCCATCATGAGACACGGCACGACCGAGGCTGCCCAGATCATGGCCGCTAAGGAACTGCTTGATAGGGGATATGGGAAGCCCGCTCAGGCATCTGAACCCGAGGGTGTACTTTTAGAGGCTCCGCCTACAGTGAAGTTCGATGTGGCCCGGCTCAGTCCGACGTCTCGGGCTGCTCTCAAGCTTGCCTTGTTAGAGATGCAATCCTTTGCGGCTCAGGACCGCTGACTGAGCCGGGTGTTACCCGCTAGGCGATTGATTTGAGTACTTTGCCGATGGCCCCCTAAGAGGCAGGGATATGGTGGCCCAGAGTGGGGGCTGGGGCTACATTCCGTAGGTACAGCCAACCCGTTTAATGTTCAGATCAAGCTTTCTGCTTACCGGGCGCTTACCGGAATAAATTTCCTGACCCTAGTTTAAGGCCAGAATCATCTAAGCATTTGAGAAAATTGGTACAGTTGGGTGGGCTTGAACCACCGACCTCCGGATCCACAATCCGGCGCTCTAACCAGCTGAGCTACAACTGCACACGACCTTGCGGCCAACCTTGAGCCTTTAACCGGCGCTCTCTCCGGGGCGTCCATACGCTGCCGCTATGTACGGCTGCACGCCCTGTCTTGGAAGCGCCGGAACCTATGAGCCGGAATCGCCAAAAGCAAGGCTGGAACCGGGCTTTAGGCCGGTTATTAACCCCGGGTTAACCCAAACGGGCATGGCTGCTTCCCGAATCGGAATATCCAGGCCGGGGAGCCAATCATGCGCGCATCCACCATCAGCACCGGGCTTTTTGCCCTCTCGCTCTGCCTTACCGCTTCCTTGGGCGCCCTCCCCGCCGCGGCGCAGGATGACGGTTACGGCTACCGCTTCCACGAAGACGGCGATTCCGGCCTGTCCGGCTTTGCGGGCCTGCGCGGCTCCCTGGCCTTCATGGGCGAAGCCAAGGGCACCATTCCCGGCACCACCCCCACCTCCATGCGCGCGGCCTATGACATTGGCGGCGGCGCATCTTTCTATGT
Organism: Alphaproteobacteria bacterium; assembly: GCA_947465395.1. GTDB lineage: Bacteria > Pseudomonadota > Alphaproteobacteria > Micropepsales > Micropepsaceae > Rhizomicrobium. The sequence goes on along the minus strand of CANIAL010000001.1, from coordinate 199,147 downwards.
CGGCACGCGCCTGCCGCTGGGCCTGCGCCTGGAAGGCGAGGCGCTGTACCGTTACCTGCCCTTTTCCGACGTGACCCTGGGCGCGACCAACGCTGGCGCGCATGGCTATACCCAGATGGGCGGCCCCATGGTGAACCTGTTGTGGGACCTGCCCGTGCCCAGCTTCCCCTTCCGTCCCTTTGTCGGCGGCGGTATTGGCGGGCTTTACACCGCCACCAAGCTGACCGACACGGCCGGCGCCAACGCCTATTACCGCAATCACAACTGGTCCTTTGCCTACCAGTTGCTGGCGGGCGCGGAAGTGCCGCTGAGCCAGTCGTCGCGCTTCACGCTGATGTATCGCTGGCTGAACGCCAATGACGTGAATGGCCGCTGCGGCCTGACCGGCCTGACCCCGGCCACGGCCTGCAAGGCGGACATCAACAGCCAGAGCGTGGATTTGGGCATCGAACTGGACATGTAGCCTTCTGCGTTTAGTCTGGACGCATGGTTCATTTCCCCAAGCCGCATTTTCGCAGGCCCCTCTTCAACAAGCGTCGCACCATCATCGTCACCTTGGCCATGCTGGCGCTGGCCGGTGCGCTGGTGGTGTTCCTGATTACCAGGCCCCTTCCCGTCCTCACCGTGGCGACATGGCCCGGCGCCTATGGCCGCGCCCAGGCCACGGCCATGCTGCGCCCCTATGCGGCCGAGAATCGCGTGGATGTGCGCCTGGCGCTGTGGGACGGCGAGCTGAAGCAGTTGTCCAATGGCGATGTGCTGGATTTTGAATTGCCGCGCGCGGTGGAAGCCTGCCGCGCCGGGCTTCTGGAGACTTTGGGCACGTCCGACTTGCCCGCGGGCGCGGATGGCACGCCGGCCGCGCGGGATTTCGTTCCGGGCGCACTGGGTCCCTGCTGGGTGGGCAGCGCGGTCTATTCCCAGGCCATCGCATTTGCGCCCGATGCCTTTGCGGGCAAGACACCCGCATCCTTGCGCGACTTTTTCGATGGCGCGGCGTTTCCTGGCCCGCGCGGCCTGCGCGATAGCGCCAAATACAATCTGGAAATGGCGCTGCTGGCCGATGGCGTAAAACCGGATGCGGTCTATCGCACGCTTGGCACCAACACGGGCGTGGCGCGGGCTTTGCGCAAGCTGGCGTCGCTGGGGCCGGTGGTGTGGTGGAACGCGGCGGGCCAGCCCGCCAATCTTCTGGCAAGCGGCGTGGTCAAGCTGAGCACAATTCTCAACGGTGACATTTTCGACGCGGCGCAGAAGCGGCAAGCGCCCGGTATGATCTGGGATCGCCAGCTATATGAGCTGGACGTTTTCGCCATTCCCAAGGGCAACGCGAAGCGCGTGCAGGGGATTGATTTCATCCGCTATGCCACCGGCAGCGCGCCGCTGGCCGCCATGGCGGGCTGGGTGCCGTATGGCCCGGCGCGGCGGTCGTCGCTGGCGCAGGTGGGCAAAAACCCGGAACTGGGCATGGACATGCACGGCTTCCTTCCCACCGACCCCGCCAACTTCCGCAATGCTTTCGCCGTGGATGACGGCTGGTGGCTGGACAATGCAGCGCGCATCGCGCCCCTGTGGAAAGCCTGGCGCACCACACACTAGAAGAGGGCGCATTGACATGATGCCGCCGCTTCGATGAATTGGCGCGGCGGGACCGGGATGCGTATCAATGCTGCGCTATTCGCTGAAGCGCCTTCTGGGCGCCGTGCCCACCCTGTTCGTGATCGTCACCCTGACATTCTTCATGATGCGCGCCGCCCCGGGCGGGCCATTCGATTCCGCGCGCCGCCTGCCGCCGGAGATCGAGCACAATGTGGCGGCTGCGTATAATCTCGACAAGCCGCTGCTCACCCAATACGGCATTTACCTCACCAAGCTGGCGCATGGCGATTTCGGACCGTCGTATAAAAACAAGGATTTCACCGTCGCCCAGTTGATCGGCATCGGCCTGCCGGTCAGCGCCAAGCTGGGCCTGTCGGCCATGGCGGTGGCGATCATTCTGGGTTTCCTGCTGGGGACCTGGGCGGCGCTGCGCCAGAATCGCTGGCAGGATTATTCGGTGATGGCGGTGGCCATGACCGGCATCACCATTCCCACTTTCGTCACCGCGCCCGTCCTGACGCTGATCTTCGGCATCTACGGCATCAGCCTTTTCGGGCATGACTTTACGTTGCCCGTGGGCGGCTGGGCCGGCGGCAAACTGGCCAACATGATCCTGCCGGTGACAGTGCTGGCGCTGCCGCAGGTGGCGTTCATCGCGCGGCTGACACGCGGCTCCATGATCGAGGTGCTGCGCTCGAATTATATTCGCACCGCCCGCGCCAAAGGCCTGCCGTCGTTCCGCATCATCACCCGCCATGCGCTGCGCGCCGCGATATTGCCGCTGGTGAGTTACCTGGGGCCGGCGGTGGCAGGCATCCTGACCGGATCGCTGGTGGTGGAGCAGATTTTCGGCATTCCGGGCGTCGGGCGCTATTTCATCCAGGCCGCGCTGAACCGCGATTACACATTGGTGATGGGGGTGGTGATTTGCTACGCGGGGCTGATTGTTGCGCTGAATTTCGTGGCCGATGTGCTTTACGCAATTCTTGATCCGCGCGTGAGGCTGACATGAAGGCCCCCACATGAAGACCGATGTCATGGATGCCGCCGTGGCGCTGAAGGGTCGCAGCCTGTGGAAGGACGCGTGGACGCGTTTGCTGCGAAACCGTGCGGCGCTCGCCAGCATGATCATCCTGGGCCTGATCGCGGCGCTGGCGCTGTTCGCGCCCTTGGTGTCGGCCTATGCCTATGACGAGATCAATTACGAGATCGTCTCCTGTGCGCCCAACTGGTGGCCCATCAGCGCGCCGTGCCTGGCGGGCGGCACGCACTGGTTCGGCACCGACGCGGTGGGGCGCGATTTGTTCGTGCGGGTGCTTTATGGCGCACGCGTGTCGCTGGCGGTGGGTTTTGTCGCCACCCTGGTCAGCCTGGTGATCGGCGTCGCGTATGGCGCCACCGCCGGCTATCTGGGCGGGCGCGTGGACGCGCTGATGATGCGCCTGGTGGATATTCTCTATTCCCTGCCCTTCATCTTCTTTGTCATCATCCTGATGGTGCTGTTCGACCGCAATTTCTTCCTGTTGTTCGTGGCCATCGGGGCCGTGGTGTGGCTGACCATGGCGCGGATCGTGCGCGGCCAGACGCTGTCCATCAAGCAGAAGGAATTCGTGGAGGCAGCACGGGCGGGAGGCGTTTCCAGCTTCGGCATCATCACGCGCCACATCATGCCAAACGTGGTGGGGCCTGTGGTTGTCTATGTCACCCTGACCGTGCCGGACGTGATCCTGATCGAAAGCTTCCTGTCTTTCCTGGGCCTTGGCATCCAGGAGCCACTGACAAGCTGGGGTGTGCTGATTGCCGATGGCGCCAACACCATGGAATCCGCGCCCTGGCTCTTGATCTTCCCGGCCCTGTTCATGGCAGTGACGCTTTTCTGCTTCAATTTCATTGGCGACGGCCTGCGCGATGCGCTTGATCCCAGAGACAGATAAAGGATCGCTGATGACTGCGCTGCTGGAAATCAGAAACCTGAATGTTTATTTCGCCACGCCCGACAGCGATGTACATGCGGTGAAAGACGTCAGCCTGACCATTGGTGAAAGCGAATGTTTGGGTGTGGTGGGCGAATCCGGCAGCGGCAAAAGCCAGCTCTTTCTCGGCGCGATGGGACTTCTGGCCTCCAATGGCCGGGCCAGCGGCAGCGTGCTGTATCGCGGGCAGGAGATTTTGGGCGCGCCTGCCGCCAGTTTGAACCGGCTTCGCGGCGCCAAGATCACCATGATCTTCCAGGACCCGCTGACATCGCTGACCCCGCACATGACGGTGGGCGCGCAGATCATGGAGGCGCTGAACAGCCATCGCGCCCTGCCGCGTGATGAAGCCCGGGCGCGGGTGCGCGAGATGCTGGAATATGTCCGCATTCCCGATGCGGCGCGGCGCATGACGCAATATCCCCATGAACTGTCCGGCGGCATGCGCCAGCGGGTGATGATCGCCATGGCCACCATCACCGGGCCGGATTTGCTGATCGCGGACGAACCCACCACAGCCCTGGACGTGACGGTGCAGGCGCAGATTCTGGAAATACTGCGCGCCCTGAAAAGCGACAAGAAAACCGCCATCGCGCTGATCAGCCATGACATGGGCGTGATCGCGGGCAATGCCGACCAGGTACAGGTGATGCGGTCAGGCCGCATTGTCGAACAGGGGCCGGTGGACAACATTTTCTATGCGCCCCAGCAGGACTATACGAAGATGTTGCTGGCCGCGATGCCGCGAGCCGCCGATCCGGGGCCGGATACAAGCCCGCGCCAGGAATTGCTGCTGGATGTGCGCGATCTGAAAGTAAGCTTCCCGGTTTCGCAAGGCATTTTCGCCAAGGCAAAGGAGCTGCGCGCCGTGGATGGCGTCAGCTTCACCCTGCGTGCGGGCGAAACCCTGGGCGTTGTGGGCGAATCCGGTTGCGGGAAATCCACCCTGGCGCGCGCGGTTCTGCAGTTGCTGCCGGCTGATAAGGGAAAAGTCTTGTGGCTGGGTCGCGACCTGACCGAAGAATCCCGCGAAGACATCCGCCGCCAGCGCCGCGGCTTCCAGATCGTGTTCCAGGACCCGCTGGCCAGCCTTGATCCGCGCATGCCGGTGGGCGTGTCCATCGCCGAGCCGCTGAAGGCGCTGGAGCCGGGCCTTTCCCGCGCCGATATCGCCGCCCGCGTCCGCGCCATGATGCAGAAGGTCGGGCTGGAGCCGGAATGGATCAACCGCTATCCGCATGAATTGTCCGGCGGGCAGAACCAGCGCGTGGGCATTGCGCGGGCCATGATCATCGCGCCGCGCATGGTGGTATGCGACGAGGCGGTCAGCGCCCTGGACGTCTCTATCCAGGCGCAGATCGTGGACCTGTTGAAAGGCCTGCAGGCGGAAACCGGCCTTGCCATGATCTTCATCAGCCATGACCTGGCGGTGGTGCGGCGGCTGTCACACCGGGTGATGGTGCTGTATCTGGGCCGGGTGGTGGAAATGGCGAACAGCGATGCGCTGTACCGGGACCCGCGCCACCCTTACACGCGCGCGTTGCTGGCTGCCGCGCCCACGCCCGATCCCAGGCATGAGCGCACCCGACCGCGTGCCTTGCTGACGGGCGATCTGCCCTCGCCGCTGGACCGGCGGGCACAACTGAGCTTCCTGAAATCAAAACGGATTGACGATGCGGAGGCGGACCAATACCGCCCCCTGCTGATCGAGGAAGCGCCCGGCCATTTCGTGGCCGAGCACGACCCGGTTATTTAATCCGCATCACCCGGTAATTCTGGTCACCGCGCACATGCATGGTGTGGCTGCCCATCATGTCGGCGGTCACCACCACTTCATAGGATGCCGGCACGCCTTTCCACTTGGCGCGCAGATTGTCGTAAGGCGATTGCCGCCAGACTTCGCCATCGGAAAGCGTGGCAGTGAAGATGCCGTCCTTGCCAAAGCTGAAATCGCTGAGCCGCATCACGCCGCCCTGGGTGAAGGTGGTGTCGGAGCCAAAGACATTGCCGATGCCCAGGAAACCACCGCCGCTGCTTTCTTTTTCCATGGGCGGGGGCGCCAGCCTGGCGTTCTTCACCAGGTCGGTCTGGGACTGGGGCGCGGGCGGCAGGCCCAGTTCGCTGCGCATGGGCTGGGCGGCGCCGTAAAAGCAGTTCAGCCAGTCGCGGTTTTCCGTGAAGCTGTTACAGCGCGTCAGGTTGGCCATCACGTCATCGCGGGCCGCGGCAAGGGCGGGACCAGCCCCCATATAAAGACCCGACAGAACGACCAGGAACGCAACGACCAGACGCATTTTTTCCTCCAGCATGTGCCGATGGCGGCAATATATCGGACATTTGCAATGCAATGCTATGCTGGACGGGAAGCAGGCGTCCGGGAACAGGGAATGGCGGAGAATAAAGGCTTTGACCGCCGCTGGGCGATTGGCGGCGGCGCGGCGCTGGCGCTGGGCGGGGCATATCTGGCCCTGAAGCCCGGCGCGGGCGGCAATTCCGGTGGCCATTTCAAACCCGAACCCGGCACCTTTTATCGCGGCAATGCGGCGGAACCCTTCACCCTGGACCCTTCGCTGACGGATGCGTCCTGGGAAGACCCCATCGTGGGCGACATGATGATCGGGCTGACCACGGGCGATGCCCATGGCAATCCCCTGCCCGGCATGGCGGCAAGCTGGCAGTCATCGGCGGACGGCCTGACCTGGACCTTCAAGCTGCGCGATGCCGCCTGGTCCGATGGCGTGCCGGTGACGGCCGACGACTTCCTGTTCGCCTGGCGACATACACTGGCCCCGGCGACGGCGGCCAATTATGCCTATTTTCTCTACATCGTGAAGAATGCACAGGCCGTGAACACCGGCAAGATGCCGCCCACGGCACTGGGCGCGCGGGCTATTGACCCGCAGACGCTGGAAGTGACGCTGAACCATCCCGCGCCCTACCTGCTGCAGATGCTGATGCACACTTCGATGATGCCCCAGCCGCGCCACGTGGTGGAGAAACTGGGCAAGGACTGGACCCGGCCCGGCCATTACGTCTGCAACGGGCCCTTCAGGCTGACCGAATGGGTGCCCAACGACCACATCACCGTGGTGAAGAATCCGCGCTTTTACGATGCGGCCAATGTGTCGCTGAAAAAGATCATCTTCTATCCCACCAGCGATTATGGCGCGGCGCTGCGTCGCCTGCGGGCTGGCGAACTGGATGCGCAGGACCGCATGGAGAACAACCAGTATGGCTGGATCAAGGCCAACATGCCCGAATTGCTGGACCAGGTGCCGCAGCTGATCGTGGATTTGATCACCGTCAACCAAACGCGCAAGCCCTTTGACGATATCCGCGTGCGCCGCGCCATCAACCTGGCCATCAACCGCGAAGCCATCACCGACAAGATCATCCGCGTGGGCTATGTGCCGGCCTATAATGTGGTGCCGCCCCGCACTGCCAATTTTGCCGCCGGCAATGTGTTCGATTTCAAATCCATGGATTATGACCGCCGCCTGGCCGAGGCGCGCGCGCTGATGGGGCAGGCGGGCTTCGGCCCGGACAAGCGGCTGCGCTTCAGCTACATGATCCGCAACACCTCCCCCGGCTACTACCGCGCCGTGGCGGCGGCGCTGCAGCAGATGTTCGCGCAGATATATCTGGACATCACCATTGCTCCCACCGATGCGCAGATTTTCTACAAGACCATCCAGGAACATGATTTCGACATGGCCCAGCCCGGCTGGCAGGGCGATTTCAACGACGCTTCCAACTTCCTGGACCTGTTCCGCACCGGCGGCGGCAACAACTGGGGCAATTATGCAAACCCTGAATTCGACCGCCTGTTCGACGAGGCCCAGCACGAGGTGGACATTGAAAGCCGGGCCCGCAAGCTGTCGGCCGCCGAACAGGTCCTGCTGAAGGACGAAGTCTGCATGCCGCTATTCTTCTGGGTCAGCGGCAACCTGGTCAGGCCCTATCTGAAGGGCTGGGTGGCCAACAATATGGACGTGCATCGCAGCCGCTGGATGACCATTGACGAAAAAGCGCGGGCGGCGATTTTCACATGAAGATGCTGGCCGCCGTCCTGCTGTCATTGTTCATCGCGGGCTCGGCCAATGCCCAGGAAAATATAAAGACCCTGAATCGCGGCAACACGGGCGAGCCGGAATCCCTGGACCCGCAGCAGGCCGGCACCCTGTTCGAGGAAAACATCATCGGTGATTTGATGGTGGGACTGACCACCCTGGACGCCGCCGCCAGGCCCATTCCCGGCATGGCGGAACGCTGGGAATCCACGCCCGATGGCAAGACATGGATTTTTCACCTGCGCGATGCGCGCTGGTCGGACGGCAAGCCGGTCACGGCCAATGACTTCGTGCTTGCCTGGCGGCGGCTGCTCAGTCCCCAGACTGCCTCGCGCTATGCCTATAATCTGTGGCTGCTGAAAAACGCCCAAGCCATCACAAATGGCGCGATGCCGTCCGCAGCGCTGGGCGCGGTGGCGAAAGACGCGCGCACGCTGGTCTTGACGCTGAACCATCCCGCGCCATACCTGCCCGAGCTTCTCACCCATCTTTCCGCCATGCCCCTGCCCGCGCATATGGTGGCGGCAAAGGGCGCGGACTGGTCGCGGCCCGGCGCCTATGTCAGCAACGGGCCGTATGTGCTGAAGGAATGGCGGCCCAACGATCACATCACGCTGGTCAAAAATCCGGCCTTCTATGATGCGGCCAGTGTCAAAATCGAGACCGTCAATTATTTCCCCACGCCCGATGCAGAAGCCGCCATCCGCCGCTTGCGGGCGGGCGAGCTGGACATGCAGACGCCAGTGGCGCTGACGCAACTGGACTGGCTGCGCGCCAACATGAAGCCGGCGCTGCACATCACCCAGTCTCTCGACATTTCCTACATCGCCGTCAACCTGGGCCATCCGCCGCTGAAGGATGTGCTGGTGCGCCGCGCACTCAATCTGGCCTATGACCGCGAAGTGGTGAGCGCGAAGATATTGAAGATGGGTGAGCCGCCTGCCTATGGCATCGTGCCGCCCGGCACCGCCAACTATCCCGCGCCGCAGAGCATGGATTTTCGTGGGAAGCCTTACGCGGCCCGGCTGGCCGAAGCGCAGGCCCTGATGCGCAGCGCGGGCTATGGGCCGCAAAAGCGGCTGGCGCTGACCTATACCACCACCACCAACCCGGACCGCCGCCGCATGGCCGCCGTGCTGCAGGCGATGCTGAAAGCCATCTATGTGGACCTTTCCATCACCACCACCGATGTGCCGATCCATTTCAGGAATCTGCGCATGCACAATTACCAGCTGGCCAATGCCGACTGGCAGGCGGATTTCAACGACGCCTCCAACTTCCTGGACATATTGCGGTCCGACAGCGGCAACAATTATGCCGGTTACGCCAACCCGAAATTCGATGCCGCGCTGAACGCGGCCCAGGACGAACCGGATGCGGGAAAGCGCGCCGGGCTGCTGGCCCAGGCCGAACGCATCGCGCTGGCGGATTATCCCTGGATCACCATGCGCTTTACGGCGCAAAGCGACCTGGTGGCGCCGCGGGTGAAGGGATGGGTGGATAACGTGCGCGACTTCCACCGCAGCCGCTGGCTTTGGCTGGCGAAATAAGGCATTTCTGCGCCAGTTTGACCCCGTAGCTCAGCAGGATAGAGCATCGGTTTCCTAAACCGAGGGCCGGAAGTTCGAGTCTTCCCGGGGTCACCATGCTCCGCATGGTGATGGGGCCGGGGTCACCATGCTCCGCATGGTGAGGGGGCCGGGGTCACAAAATTCCCCGCTCCAAGCGCCGAATCTCAAAGAATCTCCGTACCCAAGCGCACGCCCGTGAAAGTTTCTTCACCATGGCGGGGAGATTTTTTTCGTGTCCTTCGTTCTCCCAACGACACCGGCATACCCCCGCGCTCCCCCGCGCATTTTTATGGAGAATGACATGAACCTTTCCCTTCGCACCGCGTTTACCGCGGCCCTTCTGACAAGCGCGGTCGCCATCGCCACCCCTGCCTTCGCCCAGCTGGGCGGCGCGGTGGGCGGTACTGTCGGCGGCGCAACCAACGGCATGTCCAGCACCGGCAATGTCGCCGGCAGCATCACCACGCCTTCCACGGCCACGTCCACCGTGAACGGCGCTGCCGGCCGCACCATGGGCGCCGCCAACAGCACCACCGGCACGGTCGAAGACCGCTCCAACGCCACAACCCGCAGCGCCACCGGCACCGTCAACAACACGGCCAACGCTTCGGGTTCGGCCAATGTGGCGGGCCGCGGCATGTCGGGTTCGACCAGCGACGCCACCAACGGCGCCGCCAGCATGGGCAGCAACGCCACCGCCAAGGCCAACCGCAGCCTCAGCCGTGCGGAAACCCGCGCCAACAATGCGGAAGCCGCCACCACCCAGCAGCTGAACCAGCAGCAGGCCGCTTCCGGCTCGGCTTCGGCCAACACCGCCACCACGACCAATGGCGACGTCAATGGCATGCCCGCCCCGAACACTTCGGGTTCGGCATCCGGCGGCATGTCGGGTGGCACGGCTTCCGGCTCGGCTTCGGGCTCGGCCACCACGCCGTAAAAGTACTGTCATTTGTGTGACGAAGTGGCCGGAGATTCGTCTCCGGCCGTTTTCGTTTGCCCGCTTTGGTGCCCCGGCGTAGAAACGGGAGGAACCGCCGCCAGGCGCTGGCAAAGCCAGCCCCGAATTAAATAAGAGAGATTCATGCCCATCTATCGCGCGCCGCTGGAAGATTACCGTTTCCTGATCCACGATTTCCTGGAAACCGAAAAACACCGCGACCTGCCGCAATACCAGGACCTCACTCCCGACCTGATTGACGACATCCTGTCCGGCGCGGGCACCCTGTGCGAGGAAGTCCTGCACCCCTTGAACCAGCCCGGTGACGAGGAAGGCTGCCATTTCGAGAATGGCACCGTGCGCACGCCCAAGGGATTCAAGGACGGCTACAAGGCTTACAGCGAAGGCGGCTGGGGCGGATTGGGCGCGCCAGCCGAATTTGGCGGCGCCGACATGCCAGCCCTTCTGACCATGGCGCTGGGCGAGATGGGCATGGGATCAAACCAGTCGCTGGCCATGTATCCCATGTTGACGGCGGGCGCCTATGGCGCCTTGATCGCCACCGGCGCGGAATGGATGAAGAAGGCCATCGTGCCCAAGATGGTGTCGGGCGAATGGGCCGGCACCATGTGCCTGACTGAGCCGGGCTGCGGCACGGATTTGCGCCTGATGAAAACCAAAGCGGTGGAGCAGCCGGACGGCACCTATCGCATGAACGGCACCAAGATTTTCATTTCCGGCGGCGACCAGGACCTGACGGACAACATCATCCACATGGTGATCGCCAAGATCCCGGATGAGAAGGGCCAGATTCACGATGACCTTTCCACCGTCAATTTCTTCATGGTGCCGAAATTCCTGGTCAAGGAAGACGGCAGCATGGGTGCGCGCAACGGAGTGAATACCGGCGGCATCGAGCACAAGATGGGCATCAAGGGCCAGGCCACCTGCGTGCTGAATTTCGACGACGCCATTGCCTGGCGGCTTGGTCCCAAGCCCGAACCGCTGAAGCCGGGCGAGAAGCGGTCTTCATCGGCGGGCATGGCGGGCATGTTCGGCATGATGAATGCGGCGCGGCTGGGCGTGGGCGTGCAAGGCATCGGCATCGGCGAAGTAGCCTACCAGAACGGCTATGCCTATGTGCATGAACGCCGGGTTGGCCGGGCGCTGACCGGGCCGGTGGAACCTGACAAGCCTGCCGATCTGGAAATCGTGCATCCCGATGTAAAGCGCATGCTGCTGCATGCCCGCAGCTTTGTGGAAGGTGCGCGGGCGCTGGCCTGCTGGACCACGCTGAACATGGCCATCGCCCAGTCGGCGCGGCCGGAAAAAGACACCGCAGGTCTGCTGGCGGATTTGATGACGCCGGTCCTGAAGGCCTTTTGCACCGACATGGGTTTCGAGGCCGCGAACCTGGCCATGCAATGCTATGGCGGTCATGGCTATATCCGCGACAATGGCGTGGAACAGTTCGTGCGCGATGCCCGCATCAACATGGTCTATGAAGGCGCCAATGGCGTGCAGGCCATGGACCTTGTCGGCCGCAAACTGGGCCGCAAGGGCGGCGCGGCGCCGATCGCCCTGTTCGGCGCGCTGTCCAGCTGGATCGCGGAAAACGAAAAAGACGAAAGCATCGCCCTGTATGTGGCGGGCGTGAAGCGCGGGCTGGAGGCGCTGCAGGGCGCGACCATGTGGCTGGCGCAGAACGGCATGAAGAACCCCAATGACGCGGGCGCGGGCGCGGTGGATTACCTCCGCCTGATGGGGATCGTGATGACGGGCTGGATGTGGGCGAAAATGGCCAAGCTGTCGGTGGGCAAGGACGATGCCTTCCACAAGGACAAGCTGATGTGCGCCCGTTACTGGATGGAGCGGCTGATCCCCGAATGTCCGATGCTGCTGGAACGCATCCAGAAGGGCAGCGAGAACATCATGGTTTTTGATTAGGCCGCGACCGCCAACTTCGCCAACTGACCCAGCACGGCCTTCACGCCCGCCAGGCGCGCATCCGGCGTGGGCCAGTCGCGGCTGACCACGATCTTCTGGTCCGGGCGCACTTTCATGGTGGCGCTGTGGGTGTTGATCAGCTTCACCAGCGCAATCGGGTTGGCGAAGGAATTGCCCCGGAAAGCGATCGTGCCGCCCTTGGGACCCGCATCCACCTTTTCCACGCCGGCGGCGCGGCAAAGCTGCTTGATGGCCACGATCTCGAACAGATGCTTGACCTCGTCCGGCAGGGGACCGAAACGGTCAATCAGCTCGGCGGCGAAACGGTCAATATCCTCGCGCGTGCCCAGCTCCGACAGGCGGCGGTACAGCGACATGCGAACGCTCAGGTCCGTGACATAGCCTTCCGGGATCATGACCGATGCGCCCAGATTGATGGAGGGCGACCATTGGTCATTCATCACCGCCTCCCCGCCCAGGCGCATTTCCGACACGGCTTCTTCCAGCATTTCCTGGTACAGCTCGATGCCCACTTCGCGGACATGGCCGGACTGTTCCTCGCCCAGCAGATTGCCCGCGCCGCGAATGTCCATGTCATGGCTGGCGACGGAGAAGCCCGCGCCCAGCTGGTCCAGCGATTGCAGCACATCCAGCCGCCGCGCCGCCGTGTCCGTCAGTTTCTTTTCCGGCTGGGTGGTCAGATACGCATAGGCGCGTGATTTCGACCGCCCGATGCGGCCGCGTATCTGGTAAAGCTGGGAAAGGCCGAACATGTCGGCCTTCATCACGATCATGGTGTTGGCCGACGGGATATCCAGCCCGGATTCCACGATGTTGGTGGAGATCAGCACGTCCACTTTGCGCTCATAAAAGGCCGTCATCACTTCTTCCAGCATGTCGGCATTCATCTGGCCATGCGCCAGCGCCGTCTTCACTTCCGGTACCGTGGCCTTGATGAAGCTTTCGGCTTCGCGCAGGTCGGCGATGCGGGGGGCGACAAAGAAGCTCTGCCCGCCCCGGTAATGCTCGCGCAGCAGCGCCTCGCGCACCACCAGGGGATCAAAGGGCGTGACGAAGGTCCGCACCGCCAGCCGGTCAATGGGAGCGGTGGCAATTAGCGACAGGTCGCGTACACCCGACAGCGCCAGTTGAAGCGTGCGGGGGATGGGCGTCGCCGTCAGGGTCAGAACATGCACATCGGCCTTGAGATTCTTCAGCCGTTCCTTGTGCGCCACGCCGAAATGCTGCTCCTCGTCCACGATCACCAGGCCCAGCCGCTTGAAGCTGATGCTGGGCGCCAGAAGCGCATGCGTGCCAATCACGATATCCACCGAACCATCGGCCAGGCCCGCCTTGGTCGCCGCTGCTTCCCTGGCATCCACGAAACGCGAAAGCTGGCGCACCGTGACGGGAAAACCGGAAAAGCGTTCGGCAAAGCCCCGGTAATGCTGGCGTGCCAGCAAGGTGGTCGGCACCACCACCGCCACCTGTTCGCCCGCCATGGCCGCCACGAAGGCGGCGCGCAAGGCCACCTCCGTCTTGCCGAAGCCGACATCGCCGCAAACCAGCCGGTCCATGGGGCGGCCCTTGCCCAAATCGGCAAGGGCGTCGGCTATGGCTTTTTCCTGGTCTTCGGTTTCCTGATAGGCGAAGCGGGCGCAGAACTCTTCGTAATTGGCGGCCGGTTCGATAGCGGGCAGGCTTTTCAATTCGCGCGCGGCGGCAATGCGGATAAGCTCGGCCGCCATGGCCTTGACCCGCTCCTTCATCTCCGACTTGCGCTTCTGCCAGCCCGCGCCGCCCAAACGGTCCAGCGCCGCGCCCTCGTCCGCGCCATAGCGGGTGAGCAGGTCTATGTTTTCCACCGGCAGGAACAGCTTGCCGCCGTCATATTGCAGTTCCAGACAGTCATGCGGCGCGCCCAGCGCCTCGATCGCCTTCAGGCCCAGGTAACGCCCCACGCCATGCTCGATATGGGTGACAAGATCGCCCGCCGACAGGGCCGATGCTTCCGACAGGAAATTCTGCGCCCGGCGCGTGCGCGCCTGCGCCCGCACCATGCGGTCGCCCAGCACATCCTGTTCGCTGACAATGGCAAAATCCGGCGCTTCAAAGCCGCGCTCGATGCCCAGGCAGGCCAGCGCCACGGCGCCCGCGTGAAGCTTCAGCGCCTCGGGCCAGTCAGCGACTTTGCGCGGCGCGGCGATGCCGTGATCGGCCAGGACGCCACCCATGCGCTCGGCAGAACCATTGGTCCAGCTTGCCACCAGAACGCGTTTCCCCGCGCCCTGCAGCGCGGTCAGATGATCAGCCGCGGCCTGGAAGACATTGACGTTGCCGGCGGCGCGTTCGGGGGCAAAGTCGCGGCCCTGCCGCCCGCCTGCATCAACGCTGACACTGGATTCGGGCGCCTGGAACGGCGACAATGCCCGCACCAGATGCTTGCCCAACATGGATTTGAATTCGGCATCGCTTAAATAAAGCGTTTCGGGCGGCAGCGGCTTGTATGGCGGGCTCTTGCTGCGCTTGCCGTCCCCGGTTTCCGCGCCGCGGAACTGGCGGCGGGTGTCATAACATTCGCCGACCTGCGCCTGGCGGGCGGCGCGGGCTTCTTCCGCCTGGTGGCCCAGCATCACCAGCATGCGCGGCAGATAATCGAACAGCGTGTCCAGTTTCTCGTGGAACAGCGGCAGCCAATGCTCCATGCCGATGGCCTTGCGGCCTGCGCTGACGCTTTCATAGAGCGGGTCGTCGCCCGCCGGGCCGAAGGCGGCGACATACCCGGCACGGAAACGGCTGATGGCGGCCTCGCTCAAGGGCGCTTCACTGGCGGGCAGCAGCTTGATCTCTTTCACGCTGGCGCCGGACAGCTGCGTGACGGGATCAAAGCTCTTGATGGCATCCAGAGTGGGACCGAAAAAATCCATCCGCAGCGGTTCTTCCAGGCCGGATGGCCAAAGGTCCACGATGCCGCCGCGCAATGAGAAATCGCCGGGGTCGCGCACCGTGCTGGCGCGGGCATAGCCATTGGCGGCCAGGAACGCCACCAGCGCGTCGCGGTGCACGTCTTTTCCCGACTGCGCGATGAAGCTGGCGCCTGCGATGGCCGCGCGCGGCGGCACCCTTTGCAACGCCGCCGCCATGCTGGTGACGATGATGGCCGGTCCACTGATACCGGCAGCCAGCGCCGCCAATGTGGCCAGCCGCGCGCTTTCAATGTCGGGCTTGGGCGAGACGCGGTCATACGGCAGGCAATCCCAGGCCGGGAAGGACAGGACTGGCAGCGCGGGCGCGAAGAAGGCGATGGCGGCGGCGAAACGCTCCGCCTCCGCCTCGTCCGCTGCAATGAACAGCACCGGCGCGGCGCGGCGGCGCGCGGCTTCGGCGGCCATGTAGGCGTCATAGCCCGACGGCGCGCCGGTGACGGTGAAGCGGCCTTCCTGCTTGGCGATATAGTCTAGGCGTTCCACGCGGCGTCCTTGCGTCCCATCACGGCCTGCAGCCCAGCGAAAACGGCGTTGTCATGGGGGGCGGGCACGGCTTCGGCCCCGCGCAGCCAGGCGTACACTTCCTGGTCCGGGGCGGTCAGCAGCGCCTCGAACTGGTCCAGCCCGGCGTTATCCAGCCCGGCCAGCGAACTTTCCGCATAGGCGCCGAAGATCAGATCCACTTCCTTGAAGCCGCGCCTTTGGGCCCGGAACAATAGCTTTTTGCGGCGGTTCTCCGAAGAGCCACCTGTTTCATCACTTGCCATGCCGCCGATATAAAGGCGCGGCGCTTTGATAACAACGGGGCGCGCCCTTAATCTTCCCGCCCATGCGGCCCTCGATTCTGTTTCCCGTCTTTGCCGGCATCCAGACCCTGTCCGGGGTGGGACCCAAGCTGGAAAAACTGATGGCGCGGGTGTTGGGAACCGCCACGCCCCGGCTGGTGGACTTGGCCTTCGACCTGCCGGTGGGGGTGATTGACCGTTCCTACCAGCCGCTGCTGAAAGACGCCGAGCCGGGCCGCATCGCCACGGTGACGGTGAATGTGCTGGAGCACCTGCCGCCCCGGGTGAAAGCCCAGCCCTATAAAGTGCGTGTGTCGGACGACAGCGCCATGATGGAGCTGGTCTTCTTCCGCGCCGATGCGGAATATCTGAACCAGCTTCTGCCGCAGGGTTCGAAGCGCGTGATTTCCGGCCGCATCGAGAAGTTCAAGGACCGGCTGCAGATGGCCCATCCCGACCATGTGGCGGATGAGGCGGCCAGCCTTCCCAAGCACGAGCCTGTTTATGCCCTGACCGAAGGGCTGGCGGGAAAATCCATGGGCAAAGCCGTGCGCGGCGCGCTGGCAAAAATGCCCGCGATGCCCGAATGGCAGGATACGGCGTTCCTGAAACAGCGCGGCTTCTCGCAGTTCAATGCCGCACTGGAAAAAGCCCATGCGCCGGAGCATGACGCCGACCTGGACCCGCAGACGGTGTCGCGCAAGCGGCTCGCCTATGACGAATTGCTGGCCAACCAGTTGGCGCTGCTCCTGATACGCGGGCACATGCGCCGCGCCCGGGGCCGCGCCATTCGCGGTAGCGGCAAACTGAAAGCGAAAGTGATCGCCGCCCTGCCCTTTGCGCTGACGGATGCGCAACTGGGCGCGCTGGTGGAAATTGAACAGGACATGACGGCGCCCAAGCGCATGCTGCGGCTGCTGCAGGGTGACGTGGGATCGGGCAAGACCATCGTCGCCTTCCTGGCCCTGCTGGCGGCGGTGGAAGCGGGGCTGCAAGGCGCGCTGATGGCGCCCACAGAATTGCTGGTGCGCCAGCATCTGTCCAGCCTGGCCGCCTGTGCCGCCGCGGCGGGCATCCGCATGGAGGCGCTGACGGGCCGCGAACGCGGGCCGGGCCGGGCCGCCACCCTGGCGCGGCTGGTGGCGGGGGAAATTGACATCCTGATCGGCACCCATGCGCTCTTCACCGAAGACGTGGTCTTCCGCGATCTGGGCCTGGCGGTGGTGGATGAACAGCACCGCTTTGGCGTGCATCAAAGGATGCTGCTGCAAGGCAAGGGCGTCACCGATGTGCTGGTGATGACGGCCACGCCCATCCCCCGAACCCTGGCGCTGACCGCCTATGGCGACATGGATGTGTCGCGGATTTTGGGCCGCCCGCCCGGCCGCAAGCCGGTGGAGACGCGGGCCATGGTCGCCGCCCGCCTTGATGACCTGATCGCGCATTTGCGCCGTGCCCTGGACCAGGGCGCGCGGGCCTATTGGGTCTGCCCACTGGTGGAGGAATCCGAAAAATCCGACATGGCGGCGGCCGAGGAACGCGCCGCCATGCTGAAGAAAATCCTGGGCGGCAAGGTGGGCCTGATGCATGGCCGCATGAAGGCGCCGGAGCGCGATGCCGCCATGGCCGATTTCAAATCCGGCAAGACGCAGATACTGGTGGCCACCACGGTCATCGAAGTGGGCGTGGATGTGCCCGAAGCCACCATCATGGTGGTGGAACATGCCGAACGCTTTGGCCTGGCCCAGTTGCACCAGTTGCGCGGCCGCGTGGGAAGGGGCAGCGGCAAATCAAGCTGTCTTCTGGTCTATCATGGCAGCCTGACCGCCACCGCCAAGGCTCGCATCGAGACCATGCGCCAGACTGATGACGGCTTTGTCATCGCCGAGCAGGATTTGAAGCTGCGCGGCCCGGGCGAAATGCTGGGCCGCCGCCAGAGCGGGATGGAGGAATTCCGCCTGGCCGATCCGGCAGCGCATGGCGAATTGCTGGATGTCGCCCATGACGATGCACGGCTGGTGCTGGCACGCGACCCCGACCTGAAATCGCCCCGCGGCGATGCCCTGCGGGTGCTGCTGTATCTGTTCGGGCGGGACGAAGCGGCGCGCTATCTGCGGACGGGCTAGTTGAAGTATGGCTAGTGGTAGCTTTTTTCTTCTTTTAAATCCGAACCCAGCGCGGCGTTGATGCTGCGCTTCAGTTCGGCGCGGGCGTCATTCTGCTTGTAGACCGAGCGCGCCAGGGCGATGAAATCGGGGCCGAAATCACCCGCCTTTTCCTTGTCGCGGATGGCGTCTTCGATATCCCACAAGGTTTCGTTGACCACGCGCAAGGCCGATTTCAGGTCCGCAATGTCGCCGCCCAGCACCGGGGCTGCGGCGGCGGCCAGAAGCGTGCGTTCCTTTTCCACATTGGCGCGGGCGGCCGGCGCGGTGATGCGCTGCGCCTTGATTTCCAGGATGGTGAGTTTGTCGATCAGTTCGCCCCAGCTTGTGGGGACCAATGGCGCCTGCATCAGATGTCCTTCCGCTCCAGGCGATCCCGCATGGCAGAAAAGACGGAGTGCCAGTCGCCGATCTTTTCCTGGCGGAACAGCCGCATGCCCGGATACCAGGGGCTGCTATCGCCGCTCACGCCCCAGCGCCAGTCCGGCGCGAACTTCAGCCCCGTCCAGACCGGCCGTCCCAGCGCGCCCGCCAGATGGGCGATTGAGGTATCGGGGGTGATCACCAGGTCCAGGTTCGCCATCATGGCAGCGGTGTCCACAAAGGCATCCGGCCCGCTGTCGAAATCCGCGCCCATCGTTTCCAGCATCACGCCGCTGGCGGCAATGTCTTCCTGTGTCGCGCCCTTCTGCAAACTGATCAGGCGAATGCCGGGCAGCTTGGAAATTTCCGCCAGCGCAGACAGCGGCCAGGAGCGGTGCGGATCCATCGGCCCGCCCTGCCAGGCCACGCCGATGCGAAACCCATCCTTGCCGATTTTTTCAACCCATTGCTTCACCAGCGCCGGTTCGGCTTTCAGATAGGGAATGGTGGCGGGAATGGCTTCCGGCGTGGTGCCGAACGCCATGGGCAGGCTGAGCAAAAAGGCCTGGTAATCGTAATCCGGCGCAGGCGCCTTGTTGGACCGCACATCCACATCCGCCGCCACGCCCTGCATCAGCCGCACCAGAGTATCCTGCACCGCCAGGATCACATGCGCGCCCCGCGCCTTTGCCAGGCCGGCATAACGGGCAAACTGGATGGTGTCGCCCAGGCCCTGCTCGGCCTCGATCAACAGCGTCTTGCCGTTCAAATCCTCCGCGCCGGTCCAGCGTGCGCTGTCGCGCGCCATGTGCGCGTCCAGCACCTGGCGCTTCTTGCGGCTTTCATAAAGCGGCCAGGCTTCGCGGTAGCGGCCCTGCATCAGCAAGGCCAGGCTCTTGCCGAACTGCGCTTCGACATGCCCGGGTTCATGGCCCAGCGCCGTGTCATGACTTTCCAGCGCCTCGTCCAGCCGGCCAAGATCATAAAGCAGCAAGCCGCGATTAATGTGCGTGACGGCGCGATTGGGCACCAGCGCCAGGGCGCGGTCATAGCTTTCCAGCGCCTCTTGCGGGCGGCCCATCCGGCTCAAGACCGAACCGCGATTGTTCCAGGCCAAAGCGGAATTGGGATCCAGCGCCAGGGTTTTTTCATGCGTCGCCAGCGCCTCGTCGTACCGGCGCAGCGCCGCCAGCGCCACGCCGCGATTATCCTGCGCCACGGCGAAGCCCGGCTCCAGCGCCAGCGCCGCGTCATGCGCCGCCAGCGCCTCTGCCGGGCGGACCAGCATGGCCAGCGCCGTGCCGCGCCCGTCATGCACGGCCGGCGAATTGGGGGCCAGCGCCAGCGCGCGGTCGAAATCGGTCAGCGCCTCTGCCGCCCTGCCCCGGCCCAGATATGTGCCGCCGCGATTTGTCAGCGCCATGACATGATCGGGATTGCGCGTGATGGCGCGGCCAAAATCCTCGATGGCTTCGTCAGCATGGCCCATCCCCGCCAGCAGGCGGCCGCGATTGTTATAGGGCGCCGCTTCGGCGGGCTTGAGGGCGATGGCCTGCGTATAGGCGCTCATGGCTTCCTCGCCCCGGCCCAGCGCCGCCAGCATGGCGCCGCGGCCATTATGCGCTTCGGACATTGTGGGCATGAAATGCAGCGCCTTGTCGTAACTGGCCAGCGCCTCGGCCATGCGGCCCAGCGCCTGCAGGGCATTGCCCAAGTCACGATGGGCCAGGGCCTGGCGCGGCTCCAGACGCAGGGCAGCCTGAAGATGTTCAGCTGCCCGGCCCGGATCGCCGGTCTGCAGCGCCAGCACGCCCAGCAAATGTCGGGCCTGGACATTCTGCGGCTGGTCTTTGACGACCTGCGCATAAAGCTGTTCGGCCTCGGCGAAACGGCCCTGTTGATGCAGCGCGAAAGCGTCTTTCAGCATAGCCCTCCCTTAACATAAAGAGGCCCGAAACATGAAGCGAGCGCGCGGCCCTCAGGTTTGCGGTCAGGGACTTTTCCCGTAAAAAGGCCATAGATTTGGAGTGGACCGCCTTGGACAAGTTTTCCTGTGACGCGGCCGTGGTCGGGGCCGGGGCGGTGGGCCTGGCCATTGCGCGCTCGCTGGCGCAGGACGGGCTGGACACCGTCATCCTGGAAAAGAACCAACATTTCGGAATGGAAACCAGCGCCCGCAACAGCGAGGTGATCCATGCCGGCATCTATTATCCCCATGGCTCGCTGAAGGCGCGGCTTTGCGTGGCGGGGCGCAAGCAACTCTACACTTTTTGCAAAAGCCATGGCGTGGGGCATCGCCAGTTGGGCAAGCTGCTCGTGGCCACGGACGCGGACCAGGCAGAAACCCTGGCGGGCATCGCCAAAAAAGCCGCAGCCAATGGCGTGGAAGATGTTACGCCTCTCAGCCGTGCCGAAATTGCGGCGCGCGAGCCGGAATTGACGGTGACAGAGGCGTTGTTTTCGCCATCCACCGGCATTGTTGACAGTCATCAATACATGCTGGCGCTGCTTGGGGACGCGCAATCTGCAGGTGCACAGTTGGTGTTGTGCGCGCATGTCATGGACGTGGCACGGGAGAAAAACCAATACCTACTTCGCATAAACAATGCAGGCGAAACCAGCCTGCTGCAGGCGCGGCTTGTGGTGAATGCCGCGGGCCTGTGGGCAGGAAAGCTAGCTGAGACGATGCAAGACGTAACCAACGCCCCGCAGATGCGTTTCGCCAAAGGCAGCTACGCCATCCTCTCCGGCGCAAATCCTTTCCGGCACTTGGTCTATCCCGTGCCGCTGAGGGGCGGGCTGGGCGTGCACCTAACCTTGGACATGGGCGGGCAAGCGCGTTTCGGGCCAGACGTGGAATGGCTGGAAACCCGTGACCCCGCCGCCATTGATTATTCGGTGGCGCCAGACATTACCGAGCGCTTTGCCGCCTCGGTGGCGGCCTGGTGGCCGCGCATCACGCCGGGAATGCTGGCGCCTGGCTATAGCGGCGTGCGGCCCAAGGCCAGCGCCGATCCCGATGGCGACTGGCGCATCGAGCAGCCGGAGGGCTTGGCGGGCCTGGCTAATCTTTTTGGGATCGAATCGCCGGGGCTGACAGCTTCGCTGGCCATCGCCGATCATGTGCGAGACATTCTGCGCCACGCTTGAAAAGCTGGTCATCGGCACGGTGCAGTTCGCCAAGGCCTCCTGCGTATCCAACGCCTAGACCCCTTTCCAATGCCTAGGTCCAAGTGCCACACATAACCAGCACCGACTTGTCGCTCAGGTCTAGCCACGGCTGGTTGAACAGGCGCATTGCAGCCTGTGAACAGGGCACGCCCCGGGGCAGAGGGTGCGTGAGCCTCCGCGATGGCCAATGCAGGGGCCACAATTCGTTAATCCTTATTACCCAGCTGACCCTGCGCCCCCAATGCTTAATGCGGCCCTATGGGCAAAAGCCTAGATTTGGCGGCTTCCAGCCGCCCGCCCGCCTTGAAGGCTTGTCTTGTGCCCTGTTTCTGGCCAGAAGAGGTTACTTTTAGGACATTCCAGCATGCGCATTGCGATGATCGGCACGGGCTATGTGGGGCTGGTTTCCGGGGCCTGCCTGTCGGAATTCGGCCATGACGTGGTCTGCGTGGACAAGGACGCGGCCAAGGTTGCCGCCCTGCGCAGCGGGGTCATGCCTATTTTCGAGCCGGGGCTGGAGGATGTGGTGGCCGCCAACGCCAAGGCGGGCCGCCTCTCCTTCGAGACGGACCTGGCCCGGGCCGTGAAGGGTGCCGAGGCGGTCTTCATCGCCGTGGGCACTCCCAGCCGCCGCGGCGACGGGCATGCCGACCTGTCGTATGTCTTTGCCGCGGCCGAGGAAATCGCCGCCGCCCTGGATGGGCCCGCCGTGGTGGTGACCAAGTCCACCGTGCCGGTGGGCACCAGCCGCAAGGTGGAGGAGATCATCCGCACAAAAAACCCGAAGGCGCAGTTCGACATGGCGTCGAACCCAGAATTCCTGCGCGAGGGGTCCGCCATCGAGGATTTCCGCCGCCCCGACCGGGTGGTGGTGGGCTGCGACAGCGACCGCGCCAAAGAGCGCATGCGCGAAGTCTATCGCCCACTTTACCTGGGCGAGACACCCATCCTGTTCACGAGCCGCGAAAGCGCCGAGTTGATCAAGTATGCCGCCAATGCCTTTCTCGCCACAAAAATCAGCTTCATCAACGAAATGGCCAGCCTGTGCGAGAAGGTGGGCGCCGATGTGCAGGACGTGGCGCGCGGCATCGGGCTGGACCGCCGCATCGGGTCAAAGTTTTTACATGCGGGACCCGGCTTTGGCGGCTCCTGTTTTCCCAAGGACACGCTGGCACTGGTGAAGACGGCTCGCGACGCAGGCGCGCCCAGCCTAATCGTGGAGGCGGTGGTGGCGGTGAATGATGCGCGCAAGGAAGATATGGCGCGCAAGGTGGAAGCCGCCTTTGGAGGGGTTAAGGGCAAGACCATCGCGGTGCTGGGCCTCACCTTCAAGCCTAATACGGACGACATGCGCGATGCGCCTAGCTTGGTGATCCTGCCATACTTGAAAAAAGCGGGCGCCATTATCCGCGCCTATGACCCGGAAGGGGCAAAGGAAGCGACCAAGTTGATGAATTTAGAATTCTGCCCCGATGCCTATGCCGCGCTGGCGGGGGCGGACGGCGTGGTGATCCTGACGGAATGGAATGAATTTCGCGCCCTGGATTTAGGCCGCATGAAGGCGGCGTTGAAAACGCCCCTGATGGTGGATCTGCGCAACATTTATCACCCAACCATGATGGCGGATGCCGGCTTTCGCTACGTCAGCGTGGGGCGGGCGGACGCATGATCCTGGTTACGGGCGCGGCGGGTTTTATCGGGATGAGCGTGGCGCGCGCCCTGCTGGACCGCGACGAGGACGTGCTGGGGGTGGACAATCTCAACGATTATTACGATGTGGGACTAAAGCAGGCGCGGCTCCAGCAGCTGGCGGGCGAGCGTTTTACTTTCCGCAAGCTAGATATTTCTGACCGCGAGCCGATGCTGGCGCTGGCAAAGGATTTTCCCCGCATCAGCGGCATCGTTCACCTTGCGGCGCAGGCAGGCGTGCGCTACTCGCTGGAAAATCCTTACGCCTATGTCCAGGCCAATGTGATGGGCCAGGTGGTGATGATGGAGCTGGCGCGCACCCTGCCCGCACTAAAACATTTTGTCTATGCCAGCTCGTCATCCGTCTATGGCGCGGGCGACACCTTGCCTTTTTCCCTGGACAACAATGCCGACCGGCCCAGTTCGCTCTATGCTGCCACCAAACGCATGGACGAATTAATCGGCCACGCCTATGCGCATCTCTATGGCATAGCGGCCACAGGACTGCGCCTGTTCACAGTTTATGGTCCCTGGGGGCGGCCCGACATGGCACCCACCCTCTTTGCAAAGGCGATCTGCGCGGGCCAACCCATCCGCGTATTCAACCATGGCCAGATGTGGCGAGACTTTACTTATATTGACGACATTACAGGCGGCATCATCCGGGCGCTGGACAAAGTGCCAAATGATGCGCCGCCGCACCGGCTCTATAATTTGGGCAACAGTAAATCGGAAAAGCTGACAGACTTTATCTCCATGCTGGAGAATGCGCTAGGAAAAAAAGCTGTAATGAAAATGGAGCCGATGCAGCCTGGTGACGTTCCTGCCACCTATGCCGATATCGAGACGGCGCGCAGAGACTTGGGCTTTGCGCCCGCAACGACACTGGCGGCAGGCATCCCAAAATTCACGAGCTGGTTCAGAGGCTATTACAAAGTTTAATTTTCACGGCCGCTGTCGCAGGGGCTTTTAAAAGTCATTCCCGAAAGCCAGGTGACGACCGCCTGAGCAAAAATCAGAATTTCGCATGAGGCTATTTAAGAGTTATCGCCTTGATGTCAGGCGGGGCGGGCTGATGCACCACTGAGAAACGCACCTTGCCAATGGAGCGGCCATCGGCGGTGGCTATATTCACACGCCACTGGCCCGGTTGCACGCCCGACTTATTGCTAAAAAAACGATAACCATTATCTCGCCCCCCAAATATGGGAACCATAATTCGCTGCTGGACTTTCCAGTCTCCGTTTTTATCCTGCCATTGCCATTCATGGGTGATGCGGGTGCGAAGGCCACTGGGGGCGAAAATGGCGCTGTATAGATAGAGCTTGCCGCCCGGCCGTAGATGCTTAACTGGGTGGGTTCCTAGCAAGGCGCGCCATGCAGGCGGATCACTCTCGGCTGCGGCCAGGAAGTCCGGCCCTACGCGTCTAATACTGTGATAGACACCCGCATCGGACAGCGCCAAAGGTAGCGGCGGTAATATCTTGGCGAAGTAAAAGACGTTGATCAGGACAGAAATCCCAATCACGCCCGCCATGATCTCGCGCCGAGCGCCGCGATAACGATCATGGCCCAGCCAAGCCAGGCCCCGCAGGTAAAAAAAGAATACGCTTAGTGAAAGAAGGCCGCTGAGCAGGAACGGCGCCGTGCCGATCCGGTGGATCAAAAGTGGCACTAAGAAAATAGCATAAGAAAAAAGAGAAAAGTAAAAGAGCAGGCTCGCAAAAACTAGACGCGAATTGTATTTCCGAAAAATCTCATTGCCGATGAAGATGCCGGTTATAAAGAGCAGGAAGGGCCAAGAGGCGACGACGGAGGCGCTGCGGATATAGAACACGCAAAAGCCCGACAGCAGGCAGCCCAAAGCAAATTGCGTGGCAAAAACCAGTACGGAGCGGGCGCGATTTGTGTGTTTTTTGTTTTCGTGTCGCGATTCAAGCCAGTGGAGCACCGCGATGCTGACCGCGGCCATGGCCAAGTACGCGATGAAGATTAGCTGGGTCTCAGGCCGATCGATGCGGCCGAAGAAATAATTGTCAAAGGCAAAGCCCCCAGCCAGAAAAAGGCCCGACAAGTGACGCTCATGTGCCCAGAGCCATTTTATGGCTCTCATAATTTCTTTTATCATCGGCGCTCAAGCATTAAAACGGCGTTCCCACTCCAGCGCAGAGCGGACAATCTCGTCCAGATTGTCGTGGGATGGATGCCAGCCTAATTCTGACTTTAGGCGCGTGGGATCAGAAATTAGCGTGGGGGGATCGCCCGGGCGCCGGGGGCCTAGCTTAACCGGCAACTTTTTACCCGTCACGCGCTCAACGCTCTCTATGACCTGGCGCACTGAAAGACCGCAGCCATAGCCGCAATTATAGGTGTCTGACGCCGCCCCACTTCGTAGCGCGTCCAGCGCCAGAAGATGCGCTTCGGCAAGGTCACTGACATGGATGTAGTCGCGCACGCCTGTGCCATCTGGCGTGGGGTAGTCAGTGCCGAAAATATCCAGATGCGGGATGCGGCCCAGCGCCGCCTGCGCCGCCCGCTTGATCAGATGCGTGGCCTGGGGGCCGGACTGGCCGCTGCGGCCGCGCGCATCGGCACCCGCCACGTTGAAATAGCGCAGCGCCACGAAGCGCAGGGCGTGGGCGCGGGCCGCATCCTCCAGCATCCATTCCATCATCAGCTTGGTGCGGGCATAGGGGCTGATGGGCCCCTTTTGCGCATCCTCTGCCAAGGGCTGGGGCGCGTCGGGCGCATAGACGGTGGCGGTGGAGGAGAAAATGAATTGCCGCACGCCGGCCTTGATCACTGCTTCCAGCAGGGCGCGGCTCTTGACCACATTGTTGTCGTAATAGCGCAGCGGATCAGCCACCGAATCCGGCACCACGATGGAGCCTGCGAAATGCAGCACAGCGTCCACATCATGTTCTGCGATCACGCGTTGCACCAGCGCGCCATCGGCAATGTCGCCTTCCACGAAAGCCGTGCGGGAATCCACTTGCGCGCGGTTTCCGGTGGACAGATCGTCCAGCACCACCACCTTGTCGCCCCGGTCCAGCAGCGCCAGCACCACATGGCTGCCGATATAGCCGGCGCCGCCGGTAACCAGCACCGTCACAGCCCGATCCTCAATGCTGCTTCCAGCGACGCGGCAACACCGCGATGGGGCCGGAGCTGTTCGTCCTGCAAGCGCCCGGCCAGCGCCAGGCTGATGCCCCGGAACGGGATCGTCACCTTGGCTTCGCCCAGATTGATCGTCTGCGGCACCGGCGACAGGATATTGGCGCCCGGCGAATGGCCGTCGCCCACCTTGGCGTGGTGAAAGCTGAGCTGGTACTGGCGCCCGCCCGGATCGCTCCAGGCGCCCTGCAGGGAAAACAGGTGCGAGTCATTGTCCAGGCTGAAGCCGATGGTGCGGCCGCGATAGCGCATGCCGTCCGGATAACCCGTATTGGTATAGGAAACGCCATAGGCTTCGTCGCCAAAGCTGAACATGTCAACTGTGGAAACGCTGTCGGTATATTCGGCCGTGAGGCGCAGCGGATTGACGCCCGCGGGCAGGAAGATGCTGGCGCCAAACAGGTGGCTGGTATCGGAATGGACGAAGGGCGAAGAATCCTCGTTCATCATCTGGGCATAGACCTGCACCGGCAGCGTCCCGATCCGGGTGCTGTACTTGATGTCGAACAGGCCCTGGTCATTGGTGTTGTTGGGCGCGGTATTGGTGTTGCCGAAGGAAAAATAATCGCGCACCGGCACGCAAGGATGCCCCTGGCCGCAGAACATCTGCGTGCGCGCCAGGCCGATCTCAAGGCCGGGCGCGGGATTAAATGTGAAGCGCAGGCCATTGTAGAATGTGTCGGACTGAATGCGCGGGCCATCCATCATGCCGACCAGGAACTCGGCCTGCCAGGGACCCAGCCAGCGCAGCACGGGCCAGCGCGAAGCCGTGGTCTCCAGCCGCTCGATGCCAAGCTGCGGCATGGGCCGCGCGTTGTTGGACAGCGACAGGGCCGAGACCCAGCCCGGTCCCCACCAGTGGGACATCCAACCGCCATACAAAAGCACCGGGCCGAATTTTTCCGCCAGATAGGATTCATCCGGCATCAGCTTGGTGGTGCGCCCCCGGAAATTTCCGGTGATGGCGCCCAGCGCCATGCGCGCTGCCGTGTCGCCGGAATTGAAATCCAGGATGAACCGCGCCTGGCCCTGGCCGCGCCCCATGCCGTCAAAGCCATAAATAAGTGCGGTGCGGTTGCCGCCATCCAGGGACAGCGAGGCCGACAGGCCGGACTGGTTCTCGGCGCGTGCGCGCGCCATGACGCGGGCGGCGGCGGCGCGAACGGACTCCGGCTGACCGTTCAGGGTCCTGTTCTGCAGCGAACGCACGATGCCCTGCCAGGGAAGCGGCCATTGGGTGGTGATGCCGTCAATCACGCCGGCGGCGGCCAGCAACTCAATATCGCCGCGAAGCTGGTTGTCGCCGGCCTCTGCCCAGGGCGACGCCGCCGCCGGACCTGCCAGCAGCAAAAGCCCCGCCATGCCCAAACCCAGGCGCCAATTCCCCTTTTTCATCACGCTCCAGACGCCCAAATCGGGGTCACCATAGGAGGTTTCCGCGAGTGCGAAAACCAGCGATCAGTCGCGGGCCAGGAAACAGTCCACGCCCTGGGCCTCCAATGCCCGGCAGACCGCTTGCGGGGCGGATGCGCGGACCCGCAGCCGATACCAGCGCCCCTGGGGCAAGTCCGCCGCCACGATAAGGGGCTTGAGGCCGTCCAGCACGCCGGGCGCTGCACGCGTGGCCTTCGCCCAGCCCTGTACGGCGTCGTCATGGCTGCGCCAGGCGCCCAGCTGCACTAGCCCCCCTCCCGTCGCGGGTTCTTTCGCCAAGACCTTTGCGGGCACCTGCTCGACCAGGGCCGGGCGCAGGCCCGGTGATGCAGACCTGGCCGTTTTGACAGGCGCCGCTTTCGGCGCGGGCCTGAACGCGGCCGGGCGTGATGGCGGTTTGGACTCCGCCTTGGGCGTGCCGGGCGGGCGCAAGGTGATCGGCCTGTCCGCTGGCTTGGATCCCGGCGGGCGCAACTGAATTGCGTCCTGGTTGCCCAGCGCCGCCAGCCGCTCGGCGGGAAGCGCATAGTTTGGATTGGCCGCGGCGGCGCGGGTGTAGAAACCGCGCGCCTGTTCCAGGTGATGTTCCGCCTCCGCGATCTGGCCCAGGCCATAATAGGAATATTCCATGTCCGGATTTCCCGCCGCCAGCGAGGCCAAGTAATCGCGCTTGGCATCGTTCAGGCGTCCCATCCGCCGCCAGACATTGGCGCGGTTGTTGAGCGCGGCCGCAAAACCCGGTGCCAGCGCCAGGGCGGCGCTATAATCGCCCGCCGCCGCATCCAGCTTGCCGGTCTGGTCCAGCACCAGCCCGCGCGCGAACAGGGCGCGGGATTTTTCATCGCGCGGCAGCGCTCCCAGATTGATGGCGTTCGTGTAATCCAGCAGCGCGTCGTCATGCGCGCCGGCGCGCTCGCGCTCCTCGGCCATCGTGATCAGCGCCCGGCTCTTCGCCAGCGGCGTGCTGTCCGCGGCCCGCAGCGGCGCAGGCAAAAGCGCCGCCAGCACAAGCGGCAGGATCGCGAAAACCGTCCGGTGCCAGCCCATCATTCCTGCACGAACCCGTTGAAAACTGGACATTAACAGCCCGTCCGTGCCATGAAACAGCTATTCTGGGAAAGCATCAACATGGCCGTCGCAAAACCCGTCCGCAAAGCCGTTTTCCCCGTCGCGGGCATGGGCACACGCTTCCTGCCTGCGACAAAGGCGGTTCCCAAGGAAATGTTGCCGGTGGTGGACAAACCGGTGATCCAGTACGCGGTGGAAGAAGCACGCGAAGCGGGCATCGAGCAATTCGTCTTCATAACCGGCCGTGGTAAACACGTCATTGAGGATCATTTCGATCACGCCTATGAGCTGGAATCCCTTCTCGAGACGCGGGAAAAGACGGAAGAGCTGAACAGCCTTCTGGAATCCCTGCCCCAGACCGGATCGGTGGGCTTCATCCGCCAGCAACAGCCCCTGGGACTTGGCCATGCGGTGTGGTGCGCGCGCCATTTCGTGGGCGCCGAACCCTTTGCCGTGCTGCTGCCTGACGATCTGATGGTGGGCAAAACCAAGGGGGCGCTGTCCCAGATGATCCAGGCCTATGAGTCGCTGGGCGGCGGCATCATCGTGGCGGCGGAAGAAAAAACCCGCGAGGAAACCCGGCGCTATGGCGTGGTGGATCCTGGCAAAACCTTTGGCAACGCCACCGAGGTCAGGGGCGTGGTGGAAAAGCCCGATCCCGCCACGGCGCCGTCCAATCTCTGCATCATTGGCCGGTATATTTTGCAGCCGCAGATTTTCGCCGAACTGGACCGCAAGGAACGCGGCGCGGGCAATGAAATCCAGCTCACCGATTCCATGGCCCGGCTGATCGGCAAGATGCCCTTCCACGCGGTCAAGACCGATTGCGCCCGTTATGACTGCGGCGACAAGGTTGGCTTCCTGCACGCCAATATCGCGCTGGGCCTGGCACGGCCCGACATCGCGCCCGCGCTGAAGGCCATGCTGAAGAACGCCCTGTGAGCGGCGCGCCGTGAAACCGCTGGCCGCCATCGCGATCGCCCTGATGCTGGGGGGCTGCGCCTCGGGCGGCAGCTCCGATTATGCGCAATATTTCCGCGCCGTGCGTCAGGGTGTCGCCGCCAGCTTTGGCGGGGGCGGGCGTGTCACCCGGACCCAGGCGGCGGCGGTTCCTTTTGCCAGCATGGCCTATCAGGTGGAAAAGGGTCCGCAGCAGATCCTGGTGCTTGCCACCGATGCGAATGGCGAACAGCTATGGACATCGGCGGCGCATATCGTGCTGGCGACGCGTGACGGGCGCCTGGTGCGCAGCGTGGGCCTGGCGCATGATTTGTCGTCCCGCGGGGCGGCTACGTCGGGCGCCCTGCCGCCGGTTTCTGCGGCGCTGACCGCGCCATTCGCCAGCTCACAAATGGAGGATTTTCCGGACATGGGTGCGTTCGGCGTGCGGGTGAACTGCAATACTCGTTACCAGAGCCGCCAGATGCTGACGCTTCTGGGCACGCCTGTCAGCACCCTGCGCGTGGACGAGAAATGCGCCGCGCCCAGCCTGAACTGGAATTTCACGGATACCTATTGGCTGGACGCGGAAACTGGGCAGGTCTGGCGATCCATCCAGCATGTCCATCCCAAGGCGGGACGCATTGGCCTTCAGATCCTGCGCCAGCCCGGCTGACGCGGCGCCGTCACGTCAACCGACCACGCCACCGACAAGACATGAAAAAAGGGAGAGCGAAACGCTCTCCCTTTTCCAAATTCCGAACCGACCAATTACGGGTTGAGGCCAGTCGTGCTGTTCGTAACCGAGGTGGTGCCATTGCCAGAAGCGAGCAAGGCGGCGCCGCCGGCAACGATGCCGATGCCCACAAAGGGCAGCGCCGTGCTGCCCTGAGACTGCGCCTGCTTCACGCCAGCAGGCTTGCCGGGAGCAAGAGGGGCGGACGCGGCGAACGCTCCGGAAACAAACAGACTGGACGCCAGAAGAACTGCGCCAAAAGTCCGCATTATAAAAACTCCAATGAAAGTCTGGCTTATTTTCTACTATCGCACTGTCGTTTATGTCAACCAATGCATCTTTGCAAAGGTCATACGTTTAGCGGGTCCGGCGATAGCGCCCCATACAGATTGTACGGTACTGTCCCGGGAACCAGATTAAGGCAGCCATTGGGGCATACTCACCCCAAACGCCCGCCTCTGCTATTGGTTGCTGATTCGCAGCAAAAGGCCCTTGTTTTATGGACACTATTTACCCGGTCCTGCTGTCTGGAGGTGTGGGCTCCAGGCTTTGGCCGCTTTCCCGCAGCCTGTTCCCCAAGCAGTTGCTGGACCTGGCCGGCCCGGTCAGCCTGATCCAGGAAACCCTGGGCCGGGTCAGGGGACCGGAATTTCAGCCACCGCTGCTGATCTGCAACACCGAACACCGCTTTTTGGTGGCCGAACAGGTGCGGGCGGCGGGCATGGCCGCCCGGGCGATTCTGCTGGAACCCGTGGGCCGCAACACCGCGCCCGCAGCAGCCCTTGCCGCCGTCACCATCGCCCAGGCGGACCCCAGGGGCATCCTCCTGCTTCTTCCCACCGACCATGTGGTGCGCGACCGGGCCGCCTTTCTGGGCGCGGTGCAAAGCGCCGCCCAGGCCGCGCGGTCGGGCAAGCTGGTCACGTTCGGCATCAAGCCCACATCGCCCGATACGGGCTATGGCTATATCCGGCGGGGCGAGAGTTTGGGGAATGGCGTCTTCTCCGCCGCCGCCTTCGTGGAAAAACCTGACGCCGCGAAAGCGGCGTCCTATCTCGCCGCGGGTGATTATTACTGGAACAGCGGCATGTTCGCATTCCAGGCGCAGAGCTTTCTGGATGAGCTGCAGGCGCTGGAGCCGAAGCTTCTGGAAAAATGCCGCCAGGCCCTGGCCGAGGGAAAACAGGACCTGGATTTTTTCCGCGTCGGCGACGCTCCCTTCCAGGGCTGCAAATCCATTTCCATGGACTATGCCGTGATGGAGCACACCGCCAATGCCGCCATGGTGCCGGTGGAAATGGGCTGGAGCGATGTGGGGTCCTGGGACGCGCTGTGGCACGCCAGCGAACGGGACAAAACGGGCAACGCCATCAAGGGCGATGTGCTGGTGGAGAATGTGCGCAATTCATACCTGCGCAGCGAAGGTCCCCTGATCGCCGCCGTCGGTCTGGAAGACCTGGTGGTGGTGGCGACGACGGACGCCGTGCTGGTCAGCAGCCGCGCCGCATCGCAGGACGTCAAGAAGATCGTGGAACAGCTGCAGCAATCCGGGCGCGAACTTCACCTGACGCACCGCAAGGTCCACCGGCCCTGGGGCTATTACGAGACGATAGACGCGGGCGCCAATTTCCAGGTCAAGCGCATAATGGTGAAGCCCGGCGCCCGCCTGTCGCTGCAGCTGCACCACAAGCGCGCCGAGCATTGGGTGGTGGTGTCAGGCGAGGCGCGAGTCACCTGCGGGGAGCGCGTCTTCACGCTGCGCCAGAATGAATCCACTTTCATTCCGCTGGGCGAAAAACACCGCCTAGAAAATGCCGGCCAGGCGCCGCTGCACCTGATCGAGGTCCAGTCCGGCGCCTATCTGGGCGAAGATGATATCGTGCGGTTTGAAGACAATTACGGCCGCTGAGCCGGTTAGCGCGAAATCACCGCCAGCGATGCCACCGAAACGGCCAACTGGCTGAAGATCGCCGTGACATCCATGATCAGCTGGCGCGTATCCAGCGGTGTCACGTCGCGCGGCACCACGATGGTGCTGCCGGGGGGCAGCGCATCGGTATCGAAACGCAGCCAGGATTTTTCCACTTTCCGCGCCGAGCCGTCCGGCAGGACGATGAAGGTGCGCGAGCCGTCCGCATTGGCGCCATAGCCGCCGGCCATGTCTATGTATTCGCCCAGGCTCTGGCCGGCGCGATAGGGATAGTTGCCAGCCTGCGAAACCTGGCCCAGGACGGCGATGGTGCTGGGACGCTGCGGGATATAGACCACGTCGCCCGGCTCCAGCAGCGGATCGCGCTGCGGATTGGCGGCCAGCAGGCTGGGATCAGCAGGCACGGAAATCCGGCCCACGGCCTTCTGGTTGCGCAATTCATTCACGAAGGCCTGCATGGATCCGAAGGTGGCCGGATCAATCTTGTCGTTGCCGATGCGCGTCATGGCCACCACAAGCTGTTCCTCGATCTCGCGGGCGGCGCGCACATAGCCGTCACGCTCGGTCTCGGCGGCGGATTTGCGCAGGAAGACGGTGCCATAGGGATAGGCCGTGCTGGTCAACCCGCCGGCGCGCGCCAGCAGGTCTGACAGATGTTCGCCGCGCGTGATCTGGTAGCTGCCGGTGAATCGCACTTCGCCCTGTATGGTGGCCGTGCCCAGGCCGGAGTCCGTGAAAACCTTGTTGAAGCGCAACTGGTCGCGGGGCTGGACAATGTAGTTGGCCAGCATGCCCTGGCGCAGCGGCAGCTGCACGCGGCGCGTGGCGGAACGTCCCGATTGCGTATCCACCGCGGTGGAAATCAATTCCACGCCGCTCTCATCGGCCCAGTTCATGGTGCCGCCAGCCGCCTGGACCAGGTCCTGCAACCCCACATTGGGACCCACGAAATAATATCCGGGACCGCCCACCGCGCCGCTGAGCAGCGCCTGGTGGTCGATCAGATAATTGACCAGCACAAGCTGGTCCACGCCCAACTGCCGCGCCAGGTCGGCGAAGTTCGCCACTTCGCGGTTGCGCGCAATCTGCCCCGACAGCGTATCTGCCGACTGGAAATTGAGCGAAGGCACAGGCGGCGCAGACATCATGGACGGTCCGTCGCGCAAAACGGGATTTGCACCCCCAACGTTGGTGATGGCCAGCCCGGTTTCCGAATCGACCAGCGGCGGGGTCTGCTGCCCCGGCATGGATGACGATGCCGATGCGACCTGCGGATTCTGCTGCTGGAAACTATCCTGCTGCTGGCCAAATTGCTGGCGCTGGGCATCGGCCTGGGCCTGCATGGTCTGGCGGGTAACCGGGTCCACCTGTTCTGCGATGCGCGAAATGTCCTGGCGTTGCTGGTCCGCCAGATCCAAGACGGCAAGGGTGTTTTGGGGATTGCGGGGCTGGACAGGAACCTGCGTCAGCTGGCCGGTGGGAGAAACCACCGTCTGCGTGGTGGGTTGATCCGGCACGGCCAAGGGATTGCGCACCGCGTCCTGCGCCTCGGTCTGGCGCTGGTTGTAGATGCGCACCGTGTTGGTGAGAAGCCGCGCTTCATTCACCGACAGCACGCGAATGATGTCGTCATTCTGCAGCACCTGGTCCTCGCGGCCATTCAGGACGGCCACCGGCGTAAAGGTGAGAAGCTGGCGCAGCAGGGTCTGCGGATTGCGCCGCGCAATGATGCCAAACAGCGTGTAGGGCGCGGGGCCCAAGGCGCCGGGCGCCTTCAACATCTCGGAAAGCCGCGTGCCGGTGACAATGGGAAACTGGCCCGCCAGTCCGGTATTGCCGGACAGCTGCGCCTGGTTGGTGACCAGGTCGGCGCCGATATCAACGAACAATATTTCGCTGTCATCCACGGTTGCGGTTTCGCCGGCCAGCTTTTCCATGTGGGTTGCGCCATTGGCCGCCACGCGCAGCACCGACAGGCGATACTGGCCGCGCACTTCCATGCCGCCGGAAAGCGCCATCAGTTCACGCACCGGCATGCCTGAACGGCCGGGCGGCAATTCAAAGATGCCCGGCTGGCGGACAAGGCCGCTCACGGCCAGTGTCTTGCCCAGCGCGGGCACCATGATGCGGTCGCCATCGGTAAGGCGGGTTTCCCCGGCCCGGCCGGTGTTGGTCAGGACGGTGTAGAGATCAGCCGGGATAATGACGCCGCCCCGCTCGATCCGAATGTTTCGCAAGGAGCCGGTCTTCTTGACCCCGCCGGACAGAAGGATCGCGTCCACCACCGATGAAAGTCCGGTCAGGATGCGCTGGCCCGGCACATTCACTTCACCGGAAATCAAAACGGTGATCTGGCGAACCCGCGCAATGGTGGCGGAGGCGGACGTGGCGATATAGGCGCGCCGTGCGGCCGCTTCCAGATCCTGACGGAACGCGCCGAACGAGCGTCCGGAGGCAGCCAGGGGATCAAGCCGCGGCAACAGCACCTGGCCGTTGCGATTGACCGTCGCGGGCAGGTCGCTGTTTTCCTGTCCGCGCAGGGACACCACGATCTCATCGCCCGCGCCCAGGATGTAATCATCCTGAACCGCGCCCACTTGGGGAATGGTGACCGGACGGCCCACGCCGAGCTGGTCATAGCCGAACTCGCGCAAGGTCGCGCCTGCCCGCGCCGACATGATTTGCTCCAGCCGCGAGGCCGGCAGCGCTGAACGCTGCACCGAGGCTGGCAATTGCGTGACCGATTGAAGATCCTGTTGCTGGGCCCCCAGGACCTGGTTTTGCCCCAGACCCAGACCCAGGCCCAGGCCGTTCTGGCCAAGA
This sequence comes from Alphaproteobacteria bacterium, assembly GCA_947465395.1. Taxonomy (GTDB): domain Bacteria; phylum Pseudomonadota; class Alphaproteobacteria; order Micropepsales; family Micropepsaceae; genus Rhizomicrobium. The sequence goes on along the minus strand of CANIAL010000001.1, from coordinate 163,786 downwards.
CCGTTGCCGTTCTGAAGCTGGTTGAGGGTATTGGCCAGCGCCGGATTGATCTGTTGCGCGGAAAGGTCCGCCGAACAGCAGAACAGGACGGCCATGGCCAGCAAAGCCGGCGCCAGGCGCCATCCGCGCGCCCCGCCTGCACGGGGCGCAGTCCCCTCATGTTTGCGATGCCGCAATGCCCAAATCCCTGTTAACGCGCTCTGGGTTAGGCGTTTAACATACCCGGCTGCTTGGAAAAAGATTTTTCTTGTCAAAGGTTTGGGCGAAAGGCAGAAACCAAAATGACAATCAAGGGTCATTTGGGACCGGGGGCATGCCTGCCATGTGGAAGGGCCTATCGGCTGGGGCCGCCCCGCGAATGACGATGCGCGCTGGCATTGCGGCGGCGTCCATCCTTGCCCTGGCCAGCCAAGGTCCCGCGGCGGCGCAAGTTCCACCCCCGCCCCTGCCCCGCGGCCTGTTCGGCGATGTCGGCCTCATCAACATGCCCAGCGCGCGCATGGCTGATGACGGCGAGCTGTATATCAGCACGGATTTCTTCGAGAACACCCAACATTACGACGCGGGATTCCAGATCCTGCCATGGCTGGCCGGATCGTTCCGTTATTCCGGCCTGCAGGATTTCCTGCCGGGGACCGGAACGCCGGTCTATTTCGATCGCAGCTTCGCGCTGAAGGCGCGGCTGTGGAATGAAAGTGATTTCCTTCCCGCCGTGTCGGTGGGCATCAGCGACCTGGTGGGCACGGGCGTCTATGGCGGTGAATATGTCGTGGCGTCCAAGCAGTTCGGTTCGCTGGATGCCAGCCTGGGCTTTGGTTGGGGCCGCCTGTCCACGAACAAGGGCTTTCGCAATCCGCTGGGCGCGCTGTCTTCGTCATTCTACAACCGCGCCGCCCGCCCGCTGGATTATGGCGGACAGTTTTCCTTCTCATCCTATTTCCATGGACCGCAGGCCGCGCTTTTCGGCGGCGTGAGCTGGCGCACACCTCTCAGCGGTCTCACGCTGATCGCCGAATACAGCAGCGACGCCTATGTCGCCGAAGCCAAGGTCGGCAGCTTCAAGCCGCAGAACCAGTTCAATTTCGGCGCCGACTACAAGGTGATGGACAATATCTCGCTGGGGCTGGGCTGGCTGTATGGCGAAACCATGTACGGCACTCTGACGGTGACGCTGGATCCCGTTCATCCGCAATATACCGCATCCCTCGGGCCGGCCATGCCGCCGGTGGTGGTCCGCACCCCCGAGCAGCAGCAGATGGCGCTAAGCACCTTGCTGCAGACGAATGATCCGGTCCGCAACCAGGACCACCAGCAAAGGCTGGCCCGGCAAAGCCAGTTTGTGGACCTTCTGTTCCGCAGCGGCTTCAGCGACGTAAAAATGGAAGGCCAGGAGATGGTCCTGGTGGGCCGCGAGGCGCCCAGCGCGGCAGCCTGCCAGCGTTACGCGCAGATCTCGCGTGCCTATGAAGGAAATATCGCGGCCATTTCCATGGTCAGCGAGACGCAGGCCTTTCGCAGCGTTCGCTGCGGCGTGCCGGGCGCGGCCGCCCGCCCGCTTTTCGCGAACACATCCGGCACGGCGCGCCTCACCAATGCCTCGGTGCTGACGATTGACGGCGCCTCCACCGTCCTGGACAGCGCCGGCATGGCGGCGGCCAGCCGGAAAATCCGCACCGCCCTTGTCGCCCAGCGCATCAACCCCGAAGCCATCAATCTGGGCGTCACCCAGGCCACCGTCTATTACAGCAATCACACCTATACCACCGAATCCGAAGCAGTAACGCGCATCCTGCGCGTGCTAATGGCCGATGCGCCGCCGCAGATCGAACGCTTCAAGCTGGTGGCCATCAGCGCAGGCGTGCCGCAACAGGCGATGGAAGCCATGCGCACGCCCCTGGAACGCGGCATGGCGGCCGACCAGGACATGGTCACCATCGCGCAGGAATCCGTCGCCATAAATCCCGCGCCCCTGAACAACCCCATTCTGCGGGCGGCGGATCGCGGGACATATCCCCGCCTCAACTGGTCCATCTCCCCGCAATTCCGCCAGGCGCTGTTTGATCCCTACAATCCCTTTGGCGTGCAATTCGTGGCGGCGGGGACCGTGGGCGTGGAAGTGGCGCGCGGCCTTGCACTCAATCTCGAGGCGGAAGCCAATCTCTACAACACCTATTCCATCCGCATCGGTCCCAGCGCGCTGCCGCCGGTGCGGACCAGTTTCGGCCGCTATTTCCTGGAGGGCAAGAACGGCATCGGCGACCTTGAGGGAAGCTACCGCGTGCGCTTGGCGCCCAACATCTTCGCGGTGGCGCGGGCGGGCTATCTGGAAAGCATGTTCGCGGGCGTGGGCGGGGAAATCTTGTGGCGGCCGGATCACCAGCGCTGGGCGCTGGGCATAGACGGTTACGAGGTCCAGCAGCGCGGCTTCGACCGGCTGCTGGATTTGCAGCATTATCGCATCGCCACGGGCCATGTCTCGCTTTACTACCAGTCGCCCTGGTACGGGCTGGACCTCACCCTGCGGGCCGGCCAGTACCTAGCCGGCGACCGCGGCATGACGGTGGAAATCAGCCGGCGCTTCCGCACCGGTGTCGAGATCGGCGTCTTCGCCACCAAGACCAATGTTCCGACCGCCACATTCGGCGAAGGCAGTTTCGACAATGGCATCGTGATCCGCATTCCCCTGAGCTGGGGCCTGCCCATCACCACCCAGACGGAATTCAACACCATCATCCGTCCGATCCAGCGCGATGGCGGCCAGCGCCTGCTGGGCGACACGATCCTGTGGGACGAAACCCAGCGCGCCAGCGAGAGCGAAATCGCGGACCATTTCGCCGATGTGCATTAGGGAAAACTGGTGAGCCCAGATGGGGTCGAACCATCGGCCCTCTGATTAAAAGTCAGATGCTCTACCGCTGAGCTATGGGCTCTTACCAAGGGCCGGACCATATGGACGGGCGGCAAATGGGTCAACCACGCTGAGAGAATATCAGCCGCCGTCTTCCGCGGCGCCGTAATCGGCCCGGAATTGCGCCGCAAAAGCGCCCAGCGCACCATCCGCGATGGCTTGGCGCAGTCCCGCCATCAAGTCCTGGTAAAAAGTGAGGTTGTGCGCGGTCAGCAGCATGGCGGCGATGATTTCATTGGCCTTGACCACATGGTGCAAATACGCCCGCGAGAAGCCCCGGCAGGCCCGGCAGCGGCAATCCGGATCCAGCGGCCTGGCGTCCTCGGCATGGCGCGCATTCTTGAGATTGAGGGGGCCGTGCCACGTGAACGCCTGGCCATTGCGGCCCGATCGCGTGGGCAGCACGCAGTCGAACATGTCCACGCCGCGTTCCACCGCGCCCACAATATCGTCCGGCTTGCCCACGCCCATCAGGTAGCGCGGCCGGTCGGCAGGCAGGTGGGGAATGGTGGCCTCCAGCGTCTCCAGCATGGCGGCTTGGCCCTCGCCCACCGCCAAGCCGCCAATGGCATAGCCGTCAAATCCGATTTCGCGCAGCGCCTGCGCGGAATTGCGGCGCAGATCGGCAAAAATGCCGCCCTGCACGATGCCGAAACAGGCATGGCCGTCCTGTTCGCCAAACGCGGCGCGCGAACGGGCTGCCCAGCGCATGGACAGGGCCAGCGATTGTTCAATCCGTTCGTGGGAGGCCGGCAGGGCCGGACATTCATCCAGCACCATCTGGATGTCCGAGCCCAGCTGGCGCTGGATTTCCATGGCCCGCTCGGGAGAGAGAAACTCCGCCGCGCCGTCTATGTGGGAGCGAAATTCGACTCCTTCTTCCGTGATCTTGCGCAGGCTTGAAAGCGACATCACCTGGAAGCCGCCGGAATCGGTCAGGACAGGCAGGGGCCAATCCATGAATTTGTGCAGCCCGCCCAGGCGCTGGATGCGCTCCGCGCCCGGCCGCAGCATCAGGTGATAGGTGTTGCCCAAGAGAATGTCGGCGCCGCTTTCGCGAACTTGCTCGGGCAGCATGCCCTTGACCGTGGCTGCTGTGCCCACTGGCATGAAGGCCGGCAGCCGCACCGTGCCGCGCCGCAGCCTGAGTTCGCCCATGCGCGCGGTGCCGTCCGTTGCGGAAATGACAAGGCTGGTCATGAGTCAGCCGGAAACAGCAGGCAGGCATCGCCATAAGAATAAAAGCGGTATCCCATGGCGATGGCTTCCCCATAGGCTTGTTTCATGCGCTCCAATCCGCAGAAAGCCGAAACCAGCATGAAAAGTGTGGAGCGGGGAATGTGGAAATTGGTGAGCAGCATGTCCACAGCGCGGAACCGGTAGCCCGGGGTGATGAAAAGGGCAATCTCTTCGGCAAGAGCCGAAAAATGGCCGTTTTCATCGGCGGCGCTTTCCAGGGTGCGAAGCGAGGTGGTGCCGACAGCGGCGATGCGCGCCCCCGCCTGGCGCACGGCATTCAGATCCGCGGCCATGGACGCATCCAGCACGCCATATTCTCCGTGCATAACGTGCTGGCTAGTATCATCGGCGGTCACCGGCAGGAAAGTGCCGGCGCCCACATGCAGGGTAACTTTCTTTTCCGCCACGCCGCGTGCCGCCAGCCTGGCACGCAGGCCGGGCGTAAAATGAAGTCCGGCGGTGGGCGCGGCCACTGATCCGGTGACGCGGGCGAATACCGTCTGGTAATCCTCGGCGTCGGATGCATCCACGCCGCGTTTGCCCGCGATATAGGGCGGCAGCGGTATTTCCCCCGCCGCCGCGATCGCCGTGTCGAGCGCCGCACCGGCCAGCGCGAAAGATAGTTCAACCTCGCCGCCCTGCCCCAGGCCCGCCACGTCCGCCGCCAGATCGCCAAAAACGATCCGGTCCCCGGGATTGAGTTTCCGCGCCGGCCTGGCAAAGGCAAAAAAACGGTCCGCGGCATGGCGCTTGTGCAAGGTCACTTCGATCTTGGGGCCCGCCACGCCATCGCGCCAGCGCCTTCCATGAAGGCGCGCACGCATCACGCGCGTATCATTGACCACAATGGCGTCGCCCGCCGCCAGGTAATCCGGCAAGTCCCGCATGTGGCGATGCTCAAGCCGGCCATCGCCATGCACCACCATCATGCGGGCGCTGTCGCGGGGACGCGCGGGACGCAGGGCTATGGCAGCGGCAGGAAGCGCAAAATCGAAATCGTCAACGCGCATCGCCTAGCCGGCTTCCGCCGCGAGGGCATCATAGGCCGCCGCCGAAGCAAGCCCTTCCAGGGTGATCGTCAGCGTCATGGAGAGGGAAACCAGGATGGCAAAGGGCGGAACAATGTGATCCAGCAGGTCCATATAGGCCTTAAGCGTGGCTTCGCCATTGGCGGCGGGAAAAACATGGGCGAGCCGGCCCAGATATTCGCCGGCGAATTCCAGCGCCAGGCCGGGAAGCGTCAGGATCAGGGCCAGCAGCAGGAATTGCCACATCCGCCCGCGTGACAAGGCCCAGGACCGGCGCAGGACAACACCATCCGGCGTGACGATAGCGACAGCGGGCAGCAAGAAGCCCACGCGTATCGCCAGAAACACCAGGCCCAGCATGATGCCAAAATCCGCAAACCCTTCTAGATCGGGCAGAAAATCATGGAAAAAATTGCCGGCCAGAATCCCGAAGACCAGCAGCACCCCCATCAGCAGCACGAAGCGCAGCAGCGCCGCATAAAGGCGGTACACCTGATGATCCAGCTGCAGCATATGCGGCCCGGATTCCCGGCCCAACCGCAGCTTCAGCACCGCCGACAATACGACGGCATAAAGGAAAAGCAGCAGCAGCACCGCCAGGCAGCTCACAGCCAGCGCGAAACTGGCATGGGCGCGGCTGGGCGCGGCCATGAAGGCCCGCAGCTCCCAGAGATAGACAAGGATGGAGACATAGAAAGCCAGGCAACCCAGCAGGGCCGGAAACCATACGCGTGCCAGGATGGCGGTGGCATGGTTACGCAAGAACGCCAGGCTGGACAGGACAATTCCAAAAATCGAAAGCGGGCGTTGGGCCACGGAAACTTCCTGTGCGCGTCAGTCCTTTGAAGGGGCCGCCGCGGATTTTTGTTCCCCGCCGATGAAAACCACGTTGGTGGCGCCCATTTCCCCGCGGCCATGGCCATGCACTTCTTCCGCCGCGCCGGATTGCCAGGCGAAGCTGAAGTAAAAGGCCGATAGGATGACCAGGCACTGCAGCGCGAACGTGGGATAGAGGGTGGCGGCTAACGACGAAAAGCCGACCATGCCCGCATAGGCAAGCAAGCCGAACTGCTTTCCCAGCTTGTCTTCCAGCCGGTGATGGAAATGGTCGCAATCGCCATCGAAAGGCGAGCGGCCCCGCAAGGGGCGGCTGATCAGCAGCCGCAGGCAGTCGATCACGGGGATGAAGAACCAGACCACGATGGTCTCGATGGAGACATGGCCCTGGGCATGGGCGCCGATTGCCAGCATCGCGAACACGAAGGTCACGCCATAGGCGCCGCAATCACCCAGGAAAAGGCGTCCACCCAAATTGAACGCAAGGAAGATTAGGGAGCTGCCCAGTACAAGGGCCGCCATTTCCTGTTGCGGGCCCTGTGTCACCAGCAACAGGCAGCCGGCCCATATGACGAACATGCTGCCCACGATGCCGTCCTGGCCGTCCGCCATGTTCACGGCGTTGACAAGACCGATCACCGCGGTGCCAGCCAGCGCGCAATACAGCCAGATGGGAATGTCGCCATTTTCGAAACTGGCCCAATGCAGATGACGGGTGATCAGGCCCGGCTCAAACACCGCCGCGACGCAAAGAAACACGGTCATGAACAGGATGCGCGACAAGGGCGATGTATTGTGCTGGTCATCGGTGAAGCCGATCAGGCCCACGCCCGCCATGCAGAGCAGCATGGCAATCAGGAACACCTTCGATGTGCCATCGCCCAGCGCGATGGCGCCCAACAGCCAGACCGAAAGCGCCGAGAGGATCGCAACGCCGCCGATCTGCGGCACGGCATTCTTGTGGCGCTTGCGCACGCCATCCGGGTACGCCATCACCTTGAGGCGTTCGCCGAAGGATCGCGCCTTCACGCAAATGAGAATGGCAACGGCCAGCGCTAGAAGGTCCAAAAGGCCTGCCGAATTCATGTCCCTGCGCTCCAAAATGCGGCGTTTGCGCCTAGCGCAATCACCTCCCGCTACTTTCCCGCTCCAGACGGTAAAATACCGTTATCAGGCGCCCCCAATACAGGGTAAATCCCCTTTGCGCCATACCGGCTTCAGGCCTGTTATTCACAAAAACAGGCCTTAATCAGGCGATTTTTGGGACCGCCGGGGGTCGGAAAACCTCCAGCACGCCCTGGTGCAACTCGGCCAGGGGGATGGTGGCGGGTAGCGCGGCCGCCGGCCGGCCGCTGTCGCTGAAATAGCCGACGCCACTGTGCACGCCATTCTTGATGGCCACAAAGACCAGTTCGCCGCGCAGTCCGGCGATCGTGACGGGGCCAGAGGTGAGCTCCGCTGTATCGTCCAGGTCGCGGCTATAGACCAGCTCAACGAAAATGTCGTTGCCCCGGTCTTCCAGCTGGAAAGCTGGCGCGCCGTTGATCCGCGCGGCGTTCAGGATGGCGCTTGTGCACTCCGCATCGGCGCGGCTGTCAAAGACGATAAGAAAATCGCGCGACATGCGGGGAAGAACGCGCGCGAAGGGACAGCCAAGCTTCCTGAAGAAGGCATCATGGTCGCGCAGGCGCCAATAGAAGATCGGAGCCGGGCAGCTTTCCTGATGCAGTCCCGTCATCAGCATGACGCGGTAGTCCGGCAGCGCCCGTACCACCGAGCCCAATATGCGGTCATAGGTTCGGTAGATGTCGCCCACCGGATCGCGCTCCGGCTTCACATACCAGTCAGGATTGCCCGCCCGCTGCGCCGCGCCAAGGGCATTGAGCATGTAATGGTGCTGCAGGTGCGCCGCGCCATTGATAAACAGCGTGCAGAAATCCGGCTTCTTGGCGCGGCTAAAATGAATGAAAAGATCGCCCAGGAAAAGGTCCAGGAACCGCACCTTGTTCCAAGGACGGCGCAGCACGCCCAGAACCAGGCCCAGATAGGCCGGATAATTTTCCAGCCGCGCATAGCGCAAAAGCCCCAGCAGCAGGAAAAAGTAACTGCGGGCGGTGATGCGGCTGGAAGCATTGTCGTTGACGGCCTGGGCCACGGCGCCGGCCAGTTGCCGCAAAAGCCAGGACCCGCTGGCGTGCGTGGGCGTCCATGGATCGGGGACGAAGAAGGCGGCATTGCTGAGGCGGTTGGCGGCGTTCATGGGGCTGATGGCGCCCGCCTTCAGGCCGCATTCGGACTCAAGCTGCTCCCAGATTTGCGGGACATCGGCATGGACCGCGTCACCCAGCCGAAAAATGCCATGCTCGGCGAACGTCTTTCCCGTATGCGCCGTGACCCACTGGATCCATGGCTCAAGTTCGGCATAGCGGACTTCGGAGGTGGTCTTGCAATAGCCGTGGCGGGCGAAGAATTCCCGGAAATGAGGCAGCGCGCCCTGGCGCACATAAAGCTCCAAGCTTTCGAAATTCAGTTCGTTGAGTTCCAGGATGGCAAGCTTGGTCATGCGGGGTCCGTTGGCTTGCGCTGTAGCGAATCCGGCCCAAAAGCGCAATTCGCCTGCGGCATTCCTAGCGGTACAGCCGGTAAAGCGCCAGTTGCGCCGCGATCACCGGCCCCAGCGAAAAATCCCGCTCCACGATCTGGCGGGCGCGGGCGCCCAGCGCCCGGGCGGCAGCCGGATCGGCCAGGAGGCGCAGGATGGCGTCCGCCAGCGCTTGCGCGTCCGCCACCGGCACCAGCAGTCCGTTCACGCCATCCTGCACCACCTCGCGGCAGCCGGAGCTGTCGGTGGTCACCAAGGGAAGGCCGCAGGCGCCCGCTTCCAGCAGCGCTTTGGGCAGGCCTTCGCGATAAGAGGCCAGGCAAAAAATGCTGGCCTGTTGCAGCAGCGCCGGAATGTCGTCGCGCGGTCCCAGCCATGTCACATGCCCGTCCTGTTCGGCCTGGCGCAGTTCAGCCTGCGAGAGCGCGGAGGGATTGCCGGGATAGAGCGGGCCGGCCAGAAGGAAGCGGGCGGCGGGATGCGTGGCGTGAACGATCCCGGCCGCCGCGATGAATTCCCGCACGCCCTTGTCGCCCACCATGCGCGACACCTGCAAGATCACCGGCGGCTGGCGCGAAGGCGCGGCGTTCGCAAATGCAGACACGTCCACGCCCGAGCCGCGGATCAGGCACAGATTCTTTTCGTCCGTCAGGCGATAGCGCCGGAAAAGGGCAAGGTCTTCGCTGTTCTGCACGATCACGCGCATGTTGGGATGGCGCATCAGGAGCCGGTAAAGCGCGATGCCGAGAAAGCGGCGCAGCATCCGGCTGCCCGTGAAAAGATATCCCAGGCCCGAAATGGCGTTGATCACCAGCTTCACCCCCGCCAGGCGCGCCGCCAGGGTGCCATAGAGCACGGGCTTGATGGTGACATTGTGAACAATGGCGGGCTTCAGGGCGCGAAAGATGCGCAGCAGGTCGCGCACCGTTCCAAGGTCGCGCACCAGGCTCATGCCGCCCGGGTCAAAGCGCATAGGATGCCAGTCGAACCCGGCGGCGCAGATGGCGGCGACGCCCTCGCCTTCCGGCGTCACCACGCTGACGTCATACCCTTCGGCGCGCGCGGCTTGCGCCAACACCATCCGGTGCGAGACAAAGAATATGGGCGGGTTGACCACATAGATGATGCGCTTGCCTTGCCCAGCAGGAGGGAACATCAGGTCTTGTATCCTTCCCGGCGGAATTGAAATAAGCGTGCCTTGTTGCAGGGACTCCTCTTGTATCAGAATTAGGCTTGGGGAAGCCTCAATTTCCAAACATTGACCAGCGCAAATCCCATCCGATATAAGGGCGCCGCTTCCGTTCAAATCACGCTGGCCAGTCATCCGGCGGCCTACCGGATTTTCCGTTCATGTCACACCGTATTGTCGTTATCGGGCTTGGATATGTGGGCCTGCCGGTGGCGCTTGGCTTTGCCGAGCATTTTCCCGGCACCATCGGTTTTGACATTTCCGCTGGCCGGGTCGCGGCGCTGAAGGCGGGCGAAGACATTACCGGCGAAGCCAGCAGCGCCGAACTGCAGGCCAGCAAGGCGGCCTTCACCAGCAACCCGGACGATCTGAAACAGGCCGACATTTTTATCGTCTGCGTTCCCACGCCCATCCATGCCGACAACCAGCCTGACCTGCGCCCGCTGGAATCGGCGTCGCGGACGGTGGGCAAGGCGATGCGCAAGGGCGCCATCGTGGTCTATGAATCCACCGTCTATCCCGGCGTGACCGAGGATTATTGCGGCGCCATCCTGGCCAGCGTCTCGGGCCTGAAGCAAGGCGTGGATTTCAAGCTGGGCTATTCGCCCGAGCGCATCAATCCGGGCGACAAGGAACATACCTTCAAGAAAATCATGAAGGTCGTGGCCGGCGAAGACGCCGCCACCACGAAAGTGGTTGCCGACATCTATGGCGCCGTGGTCACCGCGGGCATCCATGTGGCGCCGTCCATCAAGATCGCCGAAACCGCCAAGGTCCTGGAAAACACCCAGCGCGACCTCAACATCGCGCTGATGAACGAGCTGGCACTGATTTGCGACCTGATGGATATCCGCACCGCCGACGTGCTGGCGGCGGCGGGCACCAAATGGAACTTCCTCAATTTCCGGCCGGGCCTGGTGGGCGGGCATTGCATCGGCGTTGACCCCTATTACCTCACCTCCCGCGCGCAGGAACTGGGCTATGAGCCGGAAGTGATCCTGGCGGGGCGGCGCCTGAATGATTCCATGGGCCGCCATGTGGCGCGCCGCACGCTGCAATTGCTGGGCGACAAGGCCAAGGGCGCCCGCATCGGCCTGCTCGGTCTTACCTTCAAGGAAAATGTGCCCGACATCCGCAACAGCCGCGTGCCCGACATCCTGGCCGAGCTGAAAAAATCCGGCATCATCGCGCAGGTCTGCGATCCGCTGGCCCAGCCCGGCGAAGTGAAGCACGAATATGGCCTGGCGCTGGAAGACGATGCGGCGGTTAAGGACCTGGACGCACTGATCCTGGCGGTGCCGCACCAGCAATTCCTGTCCGACCCAATGGCGCTGTTCGCGCGGCTGAAGCCGGGCGGCGTATTCGTGGATGTGAAGTCGGCTTTTTCGCCCGACGATCTTCCGGCGGGCCTGCGCTACTGGAGCCTCTAGCTCAGCCCAGGCGATGGTACTGTTTGTACCATTCGATGAAACGCGGAATTCCCAAATCAATCGGCGTGGTGGGCGCATAGCCCAAGTCGCGCTGGATGGCGTCAATGTCGGCGAAAGTATCCTTCACATCGCCCGCCTGCATGGGCAGGAATTCGCGGATTGCCTTACGGCCCAGCGACTGTTCCAGAAGGTCCACCATGTGCAGCAACTGCTCGGAGCGGTGGTTGCCGATATTGTAAATCCGATGCGGCGACACCGAACCGCCCGCCTTCGGTTTGCGGTCGTCGGGCGGCGGATTGTCCAGGCAGGCCACCACGCCGCTGACGATATCGTCCACGAAAGTGAAATCGCGGCGCATGTCGCCATTGTTGAAGATCTTGATGGGCTCGCCCGCCACGATGGCCTTGGCGAAAATCCACATCGCCATGTCGGGCCGGCCCCAAGGACCATAGACCGTGAAGAAGCGCAGGCCCGTCTGCGGCAGCCGGTAAAGATGGGTGTAGGATTCGCTCATCAGCTCGTCCGCCTTCTTGCTGGCGGCATAGAGCGACATGGGATGGTCCACCCGGTCATCCACCGAAAAGGGCAGCTTGTCGTTGGAACCATAGACCGAGGATGACGAGGCATAGACCATGTGGTCGCAGGCGTCATTGTGGCGACAATATTCCATCACATTGAGATGGCCCACCAGGTTGGACTGCACATAGGCATGCGGATTGGTGATGGAATAGCGCACGCCCGCCTGCGCCCCCAGATGCACCACCCGGCTGATGGCATGCGGTTTTAATGCGGCCGTCAGCGCGGCGCTGTCCGAAAAATCCACCTGGATGAAGCTGTGCGCGGCCCCGAAGCGGCTTTTCAGGTCGGCCAGCCGGTCCTTCTTGAGCTGCACGTCATAATAGGGATTGAGATTGTCGATGCCGATGACCTGCTCACCGCGCGACAGCAGGCGCACCGAGGTGTGGTAGCCGATAAAGCCCGCCCCGCCCGTGACCAGAATCGCCATGCCGCATCCTTTGGAAAATCGCGGCTGACCTAGCGGATTTTCCGGCATTTTTGCAAGCGATTCAGGGGTATGGCGCGGGGAAAAGGCTGTCCCGCCCGGTTTTTTTTGGCTAAACAGGGATGATCTCTCGCGATGCTGGAATGACCCCCGAAACAGGCCCGAATATTGACTCGCTGACCGTCCGGGGCTTCGGCGAGGAATGGAACGTGTTCGACCAGACGGGCCTTCCGGATGCGGAGGCGCGGGTGCATTTCGAATCCTATTTTTCCTGTTTCCGCTGGGACCTGGTGGGCAAGGACGCCGTCGGCTTCGACATGGGCTGCGGCAGCGGCCGCTGGGCCAGGCTGCTGGCGCCGCGTGTGGGCCATCTGCACTGCATTGACCCCAGCGAAGCGCTGGCGGTGGCGCGCCGCAACCTGGCATCGCTGTCCAATGTCAGTTTTCACCAGGCGGGCGTGGATGCGTCACCCCTGCCGCCCGCCAGCATGGATTTTGGAATCTCGCTGGGCGTGCTGCACCATGTCCCAGATACGGCGGCGGCCATCAAAAGCTGCGCCGCCATGCTGAAGCCCGGAGCGCCGCTGCTGCTTTATCTCTATTACCGCTTCGACAACCGGCCCGCCTGGTACCGCGCCTTGTGGGAAGCCAGCGAGCTGGGCCGCAGCGTGATCTCGCGCCTGCCGCTGCGCCCACGCGTGGCCGTGACGTCCTTGATCGCGGCGCTGATCTATTGGCCGCTGGCGCGGCTGGCCCGTCTGCTGGCGGCGCTTGGCATCAATCCCAAGGGCCTGCCCTTGTCCTTCTACAAGGACGCCAGCTTCTACACCATGCGCACCGACGCACTGGACCGATTCGGCACGCGGCTGGAACAGCGTTTCACCCGCAAGGAAATCGCCGCCATGCTGGCGGCCGCCAGTTGCGGCGACATTCGCTTTTCCGACCGCGAGCCTTTCTGGTGCGTCTGCGCGGTGCGCGGCGCCGGCCTATGACAAAGGCCAATCCGCATATTGTCCATGTCATTGCAGGGCTGGAAACCGGCGGCGCGGAAATGATGCTGCTGAAGCTGATTGCCGAAACCGCGGGCCGCTTGCGCCACAGCGTCATTTCTCTTTCCGGCCCGGGCACGCTGGGGCCGCGCATGGAAGCTGTGGGCGGCACGGTGGTGGCGATGGAGCTTGGTGGTCCGTTTGCCGCCTTGCTGGCCCTGCCGCGGCTGGCGCGGCTGCTGCATCGGATGAAGCCGGACCTGGTGCAGGGCTGGATGTATCACGGCAACATCGCCGCCAGCCTGGCCGCCATGCTGGCGCGGGCAGACTGGCCCGTGGCCTGGGCCATCCGCTGCACCATCCAGACATTCCAGGAAAAACTTTTCACCCGCATCCTGGTGCGCGCGGGTGCGCTGCTGTCGCGCCAGCCCATGGCCATCTTCTACAATTCCCGGCCCGCCCAGGCGCAGCATGAAGCCATCGGCTATGCCCGGTGCGGCATCGTGCTGGGCAACGGCTTTGAAATGGACCGCTTTGCGCCCGATCCGCAATTGCGCGGCGTCGTGCGCGCACGGCTTGGCGTCACGCCGGACCAATTGCTGGTGGGGTATGTGGGGCGGCTGGCGCCCATCAAGGATCTTGCCACCTTCTTTGCCGCCATGGCGCGGCTGGCCGCCATGCGTCCCGATATCGCCATCGTGGCGATGGGCCGCGACCTGCCGCGCGCCCATGAGATGTTACCGGAATCGCAGGGCGACCTGGCCGCGCTGGGCGAGCGGCTGATCCTGTTGCCGGAGCAGACCGACATCAACGGCTTTTACCAGGCCTTTGACGTGCTGGTGTTGAGTTCGCTGGCCGAGGGTTTCCCCAATGTCATCGGCGAAGCCATGGCCAGCGGCACGCCCTGCGTTTCCACCGATGTGGGCGACTGCCCCGCCATCATTGCCGATACCGGCCGCCTGGTGCCGGTGCAGGCGCCGGGCGCCATGGCCGCCGCCGTGAAGGATGTGCTGGATTTGCCCATGGCCGCGCGCCAGATGCTGGGCGCGAATGCGCGGGCGCGCATCGCCGCGCATTATTCCATCGGTTCCATTGCCCGGGCGCACGAGGCAGAATGGCTGCGGCTTGTCGCGGCAAGACACAGCGGGACAGCATAGGCCATGTGCGGCATCACCGGGTTTCTCAGCACGGACGCGCGCGACGACGCTATCCTGGCGCGCATGACGGGCGCCATCGCCCATCGCGGTCCCGATGCGGAAGGCCATTGGCAGGATCCGGAAGCGGGCATCGCGCTGGGCATGCGGCGGCTGGCAATCATTGATCCCTCGCCTGCGGGCGCACAGCCCATGATCTCGCTCGATGGCCGCCATGTGCTGGTGTTCAACGGCGAGATCTATAATTTCCATGAAATTCGCGCCGCGCTGGAGCGCGCCGGCAAGGCGCCCGCCTGGCGCGGTCATTCCGACACCGAAGTGCTGCTGGCCGCGATCAGCGCCTGGGGCCTGACGGAAGCTTTGAAACTCGCCAATGGCATGTTCGGGATTGCGCTTTGGGACCGGCGCGAAAACACGCTGAGCCTTGCCATAGACCGCTTCGGCGAGAAGCCGCTTTATTATGGCTGGATGGGCGGCAGCTTTCTGTTCGGGTCCGAGCTGAAGGCGCTGATGGCCCATCCCGCATGGCGCGGAAAGACCGACAGGCAGGCGCTGGCGCTGTATCTGCGCTTTTCCTATGTCCCCGCGCCGCACTGCATCTTCCAGGGCCTGCGCAAGATGGAGCCGGGCAGTTTCGCCATCCTGAAGCTGGACGATGTGCGTGCGGGCGCGCGGGATGCGGCCCAGGGTCGTTACTGGTCGGCGCAGGACGCCGTGGCCGCCGCCAAGGCTGCACCGCTGGATCTGCCCGAGACGGAAGCGGTGAACGAGTTCGAAAAAGTCCTGTCGCGGGCGGTCAAGCTCAGGATGGAAGCGGATGTGCCGCTGGGCGCTTTCCTGTCCGGCGGCTTTGATTCCTCCGCCGTGGTGGCGTTGATGCAGAAACAGTCGGACCGGCCGGTCAAGACCTTCTCCATCGGCTTCACCGATCCGGCCTTCAACGAGGCGCCGTTTGCCCTGCAAGTGGCCGAGCATCTTCGCACCGAACACACCGAGCTTTACGTCACGCCGCAACAGGCCATGGACGTGATCCCCAGCCTGCCCCGCATCTATGACGAACCCTTTGCCGACAGTTCGCAGATTCCCACCTATCTGGTGGCGCAAATGGCGCGCCGCCATGTCACCGTGGCGCTGTCGGGGGACGCCGGCGACGAATTGCTGGGCGGCTATGCGCGCTATTTCATGTCCAACCGCACCTTGCCGGTGATCACCGGCCTGCCCTTGCCCGCGCGGCGGCTGGCATCCGCCGCAATTCGCGGCGTGGGCGCCGATAGCTGGGACCGACTTTACCGCGCCCTCACTTTGGGCACGCGCAAGGGCCGCATCGGTGACCGGGCGCTGAAATTCGCGGACCTTTTGGCCACGCCCAACTTGATGGAAGGCTATCGCGCGCTGGTCTCCACCTGGCAGAAGCCCGGCCTGCTGGTGGAAGCGGCGGAGCCCGCCACCGCGCTGGACGCGCCGCTGCCTGAAAACCTTACCTTTATCGAACAGATGATGCTGCTGGACACGGTGACGTATTTGCCGGGCGACATTCTCACCAAGGTGGACCGCGCCACCATGGCGGTGAGCCTGGAGGGGCGCGTGCCGTTCCTGGACCCCAACGTGCTGGACTTCGCCTGGCGCCTGCCCATGTCCTATAAAGTGCGCGGCGGTACGGGAAAGTGGCTGCTGCGGCAGATGCTGTACCGCCATGTCCCCCGCGCCATCATGGACCGGCCCAAGATGGGCTTCGGCATTCCGCTGAATGACTGGCTGCGCGGTCCCTTGCGCGACTGGGCGCAGGCGTTGCTTTCGCCCGCCGCACTGGAGGATGCAGGCCTGGCATCCGAGCCGGTGCTGCGCCTGTGGGGCGAGCATTTGTCGGGCAGGCGCAACTGGCAAGGCCCGCTCTGGACCGTATTGATGTACCTGGCCTGGAAGAACGAGTATCTGAACTGATGGGCCACGCACGCGCACAAGGGGAAGCCTGAATGTTCAAGGAAAACAGAATCCCGAAGACCCACAGCCATGAGAATACCAGCGCGGGCTGGGGTCATCATTTCCGCAACTCGCCCCCGCTTTCCAAGGTCCAGGAATGGAAATTCCGCTTTTCCCCGGAATATCGCCTGATCCGGAAATACCTGCGCTCATCCATCATGGATGGCGGCTGCGGTGCGGGCCAATGGGTGGAGTTTCTGCATCGCCAGGGCTACCAGGCTCATGGCGTGGATTATTCCGCCGACCTGATCGCCATGGACAAGCAGAGATACCCGCAATCGCAATGGACGGCGGCGGACATTCGCAATGTCCCCCTGCCCGATGGCAGCTTTGGCGGCATTGTTTCCTGGGGCGTGATCGAGCATGACCCGGCCGGACCGGAAGCGGCATTGAAGGAATTCTACCGCCTGCTGGCGCCGGGCGCCTGCTGCATCGTCACGGTCCCGGTGGACACGCCGCGCCAGCGCATGGTGGGCCTGATGGACAATGAGAAAAACGAGGGCGAGTTCTTCCAGTATTATTTCACGCCCGACGAGCTGGCCGAAAGGCTGAAGGCGACCGGTTTTGAAATCATGCATTCCGCCATCGTGCCGCGCACCGCCATCGCATTGGCCGCGCCCCGGCTTTATTTCAAATATATCGGCACGCGGCTTTTCATCCTGGCGCGCCTGGCGGCACTCTTCGCCCCCATGAGCGTCTGCGCGGGCATGACCCTGTGCATCGGCAGGAAGCCGGCCTGACGAAATCAGGACGCGGCAAGCTGCGGCGCCCGCCGCATGGCGGCGCGCCAAACCGGCCGCACCACGACAAGTATCACCACCGTCCCGAATATCAGCCCCCCGAACAGGCCGCCCAGGCTTCTGATCGTGCCGATATTGGATGCCAGGATCGGCATCAGGAACAGGGCATATCCGCTGCGCGGATCGCGCCCCTTTTCCACGAAAACGCGCAGCAAAAGTCCATAGAACATGGGACCGATGACAAAGCCGGCCACGCCGAAATTCATATAAGCCTCCGCCAGGAAACCGACGGGGAAGGTGGCTGTCAGGCCCGCGAATTGATACAGACTGGGCATGAGATCGTTCTGCAGCATGACAAAACCATAGACTTCAGGCTTTCCGGGCCATAACGCGCGCGGCACGTATGTCAGGATCGCATCCTGCAGGAATGACGAGCCAAAATGGAAATTCGCGGTTCGCTCGACGGCCAGATACAGGCCTTCGAACTGGTCCAGCGTGCCGCTGATCCGCCACAGAATCGCCCCGACCAGCGCCCCGAAATCCAGACTGACCGAACTTGCCAGCACGCCAACCATGAAGAGCCCGACCAGCCCGATCACGGCGGCCAGAACACTCAGCAGCAGCAACTGCACGGTCATGGATACAGGCCGCACATAATAATGAATGATGAGGGGGAGCATGATGATAAGGGAGACGATACCGGCGCGCGACAGCAGTGCGACATAGCAGATCAGGCCCAGGACAAACAGCATACAGGCCAGGATCAGGACCAGCTTGCGTCCCCGCGCCACGCGGCCCTTGAGCGCCAGGAACAGCATGGTCGCCATCAGGAACCAGGTTTGAAGATTGGTCACGAAAAAAAGCAAGGGTCCGTTGCCCTTGAAATTGGCCATGGCGGTCCGACGGACATCCACGCTGATGGCGAACAGGGTTGGGACATTCGCTGCTGCCAGGAACTGCCGCATCACAATGACCGCGATGATGCCCGCCGTCACAAGGAAAGCGATCACGTACCAGCGATTGCGCCATTCCAGTTCCGGCAGGTTGGCCGCGATCCGCCCGCCCAGCCGCATGCGGAAACCCATATTGAAGGAAAAAATGCCGACGGTCGCCGCCAGCATCAGCAGCGCAATCATTCCCGGATCAAACTGGTCGTGATACTCCCGGAACACCACCGCCTGGTAAGGATCGATCAGGTATAAAAGCGGGCGCCAGATATAGCCCAGCAGGAACAACAGAGTCGTCAGAATGGCCGGGGACAGCAGGCTGGGACGCATCAGGCCGGAATCGCCGGAATAGGCCACCCATAAAAGGAAGGCTGACGCGGCGAAAGCGGCCAGAAAAAAGGTCAGAACCATCGGCGGCTATAGCGCAACCAGTACAGAAAGGCGCCCGCAAGCACGCCGTTGATCAATCCCAGCCCAAACACGATGGACCGGCGGGGCCAGGCCCTGGCCGCGCTGAAGGATGGTGAATCAATGACCTTGACGCCGTAATCCTCAGACCCCGCCACCAGGGTCAGGGTGCGCAATTCCTCCGTGGCCAGAATTGTGATCGATTCCCGCAGCATGACATTCTCGGCTGTCGCCAATTGCTCACGAAGAAAATTGATGCGGCCCTGATGCTCTGCGATGGCGGATTTGCGGATCATGTCGTTCATGCTGGCCAGCAGCTGCTTGCCGACACTGGCCGCAAGCTTGGGATTGGGGGCGCTGACCGTAAGCTGGAAAATGCGCGTTGAGGCAGTGGGCGTAAGCCGCATATAGCCGCTGCGAAACCTGTCGGCTACCGCGGGCTGCAGCTTGCCATTCGCTCCCGCGCTGCCATCCGAGAGCGCGCTGCCATAGGCCTTGATCACGTCGGGATGGCTGTCGAGAAAACCCGCAACGAAGTCGTGCGACCGTATCTGGCCCATATAGACATCGACTTCCGAAAACGATCCCCCGCCCAGGATTGACGCCGCTGCCCCGTCAAGGCCTGAGCCGCCAGGGCCGCTCCCGGTGGTGCTGGACGCCAGGCTGTTGGGCGCCACCACGAAGATGGCGTTGGAATCATATTGATCCGGCGTGATCGCGAAATAAACCGCGCCGCCCAGAAGCCCAACCAGTCCGCCGATGACGCCATACGCGACCTGGCGGCGGAACGCGGTGTTGACATGCGTGCGCCAATATTGCGCCCAGGTCCCCCTGGCTATGCCGTATTGTTCCCGACCGGTCGCAGACATGTGCATCGCCCTTTGCAGCCCGGTCCTTATAGGCGCTAAGCCGCTGGAGTACGAGCCAAATCTGGCCCCGCGGGCGCCTAGCGCAGGCTGTAGAATGCGGCCTTGGCCAGATGGCGCAACGTCCGATGAGGTTTCAGATGCACTAGGAATTCGCGCGCCAGCAACCAGTTGCCCAGGGCCATGGAGCGCGCCCGGCGGCGTATCCCCTCGCTTGAAGAAAGCCTGTCGTCCCCATCGGTCCGGTAGCGGCGCGCCACCACGGGAGAAATGACCAGGGGACCTATGGCCCGCAGCATCCGGGCATAGGCCAGCCCTTCCCAGCCATTCAGCCGCTCCTCATAGGGAAATTGGCGGGCGGCGACCCTGCGCACCACCGGCAATTTTTCGCCATGGTCCGGGCCATTGAGATATGCGTGCAAGGTCACCGTTACGGGCGAAGCCAGCGGTCTGCCGATCAATTCGCCCGAGACAAAATTCTCGCAGCCGAAAAAAATCGCGGTGACTTCCGGAAAAGCTGTGGTCTCGCGCCGCATGGCGGCTGCGGCGGCGGGAATGATCTCGTCATCGGAATCCAGGAAGATCAGCCATGTCCCGCTCGCCGCACGCGCCCCGGCATTCTTGGCCTTGATAACGCCGCCATTTTTCGCCAATGGCACAAGGCGCAGCACCCCGCGCGCCATGGCGTGCGCGAAATGCTGCTGCAAATGTTCCCGGGTGCCATCCGTGGAGCCGTCATCCACCACGATGATCTCGCCATCCGTGTGATCGCCCAGCCATGCCAAGGCGCTGCGAACGGCACTACCGGCGAGGACGGCCCGGTTGAAGGTGGGAATCACGAAACTGAAGTTCATGGCGGCGGCGTCCGGTCCGGTCATGGCTGGAAAACTTTCATCGTGTGACCGATGGGGTTCCCAACATGCCGGATTTCCCCGATCAGCCATTTGCGCACGATTTTAACTTCCATGACAAGGCTCAAGGCAAACGCGATGCCGACGCTGAACACTACCGCGCCCATTGCGACGATCCATTTAAGGGGACTGGTCGGCGCCATGTGAAAACCCAGGCCCGCCACGGCGCTCAGCACAAGACAGGGGAGCAGCACGATCCCCAGCCGCACAAGCCGCTTCACGAAATAGACGCGAATGTCGCCGCGCCCTTCCACAAGCTGTTCGTAATATTGGCCGCCCACCAAAAAGCCGCTCAGCACGAAGAACACCATCACGGCCAATGCGCCCCAGCCCGACACAAGGGCGAATGCGTATGCGCCGATGGATCTCTGACCGGCGGTAATGGTGGATACGGGCACCAGGACAATTCCACCGACATGGTTCAGCAATACGGCGAAGGCCGATGCCCAGCGGAAGAAATTAAGCCACAGCGAGAATTTCTGTTTGCGCAGGGCCGGGCACGGTATCAGGAGACTTAATCGCCGGGCTGGCATATCCGCCTCTGATAAAATATTCCGCGCGGCGAAAGCAAAAACGTCAACTGGCCGCACCGTAATGGGAGTTGACCCAGTTCTGATATTCGCCGGTCATCACCGAACGCCACCAGGCCTCATTGTCCAGGTACCAGCCGATGGTGCTGGCCAGGCCGTCGGCCAGTGCCACAAGCGGGCGCACGCCCAGCTCCGCGGAGATCTTGGACGTATCCACGGCATAGCGGTAATCATGCCCCGGCCGATCCTGCACGAAGGTAACAAGCTCCCGGGACGGGCGGCCTTGCGAGGCCGGGCTGGCGGGAAACCGGCGGCGCAGATCTGGATCGCCCAAAAAACGCGCGTCAAAGGCATCGCAAAGCTGGTGCACCAGTTCCAGGTTCGCCACTTCGCTGTTGCCACCCACATTATAAGTCTCGCCCGCCCGGCCCCGGTCCAGGATCGCGGAGATGGCCGTGCAGTGATCGCTGACATGAAGCCAGTCGCGTATATTTGCGCCCTGGCCATATACGGGCAACGGCTTGCCCTGAAGAAGGTTGACGATCATCAGCGGAATCAGCTTTTCCGGAAAATGGAAAGGCCCGTAATTGTTGGAACAGTTGCTGATGGTGATCAGCAAGCCATAGGTGTGGCCATAAGCATTCACCAGATGATCGCTGGCCGCCTTGCTGGCAGCATAGGGCGAACGCGGCGCATAGGCCGTTGTTTCCTGGAAGGCGGGGTCACTGAGCCCCAGCGAGCCATAGACCTCGTCGGTTGAAACATGGTGGAAGCGTTGCAACGTGCCGGTCTTCCGGTGCGCCGCCAGCGCGGCCTTCAGCAGCGAAAGGGTACCGTTCACATTGGTGCGAACAAACGCATCGGGCGCCACGATGGAGCGGTCCACATGACTTTCGGCAGCAAAATGCACCACCTGCGCAAAATCATGTTCCGCGAACAGGCGCGCCAGCAATGCATCATCGCAGATGTCGCCGCGCACGAAATGAACCTCGCCGGCGTCCAGCAACGGCGCAATGCTCTGCAGATTGCCGGCATAGGTCAGCGCATCCAGCACCACCAGCCGCTCCTGCGGATGGCTGGCGCGGCGGTGATGGACAAAATTGGCACCAATGAAGCCGGCGCCGCCGGTGACCAGCATGCTCATTCCGGCGCCCTGCCATTGGCGTTGCGCAACAGGGCGATGGTCTCGCCCACGCCCCGGCCCAGGTCACCCGAAAAGGAAAAGCCGGTATCCTGGAAGCGCTCGCAAGACACTTCGTAGGACAGTTGGTTCATGATCTTGTTGTCCACGAAGGAAACCTCAAGACCCGGCACGAAAGCCTTGATGCTTTCCACGATCTGGCGAACGGTGGCGTTCAACGTCAGGACATTATAGATGCGCCCGTCGAAAATATCCTTTTCAATGATATGCGCCAGGGCGCGGCTGGCGTCCGCCAGGTCCAGATAGGGGCGCTTCTGCTCATAGGCCGTGCGCCACACCGAAAGCGGCTTGCCCATCACCGCCTGCCAGCAGAATTTGTTGACGGCGGTATGAAAACGCATGCCGGGCGAGGCGCCGAAGATGGTGCCGAAGCGGCAGGACACCGCCTTCAGGCCATTGCCGGCGGCCAGCGATGTCACCAGCGCCTCTTCCTTCAGCTTGGTTTCGGCATAGGGACTTTGCGGCTTGAGTTCTTCGGCGGAGCAATCCTCGGACACCACAGCGGCCTGGGTGCCATAGACGCTGGTGGATGACAGCGCGATCAGCCGGGCGCCGGTCTCCACACAGGCTTCCGCCACCCGGGCCGTGGCCTGGTAATTGTTGGCTTCCAGTTCGGCGGCGCGCCCGAAGCTGCCCGCCGCGTCCGTGATGGCGGCCAGGTGGATCACCACATGTGCACCATCCAGGATGGGGCGAAGGTCGGCCTTGGTAATGTCGCATTCCAGGAACTGGTAACGGCCGGTGGCCGGCAGGTTGAACAGCGCCGGGTAACGCTGCGTCATCATGTTGTCGATCATGACGATCTCGGCGCCGGGAAAGCGGACGGCAAGGTCGCGCACGACGTAAGAGCCGATATGGCCCAGGGCGCCGGTAACAATGATTTTCATGGTGTGTTTCGCCATTCCAGGAATTGCGCATAATCGCGCAGATAGTCGTCATCTTCATAGAGGCGGTCGCACAGCACCATCAGCACCGCGCCATCCGTGCGATACGTCTCCATGCCCCAGATCGAGGCCGGGATCAAAAGCCCCTTGCCGCCGCTATCCAGCAGATATTGGGTTTTCGCGGCGCCGTCATCGCATTCCACGGCGATTTCGCCCTGCACGCAGACCAGGAATTGCGTGCAGCGTTTGTGGGCATGCTGGCCGCGCACGGCGCCGGCATCGGCGCGGACCGTGAAAACCCGCGCCACCGCAAACGGCACCTGTTTCCCGGATTCCATCACCATCAGTTCGCCATCGCCGCGCGAATGAAGCGGCAGGGCGATCTGGCACACATCGCGAATGGAATGCAGCGACATTCAGCCCTCCACCAGGAAATGCGCCGTCTTGCGAACGCCCTCGGCAAGCGGCGTCGTCGGCTGCCAATCGCAAAGGGCGCGCAGAGGCGAAATATCCGCCACGAAGTTGCGCCTGTCGATTGCGTGCGCGGTAGCGGGCCAGGGCGCCGAACTGACTTGCACGCGGGCGCGCCCCAAACCCGCCACCGTGTCGGCGATCAATTCGAACACCTCGCGCAAGCTGTAGCCCTTCCCGCCGGCCACGACATAATAACGTTCCGCCGCACTCCCGGCCGCCGTGCCGACCCGGAAGAAGGCGTCCAGCAGATCGTCAACATAGACATAGTCGCGCAGCAAATTGCCATCGCCATAATAGACAAGGTCCTGACCCGCCAGCGCCCGGGCAATGATCCGGTTGGTGACGCCCCGATCGGATGCCGATTTAGCTGGTCCAGGGCCATAGACATTGGCGATCCGCAGGCAGACGCCCTTGACCCAGCCATTGGCGCGGTAAACCCCGACCAGGTTTTCTGACGCCAGCTTGGTCGCATCGTAAACCGTTACCGGCTGGTCTGGCGTACCAGTGCCGACCGGCATTTGCGAGGGCAGCCCGACAGCGGTCGCCGTACCGGCATAAACTAATGCCATGTCGCCTCCATGGCGGCAGGCTTCCAGCAGCGTCAGGGTCGCTTGCGCATTGGCGCGCAGATCATCGCCCGGGCAGGCGTGGGAATCCGGGACACTGGTCTGGGCGCCGAAGTGAAACACCGCATCCGCACCATCCACCAGCCGGGCGCAGAAAGCGGGATCGCTAATGTCACCGACCCGTGCTTCGCGATCGTTTTCTATATTTGGCCGGCCGCGCGTGGCACGGCGCAGGCGCGCACCTGCGCCGCGCAATCGCTCGCAAAGCCCGGTGCCAAGATAGCCATAACCACCGGTCACGACCACCGTCTTGCCTTCGTACCAGTTCTGGAAGATGGCGCCGCCCATTTATCCTCGCTCAGCGCTTGACGGCCACGGTGTCCAGCATGGGATCCCGGTCGCCCTTCCACAGCGTTTTGTTCAGGGACGCAACGTCAAAGCCAAGCCGTTCCATGATCGCGCGAATCTTGCCTTCCGAATAGCAGTTGCGATGATACTGCCCTTCGCCGTGCTGGCTGCCATAGATCGTCGCCACGATATAACCCCAGCGATTGTCTGTTTTGTAGGTATAAGTCCCGAACCAGTGCTGCTTGGCGATGGCTTCATCGTCCATGCGGTAGAAATCCTTCCAATCATCCTTGGCGGCCAACCAGTTCTTGCAGACCTGCTCGAAATCCGGGACGCTGAACACGAAGCTGCCACCGGACTTCAGGACCCGCCTCACCTCGTGAAAAAACCGAGGTTCGTCGATAAAGGAAAGATGCTCCAGCAATCCGTCCGCGCGCACCTCGTCTACAGTGCCATCGGCATAGGGCAGATTAAAGATGTCGTGGTTGCGCAGGATGATGTCGTCTGAAAAAGTCTGGGCTGGATAGCGGCGGCGCAGATCGTCCAGGCTGTCCATGTCCACATTGACATAATCCAGCAGCGGACGCCCGCCACAGCCGATATTCAGGCGAACAGGATTTTTGTCTGTCATTGGAAACTCCGATTGGAAAACATTAAAACCGCATTCATTTTGAGCCGCCTCCGGTGTGGGGCAGCTTGTCAGATGTCAGATCTTGCAGACACAAGAAACCAGCGTCGCGCAGGTTGACCACAGGTGCCGCCAGCGGCCACTGGATCGCCACTTGCGGATCATTCCACAACAGCCCGCTCTCGTCCCCATGGTCGTAGAATTCGCTGCACTTGTAATGAAGATCCGCAAAATCGCTGAGCACACAAAAGCCGTGCGCGAAGCCTGGCGCCATGTAGATCTGGCAAGGGCCGTCATCGCCCAGCTCCGCCCCAAACCACTGCCCGAATGTGGGCGAACCGGGGCGCATATCCACGCCCACATCGAATATGCGCCCGCGCATCACCGTCACGATCTGGGCCTGTGGCCGGCGCACCGTGAAATGCATGCCGCGTAAAACACCTTTGGCGGACCGCGAGTGATTGTCCTGAACGAAAATGTCCGGGATGCCGGCCTCGCGGTAGCGCGCCTGGTGATAGCTTTCCAGGAAGAAGCCGCGGGCATCGCCAAACCGCTTCGGCTCGATGACCAGGCACCCGTCCAGCTTGGTTTTGTGAATCTGCATTGCCTATTCCAGGTTGCTGGCTTTGCGGTGCGACGAATCGCCGGCCGCAAAGACCGCTTCAAAGGGGCGGATGAAGTCCGCAAACTCCGTGCCCGACAATATCGCGCGCAAGGCCGCGATTTCCTGGTGAAATATCTCAACATAGGAAGGCGATGCGCCGTCATGCACCATGGCGGCGGCCAGGGCCCTTTCCTCAGCCCTTACGGCAAGCCGGGGACGGTTCTTGTACCATTGCAGGAGGCGGGGCATGCGGCGGCGGGCGACATGCTTGACCTCCTGCATTGAACCATAAGCGGCCTTGACCATCTGGCGGAATTTTCCGTCCATGATCGCATAGAGTTCTTCACGAATGGTGGCAGGATCGGCGCCCGCGACAATCGCGGCATCGCCCACGCGCGAAACCAGGGCGGCAATGTCCTGGGTCAGGCGGCTGCGCACCAGATGGTGAATCCAGTCCTTCTTGAAGGACGCATTCAACGAGGTTCCATATTGCCGGTTGAGGGTAGCGACGCCGCCGTCATGCCGCACCCGCCCCATCGTCAGCACGCGCAGGACGTGAAATGCCTCATGGACCTGCAGGTCCGAAAATGACAATTCGGCAATTTCCCGGCACACCGTCGCCAGTGCCTCCGTCCGCATGATGGCGTAATATGGCCAAAGACCCGACATGCTGTTCTGAAATCTCTCGCTCGCGCTGGCCTGACTGGCGTCCCGCTGCGGATAGCACATGTAAAGCCGGTTCAGCCGCCCGCGCAGGCCGCGCTGCGGATCACTCAAGCCGGAATAGGCCGAGAATCCCAAAATTCGGCCGCTGTAACCCACGAAATCCGGATTGGATTCCAGGAAGTCGATGGCCCTTTCTACGCCGGCTGGCATGATGAAGTCGTCATTGTCGCCAATCATCGCGTAAGGCGTTGTCACACGTCCCAACGCGTCGGCCATCTTGTTAAAGAAATCCGCAAATTCCCTGTCGTCCGGATAGCGCACATATTCGATGTCCAGGTCCGAGAAGTGCCGCCGGGAATTTTCCAGCACCTCGGCCAGCTTCGGATGCACCAGCCCGTCCGCGATCAGGAAACGATAGGGCATCTGCAACTGATTCGCGTAATACAAAAACCGCAGGGTGAAAAGATTGCGCCCCCGGAGCGGCATCACGATGGTGAGGCGGGGGGACATGGCGGGCGCCTCAGGCCAGGCTGGCGCGGACGGCCGCGATCACGGCATCCACATCCGCATCACTCAGCTCGGGATACATGGGCAACGAGACGATGCGTTCCGACAGGCGCGTGGTCACGGGCAAGCCGCCGCCCAGCACGGTGACGCGCTGGGCATAGCCGTCCTGTCGGTCAATGGCGGGATAATAATGCAAGGCCGAACCCACGCCCGCCTTGGCCAGCGCCGCCATCAGCGCAACGCGGTTATCCGCGGCGATGACATACAGATGAAAGACATGCCGGGAATCGGCACGCACCATCGGCACGGTCAGGCCCAGATTGTCCAGACCCTGGCTGTAGCGCGCGGCGATGGCGGCGCGGCGGGCATTGTCGGCATCCAGATGCGGCAGCTTGGCTGACAGGATCGCCGCCTGCAGCGGGTCCAGCCGCGAATTGACGCCGATGCCCTGTGTCTTGCGGTTTTCGTCCCAGCCATATTGCGCCAAACGGCGCAGGCGGGCGATGAAATCGCCATCGTTGGAGGCAACCGCGCCGCCGTCACCGATGCCGCCCAGATTCTTGGTGGGATAGAAACTGTAACAGGCGGCGTCGCCTATACTGCCCGCACGGCGCCCGCGATGGCTGGCGCCGGCGGCCTGGGCGCAATCCTCGATCAGCGTCAACTTCAGCCGGCGCGCCAGCGGAACGATCGCATCCATGTCGGCCATCTGGCCATAGATATGCACCGCGATGATGGCCTTGGTGCGGGGCGTCACCGCCGCTTCGATGGCCGCCGGGTCAATGGTGTAGAAATCCGGTTCGACATCCACCAGCACCGGCGTGGCGCCTGCTGCCAGCACGGCCGACACGGTGGCGACCGCCGTATGGGCCACCGTGATGACTTCATCGCCGGGACCGATGCCGAAGGCGCGCAAGGCCAGGATCAGCGCATCCGTGCCGCTGGCCACGCCCGCCACATGCGCCGCGCCCAGATAGGCGGCGAAAGCGCGTTCGAAATTCATCACGTCCGGGCCCATCACATAGGCGCTGCCCGTCAGGACGCGGTCCACCGCCTGGCGAATGGCGGTTTCATGGGCGCGGAACTGCGCCTGTGGCGAGGCCCAGGGGATCACGATTCAATACCCACTTTCGGCACATAGACGATCCATTTGCCGCCCGCCGCGGTGAAGCTGGTTTCCTTTTCGCGGATTTCCGCCGCATGGTTCCAGGCGAACAGCAGGGCGTAATCGGGGTAATTGTCCGCGAAGGCGGCGTAAGGCTTCACGGGAATATGCGCGCCCGGCGACAGCTTGCCCTGCTTGATGGGCGTGGTGTCGGAAATGAACTCCACATGCTGCGGGCCGATGCCGCAATAATTGGTGACGGTGGTGCTCTTGGACGTGGCGCCATAGCCCACCACGCGCTTGCCCTCCTGGCGCAGCTTTTCCAGGAGCGTCAGCAACTGGTCGCGCGAGGCCTCGCAATTCGCGCGGAAGCGGTCACAGGTGGCCGGATTGTCCAGGCCCTGCCCGCGCTCCCAGGCCAACTGTTTTGCCACGCAGTCGGAGACGGGACGCGCACCCTTGGGCGAGATGGTGTAGCGCATGGAGCCGCCATGGGTGATCTGCGGCGCCACGTCCACCAGCTCAAGCCCATGCCGGGCAAAAACATTCTGCACCGACAAGGCCGAGAAAATGAAGACATGCTCGTCATAGATCTGGTCGTAGGAGGTCTTTTCCACCATCGCGCCCAGATAGGGGTCCTCAAACATGAAGACGCCGTCGGGCTTCAACAGCGTCTTCACGCCCGCTGCGATGCCGTTGATGTCGGGAATGTGGCACATGACATTGGCCGCCGACATGAAATCGGCATGGCCGTGCTGGGCCACGATGCGCTCTGCCAATGCGGGGCTGAAAAATTCGCTGATGCTGTTGATGCCCTTGGCCCGCGCCACATCGGCGACATTGCTGGACGGCTCCACGCCCAAATGGCGGAAGCCCTTTTCCTTGAAATTGCCCAGCATGATGCCGTCATTGCTGCCCAGCTCCACCACAAAGGGATCGGCGCGTCCGGCCAGAACCGTCTCCATCGCCTCCTTGGCGAATTTGGCGAAATGCGCCTGCATGTAGCGCGACGTGCTGGAGAAAAATGCGTATTCGCCATGGAACATGCGCTCGGCCGCGGGCTGGTCCATGATCTGGAACATGCAGCAGCGCGCGCAGAAGGCGGGTTTCATTTCATAGAAATATTCGTCCGCGACCTGGGCCGAGGTAAGAAAGCCATTGGCGATGGGCTGCTGCCCGAACGACATGAAGGCCTCGATGGGCGCATCGCAGACACGGCAGTTGCGGACGGAATTCAGGTCGTTCTTGGTCATTGCGGGCCTTTTAACGCGAATGCTGAAGGATATTGCGAAGATAGATGCCGTAATCGCTGCCCGGGGCCGCGTTGGCAAGCCGGGTCAGCGCGGCGGCGTCGATATAATTCATGCGATACGCGATTTCCTCGGGGCAGCCCACCTTCAGGCCCTGGCGCTCCTCGATGGTGTGGATGAATTCGCCCGCCTGCAGCAGCGCCTTTTGCGTGCCCGCATCGAACCAAGCATAGCCCCGGCCCAGCTGTTCGGCATGCAAGGACCCGCGCGCCAGATAGGCGCGGTTGACGTCGGTGATTTCAAGCTCGCCCCGCGCCGATGGCTTGAGGTTGCGGGCGACATCGATGATCGCATCGTCATAGAAATAAAGACCCGTCACGATCCAGTTGGAGCGGGGGGCCTTGGGCTTTTCCTCGATGGAAAGCGCGCGGCCGTCCGCATCGATCTCCACCACCCCGAACTCGCCGGGATTGGGCACCTGGTGACAAAAGACGGTGGCGCCGCCCTTTTGCGCGGCGGCGCGCTGCACGCGCTCACCCAGCCCGGCGCCGTAATAGATATTGTCGCCCAGCACCAGCGCGCAGCCCTGGCCCGCGATAAACTCCTCGCCGATCAGGAAGGCCTGGGCGATGCCGCGCGGCTCGGGCTGGGCGGCATAGCGGATGGCGACGCCCCATTGGCTGCCGTCGCCCAGCAGCGACTGGAAGCGCAACAATTCGGTCGGCGTGGAGATCAGCAATATGTCGCGGATGCCGGCCAGCATCAGGGTGGTCAGCGGGTAATAGACCATGGGCTTGTCATAGACCGGCAGCAACTGCTTGCTAGCAACGCTGGTCAGCGGCCACAGCCGCGACCCCGCGCCGCCCGCCAGAACAATGCCCTTGGTGATCGCGCTCATGGTCAGGCCACAATCTGCTGGAGCTTGGCCAGGGAATGGAAGCGGTCGCGCTTGGCGATTAAATCGGCCCAGCTTCCCGATTCCACCACGCGGCCATTGTCCAGCACATAGATCTGGTCCGCCGCCTGCACCGTGGTCAGGCGGTGCGCCACGATCACGATCCCCATCGTCCGGCGCAGTTCGACCAGGGTGGAAAGGATTTCATTTTCCGATTTCGGGTCCAAGGCGCTGGTGGGTTCGTCCAGCAGCAGCAACACCGGCTTTGCCAGCAATGCGCGGGCAATGCCCAGGCGTTGGCGCTGCCCGCCCGAGAGCAGCACGCCCTGGTCGCCGATGGGCGTGTCGTAATCCTGCGGCAGCGCCATGATGAAATCATGCGCATTGGCCAGCTTTGCCGCGGCGATGATTTCCGCGCGCGATGCCGATGGCATGGACAGCGCCAAATTCTCGGCCACGCTGGCATGGAAGAACATCGTCTCCTGCGGCACATAGCCGATCCGGCGTCGCCAGGCAGACAGCGCCACATCCCCCATGTCATGCGTGCCAAGCTTGATGGCGCCGCCGCTGGGCCGCACCAATCCCAGCAATGCATGCACCAGCGTGGATTTGCCTGCGCCCGAGCCGCCCACAATGCCCACCATGCCGGGCACATTCAGGCTGAGGGTCAGGCCATTGAGAACCGCGCGATCCTTATAGGCCGCGTGCAGGCCTTCCACGTCTAGGCGCGTGGGCAAGGGAACGGTGAAGCCGCTATCCACGCCGCCGCTGCGCTCGGCCTCTTGCAGCGCATCGCCCAGGAGATCCTGGACCACCTGGATCGACGGCACATGCACATTCAGCTCGTGCACCAGGGTCTGGGCATTGGTGAATTTCGGCAGCAGGCGCAGGAACAACGCCAGCACCACCAGCACATCGGCCGGCGCCACATGCAGCGGGATCATGCCATAGGCGAAAAACACCGCCAGCCCGGTAAAGGAAATGAATTCGAAAACGCCGCGCACCACATTGGGCAGGAAAAGGCGGGTGAAGCCCACCCGGTTGAGCGCGTTGGAGACTTTCTCCACCCTGTCCACCATGACCTGCTCGCCCACCGCGGCCTTGATCATCTTGGCGCCCGACAGGCTTTCGGCCACCAGCACCTGCAACTCGGCATTGAGGGGACCGGCCTGCTGGCCTGCGGCGCGGCTGATGCGGTGCAGGCGCGAAATGGAAAGCGCCATGACAAAGCCCAGCCCGATCAGCAGCAAGGTCGCGCGCCAGGTGATCAGCATGGCCAGCAACAGATAGATGATGCAGGCGACGATGGTGCTGGCCAGCAGGGTGAAATAATAGAAGGAGCCGCCCAGCCGCCCCGTCTCGATCACGGCTGCGCTGGTGAGTTCGCCCGCCTTGCGCCCGGTCAGGAAAAGCCAGTCGGCGCCCAGAAAGGCGCGAAACAGACGCATCTGCCAGCCTAGGCTGTAGCGATGGATCAGATGGGAGCTCCACCAGCCTTGCAGCATGTTCAGGCCCAACTGCAGCAACGCCACCACCAAGATGATCACCAGGATGGCGCCGACGCCGCTGCCGGCGGGGGTAATATAGGAAAGCGCTTGGTTGATGATCCTGGTGGCGCCGCCATTGGCCGAACCGGCCACGCCGACGCGGGTGAGAAGCGGCAACAGCAAGGTGACCGACAATCCGTCCGTGAACGCCGTCACGCTCATCAAGCCGATCAGCAGCGGCAGCCGCCAGCCATTGGCGCGGCGCAGGTCGGCCAGGAAGGCCCGGTAGGTAGCGTTGCGGCTGCTCATGCCGCCTTCTCCTGTGCGGCCTGGAACCGGATGCGCAGTAGTTCCGGCATCAGCACGCGCTCTGCGCCGATGCGCGCGATCATCTCTTCGCAAGTCTGGCGCGGCGTGCTGAGATCGGTCACCACCACCGCATCGAATGGAACGGCGATCCTGTCCAGGCTGGCGGCCAGCGGCAATTTGAGGAAGAACTTGTCGCGCGTGTGCGCGTCCACCAGGCCCACGATTTCCACGCCGCAATCCACCGCGCAGATCACTGCGATCTCAGCAAGGTCGGATTTCCCCGCCAGCACCAGCCGCTTCAGCCCGCGCGCCTGGGCCGCCTGGAACAAGGCCTGGCAATCGCCCTTGGCCTGGCGGAAAAAACCGAAGGATGACGACAGATATTGCGCGGTGAGCTGGGACTTCTCGGTGAAGCCGCGGGGCGTGAGATAATAGAAATACCGGCGCGCGGGCGCCTGGCGGGCCTTGACCCAGCCCTTCTTAATGCAGCGGGCCAGATAGGTGTTCACAAGGCCCAGGGCGATGTCCAGTTCGGCGGCCATGCCGCGCTGGGACTGGCGACCATCGCGCTCGACGGCGTCCAGCAGGCCCAGCATGATCTGGGCTTCATCCGCCTTTGCCTGTTTGGGCTCTTTGGGGCTTTGGGCCATGGCTGCGCCGCAGATTTCGATGGCTTCCATAGACTGTTCATATTATGAACGTCAAGGACTTGATTGTGTTCTAAGCTCCTGTCTAGTATCGAAATTATCTGAGCGGGGGCATTGGATTGCGCCGCCGCGCCGTCCCTACAGGTCTCGCCCCATGCCCAAGCAAGTCTATGTAGCAATGAGCGCCGACATGGTGCATCCGGGGCATCTCAACATCCTGCGCAAGGCCGCGGAACTGGGCGAGGTAACAGTGGGCCTGCTCACCGACCAGGCTATCGCCAGCTACAAACGCCTTCCCTTCATGACCTATGAGCACCGGCGCGAGGTGATGGAAAATCTCAAAGCCGTCAGCCGGGTCGTGCCGCAGACCACGCTGGATTACGTGGCCAATCTGAAAAGCCTCAAGCCGGATTTCCTGGTGCATGGCGATGACTGGCAGACTGGCGTGCAGCAGCAGACGCGCGCGCGCGCCATCGTCGCCCTGGCCCAATGGGGCGGCAAGCTGGTGGAAGTGCCCTATACGCCCGGCATATCCTCCACCGCGCTGCATGCGGCCATGAAGGAAGTGGGCACCACGCCGGATCTGCGGCTAAAGCAGCTGCGCCGCCTTTTGAACGCACGCCCGCTGCTGCGCTTCCTGGACATCCACAATGCGCTCAGCGGCCTGATCATCGAGAACACGCATGTGGACACGCCCGGCGGGCGGCGCGAATTCGACGGCATGTGGGGCAGCAGCCTGACGGATTCCACCGCCAAGGGAAAACCGGACATCGAGGCGGTGGACGTGTCGGCCCGCATGACCACGTTGAACGAAGTGCTGGAAGTCACCACCAAGCCCATCATCTATGACGCGGACACGGGCGGGCAAAGCGAGCATTTCGTATTCACCGTGCGCACCCTGGAAAGGCTGGGCGTTTCGGCCGCGATCATCGAGGACAAGACCGGCCTGAAAAAGAACTCGCTGTTCGGCACGGACGTGCCCCAGACTCAGGACAGCATCGAGAATTTCTGCGCCAAGATCAGTGCGGGAAAGAACGCCCAGGCGACCTCAGACTTCATGATCATCGCCCGCATTGAAAGCCTGATCCTGCAGCGGGGCATGGACGACGCCAGGGCGCGGGCGAAAGCCTATCTGGATTCCGGGGCCGACGGGATCATGATCCATAGCCGCCAGAAGACTCCGGACGAGATATTCGAATTCTGCCGCTGGTACGCCACCCTGGAAAACAAGAAGACGCTTGTGGTGGTGCCATCCAGCTACAACAGCGTCACCGAAGAAGCATTGCAGGCGCATGGCGTCAACATCGTGATCTATGCCAACCAGCTTCTGCGCAGCGCCTATCCCGCCATGGTGACCACCGCGCGCTCGATCCTGGCGCACCAGCGTTCGGCGGAATGCGACGCGCAGATGATGCCCATCAGCGAAATCCTCGGCCTGATCCCCGGCACCAAATGAGCATCGCGCCCGACCAGTTCTTTGCCGGCCTCAAGGCGCGCGGAGTGGGCCTGTTTGCGGGCGTTCCCGATTCCCTGCTCAGCAGCCTGGGCGCCTATATCGAGGACAATGCCGCGCCCCAGGAACATGTGATCACGGCCAATGAAGGCAACGCCATCGCGCTGGCGGCGGGATATCATCTGGCGTCGGGCGGGTTCGCGGCCGTCTATATGCAGAATTCCGGCCTGGGCAACACGGTCAATCCCCTCACCTCGCTGGCCGACCGCGAGGTTTACCGAATTCCCATGCTGCTGATCATCGGCTGGCGGGGCGAGCCCGGCGTCAAGGACGAGCCGCAGCACGTCAAGCAGGGCCGCATCACGCCGGGCCAGCTTGACCTGCTGGAAATTCCCCATTGGGTGCTAGACGCGCAAAGCGACGCCGAAGCCGTGCTGGACCAGGCCTTTGCCCGCATCCAGCAAGATGGCGCGCCGGTGGCGCTGCTGGTACGCAAGGACGCGTTCGGCAAATACAAGCTACGCCAGGCGCAGGCGGAATTGTCGTCCCTCAGCCGGGAAGACGCGCTGGCGCAGCTATTGGCGCTGGCCGATCCCGGCGATCTGGTGATCTCCACCACCGGCAAAGCCTCGCGCGAGGTTTATGAATTGCGCGTGGCGCGGGGCGAGCCGCAGCGCGACTTCCTGACTGTGGGCGGGATGGGACACACCGCCTCCATCGCGCTGGGCGTGGCGCTGGGTCAGCCTGGCAAGCGCGTGGTCTGCCTGGACGGCGATGGTTCGGTCTTGATGCACATGGGTGCGCTGCCCATTATCGGCAGCCGCCGGCCCAACCTGATCCATATCCTGCTCAACAATGCCGCCCATGAATCGGTTGGCGGCCAGCCCACCGTTGCGGGCGGCATGGATTTTCGCGCTATCGCTTTGGCCTGCGGCTATTCCCAATACCAGCTTGCGTCCAGCGCAGAGGACATAGCGCGCGCGTGGCCGCTGATCGCCGCGCAATCCGGCGCCCGGCTGCTGGAAGTGAAAATTTCGCGCGCCGCGCGCGACAATCTGGGCCGCCCGGCCAGCTCGCCCGAAGAGAACAAGATTTCCTTCTGCAAACTGGCGCGGGCCTGAACCATGGCGGACATGACCGCCCGCTATTTCAATCCCGTGCAGGTGATCGCGGGTCCGGGTGCGTTGGACCGGCTGGGCGCGCTGGTGCCGGCTGCGTCGCGGGTTCTTGTTGTCACCACCGCCGGCGCCAGCAAGCGCGGCCTGACGGCGCAAACGCAGGCGGCGCTGACCCATTGCCAGGTGTCGGTGCATGACGCGGTGACGCCCAATCCCGAACTGGCGGACATGGAGCGCCTGGCCGCGCAGCACAAACTTGCCATGCCCACGCATATCGTCGGGCTGGGCGGCGGCAGCGCGCTGGATGCCGCCAAGATCCTGTCAGCGGCACTGCTGGATGCACGCCTGCTGGGTGATGTACTGCGCGGCGGCGGCGCCTGGAACGCCGCGCTGCCCGTGATCGCCATTCCCACCACGGCCGGCACGGGTTCGGAAGTCACGCCCTTCGCCACCGTCTGGGATCACCAGGACAACAGGAAATATTCGGTGGCGGGCGATGCAGTCTATCCGCAAACGGCCTTGCTGGACCCCAGGCTTTTGCTGTCACTGCCGGCGGACCAGACATTGTTCACGGGCCTGGACACGATTTCCCATGCCCTGGAATCGCTGTGGAACAGGAACCGCTCGCCCATCAGCGCCGCCCATGCCATGCAGGCGCTGGCGCTGGCGGTGGATGCCCTGCCCGCATCCCTGGCGCGGCCCGGCGATGTGGATGCGCGCGGCGCCATGCAATATGCCAGTTGCCTGGCGGGCTTGGCCATCTGCCAGACGCGCACGGCCATCGCCCATTCCATTTCCTATCCCGTCACATTGCATTTTGGCGTGCCGCATGGCCTGGCCTGCAGCTTTACGCTTACGCGGCTGCTGGAACTGAATTTGGACACCCTGTCGGCGATGCCGCATGAGCGCCTGTTGCTGGGGCGGGTGCTGGAATTGCTGCAATCCCTGTCGCTGGCGGAGAAAATCCGCGCCTTTGCGCCGCCCGATGCCATCCTGGCGCTGGAAGCCGAGATGCACACCAAGGGCCGGGCCGAGAATTTCACCGGCAGCATGGGCCATGGCATCGCCGACCTGATTTCCCGTTCGCTGGATTAAGCCATGGACCCCATCATCATATTGGGCACGGGCAATTCGGGCAGCGGCGCCATCCTGGATTATCTGTGCGGGCGCGGCGATGTGAATGACGCGCTGGATGGGCAGGAATTCCGCCTGCTGCAGGAACGCGGCGGGCTTTCGTCCCTGCACCGGTCGCTGGCCAGCGAGATTCATCCCGACGACGCCAGCTATGCGCTGATCCGGTTCACGAAGCTGGCGGCCCGGCTGGGCGCCGACAGCGCCAAGCTGCGAATCCCGCCGCGCCTGGGCTATGGCTTTTCGCGGCGCATTCCAGGCTATGACGCCGCCATCGCGCAATTCATCAAAGACATCACCGCCTGCACCTTTGGCATTTTCCCGCTGCAGGATCTTCTGGAGCTGTCCACCCTGGACTGGCTGCGCTTCATGGCGGGCCGCCAGCCGCGCGGGCGCAACATCACCGCGCAGAAACCCGTGCCGGTGCCCGAAGAAGAATTCCTGCACCACGCACAGACGCTGATCCGGTCGCTTTTCTATGCAGCACCCACCAGCGCGCGGCCGGCCTTTGACCAGGCCGGAAGCTTCTGGTCGCCCATCACCTCGACACTCTATTTCGGCGCGGGCCGCAAGGTGATCGGCGTGACCCGCGACCCCTGCGACGTCTACGCCGCCAACCGCAAAAGACTGCTGGGCGGCGCGGAAGAATTCGCCCGCTACCAGACGGCGTTGGGCAAGCTGGTGGCATGGGACGAATGGCAGCACCGCGATGCCCTGCTGGTGCGCTTCGAGGATTTCGTTCTCAACCACCAGCAGGAACGCGACCGGGTCTGTGCGCTGCTGAATTTGAATCCTGCAATCGCATCCAGCTATGACTGGACGCAATCGGCGCGCAATATCGGCCGCTACAAGGACGTTCTGACGGCTAAAGAAATCGCGGTCCTGCGCGAGATACCCGCGCTGCCGCCGACCTCGACACCAGTCTAGACACCAGACTAGACCTCGCCGGACAGACTCTTGGAGGTCTTGTTCTGCGAGGCGGATTTGTCGCGGAAATAGGCGTCGTAGAAATCACCCATGGCCGCCGCATTGTAGGTGAGATAGAGGCTGCCGCGGCTGGCATCGCTGAGATTTTTCTTGGAGCGGTGCGGACAGCGGTTGCTGAACACCACCACGCCGCCCTTGCGGATCAGGATGGGCTTGAAATTGCACTTGGCCTCTTCCGCCTCGGTCAGGTCGGGCGTGCCATTCTGCTTGGTGCGCTGAAACAATGTCTCGAAGCCGTCATTGTGCCAGGGCGCGACTTCCAGCGGGCCATTGTCCGGCGTGAAATCATCCAGCGCCACCAGCGCATTGACGAAATCATCGGTGTATTCATACCAGCCATCATGCTCGGCGCCATCGGCGCCCAGGAATTTGAAGACGCCGTCATAATGGGCGAAGAAGCCTTCGCCCGCGGGCGGCTTGAAATTATACTTGTCCTTGAACAGGACATGGCGCTGGCCGAACACATCCTGCAGCAGCGCCAGGATGCGGCGGTTGGCGGCGCCCACGCTTTCGCTCTCGGCGGTGAATTTTTCCAGGCGGCGCAGTTTGCCGCTGCGGTCGAAATAGGTGTGCGCCCGGCCTTCCTTTTCGGAAATGCGGGCGATGTCGGCCTTGATGGCGGCCACCGCGGCATCGTCCACCACGCCTTCCAGGATGAAAAAGCCCTGCCGCTGGTATTCGTCCCGCAGGGCGGTTTCCAGCACGGCGCTGTCCTGTGTCATGAAAAATGCCCAGCTTGGCTTGCCCGCGATTTATACAAGGGGGGCATGCGCTTCACAACCGCCCGCATCAGCCGGCGGCGTTTTCCAGCACCGCCGCGATGATGCGGTCCTGGGTCGGCGCATCCAGGTAAGGGTGCATGGGCAGGCTCACCACTTTTTCCGACAGGGCCTCGCTCACCGGCGTGGGCACGGACGGATAATGCGCATAGGCGCGCTGGCGTGACAGCGGGATGGGATAATAGACGGCGGTGGGAACGCCCGCCTCTTTCAGCGCCGCCTGGAACGCGGCGCGGTTGTTTACCTGCAGCGTGTATTGCGCCCAGCTTGAGGTGGCGCCCGCGATCACATGCGGCGTTACCAGCCGGTTGTTGCCCGCGAAGGCCGCATCATAGCGCGCCGCCACGGCGTTGCGCGTTTCAATCTCGTCGGCAAAGATTTTCAGCTTTTCGATCAGGATCGCGGCCTGGATGGTGTCGAGGCGCGAGTTGTACCCGATATGCACATGCTCATAGCGGTCGGCGCCCTGCCCGTGCATGCGCAGCGACAGCAGCAAATCCTTCAACGCATCGTCATTGGTGAAACAGGCGCCGCCATCGCCATAACAGCCCAGCGGCTTGGCCGGAAAGAAACTGGTTGCGGCGGCATCGCCTATGGCGCCCGTTCGCACGCCGTCCAGCATTCCGCCAAAGCCCTGGGCCGTGTCGCAGAGCAGCTTCAGGCCTTCGCGTTTGGCGATGGGCGAAAGCGCACGGTAATCGGCAGGCTGGCCGAACAAATCCACCGGCATCACCGCCTTTGGCGTCAATTTTCCTTCGCGCTTCACCAGTGCGATGGCCGCTTCCAAGCTGGCCGGGTCCATGTTGAACGTGTCGGGCAGCACGTCCACGAACACCGGCACGGCACCGGCCAGCGCCACCACTTCGCCCGAGGCGGCAAAGGTGAAGGCCGGCACGAAAACGGCATCGCCGGGACCCACGCCCCAGGCCCGCAAGATCAGCAGCAGCGCATCGGTGCCGTTGGCGCAGGCGATGACATGCTTGACGCCGGTGAAGGCGGCCAGGTCTTTTTCAAGCTGGGCCACCTGCGGCCCCAATATCCATTGCCCGCCTTCCACCGCTGCCTTGATGGCGGCGTCCAGGGCCGAGCCCATGCGGCGGCGCTGGGCCTGCAGGTCAATAAAGGGAATGGGATCGGCCAAGACAAACTCCAAACGCAAGCGCCCGCTTTTAGGCCGGCCCCGCCGGGCCATGCCACACACCAAATATTGCCGTTTATTTTGCCCTAGCTGAGGCTGGCCTTGATGATCTTGTCCGGCTCGCCGGAGATGGAGCCGTTCTCGCCACCCGTCTTGATGGCGTCCACATGCTCCATGCCGGACACCACTTCGCCCCAGACCGAATATTGCTTGTCCAGCCAGGGCGCGTCGTCGAAGCAGATGAAGAACTGGCTGTTGGCGCTGTCGGGATTGTTGGTGCGCGCCGCCGACACCGTGCCGCGCTTGTGCGCGGTGGCGGTGAACTCGGCCTTGAGGTTGGGCAGCTCCGAGCCGCCGCTGCCGGTGCCGGTGGGATCGCCGGTCTGGGCCATGAAGCCGGGAATGACGCGATGGAACACCACGCCGTCATAAAAGCCCTGCCCCGCCAGTTCCTTGATGCGCGCCACATGGCCGGGCGCCAGGTCGGGCCTGAGCTTGATCACGACGGGTCCGGATTTGAGGTCGAGGGTAAGGGTATTTCCGCTGTCACTGGCCATGCTGTCCTAGTCCTTGTTTTTCAAGCTGCGTTGCACCAATGCCGCGGCAATGGCGGGGGTTGTAAAGGCGCTGACATCGCCGCCGAGCCTGGAAATTTCCTTCACCAGGCGCGAGGCGATGGCCTGGTGGCGCGGGTCGGCCATCAGGAAGACGGTTTCGATTTCCGTGTTGAGGCGCTGGTTCATCGCCACCATCTGGAATTCATATTCAAAGTCTGACACGGCGCGCAATCCGCGAATGATGACCGACGCGCCGATATGGGCCGCGAACTTCACCAGCAGCATGTCGAAAGCCTGCACTTCGATGGTGGCCCTGCCCTCGGCAAGCGGCGCGGCTTCGCGGCGCATCATGGCCAGGCGCTCGTCCAGGGTGAACATCGGCTCTTTGGTGGAATTGGTTGCGACACCGATCACCAGGTGATCCACCAGCTTGACGGCGCGCTTGATGATGTCCAGATGCCCCAACGTCACCGGATCGAAGGTGCCGGGATAAAGGCCAACCCGCTTTTTGGGATTTGTCACTGCTGGTCGCCGCCCGCGTCCGCGATGCGTTCCACCGACACGGCCCGTTCGCCGTCATCCAGCCGGAAGACGGTGACGCCCTGGGCGGCGCGGCCCTGGATGGAAACGCTGGAGACCGCCACGCGGATGGTCTGGCCCTGGTCGCTGATCAGCATGAGGTCGTCATTTTCCTCCACCGGGAAGGCGGCAATAATGGCGCTGTTCTTCTTGCCCATGCCCATGGCGACAATGCCCGAACCGCCCCGGCCGGTGACGCGGTATTCATAAGACGAAGTGCGCTTGCCGAAACCATTGGCCGACACCGCCAGCACGAACTGTTCCCGCGCGCCAAGGCCGGCATAGCGCTCGGCGGTCAGGGCCACTTCCTCGCCATTGTTGTCGGCGCCTTCTTCGGCCGCCAAAGCTGCAGCGTCTTCGGGCGATTCCTCCTCGCCGCTGGCAACACGGCGCGCAGCGCCCGCCTGCCTGAGGTAGGTGCGTGACTCGGCGCTGTCGGCGTCAGAATGATAGAGCAATGAAAGACTGACAACCTGATCGTCATTGACCAGCTTGATGCCGCGCACGCCGGTGGAATCGCGGCCCTTGAAGACGCGCACATCGGCGACCGGGAAACGGATGGCCTTGCCGCGCAAGGTGGTTAGCAGGAAATCTTCCTGTTCGGTGCAGGTGGCGACGCCGACAATGCCGTCGCCCGCCTCCAGCTTCATGGCGATCTTGCCACTTTTGTTGATGCTGGCGAAATCGGAGAGCTGGTTGCGGCGTACATCGCCGGAACGGGTGGCAAAGACAACGTTCAACTTGTCCCACTCCGCCTCATTTTCGGGCAGCGCCAGGATGGTGGTGATGCGCTCGCCTTCCGACAGCGGCAGAAGGTTGACCATGGCCTTGCCCTTGCCGGCGATGCGCGCTTCCGGCAGGCGCCAGACCTTCAGCTTGTAGACCATGCCGGTGGAGGAGAAGAACAGCATGGGCGCATGGGTGGAGGCGACAAAGAGATTGGTGACGAAATCCTCGTCCCGCGTGGCCATGCCCTGGCGGCCTTTGCCGCCGCGGCCCTGCACGCGATAGTCGGCCAGGGGCGTACGCTTGATGTAGCCGGCATGGGTGACGGTGACGGCCACTTCCTCGCGCTCGATCAACGCCTCGTCTTCGACCTCGATGTCGGCATCAATCAGCTCGGTCTTGCGTGGCGTGGCGAATTCGTTGCGGACAACGGCCAGCTCCTCGCGGATGATGCCCAGCACGCGCGGGCGCGAGCCAAGAATCTCCAGATAATCCTTTATGGCCTCGCCCAGCTTGCGGGCTTCGTCGCCGATTTCGTCGCGGCCCAATGCCGTCAGGCGTTGCAGGCGCAGGTCCAGGATGGCTTTGGCCTGTTCTTCGGTCAGGCGGATGGTGCCGTCGGCCAGCACCAAATGGCGCGGATCGGCGATGAGCGTGACCAGCGATTCCACGTCACGCGCGGGCCAGGCCCGGCCCATCAGGGAATCGCGCGCCGATCCCACATCGGGCGCGGCGCGGATCATGCGGATGATTTCGTCAATATTCGCCACCGCCACCGCCAGGCCCACCAGCACATGGCCGCGGTCGCGCGCCTTGGCCAGTTCGAACTTGGTGCGCCGTGTCACCACATCCTCGCGGAAGGCGACAAAGGCTACCAGCATGTCCTTGAGATTCATCTGGACGGGACGGCCCTCGTCCAGCGCCAGCATGTTGACGCCAAAGCTGGTCTGGAGCTGGGAGTAGCGATAAAGCTGGTTCAGGACCACTTCGGATGAGGCATCCCGCTTCAGTTCGATCACCACGCGCATGCCATGGCGGTCGCTTTCGTCGCGGATGTCGGAAATGCCTTCCACGCGCTTGTCCCGCACCAGTTCGGCAATGCGTTCCTGCAGCACAGCCTTGTTCACCTGGTAGGGAATTTCCGTGACGATGATGGCTTCGCGGTCCTTGCGGATTTCTTCCACCGCGCAGCGCGCCCGCATCAATATCGAGCCGCGCCCGCGCGCCAGCGCGCCGCGTGCCGCCTGCTTGCCGATGATCAGGGCGCCGGTGGGAAAATCCGGCCCCGGCACGATTTCGGTCAGCGCCTCAAGATTGATGCTGGGATCGTCCATATAGGCCAGGCAGGCGTCAGCCACTTCGCCCAGATTGTGGGGCGGGATGTTGGTGGCCATGCCCACTGCGATGCCGGATGAACCATTGACCAGCAGATTGGGAAAGCGCGCCGGCAACACGGTGGGTTCGCGTTCGCTGCCGTCGTAATTTTCCTGGAAGCTGACCGTGTCCTTGTCCAAATCCTCGGTCATGGCATGCGCCAGCTTGGCGCGGCGGGCTTCGGTGTAACGCATGGCGGCGGGCGGATCGCCGTCCACGCTGCCGAAATTGCCCTGCCCGTCGATCAGGGGCCCGCGCATGGAAAAATCCTGGGCCATGCGCACCAAGGCGTCATAGATGGATTGGTCGCCATGCGGGTGATACTTGCCCATCACATCGCCCACGATGCGGGCGCATTTGCGATAGGGCTTGTTCCAGTCATAGCCGTTTTCGTGCATCGAATAGAGAATGCGGCGATGGACGGGCTTGAGACCGTCGCGCGCATCCGGCAGCGCACGACTGACGATCACGCTCATGGCGTAATCGAGATAGGATTTCTTCAGTTCGTCCTCGATGGCGATCGAGGCGATGGGCATGCCTTCTGGCGGCGGGGCGGTGGTGGAATTGTCGCTCACAAAAGACCCTTCAGGTGCCGCAAAAAAGGCGGGAAAAAACAGGCGCGATTCCTAGCATTTTGCAGTGCCGCGCACCAGCAAAAGGGGGGCCGGAAAACCCCGTGTAAACCGCTGTTATGGCTCGCTAATTCTGAGGCGTGGCAAGCGGCTTTTGCAATGCGGAAAGTTCGGCCCGCACCCGCGCCATGTCATAGGCGTAAATGAGTCTCTGGCGGCTTTTTTCATCGTCCTTGAAACCGAAGACAATGCCCATCAACCGGCCTTGCGCATCCAGCACCGGGCCGCCCGAAAAGCCCGGCCCGGCATCGCCCGCGCCCGATTTGCGGTTGGAAAAGGTGAAATAGGCGGTCCCGCCCGGCGCCGGCACGATCTGGCGCACCACGCCCCGCGCGCGGCGAAGGTCATTCCCGGCGCCCTGGCCATAGGCCGTCACGGCCATGCCGGCTGCGGGGGCAACGCTCTCCAGCGGCGGCGAAAAATCCGCCGTGTGGAAAAACAAAAGGTCATAGCCCGCCGATTCCCCGATCACCCGGCGCGGGTCCAGCAGATTGCGGTTATGGCCATTGGTGACGGCGATGCCGGGCGCGATGGCGACACCGGCGCCCACATCCTGGTCCATGCCCAGATGGGTGCTTTTGTGCAGCGGAATATAGGCCCGGGCGGCACCGGGCGGCGTGATGGCGGTCACGGCCACGCCGGACGAACCCGCGCAGCCACACAGCATCAAGCAGAAAAGAAAAGCCGCCGGGACCCGAAGACTAGAAGGGAATCTCGTCATCCAACTCATCGCGCTGGAAGCTGGCCGCGCCTTCGCTGACCTGGGACCGGCCGGCACCGCCGCCGCCAAACGAGCCGCCGCTGCCTTCACCGCCGCCGCTGCGGCCATCCAGCATCACCAGCGTGCCGTTGAAATTCTGCAGCACGACCTCGGTGGAGTATTTCTCGGCCCCGTCCTTGTCGGTCCATTTGCGGGTCTGCAAGCTGCCTTCCAGATAGACCTTGGCGCCCTTGCGCAGGTATTTCTCCGCCACATCGGCCAGGTTCTTGTTGAAGATCACCACCCGGTGCCACTCGGTCTTTTCCTTTTTCTCGCCCGAGGCCTTGTCCCGCCAGCTTTCCGAGGTGGCCACCGACAGGTTCACGACGGGATCGCCTGACGTCATGCGGCGCACCTCCGGGTCCTTGCCCAGATTGCCCACCAGGATCACCTTGTTGACGCTTCCCGCCATGACGCTTGCCTCGCTGCGATTGAGGGGCGAACCTTAGAGGCCCCGGAACGGCTATGCATTGCGCATAGTCAATTTGTTCCTATTATGTTCTCATGTGACTCGAGTCAATCCCCAACAAATGTCCCAGCGCCCATGACCCATGTCCTGACAGACCTGCCGCCTGCCGGAACCTGGCCCCGCACATCTGGCGCTTTTCCATTTGCTTCCTATATGGGGAGCTGTCCCTGCAGCCTTGTCCATGGCGGCGGAACTTGATGCGGCGCCTCGGCCTGCGCGTTATCTCGACATCCTGAAACGGAAAAGCACACACGGAATGCTCAAGAACATCACCATACGCGGCGCGCGCGAACACAATCTGAAAAATGTGGATGTCGAGATTCCGCGCGACACGCTGACCGTGCTGACGGGCCTGTCGGGGTCGGGCAAATCTTCTCTGGCCTTTGACACCATCTATGCCGAAGGCCAGCGGCGCTATGTGGAATCGCTGTCGGCCTATGCCCGCCAGTTCCTGGAACTGATGCAAAAGCCGGACGTGGACCATATCGAGGGTCTTTCGCCCGCCATTTCCATCGAACAGAAAACGACATCCAAGAACCCGCGTTCCACCGTGGGCACGGTCACGGAAATCTATGACTATCTGCGCCTGTTGTTCGCACGTGTGGGCGTGCCCTATTCACCGGCCACGGGCTTGCCCATCGAAA
This sequence comes from Alphaproteobacteria bacterium, assembly GCA_947465395.1. Lineage (GTDB taxonomy): Bacteria > Pseudomonadota > Alphaproteobacteria > Micropepsales > Micropepsaceae > Rhizomicrobium. Next base: position 119,107 of record CANIAL010000001.1, on the reverse strand, counting down.
GCCAGACCGTCAGCCAGATGGCCGACCGCATCCTGGCCCTGCCCGAAGGCACGCGCCTGTTCCTGCTGGCGCCCATCGTGCGCGGCCGCAAGGGCGAATACCGCAAGGAGCTGGCCGAGCTTCAGAAGAAAGGCTTCCAGCGCGCCAAGGTGGACGGGAAATTCTATGACATCGGCGCCACGCCCACGTTGGACAAGAAGTTCAAGCATGACATCGAGATCGTGGTGGACCGTATCGTGGTCAAGCCCGACATCGGCAACCGCTTGCCGGATTCCATCGAGACAGCTTTGGGCCTGGCCGATGGGTTGATGATCGCCGAGTTTGCCGACGAGAAGGAAAAAGACGGCAAGCCGAAGCAGATCATGATGTCGTCGAAATTCGCCTGTCCCGTTTCCGGTTTCACCATCACGGAAATCGAGCCGCGCCTGTTCAGCTTCAACAATCCCCATGGCGCCTGCCCGGAATGTGACGGCTTGGGCGTGCAGAATTATTTCGACCCCGCTCTGGTGGTGCCTGATGAAAGCCTGAATTTGAAAAAGGGCGCGGTGGCGCCCTGGTCCAAGACGTCATCGCCTTATTACCTGCAAACGCTGGAGGCGCTGGCGCGGCACTATAAATTCTCCATGAACGTGCCGTGGGAAGACCTGCCCAAAAAGGCCCGCGACATCATCCTGAATGGTTCGGGCGAAGAGGAAATCCGCTTCACCTATGATGACGGCGCGCGGCGCTATGAAACCCGCAAGGCCTTTGAAGGCGTGATCCCCAACATGGACCGCCGCCTGACCGAGACCGATTCCGCCTGGGTGCAGGAAGACCTGGCGCGTTTCCAGGCCGAGGCGCCCTGCGATGTCTGCAAGGGTTATCGCCTGAAGCCGGAGGCGCTGGCGGTGAAGATCGGGGGCCTTCATATCGGCCAGGTCTGCGAGCAATCCATCCGGCTGGGCGATGCCTGGTTCCGCGACATAGACAAGAAACTGAGCAAGCAGCAGAACGAGATCGCCGCGCGCATATTAAAGGAAATCCGCGCCCGGCTGAAATTCCTGAACAATGTGGGCCTGGATTATCTCACCCTGGCGCGCGCCTCCGGCACCCTGTCGGGCGGCGAAAGCCAGCGCATCCGCCTGGCCTCCCAGATCGGCTCGGGCCTGACGGGCGTGCTTTACGTGCTGGACGAACCCAGCATCGGGTTGCACCAGCGCGACAATGGCAAATTGCTGGAATCGCTGAAGGGCCTGCGCGACATGGGCAACACCGTGATCGTGGTGGAGCATGACGAAGACGCCATCCGCCAGGCCGATTATGTCATCGACATGGGGCCGGGCGCCGGCGTGCATGGCGGCCACATCATCGCCGAAGGCACCCCGGCCCAAATCATGGCCAGCAAGAAAAGCCTGACCGGCAAATACCTCACGGGCGTGGAGAATATTCCCGTGCCGGCAAAGCGCCGGCCGGCCCTCCATAACCGCTGGCTGAAAGTGGTGGGGGCGCGCGGCAACAACCTCAAAAACGTCACCGCCAGCATTCCGCTGGGCACCATGACCTGCATCACCGGCGTTTCCGGCGGCGGCAAATCCACGCTCACCATCGAGACGCTGTACAAAGCCGCGGTTCGCAAGCTGGCCCAGGCGCGCGAACATCCTGCGCCCCATGACCGTATCGAGGGGCTGGAGTTCCTGGACAAGGTTATCGACATCGACCAGTCGCCCATTGGCCGCACGCCGCGTTCCAACCCGGCGACATACACGGGCGCCTTCACGCCCATCCGCGACTGGTTCGCTGAATTGCCGGAATCAAAGGCGCGTGGCTATGCGCCCGGCCGCTTCAGCTTCAACGTCAAGGGCGGGCGCTGCGAAGCCTGCCAGGGCGACGGCGTCATCCAGATCGAGATGCACTTCCTGCCCGACGTTTACGTGCAATGCGATGTCTGCAAGGGCAAGCGATACAACCGCGAAACCCTGGAAGTGAAGTTCCGCGACCATTCCATTTCCGATGTACTGGACATGACGGTGGAAGCGGGCGCGGACCTGTTCAAGGCGGTGCCGTCCATTTCCGAAAAGCTGGAAACCCTGAAGCGGGTTGGCCTGGGCTATATCTCCATCGGCCAGCAGGCCACCACTCTGTCGGGCGGCGAAGCGCAGCGGGTGAAGCTCAGCAAGGAATTGTCGCGCCGCGCCACCGGCCGCACGCTTTACATCCTGGACGAACCCACTACCGGACTTCACTTCCATGACGTCAAGAAGCTTTTGCAGGTGCTGCAGGAGCTGGTGGACAGTGGAAATACGATTGTCGTGATCGAGCACAATCTGGAAGTGATCAAGACCGCGGACTGGATCGTGGACCTTGGCCCGGAAGGCGGCGATGGCGGCGGCGAGATCGTGGCCAGCGGCACGCCGGAAGATGTGGCGAAGAATGCCCGCTCTTACACGGGCCAATATTTGAAACCGCTGCTGAAGGCCGCATCCGCCAAGAAACTCAAACCTGCGGAGTAGCAAGCCACTTGTCGCGCATGGTGCGATAGGTGGCTTCCAGGTTGCGCGTGAAGCGGACAGTGTTGAACAAGGGCGCGGTTGCGCGAGCGTCCTTCATCTTCTGCTTCAGCGCCGCCAGCCGCGCCGGGTCTTGCGCGATGGCCAACGCCAGCGCCTCGTAATCCGCCAACGTCTTCGTCACCAGCTCCGGCAGCCCCATGGCGGTGACGATGCTGGCCCCCACCCGCCCCGCGAAGCTTGTCCCCAAACATGTCACCAGCGGCACGCCGGCCCACATGCTGTCGCTGGCGGTGGTGTGAGCGTTGTAGGGCAAGGTATCCAGGAACAAATCGGCCAGCCTGTGCCGTGCCATGTGGGCGCGGGCGGTGACGCGCGGCGCAAAGACCAGCCGATCTGCCGCGATGCCCTGCGCCGCCGCTTCGCGCCGCAGATTGCCAGCCGCTTCCGCATTGTCTTCCAGCAGCCACAGCACGCTGCCCGGCACGGCCGCCAGCAGCCGCATCCAGATGGCGAACATCTGGGGGCCGATCTTCCAGTTGTTGTTGAAGCAGCAAAAGACAAGGCCTGTCTCCGGCAGGCCCGCTTCGGCCCGTGACGGCATGGGGTCTTCGTCCCGCGCCGAAACATTGGGCTGGTAGCAATCCGGCAGCGCCATGATGGTTTCGCTGTAAAAGGGTTGGTGTTCGGGCGGCGTCACGATCGCGTCACCCAATATATAATCCATGTATGCCGCGCCCATGCTGCCGGGATAACCCAGGTAATTCACCTGCACCGGCGCGGGGCGCGCCGAAAACATGCCCAGCCGCGCCTCGCTGGTGAAGCCTTTCAGGTCCACCGCGATATCCACGCCCATCTCCGCCATGCGCGCGGCAATGGCCGCATCGCTTTCGGCCCGCACGACATGAAACTGGTCGAAAGCGCGGGTCAGGCGCGCCCGTTCCGCACTTCCATCATCCCTGCTGAAATCAATCGCGATCACCTCGAAAGCGTCACGGTCATGGCGCTCGAACACTTCGGCCATCAGATGCGCCGTGGCGTGGCGGTTAAAATCCGCCGAGCAATAGGCCAGCTTGATCTTCGGCCCCGCAAAAGGCTTGCCCCGCCACAAGGGCGGCGGCAGCGTTGGCAAACGCCGCGCCTGTATGCCGCGCGCATTTTCCAGCAACAGCACGGGGTCGCCCGTGTAACCCTGCAAGGTGCCCATGGCGATGTCGGCGCTGCCGTCCGCGATGCGCGCCTGCATCTGCGCCAGCAAGTCGTCGCGCCCGCGCCAGTCACAGGCATGCAGCGCCGCGATTGCCAGGCCGCCCAGCGCCTGGCGATGACCGGGCGCCCGATCCATCACCAGCCGGTAATCCGCCATCGCCTCGGCAAAGCGCGACAGCCGCTGCAGGGCCAAGGCGCGGTTGTTGCGGATATTGGCCTGATCCGCCGTCCGCGTCAGGGCGATATCATAGCTTTCCACCGCTTTGGCGAAATGCTCCAGCGTCGCCAGGGCGTTGCCGCGATGGAACAGCGCCTCCACCGATCCGGGCTGCAATTCCAGCGCCCGCTGGTACGCGCCCAGCGCCGCAAGCGGCTGGTTCAGCGCCTCCAGCATTTTTCCCGCCGCAATAAAGGCTGCCAGGAAAGCGGGCGCCAGCATCACGGCGCGCTGATAATCGTTCAGCGCCGCCGCTGTCCGGCCCATCGCCGCCAATGTGTGCCCGCGATAGAAATAGGCGGCCGCCGCATCCGGGCGCAGCGCCAGGACCCTGGCATAACCGGCCAGCGCATCGTCATGCCGTCCCAGTATGGCCAGCGTGTTGGCGCGGCTGGCCTGTATTTCGGCGTCATCGGGGGTTAAGGCCAGCGCGGCGTCAAAACCGGCCAGCGCCATTTCATGTTCGCCATTTTTCTGGTGCGCCAGGGCTGCCTGGACCAGATCCGGCGCGGACATCAGCGCCCGTCAGGAGCGAGCGGGTTGTCCCTGCCCGCCAGCGCGCGATACGCCGCCGCCGCGGCGCCCAGCATCTGGCCCATCACCAGCGGCGCCATCAGGAAATCCAGCCCCGCTGTCAGCGGCATGTTCTGGCTGGCGCTGTTCAGCTGCGCCGCCATCATCGAGGCGGGGCCTTGCAGGCCCGGCGTGATCCCGGCCTGGCCCTGGATCAGCATTTCCACAAACGCGGCCAGCAACAGCACCGGCCCCACCGCACCCAGCATGATCGCCAGCAGCGCCCAGAAATTTCCCGCCGACAATTTCCAGCTGCGCGGCAGGATGGCGGCATCTTCGCTGACCGCGATGGCGGGCATCAGGAACCCCAGCCGCATGGCGAAGAACAGCAGCCAGCCCGCCATGAACAGGTTGGCCAGCGCCACCGCGCCCATCTGCATGGCCGCCGGCACCGCCAGCTTTGACACAAGGGCCGCCAGCACCAGCGACGCCATCAGGAACGCCATCAACCCCAGTGAGGATTTGAACAGCCGCCATTCGGCGGGACCAAAGGCAAATCGCGCCAGGGTGCCGCTTTGCCGCTTGCCCAGCGCCAGCTCGGTCACCGGCACCGCCATCATGGCGGTGAGCAGCAGGAAGGCCAGGCCATAGAACAACAGTCCCAGCATGGCCGGACCCAGCCTTGCGTCATTGCCCGACGCCAGGGCGTTGGCGAAAATCAGATAGGCGCGCTGCTTGATGAAAAATCCCAGCACCGTGCCGATGATCATGGGCAGCCAGATCAGTCCGATGATCGCGCCCAGATGCTCAAAGGTGAAGCGATAGGCGTCGCGGATGGCGGCCGCGACCGGAAGGCGCCTGTCAGAATTCGTCAAAGGGGCGCAGGTCGTCAAAGGCGGGCGGGTTGGGCGATGCGGCCGAAGCCCAGACGCCCGTGGCCCATGCCGCCAGGGACAGGGCCATGGGCGATTCCAGAACGCCCCGGAACGGTTCGGCCATCGCCACCCAGCGGCGGCGCGGCACGAAAACGGCCACGCCGACGGCGGCCACGGCCAGGACGCCGGCACCCACGGCCAGGCGCAACAGATTGGAACCCTTGGTGTCTTCGCTCATGGTCACTCTCGATTCCTTGCGATCATGCCGTGCTTTGCCGCCGCTGTCAGCAGCATCCGTGTCACAGCCGGATTTTTTGCGTGTCCATTCCGCAATCATGACAGCGCCATCTTAATACCCCGTTGCCAGGAAGGGGTTTCTGCCCCGCTTTTGCCGTGTTTGAAGGGCTCTGCTAGGAGCAGGCATGCGCATCATTCACATTATCGGCGGGGGCCTGGCGGGGGCGGAAGCCGCCTTTGCCGTGGGCCAAGCCGGTCTGGAAGCACGGCTTTACGAAATGCGCCCCGGGCGGGCCACCTTCGCACACCAGACCGGCGACCTGGCCGAACTGGTCTGCTCCAATTCCTTCCGCTCCGACGACTGGCAGAACAATGCCGTTGGCCTGCTGCATGAGGAAATGCGCCGGGCTGGATCGCTGGTGATGCGCGCGGCCGATGCCCACAAGCTGCCGGCGGGCGGGGCGCTGGCGGTGGACCGGCAGGGCTTTTCCGCCGCCGTCACCGCCGCCCTGGAAAGCCACCCGAACATCAAAGTGGTGCGCGAAGAGATCACCGCCTTGCTGCCGCCGGATTTCGGCAGCGTGATCGTCGCCACCGGGCCGCTGACATCGCCCGAACTGGCGGACAGCATCGCCCAGGCGGCGGGCCAGCAGCACCTGGCATTCTTCGACGCCATCGCGCCCATCATCCACCGCGACAGCATCAATTTCGATATTGCCTGGTTCCAGTCGCGTTACGACAAGGAAGGCCCGGGCGGCGGCACCGCCGATTACATCAATTTGCCGCTGGACCGGGAACAGTACCACGCTTTCGTGGCGGCCTTGGTGGCGGGCGAGAAAACCGACTTCAAGGAATGGGAAAAGACCACGCCCTATTTCGAGGCCTGCCTGCCCATCGAAGTGATGGCGGAACGCGGGGCCGAAACACTGAGCTTCGGTCCCATGAAGCCGGTGGGCCTGCGCGATCCGCACCGTGACACGCAGCCCTATGCCGTGGTGCAGCTTCGCCAGGACAACAAGCTGGGCAGCCTGTGGAACATGGTGGGCTTCCAGACCAAGTTGAAGCATGGCGAACAGGTGCGCATCTTCCGCACCATTCCGGGGCTTGAGAAGGCCGAGTTCGCGCGACTGGGCGGGCTGCACCGCAACACCTTCATCAATTCGCCGCGCCTGTTGGATACGCAGCTGCGCCTGAAGACGCAGCCGCATCTGCGCTTTGCCGGACAGGTCACCGGCGTGGAAGGCTATGTGGAAAGCGCCGCCATCGGCTTGCTGGCGGGAAAATTCGCCGCTGCCCAGGCGCTGGGCCGCGCGATGACGCCGCCGCCCGCCACCACGGCTTTTGGCGCGCTGCTAAGCCACATCACCGGCGGGGCCGACGCGCAATTGTTCCAGCCCATGAATGTCAATTTCGGATTGTTCCCGCCCTTCCCGCCCGGAAAGAAGATCAAGGGCAAGGATCGCAAGCAGGCCATGGCGAAGCGGGCGCTGGACGACCTGGCGCCCTGGCTTGTCAACCATGCAGCGGACAAAAATGCAGGCGATCGGCACGATAATTAGCGAAACCAGCGCGGCGGCGATACGTTAGCGTATGGACAGAAAAGGAGCCCGCATGGACATCCCGCTTGAGCTTTCCTTCCACAATATGGACCCCTCGCCCGCGCTGAAAGACGCCGTGGACAAACACGTCAAGGGACTGGAAAAATTCTTCGACCATATTGTGGGCATGCGGGTTTCCATCGAGATGCCGCACAAGAGCCATGCCAGCGGCCACAATATTCCCGATGTGCATCTTTTGATCCGCGTGCCGGGCAAGGAACTGGTGGTGACGCGGGAAGTGGGCCATGCGGCGGCCAAGAAAAGCCCTACCGACGCCTATGCCGTGCTGGATGACGCGTTTCGCGCCGCCGCCCAGCAGATCAAGGATTACCGCCGCGTGACGCGGGGCGAAGTGAAGCACAAGGAAGTGCCGCAAGAAATCTAAAGGCGTTTCTTCATGGCGGCGGCCAGCAGCGCCATCTGCTTGCGCGGCTGGCTGACGTCCTTGCCCAACCGTTTCAGGTAAACCGGCACCAGCGCCGCCGGCAATATCGCGGGCAAGGCCGCGCCCGCGCGTGGCGCCTTGCGGGCGGCCAGGAAATGATCGCGGGCGCGAAGCGCCACCTGGCGGACCGTCGCTATGGCGCGGGGATCATGGCGCGCTTCAAAAAACATTTCCGGCGTCATGTCCACCGCCGCCAGCAAATCCAGCGGCAAATACAATTTGTGCCGCGCATTGTGGAAAGGCAGCGAACGCAGCAGCCCTGCCAGGCCGTAAGCCAGCGCCGCTTCGCGTGGATCGCACTTTGCATCAAGTATCTGCGCCGCCAGCCGCATCACGGCGCCGCCTGTCCTGTCGAGGTAGGACTCCAAGGCCGCGAAGTCCGCGAATGTCTCGCCCGATGAATCAAAGCTGCGCGCCATCAGATAGGCTTCGATATCGGCCAGCGTCAGCCCGCAATCCGCAAACAGCGCCGCCAGCCCCCGCGCCGCGTCATGGTTGCGGGGCGCGCCATTGGCAGCGCCCTCCGCCGTTTCCCGCCACCATTCCAGGCGGATGGCGCCCAGCATGGGTTCGCGCACGCTTTCGGCCACATGCGCCACTTCGTGATTGAAGGCATAAAGCGCATGCAGATAGGGGCGCTTGGGCGCAGGCGCGAACAGCGACGCAAAATAGCGGTCGGGATCGGCGGCGCGAACCGTTTGGGCAAGGCGGCTGGCTAAAACTGCATCCATCAAAAAAAGAACCGCCGACTCGCATCGGCGGTTCCCTTAATTCGGTGTGGCAATTCTTTGCAGCAATCTCAGTAGAGATGCCCCGCCGCCACCATGGAGAACAGCATGGGAATGGACAGCAGCGTGTTGATGCGGCTGAACATGCCCGCCGTCTTGCCCGCCGCCGCTTTTTCCGGCGGGGTCAGGTCGGGATACTTGCCGCCGATGTTCAGCGCCTTTTGCTGGTTGGGCCAGATCACGAACCAGACATTGAACCACATGATGGTGGCCAGCCACATGCCGATGCCGATGCCCAGATACTTCGGCACCAGCGGCCAGCCCGCCATGCCCTGGCTGAAATCCAGCGTATAGGCTTCGACCAGGTAATTGTTGCGCCAGGCCAGCGCGATGCCGAACACGATGGTGGCCATGGCCGACCAGCGGAACCACCACAGCGCCGCCGGGGTGATGTAGCGGCCCAGCGCCGGGCGCAGCTCTTCGGGAATCTTGGGGGTGGTGGGGGTGGAGACAAAGTTGAAATACCACAACAGGCCAATCCACATCACGCCCGACCCCACATGCAGCCAGCGCATCAGGAACAGCTCGAAGGTGGGGCCGTCATAGCCCTGGGTGTAGAAATAAAGCCCGAACAGCAGCGCCGCCAGCACAAAGCCCGCGATCACCACATTGCGAAGATTTCCCAGAAACGCGGCCATGGTCCCCTCCCAGATTCCGACTCGGAACTTATAAGCCGGAAAGCACCATATAGGAACACTCAGGCCCGCCCGCCCCTGCGCGCGCGAAGCGCGCTGGAGGTGGTTTCAGCGTGCGAAGGCGACCTTTTCGGGAGCCGAGCGCAAGCTGAAACCGGAGGAGGTAAAAAATAACTAGATCGCCAACTTTCGGGGTTTTGCCGTGTTCAGCCAGCCCACCACGATCAGCCTTGTCACCATCACCGCCGTGAAGAACGACGTGATGATGCCGACGCCCAGGGTGACGGCAAAGCCGCGCACCGGGCCGGAGCCAAGCTGGAACAGGATCAGCGAGGCGATCAAATGCGTCATGTTGGCGTCAATGATGGTGGCCATGGCGCGAGTGAAGCCCGTGTCAATCGAGGCCAGCATGGAGCGGCCATTGCGCTGCTCTTCCCGTATGCGCTCATAGATCAAGACGTTCGCATCCACCGCCATGCCCATGGTCAGCACGATGCCCGCGATGCCCGGCAGGGTCAGCGTGGCGCCGAAAATGGTCAGCGCCGCCAGCAGCAGCACGATATTCAGGGTCAGGGCCACGTCCGCGAACAGCCCGAACAGGCCGTAGCGCAGGATCATGAAGAGGGCGACCAGCGCCAGCCCGCCCATGGCGGAATAGCGCCCGGCCTTTACCGAATCCGCGCCCAGTTCGGCGCCCACGGTGCGCTCCTCGATCACTTTCAGCGGCGCGGGCAATGCACCGGCGCGCAACAGGATGGCCAGATTGTTGGCGGTCTTGGTGGTGAAGCTGCCGCTGATTTCGCCCGAACCGCCCAGGATGGGTTCGCGGATCACCGGCGCCTCGATCACCTGCTTGTCCAGCACGATGGCGAAGCGGCGGTTGACGTTGTCCTTGGTGACATTGCCGAACTCGCGCGCGCCCACGCTGTCGAAGCGGAAGGTGACATTGGGCTGGCCATTCTGGCTGAAGCCCGACCCGGCATCGGTCAGGCGGTCGCCCGCCACCATGATGCGCCGCTGCACCACGATGTTGGGCAGCTGGAGGTTGGGATTGTCGTTCATCTGCGGCAGGGACTCATCGCCGATGGGCACGGCCCCTTGCGGGTTGACGACGCTGTCATCCACCAGCTGGAAGCTCATCTTGGCGGTCTTGCCCAGGATGGTTTTCAGCTGTTCGGGGTCCTGCAGGCCCGGCACCTGCACCAGGATGCGGTCGTCGCCCTGGCGCGAGATGGTGGGTTCGCGCGTGCCCATTTCGTCAATGCGGCGGCGCACGACCTCGATGGACTGTTCCAGGATCTGCTTCTGGGTCTGGACCTTGTAGGCCTCTGTCATTTTCAGCGACAGCACGCCGTCGCCCGGCTCGGTCATGTCATATTGCTTGGCGCCCACCGCCAGGATGGACGATGTCATGGCCGGATTGATGTCGCCCAGCACCTTGCGCGCTTCGCCAAGCTGGCCCTGTTCGCTGATCTTGACGCTGACCCTGTCGCCGCGGCCCAGAAGGTCGGTATAGCTGATATGGCTCTTGCGGAAATTGGTGCGGATGTCGCCCACCATGGCTTCGATCTTGTCCTTCTGGACCTGGTCGAAATCCACTTCCAGCAACAGATAAGAGCCGCCCTGAAGGTCAAGCCCCAGGCTGACGGTCTTGGATGGCAGCCAGGACGGGAAGCGGCCGCGTATCTTGTCGGACAGGGCGTTGGGCAGCGCGATCAGGATGCCCGCCGCCACCACCAGCACGACCACCAATTTGGCCCAGATGGAAACCTTCAGCACGGATCAGGCCTTTTTCTCGTCGGATTTCTTTTCGTCCGCCCTCTTCTCATCAGAACGGGCACGCACTTCGCTGAGGGTGGCCTTGACCACACGCACCTGCACATTGTCGGCGATCTCGACCAGGACCTCGGGGTCTTCGGGCGGCGTCGCCTTGACGATCTTGCCCACGAAACCGGCCGCCGTCACCACCGTGTCGCCGCGGTGCAGATTGTTGATCATCTCGCGCAGCTGCTTGGTGCGCTGCTGCTGCGGCCGCCAGAGCAGGAAATAGAAAATGGCGATCATCGGCACGGCCAGGCTCAAAGTCTGGAACATCGGGTCGGCCATATTCATGTTCATGGGGACGCGGGTCTTTCGGTGGCGGAAAAAAGCATGGCAAAAGTGCTGATGCGCGGGGACTATAGCCGCGGTATCCTCGTTTGCAACTGTGGAAAAACAAAGGCTTACCATGGCATCCGACACGAAATCCGGCGCTTTGGCGCTTGATGCGGCCCTTCTGGCGCGCATCGCCGCCGCTCTGGAAAGGCTGGCTCCGCCGGTGGCTGGCGGGCCAAGCGACCTGACGGGCGACGCCTATGTGTGGGAGCCGCAGGCGGGCGGATTGATGGCGGTGCAGGCCATGGCGGGCCCGGGCATTGCATTGCTGAAAGCCGTGGATGCCCAGCGCGACATATTGATGGCCAACACCAGCCGCTTTGCAGACGGATTGCCCGCCAACAATGCCCTGTTGTGGGGCGCGCGCGGCATGGGCAAGTCCAGCCTGATCAAGGCCGTGCATGGCGCGGTGAATGAGACGCGCAAGGGCGACGCAAGGCTGGTGATCATCGAGCTGCACCGCGAGGACATCGCCACCCTGCCCCAGCTTTTGCGTATCTTGCGGGCGCAGAAACGCCGCGTGCTGCTGTTCTGTGATGACCTGTCCTTTGACAAGGAAGACGCCAGCTACAAATCGCTGAAGGCGGCGCTGGAAGGCGGGATCGAAGGGCGGCCCGCCAATGTGCTGTTCTATGCCACGTCCAACCGGCGGCATTTGATGCCGCGCGAGATGATGGAGAATGAACGCGGCGGCGCCATCAATCCGGGCGAAGCAGTGGAGGAAAAAGTTTCGCTGTCAGACCGCTTCGGCCTGTGGCTGGGCTTTCACGGCTGCGGACAGGATGCGTATCTGGCGATGGTGACCGGCTATGCCGCGCATTATGGCTTGAAATTGCCTGCGGCCCATTTGCGTCAGCGCGCTCTGGCCTGGGCGATGGGACGCGGCGGCAGATCAGGCCGCGTGGCCTGGCAGTTCATCCAGGACCTTGCCGGAGAACTGGGCCAGAAAATCCAATAAGCAGATTTAAGACGCGCGCGAAATCAGAAGGTTCGCCGGATTGACCGGCGCGGTGTCGTGGCGAATCTCGAAATGCAGTTGCGGCGAAGTGACGTCGCCGGTCGAGCCGGAATAACCGATCACCTGGCCCTTTTGCACAAAGGCGCCCTTCTCGACCAAAATGCGGTCGGCATGGGCATAGGCCGTGACATAGCCATCGGCATGCTTGATCAGAAGCAGGTTGCCGTAACCCTTCAGCTCATTGCCGGAATAGGTGACGGTGCCGCTGGCCGAGGCATGGATGGGCGCATCCAGTGTCGTGGCGATATTGATGCCGTCATTGCGCTCGCCGCCCGTGGTGGAACCGAAGCGCGAAATGATGGTGCCGGTGACGGGCCAGTCGAACGTCAGACTGGAATTGGTCTTGGCCGGGGGCTGGTAGCTGGCCTGCTGATAGGCCGGGCGCGGCGTGGGCGTGGGGGCCTTGTCATTGTCCTTCGCGGCGACGCGGCGCGGCGCGTCGTGGCGCGTGGAATGATGCGCGGCGGTGCGGGTGTTCACATCCCAGTGAAGCTGGGTTTGCGGGCTGTCGGGCGCGCAGGCCACGGCCAGCGGCATGATGGCCAGCAGCGCGAACGCGGCCTTGCGAATGTTTCGAATGTCCATCGGACGCATGCCTTCTGCACGTTTGTCTCGAAACGGATCATCGTGGGGAAAAATGAAAAAGCCTTTAACTACGTGGCTTTTGAGGGCGATGCAGGAGTTCCCTGTTAAGGCCCTGTTTATTTTTGACCGAACAATTCCTGCATTTTGGCCATTGTGCCGCGTTCGGTCAGGTTCATGTGCAACGGCGTCACCGAAATCTTGCCGCACGCCACCGCGCCCAGATCGCTGTCGTCGCGGACCTGGTTGCCCCGGCGGCGCAGGCCGATCCAGTAATAGGAACGGGAACGGGCATCCTTGCGCTCATCGATCTCGGTGGACTGCAAATCATAGGAACCCTGCGGCGCCACGGCCACGCCCTTGACCTCAGCCGCCGCACAGGCGGGAAAATTGATGTTCATGAGCGTCGTGCGGGGCCAGCCCATTTTCAGCAACCGGCGGATCAAATCGGGGCCATGCACTTCGCCCGGCGACCAGTCGATCTTCTCGCGGCTGTCTTCCTCGCCCGCCTGCGACATGGCGATGGAGGGGATGCCCAGCGCCGCGCCTTCCATGGCGCCCGCGATGGTGCCGGAATAGGTGACGTCGTCGGCCAGGTTCGATCCCCAGTTGACCCCGGACAGGACAAGATCAGGCGGCTGCGCCTTCAACACATGCAAAGCGCCCATCATCACGCAATCGGTGGGCGTGCCGGCGACCGCATAGCGCCGCTCTTCCATCAGGCGCAGGCGCAGCGGCGTGGTGAGGGTAAGGGAATGCGAAGCGCCGGACTGTTCATTCTCCGGCGCGAAGACCCAGACATCGTCTGACAAGGCGCGGGCGATGCGTTCGGCCACGCCCAGGCCCGGCGAATGGATGCCGTCATCATTGGTGACCAGGATACGCATCAGGCTTTGGTGATCTTTGTCTTGCCGCCAAGGTAAGGCTGCAGCGCGGCGGGAATGGCGATGCTGCCGTCCGGCTGCTGGTAATTTTCCAGGATTGCGACAAGCGTGCGGCCCACCGCCAGGCCGGAGCCGTTCAAGGTATGGACAGGACCCTTGCCCTTGCCGTCCGCGCCGCGATAGCGCGTGTTCATGCGCCGCGCCTGGAACGGCCCGCAGTTGGAGCAGGAGGAGATTTCGCGGAACGCGCCCTGCCCGGGCAGCCAGACTTCGATGTCGTATGTCTTTTGCGCGCTGAAGCCCATGTCGCCGGTGCAGAGCGTGACGACGCGGTGGCAGAGATCGAGCTTCTTCAGGATCGCCTGCGCCGCATCGGTCATGCGCTCATGCTCCGCGCCCGACTGTTCCGGCGTGGTGATGGAAACCAGCTCGACTTTCGAGAATTGATGCATGCGGATCATGCCGCGCGTGTCCTTGCCCGCCGCGCCCGCTTCGGCCCGGAAACAGGGCGTGAAGGCGGTCATGCGCAAGGGCAGTTCGGCTTCGTTCAGAATCTCGTCCGACACATAATTGGTCAACGGCACTTCAGCGGTGGGGATCAGCCCATGACGAAGAGGAACAAACCCGGGCTGCGCCCGATCAAACGTTGCAAACGTATTTTCGAGCATGAAAACTTCAGAAGCAGATTTTGCTACACTTTCAATGATGGTTTTAACCCGCGCCATCGGAACCGGGTCGGAACCCGCACCAAGAGAATCTCGAGTAGTTTCATAAATCCATTTCTTTGTGTTTTCTTCCCATTCCGAAGTACGCGGATCTGTGAAAAAAAGATCATCCTCGAATTTAGGTAACTGGCCAGTTCCAAAGAAGGCCGCATCTCTGACCAGCAACGGCGGCGAGACTTCGGTGTAGCCGAACTCGTTGCTGTGAACGTCCAGCATGAAGGCGCCCAGCGCCCGCTCCAGCTTGGCCAGGTCGGATTTCAGATAGACGAAGCGCGCACCGGACACCTTGCCCGCGCGCTCGAAATCCATCTGGCCCAGCGCCTCGCCCAGCTCGAAATGCTGTATTGGCTTTTCAATCTCAGGCTTCTTTCCAAAAGCACGTTCCGCAACCGGCACATTGGCTTTTTCATCCGCGCCATCCGGCACGTCATCGGCGGGAATGTTGGGGATCACGGCCAGCGCATCGCGCAGCCCCGCTTCCATCTCGCGCTGTTGCTGTTCGCCCGCCTGGATGCTGTCCTTCAATCCAGCCACTTCGGCCATCAGGGCGGCAGCGCCCGCCTCATCCTTTTTCGCCTTGGCCTGGCCGATCAGCTTGGAGGCATCGTTGCGGCGGGCCTGTTCGGCCTGCAAGCGGGTAAGAAGTTCGCGCAAGGCCTTGTCCCGCGCCAGCACATCATCGGCCAGCTTTACGCTGTCCGCCATGCCGCGCCGCGCCAGGCCGCGCTCGAACGCCTGGCGGTTTTCCCGGATGTCCCTGATGTCGTGCATGAAATCCCTCTCCCCAACAGGCTCATGCCATGCGCCGCCCCGTCCGGTCAAAAACCGCCCTGGCCGCCCCTGTTAACAGAGTCCTAATCCAACCGGGAATATTGAAGCGTTGCCGGAAACCAGAGCGCAACCGGTTTGGGGTTACAGTCTCGGCATGTCTGGGGGGTTCGGGTGAAGCCATCATTGGCCAGGGAGTTGTTTGCGCGCTGCGAGCGGCGTCTTGCCCGCATGCACCCGCTTGGCGCCACCCTGATCCTGACCCTGTTGGCCGCGGTGGGCGCGGAAAGCGTGTTTTTCGTACTGGCCTGGCATGAAGGGCGCCTGCACTGGCTGCCCATGGTCAATGTGCTGATCGAAACCATGGCCGTGGCGGTGCCGCTGATCCTGTATTCGCGCCGCGCCATCGCCCGGCTGGAGGAAAACCGCCGCCAGATCGGCAGCATCACCCGCAAGCTGGCCGCCGCCGTGAAGGAAGCCGAGGAAGCCAGCCGCGCCAAATCCGCCTTCCTGGCGAACATGAGCCATGAACTGCGCACGCCGCTGAACGCCATCATGGGCTTTTCGGAAGTGATGAAGGACCAGCATCTGGGGCCGGTGCACAATCCGCGCTATTTGTCCTATGCCGCCGACATTAATTCCAGCGGGCGGCATTTGCTGGGCATCATCAATGACGTTCTGGACCTCGCCAAGATCGAGGCCGGCAAGATGACCCTGGAAAGCGCGCAGGAGTTCGAGCTGATCCCGGTTCTGTCATCCTCCATGGCCATGCTGGAAGGCCTGGCGTCCAAGTCGGGCGTGATCCTGTCGCGCCAGTTGCTGGACAGCGATGTGCGCATCCTGGCGGTGGAACGCATGATCCGCCAGATCGTGATCAATCTGGTGGGCAACGCCATCAAGTTCACGCCCACCGGCGGCAGCGTGCTGCTGGCCGGGCGCATGCTGCCCGATGGCGGCTATGAAATCGCCATCCGCGACGAAGGCGTGGGCATGACGGGGGACGAGATCAAGCTGGCGCTGACACCCTTCGGCCAGATCAAGAACAGCGGCGGCGAAGGCGCCCGCGACGGCACCGGGCTTGGCCTGCCGCTGGCGAAGGCGATGCTGGAACTGCATGGCGGGCAACTGACGCTGGAAAGCCAGCCGGGCCGGGGCACCATCGCGCTGATGCATTTCCCCGCCGAGCGGGTGGTCAACCAGAAGCGCGTCGCGGCCTGATCAGGCGGCGCGGGCCTTGCGGGCCGCTTCCTCGCGGTCCTTGCCCTTTTCGATGATCCGCACGCAGATCACGGAAACCTCGTACAGCGCCACCAGCGGGAACGCCAAACTCAGCATGGAAAAGGCGTCGGGCGGCGTGAAGACCGCCGCCAGCCCGAACAGGCCGACATAGGCATAGCGGCGCATCTCCTTCAGGCCCTTGGTGGTAACGATGCCCACCTTGCCCAGCAGCGACAGCAGCACCGGCAACTGGAATGTGAGACCGAACGCAAAAATCAGCGTCATCACGAAATCCAGGTAATCGCTCACCTTGGCCTGGAGCTGCACGCCCATCTGGGTCTGGGTGTTGAGCTGCTGGTAGCCCGCGAAAAACTGGATCGAGAAGGGCAGCATCACGTAATAGACGAACGCGCCGCCCATCACGAACATCACCGGCGTCCAGAGCAGGAAGGGCAAAAAGGCGCCGCGCTCATTCTTGTAAAGGCCGGGCGCCACGAAAATCCATATCTGGGCGGCAATGGCCGGAAAGCCCAGGCAGATGCCACCGAACATGCCGATCTTCACATTGGTGAAGAAGACCTCGGTCAGCGCCGTATAGATGAAATGGTCGTTGGCCTTGCCGGCCAGCACATGGTGCAGCGGCTGGGTCAGGAAATTGAAGATGGGCGTGGCGAAGGCGAAGCAGATCACGAAGCACAGGCCGAACGACACCACCGCCCAGATCAGCCGCTTGCGCAGCTCGACCAGGTGCTCCATCAGCGGCGCCTTGGTGGCTTCCAGCGCCGCCTGGTCTTCGGGACTGATATTGTTCATCGCGGCAGCGGCTGGTTCAGCGATCCGCCGTCATCATGCACGGCGGCCGTCTCCACCACCTGGTACTCACCGCTGCGGGGTGCGGGCGCCATGGCCTGTGCAGCAGAAGATGGCGGCGCCGCCTGGTCCGCGGCGACATCGGCGGGCGCGTTGAAGGACGTATCCACTTCGCTGAGGGATTTTTCCACTTCGCCCTGGAGTTCAGCCACCGGGTCGTTGGCGCGCAGCTTTTCGATTTCCGCGCGCAACTCGTCCAGCTCGCTCTGGCGGGCCATGTCGTCGAAGCTTTTCTTGAAGTCATTGGCCATGGCGCGGGCCTTGCCCGCCCATTTGCCCGCCATGTTCATCAGGCGTGGCAAATCCTTTGGCCCAACCACCACCAGGGCGACGATCAGAACGATAAGGATATGGCTCCAGCTAAAGTCGAGCATGAGACTCGCTTACCTGGGAACGCCGGTCTGATCCTTGTTGACGTTCGCGGCCGGTTCATTGCGGGCTTCGGCGTTGATGACGCGCGGATCTTCCTTGTCGGGATCGCTGAGACCCTTTTTGAAGCTGTTGATGCCACGGCCGAAATCGCCCATCAGGTCGCTGACCTTGCCGCGACCGCCGAACAGCACCAGGGCGATGACGCCCAAAATCAGAATATGCCAGATGCTAAGCGCACCCATGACGTTTCTCCTTAACCGACAATCAAACCGGCCCATCCGCTTTCAGATTAAAGGGGGCCAGCACCAGTCCCCATAAAGCCCCGACCGGCGCTGCCGTGCAAGGGCAGCATTGGCAAAGGGTTATCGGGACGGGGCCAGTATATTCGCGCCCGCCGGAAAGGCCATTGCTGAGGGCCAAGCCTATGAATTTACATTGGAAATGAAGGCGCTAGCCCTAGTCGAAGGACCGCATTTCAGCCGACCAGGATTTCGCCCTTGCGGCCATAAAGATCGGCCAAAACACCAAGCCGTTTCTGCACCGGCTCGCTGGCGATGGCCTCGCGGCGCGCAGGAACCTCCAGCACAAGTTTTGTGGGCGTCAGCCGCAGGCGGTAATGCGACAGTTCGCCCGACGCCGATGCCGACAGCGCAAAGGCCAGCCGCCAGGTCAGTCCCAGCTTCAGCGCCAGGCTTTCATCATCCTTGCTCAGCAGCGCCATCAGCGCCAGGTCGCGGGGAAAATCATCATCGCCCGCATAGCGGTGATAGATGGATGTGGCGATGATGGCCCGCGCCCGGTGATCGGCGCCCGCGAAAGGCGCGGTCAGGACCTGGCCCATGGCGCCGATGGCGCGGTCATCCGGGTGCCGCCGCCAGCCCACATCAGAGAAGAAGGCGGATGCTTCGCGCAGGCGCGCATCCTCACCCTCGAACAGGGGCTTCGCCCATTGCAGCATCTCGGTGGCGTGCGCGGGCACGCGCGCCTGGCGTTCATTGGCGCTGCGGGCGAATTCCACCAGCGGGTCCTTGGCGCGCTCTTCCTGTGTCAGGCGGGAATGGAACAGGCCTTCGCGCAAGCCATAGGCGGAAATCACCACGTCCTGGATTTCGCCCGCCATCAAAAGCCGTTCCAGCACCACCGCGCCATACGGCAGCGATTCCGCGCGCCGTTTTGAGACAACCTTGATCTTGCGGACGGAGTCCCGCGACAGGCCCGCCAGCACCCGGCACAGGCGCAGCGCCCGGCTCTTGGGGATCGTGTATTGCTGCAAAACATGGAGCGGGTAATTCTGGTCCTCCATGTCCACCCGCGCGAAACTGCGCCAGATGCCGCCCACCGCATACAAAGCGGGCGCGGAGAGGTCGGGCAAATCCTTCAGCCCCTTGTCCACCAGCGTACGGGCCTTGTCGGGATCGCCGCCCGACACATCCATCAGCCGCAAGGGGCCGAACGGCAAGCTCCAGGCCTTGCCCGTCTTGCCGCCCTTCACCGTCACCATGTCCAGGCTGCCGCCGCCCAAATCCGCGGCCAGGCCTTCGGCATCGGGAATGCCCGCCACCACGCCTTCGGCGGCGATGCGCGCTTCGTCTTCGCCCGCCAGCACCTTGATGGGCGATCCAAAGGCCTTTTCCGCCTTGGCCACGAACTCCGCGCCATTGGAGGCATCGCGTGCCGCCGCCGTGGCCACCGCCTCGCGCGCCACCACGCCAAGCCCGTCAGCGATCAGGCGGAAGCGGGCCAGCGCCTCCAGCGCGCGGGCACAGCCTTCGCCTTCCAGTTTTCCGCTGGTGACCATGTCGCGGCCAATGCCGCAAATGGCCTTTTCATTCTGCAGGGTGGCGGCGTTGCGGCTGCGGTTTTCATAGATCACCAGGCGCACGGAATTGGAGCCTATGTCCACGATGGCCACGGGCGCGCGCTTGCGCGGCGTCACGGTCTTGCCGGGATCGGAAATCGGCACCTGTTCAGGTCCGGCGCTTGCCCGTGCCGCCATGGCTTTTCAGCGCGCGGCCACGGCCGGAAAGCGAAGGGTTGGTCATGAAATAATTGTGCGCGGAAAAAGCATCGTCATCCTCGGCATGGGCGTCGCGGGCATAGCTGCCATCCGCCTTCATATACCAGCTTTGCGCCTGATCCTTGAACAAGGCGACCATGATCTGGTCAAGGACCTGTTGATGGACGGTGGGATTTTCCACCGGGACCAGTATTTCCACCCGCCGGTCCAGGTTGCGCGGCATCCAGTCCGCCGAGGAAATGAAAACCTTGGCCTGGGGCGATGGCAGCCCATGGCCTGCTCCGAAACAGATGATGCGGCCATGCTCCAGGAAGCGGCCGACGATGGATTTGACCCTTATATTCTCGGACAGGCCCGGCACGCCGGGGCGCAGGCAGCAGATGCCGCGCACCACCAGGTCAATCTGCACCCCCGCCTGGCTGGCGCGGTACAGCCCGTCAATCATGGCCGGGTCGACCAGCGAATTCAGCTTGATCCAGATGGCGGCGGGGCGTCCTGCCCGCGCATGCATGATTTCCTGCTGGATGGCTTCGACCAGCCGTCCGCGCAGGCTGAAGGGCGACACCGCCAGCCGCTCCAGCGCATTGGGCTCGGCATAGCCGGTGATGAAATTAAAGACCTGGGCGGCGTCGCGGCCCAGCGCCGGGTCGGCGCTGAAGAGCGACAGGTCGGTATAAACCTTGGCGGTGTTGCTGTGGTAATTGCCGGTGCCGAAATGGACGTAGGAATGGAGCTGTCCGGCCTCGCGGCGCATCACCAGGCTGATCTTGGCGTGGGTCTTCAGCGCAATGAAGCCATAGACCACCTGCACGCCGGCCCGTTCCAGGTCACGCGCCCATTTGATGTTGGCGGCTTCGTCGAAACGGGCCTTCAGTTCCACCAGGGCGGTGACGGACTTTCCCGCATCCGCCGCCTCGATCAGGGCCGACACGATGGGGCTTTCGGCATTGGTGCGGTACAGCGTTTGCTTGATCGCCACCACGTCGGGATCGGCCGCGGCCTGGCGCAGGAACTGCACCACCGTGTCGAAACTCTCAAAAGGGTGATGCACGATCAGGTCTTTTTCGCGGATGGCGGCGAAGCAATCCCCGCCATGATCGCGGATGCGTTCGGGGAAGCGGGCGTTGTATGGCTTGAACTGCAAATCGGGACGGTCCGGCCCGATCAGCTTGGCCAGGTCCGAAAGTCCCATCAGGTTTTCCACGATCACCACTTCGGATTCATCCAGGTCCAGATGCTCGGCCATGAAATGGCGAAGCGCCGGCGGCATGGAGGCCGAGCATTTCATGTGGATGACGCTGCCCCGGCGGCGGCGCTTGAGCAGCGATTCAAACAGCAGCACCAGGTCTTCGGCTTCTTCTTCCACTTCCACGTCGCTGTCGCGCAGGATGCGGAACAGGCCCCAGCCATTGACCGCATGGCCCGGGAACAGCCGGTCGAAATAAAGCGCGATCAGATGCTCCAGCGGCAGGAAGCGCACGGGTTTGTGCGAACCCACCTGCGCCACATCGGGCAGGCGGATGAAACGCTTGAGCTGCGACGGCACCGGGATCAGGGCCGAGAATTCCTTGCCGCTGCGCTGGTCCTTCACGGCAAGCGCGATGGTGAAGCCCAGATTCGGGATAAAGGGGAAAGGATGGGCCGGATCAATCGCCAGCGGCGTCAGCACGGGAAATATCTGCGCGGCAAAGAATGCATCCAGGAAAGCGCGGTCGGCGGGCAGAACTTCGTCGCCGGTGATGACGGCGATGCTCTCTTTTCGTAACTCCACGTCCAGCCTGGACCAGATGCGCTGCTGGTCGCTGATCAGTTCGCGGGCGCTGGAGTCCACTTTCTCAAGCTGCTCGGCCGGCGACAGGCCATCGGCGCTGGGGGTGATGACGCCGGCGCGCACCATGCCCATCAGGCCGGCGACGCGCACCATGTAGAACTCGTCCAGGTTGGACGCGGAAATGGACAGGAAGCGCACCCGCTCCAAAAGCGGGTTGCGGCGGTTCTCCGCCTCCCCGATCACGCGGCGGTTGAAGGCCAGCCAGGACAGTTCGCGGTTGACGAAACGGGCCGGGGACGCCGGATCAAGCGTGCGGCTGTCGCCGGACCCCAGCGCCAGGACATCGTCGGTGCCCGATTGGGCTTCCGAAGACGTAGCGGCCAGGGCGGCGTCGTTGGCCGCTTCTATATTCGTGACGGGGCTGGACATGCGCCCAGCCTAGGACAAAAGCGTAAACCTGTCATGACAGGCCGGGAAAACCGCCCTGTTTCGGCTCCATAAGCTCGTTAACCAGGGCCAGATTGACCGGTTTTTGCCGGGCCAGGGCCAGGGCATCGGCCCGGGCAATGAAATCCCTTATGGCGGCCGGGGACCGTTCCAGCCCATGCACCAGCCGTGTCACCACACTCACGGGAACCTGCAACTGGCGGTCGGCGAACAGCTTGACGGCGAGCGCCAGCAGCAGGGCCTCGTCCGGGGCGCCCAGCTCGAAACCCAGCAGCGACTTGAACCGCGACGCCAGGTCGCCCATCTGCACCGGCCAATGCGCGGGCGCGGCGCGGCCCGTCAGCAGCAGCGGCGTGCCCCGCGCCATCAGCGCGAACAAGGCTGCTTCATGGGCAGAGGTATCTTTGGAAAAAGAGGGCGCAGCATCCACATTCTCGATCACCAGCGGTCCCGCATCGGGGGCTTCCAGCAGATCGCGCGCTTCGATGATACGTGCGCCCGCGGCGTCCGCCCAGATACGCGCCAGGTGCGTCTTGCCGCTGGCCGCCGCGCCATGCAGCGCCGCCATGGGCGCGGGCCATGCGGGATACGCATCGAGGAATGCCAGCGCCGCCTGGTTGCCGGGCGCGATGATGAAATCCTCGCGGCGCATTTGATTGTTGGCGCCCAGCGGCAGGACCAGTTGCATCTAGGCAGTCCGCTGGCCAAAGAACAGCGCCCGCAAGAATAGCTGGCCATAGGCAAGGCCCGACAGGATGGCGAAGATGGCGACCGCCGCGGCAAACGCGTCCATCAGCCTGGGCGATTCCAGCCCCAGGCTCAGCAGCACCAGCCAGGCGCCCACATAACCCACCTGCACAAAGGTGGAGGATTTGCCCAGCAGCAACGGCGCTTCACGCACCGGCAGGGACAGCCCCCGGGCCAGCAGCACGCCGCCCACGATCAATGCGTCGCGTGCGATCACCAGCGCCACCAGCCAGAAGGGCGCCGCGCCCATCTTCAGCAGCGCCAGAAAGCAAAGCAGCATCAGCAATTTGTCGGCGGCCGGATCAAGCCATGTCCCAAAGCGCGAGACCACGCCCCAGCGCCGCGCAATGAACCCGTCCAGCAGATCGCTGAAGGATGCCAGCGCAAACACCAGCAGCGCCGCTGCGTCATGTCCCTGCAAAATCGCCCAGGCCGCCAGCGGCGCCGCCCCCAGCCGCAAAGCCGAAAGCATGTTGGGCAAATGCTTCACCATCAGCGGCTGGCCGTGATGGTCCAGCGCCCGGCGCGGTTGGCGAGCGCGATGCCCTTTGCGGCCAGCCCGTCCCGCAACTGTTCGGCGCTGCCGCTATAGGTGATGGAGACACGCGCCAGGCCCATGTCCATCGCCACAAGCTGCGTGGCGGTGACGTTATCAAGACCTTCCAGCGCCGATTGCGTGGCGCCCCATTGCGCCAGCGAGCCGATCACCACATCGGCGATGATGGTGGCGCGGGCGTTGAAATTGACGGCGGTGCGCGACTTCCACAGATCCTCGATCGCGGCGACAGCGGCATTGGCGGCGCTGGGATAGGTGGTGCCCAGCGTCTGCTGCAGCGGCACGTCCACGCTGGATTTCACCGTCGGCTGACCCAGGCCCAGACGGCGGATATTCACCGTCACCTTGCCGTTGGCATAGACGCTTTGCACAAGGGCGGCTTCACTGGCGCCGATGCGGGCCGCCGCCGCCGAGACATCGCCCCAGGACGCTTTGTCAAAATCCAGCCCGTTCAGCGAAGCGGCATCGGCCTGGCCCGCCACTTCAAACGGCACCAGCGAGCCGCGAAACTCCGGCACGGCCAAGGCCTGCGCCCAGGGGCCGGTGACAAAGCCCGGCGCCATCGGCACCAGCAGGATGCGCCGCGCCACCGTTTGCGAGAAGGAGATGTTGGCGGCTTGCAGGATGCGCGCCACGGCGTCGGGATTGAAATTGTAGGTGACGTCCGCGACATAGCGGGTGGTGGAGCGCCGCTCATTGGCGATGGTGAAACCGCGCGACAGGCGCAGCAGGGTGGGCGCATCCAGCTGCGGCTCGCGCGCCCAGTCCGCCTGGCGGGTCAGGCGGCGATACAATATCTGCCAGGCGCGGGGGCGGCCTTGCGCGATGGCGGCGTTCAGTGCCTCGGCCGGCGAGGCGGCGGTGGCTTCCACATGCAGGCCGGAGACGGTGTAGATGCCGGCCTGGGCGCGGGCCGGCTGAACCGTGAAGGGCGACAGGATCAGCGCCAGCGCGAACACGCTCAGGAAAACAGGAATCAGCCGCATGAACCGTCCAATCAAAACCGGGATGCGGATTATAGCGGGCGCACCTTCCAGGGGAAGGGAAAGCGATGCGGCGGCGGGCGTTTGGCGGCTTATTTCCGCACCCCGCAATGTACCCACAGGGACGCCGCTTGCGTGCGCCGTGGGGCCTGATTAAACGGTTGCAGACCCCGCGGACACAAAGATGCCACACGATCCTGGCCGCCCACCTCCCTCCAAGATAATTGGGACCTACAAGGACGCCGGCGTGGATATCGACGCGGGCGAGGCGCTGGTGGCGCGAATCGCGCCCGCCGCCAAATCCACGCGCCGCAGCGGCGCCGACGCCGACCTGGGCGGGTTTGGCGGGCTGTTCGACCTGAAAGCCACCGGTTTCAAGGACCCCATCCTGGTCGCCGCCACCGACGGCGTGGGAACCAAGCTGAAACTGGCCATCGAAAGCGGGCGCTATGATGGCATTGGCCAGGACCTGGTCGCCATGTGCGTCAACGACATCGTGGTGCAGGGCGCCGAGCCGCTTTTCTTTCTGGATTATTACGCCAGCGCCAAGCTGGAGGTGGATGTCGCCGCCGCCGTGATCGAAGGCATCGCCCGGGCCTGCAAGGCGTCCGGCTGCGCCCTGATCGGGGGCGAAACGGCCGAGATGCCGGGGCTGTACGCCAAGGGCGATTTCGACCTGGCCGGATTTTCCGTGGGCGCGGTGGAGCGGGGACAGATTTTGCCGCGCACGAAAGACATGGCCGCAGGCGATGTGCTGATCGGCGTGGCGTCGTCGGGCGTGCATTCCAACGGCTATTCGCTGGTGCGCAAGGTGGTGGAACAGTCGGGCATCGCGCTGGACGCGCCCGCGCCATTCGCACCGGGCATGTCGCTGGGCGAGGCTTTGCTGACGCCCACGCGGCTGTATGTGAAGGGCGCGCTAGCGGCCATTGGCACGGGCGGCGTCAAGGGCCTGGCCCATATCACCGGCGGTGGCATCACCGAGAATCTGCCCCGCGCCTTGCCCGATGGCCTGGACGGCGAAGTGGATCTGGACGCGCTGGCGGTGCCGCCGGTTTTCGCCTGGCTGGCGAAAGCGGCCCACATCGCGGGCGAGGAAATGCTGCGTACCTTCAACTGCGGCATCGGCATGGTGGCCGTGGTGGCCGAAGTCGATGCGGCCAGGGTGATGGAAGCGTTCCAGTCTTGCGGCGACAAACCCGTGCGGCTGGGTCGCCTGGTTCCTGGTAGCGGCGAGGCCAAGACCGTCTATCGCGGCGCGATGCAGCTTTGAGCGCGCAGAGAAAAGTCGGCGTTTTGATCTCCGGGCGCGGCAGCAACCTGGGCGCGCTGATCGCGGCCAAGGATGCGCCCTATGACATCGTTCTGGTGATTTCCAACATCGCGGATGCGGGCGGGCTTGATAAAGCGCGCGATGCGGGCATCGCCACCAAGGTCATTCCCCATGCCGGCAAGACGCGCGAGGCGTTCGACGCCGAACTGGATGCGGCGCTTCGCGCGAGCGGCGTGGAGCTGGTGTGCCTGGCCGGGTTCATGCGAATCTTGTCAGACGGTTTTGCGCGCGCCTGGGAAGGAAAACTCATCAACATCCATCCCTCGCTTCTGCCCTCCTATAAAGGCACGCGGGTGCATGAACGGGTAATCGAGGCGCGCGAAACCCAGTCCGGCGCCTCCGTGCATTTCGTGGTGCCGGAACTGGATGCCGGGCCGGTGATCGCCCAGGCCACGGTGCCCGTGCATCCCGATGACAGCCCGGATGATTTGGCGGCGCGGGTGCTGGCGGCAGAGCATCAGCTTTATCCCGCCGCGCTGCGGATGCTGGCGGATGGCAAGGTGCGCCTGAAAAGCGGCATGGCCGTTTTTTCCTAAGACGCAATCTTTTCCGAAATTTCCCAAAGACGTTTTGCGTCCGCGTCGCTCTGCGCTTCGCGCGTGGGCGTTTCAATTTTGCATTTGTAGAAATATTTTCCGCTGACACCTTCCACATCCGGCGATGACGCCAGGTGGATGATGGTCTTTGCGCCCTCCTCCGGCGAAATGGCGCCGATGGGCTTGGCCAGCTTGAAGGCTGCGCCGGTCAGCCCGCCCGTATCATCGCCAAAGCGTGTGGCGACGAAGCCCGGGTGGAGAGAATTTGCGGTAATGCTGTTGGTTACGCGTATGGCCAACTCCCGCGTGAAAAGAATGTTCATCAGCTTGCTGCGGGAATAGACGGCAAAGCCGCGATAGCCGCGTTCGGACTGCAAATCATCGAAATCCAGTTGTGCGCCCCGGTGCGCGCCCGACGCCACTGAAACGATGCGCCCGCCCGGCCTGATGCTCGGCAACAGGATGTCGGTCAGCACGAAATAGGACATGTGGTTGAGGGCGAAGGTCTTCTCCAGCCCGTCCGCCGTCATTTGGCGACTGTTGAATAGCGCCCCCGCATTGTTGACCAGCACATCAATGGGACCAGCTGCTGCAATTTCCCGCCCCACCCTTTTCATGTCGGCCAGCATCGACAGGTCGCCCATATGCACAGTATGATCCGCGTCTGGATTGGCCGCCCGCAGTTTCGCCATGGTCGTATCGGCCCGCGCCGCATCGCGCGCCGTGAAGATGATGCGCGCGCCCTTCTGGGCCAGGCGGATGGCGGCGACTTCCCCGATGCCGGAGGTCGCGCCCGTGATGACGATGGTCTTGTTTTTCATCCCCTCTTATAGCACAGGCCCGCCTCCCCTTCGCGTGCCCGCTTTTGGCACGCAGGAAGGGGAGGTGGTCGTGGCAACGCGAAACGCCGCGCATCTTTCGGTGCGCGGCGTTGAGCAAAGTTGCGAAGAGAGACGATATCAGGCGTGGATGTCGCCATCATTGAAGAACTGGGCGATTTCGATCTTGGCGTTTTCCGCACTGTCGGAGCCATGGACCGAATTCTCGCCGATCGAGAGTGCGAAAAGCTTGCGGATGGTGCCTTCGGCCGCGTCCTTGGGATTGGTGGAACCCATCACTTCGCGATAGCGGGCGACGGCATCCTCCCCTTCCAGCACCTGCACCACCACCGGCTCGGCGGTCATCTGACTGACCAGTTCGCCATAGAAAGGACGGTCCTTGTGCACTTCGTAGAATTTCCTGGCCTGGGCCTCGCTCAGGCGGACGCGCTTCTGCGCCACGATGCGCAAGCCTGCCTCTTCGATCACGGCATTGACCTTGCCGGTCAGGTTGCGGCGCGTGGCGTCCGGCTTGATAATCGAAAAAGTGCGCGAAACGGCCATGAAAGTCTCCAATTTGCGGTAATTTCGCGCGGGTTATGCATGGGGACTGGCGAATTGACAAGCGGTGCTGTAACCCCCCGCCCATGCTGGCCATAGACAATATCGTTGTGCGGATCGCCGGGCGGGAAATCCTGTCCGGGGCCACCGCCAATCTGCCTGCCGGGCGGCGCATCGGGCTGGTGGGCCGCAATGGCGCGGGCAAGACCACGCTCTTCAAGGTGATCCTGGGCACCCTGCACGCCGATGACGGCAACATCGCCTGGCCCAGCGCCTGGCGGGTGGGCGCGGTGGCGCAGGAAGCGCCCGGCACCGATGTCTCGCTTCTGGATACGGTGCTGGAAGCCGACCAGGAACGCACAAAACTGCTGGCGGAAGCCGAGCACGAAACAGACGGCCATCGCCTGGGCGACATCTATTCCCGGCTGGACGCGATTGACGCCTATACCGCGCCTGCGCGGGCGGCGGAGATTCTGGCGGGCCTGGGTTTTTCGGCCGAGGACCAGCTTCGCCCCTGCCGCGAATTTTCCGGCGGCTGGCGCATGCGCGTGGCGCTGGCGGCGATATTGTTCTCGGCGCCCGATTTGCTGCTGCTGGACGAACCCACCAACTATCTCGACCTGGAAGGCGTGCTGTGGCTGGAAAACTTCTTGCAGCGTTACCGCGGCACCATCCTGATCGTCAGCCATGACCGCGATTTGCTGAACACGGCCTGCGAGTTCATCGTGCATTTGGAAAAGGGCAAGCTGACGCTCTACACGGGCGGCTATGACACCTTTGTCACCACCCGGGCCGCCAAGCGCGCGCTGGATTCGGCGTTCGCGAAAAAGCAGGAACTGGCGCGCAAGCACATGCAGGAGTTCGTGGACCGCTTCAAGGCGAAGGCCAGCAAGGCGCGCCAGGCGCAAAGCCGCATGAAGATGCTGGCCAAGATGACGGTGGCCGAAGCACCGGTGGACGAGCATGTGGCGCCCATCCGCATTCCCGCCGCGACACAGGCGAGCCCGCCGCTGATCACCATGGACCGCGCCAGCGTGGGCTATGAAGCGGGCAAGCCCATTCTGTCCAACATGTCCTTCCGCTTCGATCCCGAAGACCGGGTGGCGCTGCTGGGCAAGAACGGCAACGGCAAATCCACCATGGCGAAATTGCTGGCCGGCAAGCTGCAAGCCATGGGCGGCGAATTCACACCGGCGCGCAAGCTGGTGGTGGGCTATTTCGCGCAGCACCAGCAGGAAGAGCTGGATTTGAAACTGACGCCCATCGAAACGCTTTCGGGATTGCGCCCCAAAATGACTCCCGAACAGGTGCGCGGGCAGTTGGGCGGCTTTGGCTTTTCCGCCGACAAGGCCACCACCCGCGTGGGCCAACTGTCTGGCGGCGAGCGGGCACGGCTGATGCTGGCGCTGGCGACGCTTGATAAGCCCAATTTGCTGATCCTGGACGAACCCACCAACCATCTGGACATTGATGCGCGGCACGAACTTCTGAACGCGCTGAATGATTTTGACGGCGCGGTGATCCTGGTCAGCCATGACCGCCGCCTGATCGAGGCCACCGCCGACCGGCTGCTGCTGGTGGCGGATGGCAAGGTGACGCCGTTCGACGGCGACCTGGATGATTATCGCCGCTTCCTGCTGTCGGGCGACAATGCCCCCACGCGCAGGCCCGCTGAACACAAGGTGGCGGAAGAAAAGCCCGCCAAGCGCAGAGACGCCGCCGAGAAACGCCAGCAGCTGCGACCGCTGAAGGAAAAACTGGATTTCGCGGAAGGCCAGGTGACCGAGCTGACGGCGGAACTGGCCAAGCTGGACCGCGCTTTGTCCGATCCCCTGCTCTTCACGCGCGACCCGGCCAAGGGCAGCGCCGTGTCCAAGAAGCGCGCTGATGCGGCGCGCAAGCTGGGCGTGGCGGAAAATGCCTGGCTGTCCGCGCAGCAGGATTACGAAGCGGCGATGGCGGAAAACTGAGACTTGTGCTACCCAGCAAATCGGGAGCGCATATGCCGGACAATAGATTTTTTCAGGCGGACGGGCCGTTTTCGCTGGGCGATCTGGCGGGACGCGTGGGCGCGGAATTGTCGGACCCTGCGCGCGCGGGCCAGATGGTGCAGGGCATCGCCGATTTGGAACTGGCCGGTGCGAATGAGCTGGCCCTGTTCAGCGACGCCCGCCATGCCGCCGCTTTCGCCAACAGCCATGCCGGCGTCATCGTCACCAA
Organism: Alphaproteobacteria bacterium; assembly: GCA_947465395.1. Lineage (GTDB taxonomy): Bacteria > Pseudomonadota > Alphaproteobacteria > Micropepsales > Micropepsaceae > Rhizomicrobium. Next base: position 89,524 of record CANIAL010000001.1, on the reverse strand, counting down.
TGCCAAGCTGGCCGCCCTCTCCCCCAAGGACGGCGCGCTTCTTCTTTGCGATGATCCGCGTCTCGCCTTCGCCCAGATCGGGCTGTTTTTTTATCCCCGCCGCGCACCCACGCCCTTTGTCCATTCCAGCGCCGTGATCGCTGCCAGCGCCAAGATCGGCGCCGGTGCCGCCATCGCCGCCGGTGTGGTGATCAGCGAGAATGTCGTGATCGGCGCGCGGGCGCGCATCGGGGCGAACAGCGTCATCGGCGATGGCGTGGTGATCGGCGATGACCTGGTGATGGGAACAAGCAACAGCATCTCCCACGCCCTGATCGGCCATCGCGTCAGCATCGCCAACAACTGCTCCATCGGCGGCGAAGGTTTCGGCTTTGTGCCGGGACCAAAGGGCCTGGTGCGCCTGTCGCAGATTGGCCGCGTCATCATCGAGGACCAGGTGGATATCGGCAGCAACTGCGCCATTGACCGGGGCGGCCTCACCGACACCGTGATCGGGGCCATGACCGCGATCGATAATCTTGTGCAGATCGGCCACAATGTCCGCATCGGCAAGGGCTGCGTCTTTGCGGGCCAGTCCGGCGTGGCCGGCTCCGTCACCATCGGCGATTTCGTGCAGGTGGGCGGCGCGGTTTCCATCAGCGATCATCTGACCATCGGCACCAAAGCCCGCATCGCAGGAAAAAGCGGCGTGGCGCGCGATGTCGCGGCGGGCGAGACCGTGGCGGGCTATCCGGCTGTGCCGGTGCGCCAATGGCATCGCCAGAACAATGCGCTAAACAAGCTGATCGTGCGTTTCACGGACAAGGAATAATCAGCGCACATTCTGCTTGGCGATGCTGACCCATTCGCTCTGGCGGCGGCGATAATGCGCGGGCGCACCTTTCACTGAATCCAGTATCTCGCGGAACAGCGCCTGGGCGCGGGCATGGTCGCCCGTCTTCAGCAGCAGCAGCGCATAACGGGCGCGGGCTTCCTCGCCGGGATAGCGCGCCGCCACAACTTCATAACGGCGCACGGCCTCGTCATTCTTGCCCTGCGCTTCCAGCGCGCGGGCATAGTCCAGCTCGGCATCGGCGTCGAAGGCGGTGGGATCGCTTTGCTGCAATTGCGCGAACAGGCTTTCCGCCCCCGCGCCATCGCCCGACAGCATTTTCGCCCGCGCCAGGCCCTTGATCAGCGCCGGGTCGGATGCGCCCAGCGGCCCCGCCATGGCATTTTCATATAGCGAAACGGCGTCGGCATATTTGCCCAGCTTGATAGATTCCTCGGCCAGGGCGCGGAAGGAATCCACAGACCCCACCTGCGCCACGCCGCGCTTGGCTTCGCGATAGTCGCGGCCCGGATCGGCGGCGCGCGCCATCTGGCCGCGCAACCGGCGCACATTGTCGCTGCGCCAGAAGTCCGGCAGCACGGCGAACACCAGATAGCCGACCCAGATCGCCACCGTCACCAGAAAGCCCATGAAGGATCCGATGGCCAGCGCCAGCAGCCACAGGGGCGAGCGGCCGCTGCGGATGGAATGATACGCCAGCGCCAGATTGATGAGCAGGATGCCGATGAAGGTGGGACTGAAACCCAAAACGCGTCTCCAGTATTCTCTACGCCTGTTTCTCGAACTTGCCCGACGGGCTTTCTTTCCAATAGGTCACGTCATGCCCCGCCGCCTTGGCGTTTTTCCAGGCCGTGCGCGCCTGATCCAGCAGCGCCGGATCGCGCCCGTCAAACAGCATCACCACACGCGCCAATGTCGAAAGTTGGGCGGACGCCCAGTCGCCGGGCCCCGTGGCGGCACAGAACAATATCTGCGCGCCATTGGGATTGTCGTCCAGGGTGGAAATGATGACCGGCTGGCGCGCCGCATCGCCGTCACCCGCCTGGGCATGGGCGAGGAAGCTTTCGTCATCATAAGTCCAGAGCAGATCGTCCAGCGCCTCGGCCCGCTCGGCGCTGTCGGTCTTGACCAGCGCCCGCCAGCCGCGCGCCAGCGACTTTTCCAGCAAGCCCGGCAGCACGTCTTCCAGCGAGCGGCGCTCCAGGTGATAAAAGAGAGTTTCAGTCAAAAAATCTTCCTGCCATCCATGGCCGCTCGCCCAAGCTCGCGGCGTTCGTCGCTTGAAATGGTCCGCCGGACCATTTCATTCGCTTACGCGAACCGCTTCTCACTCGTAATTGTCTCGCACCAAGCGATTGAGCAGATGCACGCCCCAGCCCGTGCCCCAGCTTGGGATCATGGGCCGCTGCTCGCCGTCCTGCCAGGCCACGCCCGCAATATCCAGATGCGCCCAGGCCATGCCGTCATCAATGAAGCGGTTAAGGAATTGCGCGGCCGTGATCGAACCGGAATTGGCGCCGCCGATATTCTTCACATCGGCGATCTTGGAACGGATCATCTTGTCATAGGCCGGGTCCAGCGGCAGGCGCCAGACGCGCTCGCCCGTCTCGCGGCCCGCCTGCACCAGATTGTCGGTTAGCTTGTCATCATTGGAAAAGACGCCGGCATGTTCAAAGCCCAGCGCCTGCACGATCGCGCCCGTCAGGGTGGCAAGGTCAATCACGAATTTCGGCTTGAAGCGGCGCTGCGTATAGGTCAGCGCATCGGCCAGCACCAATCTTCCTTCGGCGTCGGTGTTCAGGACTTCGATCATCTGGCCCGACAGCGATTTCAGAACGTCATCGGGACGGATGGCGCCGCCATCGGGCATGTTTTCCACCAGCCCGATCACACCCACCGCATGCACGCGTGCCTTGCGCGTCGCCAGCACCAGCATGGTGCCGGTGACGGCCGCGGCCCCGCCCATGTCGCCCTTCATGCCCATCATGGCCGCGCCGGGCTTCAGCGAAAGCCCGCCGGAATCAAAACAGACGCCCTTGCCCACAAAGGCGATGGGCTGCGTCTTTTTATTCTTGGGCAAGCCGTTCCATTGCATCACCACCAACTGGCTTTCGCGCATCGACCCCTGGCCGACGCCCAGCAGCGCACCAAAGCCCATCTTCTTCATCTCGGCTTCGCCCAGCACTTCGACTTTCAGGCCGGACTTGGACAGCGCCTTCACCCGCCGGGCGAATTCGGCGGGATAAAGAATGTTGGGCGGCTCGTTCACCAGGTCGCGCGCCAGCACCACGCCATCGGCCACGGCGCTGAGGGCGGCGTAATTCTTCTTCGCCGCCGCCACATCACTCGTCACCATCACAAGATTCGCCAGCCGCTTTTCATATTCTTCCAGATTGCGGGTGCGGTAATGTTCAAAGCGGTAGGCGCGCAGCCGCGCCCCAAACGCCAGATGCGCCGCCGCCATGGGTGTCTTGACCTTGCCCCCACTCTTCCCAGTTTGGGTTTCCACCTCCAGCACCGCATCCGTCTCGCCAAGCTGGTGCAGCCGGGCAACGATCTTGGCCCCGATCACTTCCAGCCCCTTGGCGTCCAGCGCCTCTGGCTTGCCCAGCCCCACCAGGATGATGCGCGATGCCGGCACACCGGCAGGCGCCAGCACTTCCAGCATCTCCCCCGGCTTGGCCTTGAAGCGGGAAACCTTCAGCGCCCGGGTCAGCGCCCCGCCCGCCGCCTTGTCCGCCCGGCTGGCTGCCGCAGACAGGGCGCCGCCGTCATAGGCCGCCACCACCCAGCTTGCGCCAGATGCGGCATTTCGGGCCGGGGCGAAGGAAATCTGCATATAATGTCTCCCGTTGCGGTAATTGGCGGATCGCTGAAACTCAGTGCTAGTTTAAGGCGAATCTTCAAAGGGGCGAAAGGCCATGAATTCCACGCGCCCCATTGAATCCGGGCGGCCAGAAATTGGGCAAATGAAGCTGCCGCATCTGTCCTGGTACGTGCTGGGACAGATTTTGGGTCCCGTGGCGCTGCTGACGCTCTTGATGACCTGCGTCATCTGGCTGACCCAGTCGCTGCGCCTGCTGGACCTTGTGATCAACCGCGGCCAGTCCGCGCCCACCTTCCTCTACCTGATGGCGCTGGTGATCCCCGCCTTGCTGGTGATCATCCTGCCCATCGCCTTTTTCTTCGGCACGCTCTTTACCCTGTCGCGGCTGAATGGCGACAGCGAGCTGGTGGTGATGGCGTCGGCGGGTTTCAGCCAGCGCCAGCTGGCGGCGCCGGTTTTCCTGGGCGCGCTGCTGGTGATGGTGCTGACTTGGATATGCGCGCTCTGGCTGATGCCCGCGGGCCAGCGGGCGCTGAACGCCAAGGTGGTGGACATCCGCGCCGATGTTGCGGGCGCGCTTTTGAACGAAGGCGAATTCAACACCAACATTCCCGGCCTGACGGTTTTCATCCGCGCCATGGATGCGGGCGGTCAGATACGCGGCATCCTGGTGCATGACAGCCGCGACCGCAAAAGACCCGTCACCTATCTGGCGCAGCGCGGCGTGCTGGCCCAGACGCCCCAGGGCGCGCGGCTGATCATGTTCGACGGCACCATTGAACAGTCTGCGGCGGGCGGCGCGCAGCTTTCCGTGCTGACCTTCAAGAATGACGTGATTGACCTGGACCAGTTCAGCGGCAAGAACCGCATCACGCTGCGCCGCACCGATGAGCGTTACCTGGGCGAGCTTCTGAACCCGCCGGAACAGGATTTGCCTGAAAAAACCCGCAACGCCTTTTTCGCCGAAGCCAACAACCGCCTGTCGCAGCCGCTTTACTGCCTGGCCTTCGCCATGATCGCGCTGGCCGCGATCCTGCGCGGGCGGCGCCAGCGCGGCGCCCTGGCCATGCGCATCACCATGGCGTCGCTGGCGGCGGCAGCCTTGCGTATCGCCGGTTACGGGCTGGCGGGACCGGCGGCGTCGCATCCCATGCTTTGCGTTCTCTTCTATATCATCCCGCTCTGGGGCGCGGCCGGGGCGCTGGCGGTGCTGATGGGCTATGGCTTCACGCGTGCGCCCATGATGGCCACCGCATGAGCTGGTCCTGGACGCTTTACCGTTACCTGGCGGTGCAATTCTTCTTAGGCGTGGTGGTGATCTATTGCGCCTTCCTGGCGCTGGCCTTTTCCATTGACGTGGTGGATCTGCTGAACCGCACGGCGGGGCACAGCGTCTCCACCAGCGTGATCGTGGGCATGGCGCTACTGTATTTGCCCGACCTGGGCCAGAAGCTTTTGCCCTTCGCCATCCTGCTGGGCGGGGTCTTCACTTTCGTTCGCCTGACCCGCAGCCAGGAACTGGTGGCGACGCGCGCGGCCGGCGTCTCGGCCTGGGATTTCCTGATGCCGCCGCTTGTGGTGGCGGTGATCATGGGCGTCGCGATGGTGACCTTGTTCACGCCTGTCTCCGCCGTCATGTATGGCGAGTTCGCGGGGCTTGAGGCGCGCTACATCAAGGGCCAGGCCTCCCAGCTTGCGGTGTCGGCCAATGGGCTGTGGCTGCGGCAGGGCGATGAAAAAAGCCAGTCGGTGATCCATGCCCTGCGCGTGTCGGGCCAGGGCGAGCATCTGGAAGACGTCATCGTGTTCCTCTATGGCGCCAACGACACCTTCACCGGCCGCATTGACGCCAAGTCCGCCCAGCTGGGCGATCATTACTGGCAGCTTGCGGATGCGCATGTCTCGGGCGCAACAGGTTCGCCCACGCATCATGACAGCTATCGCCTCCCCACCACGCTGACCCCGGCCCAGATCCAGGAAAGCTTTGCCGCGCCCGACACGCTGTCGTTCTGGGACTTGCCCGGCTATATCCGCGCCGCCCAGGCGGCGGGCTTTTCGGCCAACCGCTACCAGCTTTACCTTTATACGCTCTATGCCCTGCCCGCTCTGTTCGCGGCCATGGTCTTCATGGCGGCCAGCTTCTCGCTGACCCAGGCGCGCGAAGGCGGCACCGCCAAGGTGGTGATGTTCAGCGCCGCCAGCGGATTTGGCGTTTACTTCTTCGAGACTTTGACCGAAACACTGGGCCGCAGCGGCGCGGTTCCCATCCTGTTGGCGGCCACCGCGCCCGCCATCGCCGCGATCCTGATCGGCATGACATTGGTGTTCAACCAGGAGGACGGATGACGCGCCCCCGCCTGGCAAGAAAACTGGCGAGCCTGTTGATGCTGTGTGCGGCGGTCCCGCCAGCGCCCGCGCGCGCGGCTGACCCGGTCGCCACCGGTTCGGGAAGCCAGCCCGTGCTGCTGCAGGCCGACCAGCTTGTCTATGACAATGACAGCCAGACGGTGGCCGCTGTCGGCCATGTGGAGATTGTCAGCCAGAACCGCATCATGACCGCCGACACGGTTTCCTATGACCAGGCGCAGGACAAGGTCACCGCCAATGGCCATGTCAGCCTGACGGACGAGCATGGCAATGTTTCCTTTGCCGATCATGTGGTGCTGACCGACCAGATGCGCGACGGCGCGCTGTCGGGCTTTGGCGCCTTGATCGGGCAGAATGGCCGCTTGGCCGCCGCCAGCGCCCAGCGCATTGACGGGCGTTACGTGGTGGCCAACCACACCGCCTACAGCCCCTGCAAGATTTGCAACAAGCCGGGCCAGCGCACGCCGGTCTGGCAGGTCAAGGCCGAGCGCGTGGTCTATGACCAGGCCCAGCACCGCATCCGCTTCAACAACGCCACCTTTGAACTGTTCGGCGTGCCGGTGCTGTACACGCCCTATCTTTCCGAACCCGATCCCACCGTGCGCTATTCCAGCGGCCTGCTGGCGCCGGACGTGGGCAACTCCACCAAGCTGGGCAATTTCATCCGCCTTCCCTATTACCTGGCGCTCAGTTCCACCAATGACATGACCCTGGCGCCGCAATTCACCACCCATGCGGGCGAACTGGTGCTGGGCGAATACCGCGCCCGTTTCGACAATGGCGGTGTCTGGCTGCAGGGATCGGGCGCCTATAATTCCAAGGGCGGGCTGGGCGGCGGGCCGGGCGCACAGGTCTATGACCATCTGTTCGGCGCGGGCATCTATAACCTCAACGATCACTGGACGACGGGCTTCGACGCGCAGCTCACCAACAATGCCGCCTATATGCGCTTCTATGACCTGTCCACCATGGACCGGCTGGTCAATGACCTGTTCGTGGAGAACAACACCGGCCGCAGCCGCTTCAATCTCTCCAGCTATTATTTCCAGGGCCTGCGCGCCACCGACCTGCAAAGCATGATCCCCTATGTGCTGCCGCGGCTGGATTATTCCGTCATTCCCACGTCCAAGGTGGGCGGCGGCCGCCTGCGCATGGATTTGAGCAGCGCCGTGCTGGAACGCAGCAGCGGCCCGGACAGCCAGCGCGTCTCGGCCGAAGTGAACTGGCGGCGGCCCTTCATTGTCGCGGGTGGCCAGATCTGGACCTTCCTGGCCGACGCCAAGGCCGATTTCTACCACATCACCAACAATGACCCGATCAACTATCCCAGCGTGCCCACGGTCAGCCGCACGGTGACGCGCGGTGTTCCTTATGCGGCGCTGGACTGGCGCTGGCCCTTCATCAGCCATGCCGCCAGCGGCAATGCCTATGTCATCGAACCCATCGCGCAATTCATCGCGCAGCCCTATGGCGGCAACCCCGCCGGCATTCCGGTGGAAGACGCCGAAGCCTTCGAGTTCGACGACAACAACATTTTCAGTTTCAATCACCTGCCCGGCCATGATCTGGTGGAAAGCGGGCCGCGCGCAAACCTGGGCTTCCGCGCCAATGCGATTTTCCGCAGCGGCGAGGTCGAGGCGCTGCTGGGCCAGACCTATCGCCTGAAGCCCGATCCCATCCTCGCCACCTATCCCGGGCAGAATGGCGCCTCGTCGGACATTGTGGGACGGCTCTCCATCAAGGTGCCGCATCTCAGCCTGGCCGACCGGGCGGATTTCGACCGCGCCAACGGAACCTTGCGGCGACATGAAATTTATCTCACCGGAACCTGGGGGCGTTCCTCGCTGCAGGTTTCCTATGTGCAACTGCCGCCCGATGCGCTGCGCCTGAAACTGCCGGGCCGCGAGGAAATCAACACCCAGGCCGACATCAATTTCTACGAAAACTGGCAGGCTTTCGCGGCCATCCGCCGCGATTTGCAGGCGGATCATTACCTGGAGACGGAATACGGCCTTGGCTATGAGGATGAATGCCTGGCCATTTCCCTGGCCTATCGGCGCAAATACACCTTCGACACGGTCTTGGGCGTGCCGCCCTCCACATCGGTGATTCTGCGCTTCACCCTGAAAACCGGGGACCAGGCCATCCAGCCTTTCAGCCTGTTCCCCCGCGATGTCTTTGCCACCGGCCACAGTTAAGACTTGATCCGGCTGACATTTTGTCTATTCTTCGCAGCGGGTTAGGGGCGAATTGCGAGGCGCATGGGCGGGCAAATGCCGGCCTTTGTCTGAACCCGGTTTTCAAATAATTTGCCGGGGACCGGCTTTTCGCATCGCTTAGCGTTGGACCAATGGCTAAAGACCGCACCGTGACCATTTTGAAGACCTTGCCGCTTTGCGCCGCCCTTCTCTTGGGCGCGAGCCTTGCTGCCCTGGCGCAGGACGATCCTTTGGCGTCCGCACCCACCGCCGATGGCGGCGCCGCGCCGGTTGCGCCAACTCCCGCGACACAAGCACCCATGACACCGGCGCCGGCCATGCCCGCGCCCGCCGCTACCCCGGCAGCGGCCCCCGCCGCCGCGAAAACCACGCCCGGCGTGATGGCCAGCATTCCCAAGAAAGCCGACAAGCCAAAGGTCTATCGCGCCGGCCGCCTGGACACCCCGGCCGGCAACGAAACGGACACAGACGGCATCGCCGCCACCGTCAATGATATCTCGGTCTCGGACTACGAAGTGCGCCAGCGCCTGGCGCTGTATGTCGCCACCTCCGGCTTCAGTCCCACGGCCGAAGACCTCAAGCGCATTCGCGGCCAGATCATCGAGCAGCTGCAGAATGAAAAGCTGCAATTGCAGGAAGCCATCAAGAAGCACATCACCGTGGCGCCCGGTGAAGTGGATGGCCAGATCCAGCGCATGGCCGACGACAATCACCTGACCCATGACCAGCTGCGCGAAGCCCTGGCCAATGCCGGCGCCAGCGAGGCCGCCCTGCGCGCCCAGCTGACCGCCCAGATCGCCTGGCAGAAGACGGTGCAGTTCCAGTATTCCGACCGCATCAATGTCACGCCCGAAGACGTGGCCGCCGAACTGACCCGTTATGCCGAAGGCGCCGACAAGCCCCATTACCTCCTGGGCGAAATCTTCATCGCGGTGGACAATCCCGATATGGACGCCAAGGTGAAGAAAGACGCCGAAGGCGTGGAAAGTCAGCTTCGCACCGGCGCGCCCTTCCAGACCATCGCCCGCCAGTTCAGCCAGAGCCCGTCGGCGGCGTCGGGCGGCGACATGGGCTGGGTGCATCAGGGCCAGATCGCGCCCGAACTGGACGCCGAGCTTTCCAGGATGAAGCCGGGCGGCATTTCCGCGCCCATCCGCTCGGTGGGCGGCTATTACATTCTTCTTCTGCGCGCGCGGCAGGAACCCCTTGGCACCAAGATCGTCAATGCGCCCACCGGCCCCACCGGCCCGGACGGCACCTTGAAACTGGCGCGGCTGATCCTGCCCATCGGCAACAATCCCACCCAGGAAGAACAGGATAACGGCCTGAAGGTCGCCAGCCAGATACGCGCCAATTATTCCGGCTGCGAAATGCTGGCGGGCATGCCCAAGCAGATCCGCGGCGCCGTGTATGCCGAACTGGGCGACATGAAGCTGGCGGATTTGAATCCCGACATTCAAAAACTGCTGGCCGCCACCCAGCCCGGCACCGCGGCCACACCTTTTGTCTCGGCGGCGGGCGTGGAAATCATCGGGCGCTGCGACAAGAAGGTGGAGGTGCAGACCGCCTACACCATGCCCACCAAGGACCAGGTGGAAGAGCAGTTGTTCCAGCAGCAGATTTCCGTGCTGGCGCGCCGTTACATGCGCGACCTCAAGCGCGATGCCGATGTCGAAATCCGCTAGGGCGCCCGGCAACGCACCCATTCTCATCACCATGGGCGAACCGGCGGGCATAGGCCCGGAAATCGTCCTGCGCGCCTTTGCCGAGCTTGGCGGGCGCATCGGGACGCGGCCCCTGAAACTGGTGGGCGATCCCGAAATGTTTCCGGGCGCGCCGCCGGATTCCATCATCGCCACCAGGGCCAAGGGCAAGGCCGCGCCGGGCAAGCCCGATCCCCTGAACGCGCCCGCCGTGCTGGAGGCGATCGAGATGGCGGTCACCGCCTGCATGACGGGCGAAGCGGCGGGGATGGTCACGGCCCCCATCCACAAGGCGGTGCTGGCGGCGGCGGGTTTCCCCTATCCCGGCCATACCGAATATCTGGCGCACCTGACGGGCGCGAAGCGCGCCGTGATGATGCTGGCAGGACCCCTTTTGCGCGTGGTGCCGCTGACCATCCACATGCCGCTGGCAAAAGTGCCCGCCGCCATCAGCACCGATGCCATCGTTGAAACCGCTGTGATCATGCTGGAGGCGCTGAGGCGTGATTTCGGCGTGGCCCGTCCGCGCCTGGCGGTGGCGGGCCTCAACCCCCATGCGGGCGAGGACAATGTGCTGGGGCCGGAAGACGCGGCCCTGATCGCGCCCGCGATTGCCGCCCTGAAGGCGCAGGGCCATGACGTTTTCGGCCCGGCTTCCGCCGACACGCTGTTCCATGAAGAGGCGCGGGCGAAATATGACGCGGCGCTGTGCATGTATCACGACCAGGCGCTGATCCCCATCAAGACGCTGTCCTTCTGGGAAGGCGTGAACGTGACCTTGGGCCTGCCCATCCTGCGCACCTCGCCCGATCACGGCACCGCCTTTGACATTGCCGGCACGGGCAAGGCCGATCACCGCAGCATGGTAGCCGCCATCCGCATGGCGGCGGACATGGCCGATGCCCGATTCAAATAAAGACAATCTCCCGCCGTTGCGCGACGTGATTGCTGCCCATGGCCTTAATGCGAAAAAATCGCTGGGCCAGAATTTCCTGTTCGACCTCAACCTCACCCGCCGCATCGCGCGGGCGGCCGGTGCAAATGACGGGGGGATGTTTTACGAAGTGGGGCCGGGACCAGGCGGCTTGACCCGCGCCCTGCTGGCCGAAGGCGCGCATAAAGTCATCGCGGTGGAGCGCGATGCCCGCTGCCTGCCCGCGCTGGCGGAAATCGCCGCCGCCTGGCCCGGCAGGCTGGACGTCATCTCCGCCGATGCGCTGGAACTGGACGAAGCCGCCATCCTGCCGCAGGGCGTCCGCATCGCCGCCAACCTGCCCTACAATGTCGGCACCGCCATCCTGATCAAATGGCTGACATCAGAGACTTGGCCCCCGATTTGGGCATCGCTGACCCTTATGTTCCAGAAGGAAGTGGCCCAGCGCATCATCGCCAGGCCCAGCACCGAGCATTACGGGCGCCTGAGCGTGCTGGCCCAGTGGCGCTGCACGGCGAAAATCTTGTTCGATGTGAACCGGGGCGCCTTCGTGCCGCCGCCAAGCGTCACATCCTCCATCGTGCGAATGGAACCCTTGGCCAAGCCCGTCGCGCCCTGCGAACTGGCCGACCTGGAACGCATCACCGCCACCGCTTTCGGCCAGCGCCGCAAGATGCTGCGCCAGTCGCTGAAGCCGCTGGGCGGCGAGGCGCTGCTGGAAAAGGCGGGCATTGACCCCACCACCCGTCCCGAAGACCTTAGCATCGCGCAATTCGCGGCCCTGGCGCGCGCGCTCCACTAACTGTCATGCCCGCGCAAGCGGGCATCCAACTTCGGGCTGCATTTTCAGAAAAAGCTGGGTTCCCGCTTTCGCGGGAATGACAACGGCGTCAGTCCATCAATTTTCGGGCGAATTCGGCTATGCCGGTCTGTCGCCCACGCTTCATGCGTTCGGCATCCAGGATGGTCTTGATCTTGTCCAGCGTGGAATCCAGGTCGTCATTGATCACGACATAATCATATTCCGCCCAATGGCTGATCTCGTTGTTGGCCTTGGCCATGCGGGCCTGCACCACATCCTCGGCATCCTGGGCGCGGGCGCGCAGGCGGCGCTCCAGCTCGGCATGGCTGGGCGGTAGCACGAAAATGCTCACGAGGTCATCGCCCGCGCGCTGGCGCAATTGCTGGGTCCCCTGCCAGTCAATGTCGAACAGGACATCGCGTCCCTGGGCCAGCGCCAGCTGCACCGGCTCGATCGGGGTGCCATACTGGTTGGCGAAGACGGTGGCGTGTTCCAGGAAACCATTGCCCTGGGCCATCTGGTCGAACATGGACGGGGAGACGAAGTAATAATCCTTGCCCTCGACCTCGCCTTTGCGCGGCGCACGCGTCGTGCACGACACGCTCATGGTGATGGCGGCATCGTCCGCCAGCAGGCGGCGCGACAGGGTGGTCTTGCCCGCGCCGGAGGGCGAGGACAGCACCAGCATCAATCCGCGCCGTGCAATATCATTCGACATTTTGGGCCTGTTCGCGCAACTGGTCTATCACGGCCTTCAGCGCCAGCCCGGTGCGGGTAAGCGCGATGTCCTGGGATTTTGAACACAGCGTATTGGCCTCGCGGTTGAATTCCTGGGCCAGGAAATCCAGCTTGCGGCCCACCGCCTCGCCCGATGCCAAAAGCCGCCGCGCTTCTTCCACATGCGCGTTCAGGCGGTCCAGTTCCTCGCGCACATCGGCGCGGGTGGCCAGCAGCGCCACTTCCTGCGCCAGCCGGTCTTCCGACAGCGGCACCGCGCCCAGCAATTCCGCCAGCTGTGCGCTGAGCCGTTCCTTGAGCGCCTGGGGTTGGGCGGCGGCAAGCTTGCCCGCCTCGTCCGTCAATTTCGCCACTTCGTCTATCTGGCCGCGGATCAGGGCGGCCAGCTTGGCGCCCTCGCCCGCCCGCGCCTTGCCCAGAAGTTCGAAGGCCAGGGCCAGGCTTTTGAGAATCTCCGCATCGCGGTGGCCACGCGCCACATTGTCCAAGGCCGCCGGTTCGTCCGGCACGATCACGCCCTTCAGCGCCAAAAGGCCATCAATGCGCGCCGGCGCCAGGCCGGTTTCGGCGGCGACTTCGCGGGCCAGTTTCACGGCGGCGGCCAACGCCACCGGGTCCACGTTCAACCCGCGCACATTGCCTTGCGATTCCACGTTCAGCGAAATCTGGAAATTGCCGCGCCGGAAGCGTTCGGTGGCCAGCATGCGGGCGGGCTGTTCCAGGGCATCGAAACCCGGCGGCGTACGCAGGCGCAAATCCAGGCCCTTGCCATTGACGCTCTTGGCTTCCCAGCGCCAGCGCAGGCCTTCATGGCTGCCGCTGCTCTCGGCAAAGCCGGTCATGCTTGTGATTGTCATTGCGCCTCTCTCAACACGGCAAGCCTAGACCGGCGCCTTGCCCATCTCAACTAAGGTGCGGACGCGGCCTTGCGCTTTTCCGCCGCGCGCCAGGCCTGCACATTCTTCAGATGGGCTGCCATGGTGGCGGCAAAGACATGCCCGCCGGTGCCGTCGGCCACGAAATAGAGATCCGCGCTGTCCAGCGGGTTCAGCACGGCGGCCAGCGAATCCTTGCCCGGATCGCAGATGGGCGCGGGCGGCAGGCCGGTGATGGCATAGGTGTTGAAGGGCGTCGCGGCCTGGATTTCGCTTTCCCTGATGCCGCGCCCCAGCGGATAGCCCTGGGTGATGCCATAAATGATGGTGGGATCGGATTGCAGCTTCATGCCGGTCCGCAAGCGGTTGATGAAGACGGCGGCGATGTGGCGGCGCTCGTCCGGTTTTGCGGTTTCCTTTTCCACGATGGAGGCTAGGATCACCGCTTCGCGCGGCGACGCGAAGGGCAGCGCCGTGCTGCGCGCGGCCCAGCGGGGTTCAAAAAAAGCCGCCTGCGCCTTTTGCATGCGGGCAAGGATTTCGGCGCGGGTGGTGCCCCGCGTGAAAAGATAGGTTTCCGGCAGCAGCGCGCCTTCGCCCGGCACCGCGCCGGCAGCACCTGTCAGCACCAGGTCGGCTTCCACCAATTTGTAGATCATCTGGCTGGTCAGGCCTTCGGCCGCGGTCAATTTGTGCTGGATGGATTTGCCCGCGACCAGGATGGCGGCGATCTCGGCCATGCTGGCGCGGGGCGGCAGCGCAAACTCGCCCGCCTTGATGCGGCTGTTGAGGCCGCGCACGCGCAAATCGAACTCGAACAGGTAAGCGTGTCGCACATTGCCCTGGGATTCCAGAAGGTGCGCTATGTCGCGCACGGGCGTGTGGGGGGCGATCAGGACAACGGGCGCGCCTTCAGGCCCAGGCTGGTTCCAGGCATAGCCGGACCAGAGCACAAGGCCCAGACCCGCCGCCGCCAGCAGAATCAAAAGGGCCAGGAAACGGCGCATCAGGCTTTGGCGAAGATCAGCGCGGCATTGGTGCCGCCAAAGCCAAAGCTGTTGGACATGGCGACATTGACGGTGTGCTTCTTGGCCTTCAGCGGCACCAAATCCATCACCGTGGTGACGTCCGGATTTTCCAGGTTGATGGTGGGCGGCAAGATGCTGTCGCGCATCGCCAGCAGGCAGAAAATCGCTTCCACCGAACCCGCCGCGCCCAGCAGATGCCCGATGGAGGATTTTGTGGAGGACATGGGCTTGCCCACCGCCGCGTCACCCAACAGGCGTTCCACCGCGCCCAGCTCGATGCCGTCGGCCATGGTCGAAGTGCCATGGGCGTTGATGTAGTCAATCTCGGCGGCGGCGATGCCCGCGCGCTTCAGCGCCATCTGCATGGCGCGGTAGCCGCCATCGCCGTCTTCCGACGGGGCGGTGATGTGATAGGCGTCGCCCGCCAGGCCATAGCCGCGCACTTCGCCATAGATTTTCGCGCCGCGCGCCTTGGCATGTTCATATTCCTCCAGCATCACGATGCCGGCGCCTTCGCCCATCACGAAACCGTCCCGGTCCTTGTCGTAAGGGCGCGAGGCCTTTTGCGGATTGTCGTTATAGGCCGTGGACAGCGCGCGGCAGGCGTTGAAGCCGGCAATGCCGATCCGGCAGATGGCCGATTCCGCGCCACCCGCAACCATCACATCGGCATCATCCAGCGCGATCAGCCGCGCCGCGTCGCCGATCGCGTGCGCGCCGGTGGCGCAGGCCGTGACCACGGCGTGGTTGGGGCCCTTGTAGCCATGCTGGATGGAGACATAGCCGGAGACCAGGTTGATCAGGCGGCCGGGAATGAAAAAGGGTGAAAGGCGGCGCGGGCCTTTCTGTTCGATCAGAAGCGATGCCTGTTCGATGCCGTCCAGGCCGCCAATGCCCGAACCGATCAGGACGCCCGTGCGTTCGCGCTCTTCTTCCGTCTTCGGCGCCCAGCCGGAATCGCGCACCGCTTGAGTCGCCGCGGCCAGGCCATAGATGATGAAATCATCCATGCGCCTTTGTTCCTTGGCATCAACCCACTGGTCGGGATTGAAGCTGCCATTGCTGCCATCGCCGCGCGGCACATGGCAGGCATAGCGCGTCGCCAGGTCGTCGGCGCGAAAGCGCGTGATGGGGCCGGCGGTGGGCTTGCCGGCCAGCAGCGCCGCCCAGCTTTCCTCGACGCCGCAGGCCAGCGGCGTGACCAGGCCCAGTCCCGTGACGACAACCCGGCGCATCATGCCGGAATCAGGCGTTGGCTTTGTCTATGTATTTGACGGCGTCGCCGACGGTCACGATCGATTCCGCCGCGTCGTCGGGAATTTCAATGCCGAATTCTTCCTCGAACGCCATCACCAATTCGACGGTATCCAGGCTGTCGGCGCCCAGATCTTCGATAAAGGACGCAGTATCCGTGACCTTCTCGGCATCGACATTCAGGTGTTCGACGACGATCTTTTTCACGCGTTCGGCAGTATCGCTCATAGACGGAAAGCCTCTCCTGGTTTCAACCCGGCCCGATGGGCCGGTCCCGCTTATGGTTCGCGGGGTGGCCGGTTAGGTAACATAATCGCTCCCGTCCCGCCACTTTTCGGTTAAGTGTTTGATTTGCCTATCATAACATCGCCATGCCGCCATTGATATGCACGGTTTCCCCCGTCACATAGGCCGCTTCTTCCGACGCCAGATAGACCGCCGCGGCGGCGATTTCGGCGGGCAAACCCATGCGCCCTGCCGGAATGCGGGTGGCGATGGTTTCCTTCTGGGCGTCGGTCAGCACATCCGTCATCGCGGTCTGGATGAAACCGGGCGCGATGGCGTTGACGGTGATGTTGCGCGACGCGACTTCGGCGGCCAGCGACTTGGACATGCCCACCAGGCCTGCCTTGGCGGCGGCATAATTGCCCTGGCCCGGATTGCCGGTGGCGCCGACGACGCTGGTGATCTGGATGATGCGGCCCCAGCGCTTCTTCATCATGCCGCGCAACACATTGCGCGACAGGCGGAAGGCGGCGGTCAGGTTGACCGCGATCACCTGGTCCCATTCGTCATCCTTCATGCGCATGAAAAGATTGTCGCGGGTGATGCCGGCATTGTTGACCAGGATGTCGATGGGCGCGCCCGAAGCGGTTTCCGCGTCCTTGACCAGCGCATCCACGGCGGCCAGGTCGGACAGGTTGCAGGGCGCGATGAAGGCGCGGGATTTGAGGTCGGCTTTCACCGCTTCCAGCGCCTCGGCGCGGGTGCCGGAGAGAACCACCGTAGCGCCCTGTCCATGCAAGGCGCGGGCGATGGCGCCGCCGATGCCGCCGCTTGCTCCTGTAACCAATGCAACCTTGCCGGTGAGGTCGAACATTTTAGAGTCCCTTCGCAAAGGCTTCGATTTCGGCGGGCGTGTCCAGGCTGATGGTGGCGAGGTCCTTGTCGATGCGCTTGACCATGCCGGTCAGGACCTTGTTGCCGCCCATCTCCACGCATGTCTCCACGCCAAGGCTGCGCAAGCTCGCGATGCTTTCGCGCCAGCGCACCCGGCCCGTCACCTGTTCCACCAGCAGCCTCCGGATCATGTCGGGTTCGGAGACCAGCGCGGCGGTGACATTGGCCAGCACGGGCGCGGCGGGCGCGCGGACGGAAACCTTGGCCAGCGCGTCCCGCATGGCGTCGGCGGCGGGCTGCATCAGCGGGCAATGAAAGGGTGCGGAGACAGACAAAGGTATCGCGCGCTTGACGCCTTTGGCTTTCGCAATCTCGCCCGCGCGGGCCACCGCATCGGCGCTGCCGGAAATCACCACCTGGCCCGGCGCATTGTCATTGGCGACCACGCAGACGCCGCCGCCGGCGGACGCTTCCTTCGCAACCGCTTCGGCGGTTTCGATGTCGGCGCCGATCAGGGCGGTCATGGCGCCTTCGCCGGGCGCGACCGCCGCCTGCATGGCCTGGCCACGGATTTTCAAAAGCCGCGCCGTGTCGGC
Organism: Alphaproteobacteria bacterium; assembly: GCA_947465395.1. Lineage (GTDB taxonomy): Bacteria > Pseudomonadota > Alphaproteobacteria > Micropepsales > Micropepsaceae > Rhizomicrobium. The sequence goes on along the minus strand of CANIAL010000001.1, from coordinate 72,230 downwards.
CAGGGTGAAAGCACCCGCAGCGCACAGCGCCGAATATTCGCCAAGGGAATGCCCGGCGACCAGCGCCGCATGTTTTGCGATATCAAGACCGCCTTCGGCCTCAAGCACCCGGATCACGGCCATGGAGGCCGCCATGATGGCGGGCTGGGCATTTTCGGTCAGGGTCAGATCGCCTTCCGGCCCGTCCCACATGATGCGGGAGAGATTTTGCGACAGCGCCTCGTCCACTTCCTGGAAAACCGCGCGGGCGGCGGGAAAGGCATCGGCCAGCGTCTTGCCCATGCCGACCTGCTGGCTGCCCTGTCCCGGAAAAAGAAACGCGCGCGTCATGCAACCCTCAAATCAAGAGACTCATCTCAAGTCAAGCGGCCCGTTCGTAGTGGCGAGGCCCAAAAGAATAAGCGCGCCCGTGAAGCAAAACAAACAACACATGGCAATAATGCGCGCCTGCCACAAAAGCTTCCGAAATTCAGGATTCGATGGATGATATTCTGCGCCTGTGTTCCAGACGATCAGCGACTCAAGCTGCCCGCCTTTGAAGAATTGAGAATACTCCTTGGACTGTCTCCCAATCCAAAAATAGAGATATTGCCAAAGTTCAGGACAATTCGCGTTGATAAAGGTTGAAAGCCTTGCTGCTTGCCGAATATAAAGCCAAGCCGAAATAAAAAACAGAACTGCAACGATTACGCATCCCGATATCAAGAAATGCGTCAGAGTCATATTTTTCTTTCAGCTCCAAAAAACGCGCGTCCAATCAAAATCACGCTCACGCCCGACAACAGCATGAACCCTGCCAGCACCAGCATGCCGCGCTGGTAATCGCCGGTCTGGCCCAGGAAGAAGCCCATAATGGTGGGGCCGAAAAAGCCGCCCAAATTGGAAAAGGAATTGAGCAGCGCCAGCCCCGCCGCCGCCGCCACGCCGCGCAGAATGGCGGTGGGCAGGGTCCAGAACACGGCCAGCGCGCCATAAATGCCGAAGGCCGCCACGCAGAAACACCCGATCACGGCATAGGGATTGTGCACCAGCACTGCGCCCGCCAGGCCCAGCGCCGCCACCAGCGCCGCGCCCGCGACATGCCAGATGCGCTCGCCGCTGCGGTCGCTGGAAATGCCCAGCGCCACCATGCCGATCATCGCCACCACATAGGGCAGCGCCACGATGAAGCCGGTTTCCAGATTGGTGAAGCCCATGCCCTTGACCATCTGCGGCATCCACAATCCCATGCCGTACAGGCCGATGACGATGGAAAAATCGGGGATGATGAAAATCCAGATGCGCTTGTCGGTCAGCATTTCCCAGAAGCCGTGCATGGCCTTCACGGATGCATCCGCCGCCTTGTCCGCCGCCAGCCGCGCGATGATGATCGCCTTTTCCGCTTCGCTCAGCCATTTGGCGTGTGAAGGCTTTTCCGGCAGCATCCACAACACCACCGCCGCCAGCACCAGCGACGGCAGGCCTTCCAGCAACAGCATCCATTGCCAGCCATGCAGGTTATGGCCCAGCAGCGGCGCCTCGATCCCCAGCAGCCATCCCGACAGCGGCGCGCCGATCACGCTGGCGGCAGGCACCGCCGCCAGGAACATGGCGATGAAGCGTGCGCGCGTTCCTTGCGGGAACCAGTAGGTCATGTAGAGGATCATGCCGGGATAGATGCCCGCTTCCGCCGCGCCCAGCAAAAAACGCAGCACATAGAAAGACACCGGCCCCTGCACAAAGGCGGTGGCCATGGAGACAAGGCCCCAGGTCAGCATGATGCGGCACATCCACAGCCGCGCGCCCACTTTCTCCAGCATCAGGTTCGACGGAATCTCGAAGAAGAAATAGCCCCAGAAGAAAATGCCCGCGCCCAACCCATAAACCTGCGGATCGAAGCCCAGATCCTTGTTCATGGTCAGGGCCGCGAAGCCGATATTCACCCGGTCCAGGAAGCTGGCCACATACATCAGGCACATGACCGGGATCAGCCGCCAGGCGGCACGGCGCAAAATGGGTTCCGCCGGATCGGCGGTGATGCTGCGGTCTGTCATGGTTCCCCCGGCCCGTTGGCCCTTGGCCCATGGTGGGTGGGAATTGGCCGCCCGGCAACCACCTTTGCCTGGTTTTTCCAGCATTCCAGCCATTTCCACTGGCCTGTCTTGCCGGGCCAGCACCTTTCCCCTATAGACCCGGCCTTCAAGGCGGCTTGTGGTCGCCGGGCAGTTCAGTTGAACCAGCGCATGGTGCGCGCGTCCGGCAATCCGAAGCGGCAAGGGGCGTCCACCCCAAGCTGTTCCACGGGCCCAAACAAGGACGGTAACATGGCTCTTTACGAGCATCTCCTGATCGCGCGCCAGGACATCAGCGCGCAAGCGGTGGACGCACTGGCCACCCATCTCAAAACCATCGTTGAAGGCGAAGGCGGCAAGGTCGAGAAGCAGGAATATTGGGGCCTGCGCGGACTTGCCTATCGCATCAAGAAGAACCGCAAGGGGCACTATGTGCTCCTCAACATCAACGCGCCGTCCGGCGCGGTGGTGGAACTGGAACGCCAGCTCAAGATCAACGAAGACGTGCTGCGCTACATCACCGTCAAGGTGGACCAGTTCGATGTGTCATCGAACAAGAATCGCCGCGACCCCGACGCCAAGCCGGAGGGTGAAGCCGTGACCGAGGAGACTGCACAATGAGTTTTGGCGGCAACAGGGATCGTGACGGCGGCGGACGCCCGGGTGGCGGCGACCGCGAAGGCGGACGTGGCGGCAGGGAAGACGGCGCGCGCCGTCCCTTCTTCCGCCGCAAGAAGACCTGCCCCTTCTCGGGCGATAACGCCCCCAAGATCGACTACAAGGATGTGAAGCTTTTGCAGCGTTACATTTCCGAGCGTGGCAAGATCGTTCCGTCCCGCATCACCGCGGTCAGCAACAAGAAGCAGCGCATTTTGGCCAACGCCATCAAGCGCGCCCGCTTCATGGCGCTGCTGCCCTATGTCGTGAAGTAGGAGAGACCCATGCAAGTTATCCTGCTCGAACGTGTCGAAAAGCTGGGCCAGATCGGCGACGAAGTCCGCGTCAAGGAAGGCTTTGCCCGCAATTTCCTTCTGCCCAAGAAAAAGGCCCTGCGCGCCACCAAGGCGAACCGGGAATATTTCCAGACCCAGAAGGTGCAGCTGGAGGCCCATAACCTTGAACGCCGCAAGGATGCCGAACAGATCGCCAAGAAGCTGGACGGCAAGAGCTTTGTCCTGCTGCGCCAGGCGGGCGACCGCGGCCAGTTGTATGGCTCGGTTTCGCCCCGCGACATCGCCGCCGCCATCGAAGCCGGCGGCTTCAAGGTGGATCGCGGCCAGGTGACCATTTCGGTGGCCATCAAGTCCATCGGCCTGTTCACCATTCCGGTGGTGCTGCATCCCGAAGTGAAGGTGAATGTCACGGTCAATGTCGCCCGCAGCGAAGACGAAGCCGAGCGCCAGGCGCGCGGCGAAAACGTCCTGGCCGAACGCGGCGCGGACGAAGACGCCAAGGCGGCGGCGAAAGTCGCGGCCGAGGAACTGTTCGAGGAAGGCGCAGGTCCAAAGGACGAGCCGACTGAAGAAGAACCCTCGGAAGCCTGAAACTTTCAAATGCATTGCGAAAAGCCCGGCTTCCTTCTGGACGCCGGGCTTTTTGTTATGTGCTGCCGTCTTGTTTTCGAGGCTTCATAAGCCCTGCGACATCTGCGCCTTCTGCCACAAGCGCGGCGCGCACGCCTTCATGGTCAGCGTCCGCCTTGTTCTGGCTGAGCTTCCAGTTGCCTTCCAGCGCCGTAATGCGAAGGCTGATGCCCACGATGCCCTTCAGTTGCGCGGCGATATAGGCCTCTGGCGCGTCGCTGACCTTCCAGGGGGCGGGGCGGCCTGCTTCATGCGCGGCCGTGAGCTTTTCCAGGTTCGCGCGCAGCCAGGCCGGATCGTCATGCACGGTGATGATGCCCCGCGCATGCACGGCGATGTAGTTCCAAGTGGGCACAGCCTTGCCGTGCTCGGCCTTGGACGGATACCAGTTGGGCGAGACATAGGCGTGCGGCCCCAGGAATATCGCCAACCCCTCCCCTGCCGCGGCCTTCCAGTGCGGATTGGCCCGCGCCATGTGGCCGCTCAAGGTTCCCAGTTCGCCATCATCGGCATCCAGCAGCAGCGGCATCTGGGTGGCGTCCAGGCCCTGGCTGACCAGCGCGGCAAAGCCGATCCCGGCCATCGCGGCGTGCAGGACCTCTTTGCGTTCTTCCCGGAAATGTGGCGGCCTGTACATGTCCCGCTTCTAGCATGGGAAGGCGCAAAAAAAATGGCCCGTCCAGCCCCGATTTTGCCAGCCAAAACAACATGAAGGGACAGCAATTTGCCTAAGGACAGGCGGACGGGTTAATAAACTCCCGCGCATTCAAGGCCTTGGCCGGCGCGCATCCCGCTGGACCCATGAGGACAGGCATTTGAGCGATATTTTCCGCGAGGTGGAAGAAGATGTCCGCCGCGAAAAACTTCAGAAATTCTGGAAATCCTATGGCGATTATGTGATCGCACTGGGCGCGGTCCTGCTTCTGGGCATAGGCGGCTTCGAATTGTGGCAGCGCTACCAGACCAGCCAGCGCGAAAAAATTTCCGCCGCCTACACCGCCGCCAGCCAGACCACGGACCCAACCGCCGCCGCCAAGGCCTTTGCCGAGTTGAGCGCAGGCAACAAGAATGGTTATGGCCTGATCAGCAAACTCCAAGAGGCCAATGCGACGCTGGCACAGAACAAGCCCGCCGACGCCGCCGCGCTTTATCGCGCCGTGGGCGACAGCGACAATGGCCCCCTGGGCGCGGTAGCGCGCCTGCGCGCCGGATGGATAATGTCCGAAACCGCGCCGCGCGCGGAACTGGAAAAATTGCTGTCGCCGCTGCAGGGCAAGGACAGCGCCTGGCGTCAGATGGCCGACGAGATCCTTGCCTATGCCGACTACCGGCTGGGCAATGCCGCCATCGCCACCAGCGAATTCCAGGCCTTGGCCGATGATGCGCTTGCCCCCGACATGCTGCGCGACCGCGCCCGCGCCTTTGCCGCCTTCCTGAAAGGCGGCGGCGCCATCACCGTCGGCACCGTGCCGCCGCCCATGAAGGTGGCCGCCCCCGGCGACGCCACACCACCCGTACCGGCAGCGCCCGTCGAACCGGCCGCGCCGCCCGTTCCGCGTTCGGGCACGCCATGAGCAAGGCTATTGTGATCAGGGCGGCCATACTGGCCGCTTCGCTGGCCTTGCTCAGCGGCTGCAGCACCTATGACGATGTCAGCAACATCGTGGGAAGCTGGTTCGGCCCCAGCGACCAGAACAAGCTGCGCGGCGAACGCATTCCGCTTGCGGCGCTTGATTCATCCCTGCAGCCCGACGCCACCATCCAGAACGAACCGGTGGTGCTGCCCGCGCCCTGGCGCAACGAAGCCTGGCCGCAGCCCGGCGGTGGTTCCAGCAACGCCATGTATCACCTGGATGCGCGCGGACCCCTGCGCCAGATCTGGGATGTCAGCGCCGGCAAGGGTTCGGATTCCAAGTCGCGCATCACCGCGGCCCCTGTGGTGGGCGGCGGGCGCATCTATTCCCTGGATGCCGAAGCCCATGTCTATGTCTTCAACGCCAAGACCGGCGCGCCGGTCTGGGACAAGCGCCTGGCGCCCAAGAATGGCACCGACATGCCCACGCTTTGGGGCTTGCTGGGCAAGCCCAACACGATCGAGCCCGTCACCGGCATGGGCGGCGGCGTCGCCTTCAATGCGGGCCGCCTTTACGTGACATCCGGTTTCGGCGTGGCGATGGCGCTGGATGCGGCCACGGGAAGGGAAATCTGGCACAACGACCTCGGTCGGCCCATCGTCAATGCGCCGGTGGTCAGTGGCGGGCGCATCTTTGTTTCCACCGACGACAACCAGATGCACGCCCTGGCTGAAGCCGATGGCCGCATGTTGTGGGAACATCAGGGCATAACGGAGACTGCGGGCATCCTGTCCTCCACCAGCGCGGCGGTGGCCGGCGAAACCGTGATCGTGCCCTACAGCTCGGGCGAGATATACGCCCTGCGCGCCCAGACCGGCACCGTGAATTGGAGCGAAGTCCTGTCGCATTCCGGCCAGGTTACGGCTTTGTCCGAACTTGACGACATTGCCGGGCGCCCCGTGATTGACCGCGGCCAGGTCTATGCCATCAGCCATTCCGGCGTGATGACTGCCATCAACCTTTCCACCGGCGACCGGCTCTGGACGCGGGATATCGGCGGCACCCAGACACCCTGGGCGGCGGGCGACTATGTCTATGTTCTGACGGGACTGCAGCAGATCATTTGCCTGACGCGAAAAGAGGGCAAGGTGCGCTGGATCCACCAGCTTCCCGCCTATACCGATCCGGCGTATCGCAACCATCCCATCGAATGGACGGGGCCGGTGCTGGTGACTGACAAGCTTTTGGTGCTGTCATCCGAAGGCTATGCCGAGGCCATCTCGCCCTATACCGGCAGCGTGATGGGTCGGGTGGAAACCGAAGGCGGCACCAGCATTGCCCCCATCGTGGCGGACGAGATCGTCTATTACTACACCAATGGCGGCGACCTGGTGGCGCTGAGATAGCGCCGGATAAAATCCATGACCGATGGCACGTTTAACGTGGTGTTGGTTGGGCGGCCCAATGTGGGCAAGTCCAGCCTGTTCAACCGCATGGCCGGGCGGCGCATCGCCATAGTGCATGACACGCCCGGCGTCACCCGCGACCGGCGCATCACGGATGTGGAATTCGGCGGGCTGTCCTTCTCGCTGATGGACACGGCGGGCTTCGAGGAAGCCGACCCCGAGAGTTTGGCGGGCCGCATGACCGGCCAAACCCAGTCCGCTATTGCCGACGCCCATGCCCTGGTTTTTGTGATTGATGCGCGGGCGGGCGTGACGGCAGGAGACGAGATCATAGCCGACGCCCTGCACAAGACCGGCAAGCCCGTGATCCTGGCCGCCAACAAGTGCGAAGGCCGCCTGGATCCCAATGCCCTGGCCGATGTCTATGCGCTGGGCTTTGGCGAGCCGCTCCGCATTTCCGCCGAGCATGCGCTGGGCATGGAAGAATTGGTGGGTGCGCTGGAAGAATTTGCGCCGCGTGCCGCCGTGCCGCCCGCGGCGGACGATGAAGACGAAGACGGCGAACCGCGCGAAGATTTTGAGGAAGAGGATGTGGATTACACATCAAAGCCTCTGCGCCTGGCGCTGATAGGACGGCCCAATGTGGGCAAGTCCAGCCTCTTTAACCGGCTCCTGGGCGAGGAGCGTTCCATCACCGGCCCGGAGGCGGGGCTGACACGCGATTCCATCACCGCGCCCTGGACCCTGGAAGGGCGCGAAGTGTTGCTGCACGACACGGCTGGCCTGCGCCGCAAGGCGCGGGTAGCGGGCGAGGTGCTGGAGGAAATGTCAGTCTCCTCCACGCTCGAGGCCATTCGTTTCGCCGATTGCGTGGTGGTAATCATTGACGCCACCCAGCCATTCGAGAAACAGGACCTCACCATCGCCGACCTGATCGCGCGCGAGGGCCGCTCCATCGTTTTCGCCCTCAACAAATGGGACCTGGCCCAGGACAAGCAGGGCGCGATTTCTGAATTGCATGAAAGGCTGAATGCGCTGCTGCCGCAGCTTGCAGGCGCGACACTGGTGGCAATTTCCGCGCGCACCGGCGAGGGCCTGGACCGCTTGCCCGCCGCCATCATCGCCGCCGATGCGGCTTGGAACAGCCGGGTTTCCACATCCACCCTCAACCGTTTCCTGGAATCCGCGCTGTCGCGCCACGCCCCGCCCGCCGTCAGCGGCAGGCGCGTGCGGGTGCGCTACATGACACAGGTGAAAGCCCGCCCACCCACCTTTGCCCTGTTCGGAAACCAGCTGGATGCGTTGCCGCAGGATTACATTCGCTATTTGACGAACGGCTTGCGCGAGAATTTCGGCATCAAGGGCACGCCGCTGCGCTTTGTGATGCGCAACACGACCAATCCCTACGATCCAAAGAAGTAGTTACTGGAAATTGATCCGCTCGCCCTGCTTGCTGGAAGCGGGTGACAGCAATTCCACCAGCAGCGGCGCAAGCTCTTCCGGCTTTTTCAGCGTGGCGGGGTCTTCGCCCGGCATGGCGCGCATGCGCATGAGCGTGCGGATGGGGCCGGGATTGACCAGGTTCACCTTGATGTTGGTGCCTTCGCATTCGGCGGCATAGGTCAGCGCCAGGCTCTCCAGCGCTGCCTTGCTCATGGCATAGCCGCCCCAGAACGGCGTGTGGCGCGCCGCCGACCCTGAAGTGATGAACACGGCCCGGCCCGCATCGGACGCACGCAATAGCGGATCCAGCGAGCGGATCAACCGCCAGTTGGCGGTGATGTTGATGTCCAGCAATTCCTGGAAGGCCTTGGGGTCCAGATGCGTCAGCGGGGTCAGCACGCCCAGCGATCCGGCATTGCCCAAAAACGCGTCCAGTTTTTTCCAGCGCTCGAAAATGGATGCGCCCAGCCGGTCAATGGCGGCGGCGTCCTTCAAATTCAGCGGCACGAGCGTGGCCGTTCCGCCCGCTTTGGTGATTTCGTCGTCAGTTTCTTCCAGACCGCCCACGGTGCGGGCCACGCAGATGACGTGCGCGCCAGCCTTGCCCAACGCAACGGCGGCGGCGCGGCCAATGCCGCGAGAGGCGCCCGTCACAAGAGCAACTCTTCCTTTAAGCGTCATAGGATCAGGCTACGTCGGCTAGCAGCGAAAGCTGGCGGCTCTTGGCGCCGCCGGAGATATCGGTCAGCTCGATGGGATATTCGCCCGAGAAACAGGCATCGCAGAAGGCGGGCGCATTGGCGTCCCGCGCCGGCTGTTCCATGGCCTGGTAAAGCCCATTCATGGAAATAAAGGCCAGGCTGTCTGCCCCGATAAAGCGGCGCATGCCTTCCACGTCCAGCTTGTGAGCCAGAAGGTCGTCGGTGTTGGGCGTGTCCACGCCGTAGAAGCACGAATGCGTGGTGGGCGGGCTGGCGACACGGAAATGCACTTCGGTGGCACCCGCATCGCGCACCATTTCCACGATCTTCTTGGAGGTGGTGCCGCGCACGATGGAATCATCCACCAGGATGACGCGCTGGCCCTTGAGCTTGGCGCGGTTGGGATTGTGCTTCAGGCGCACGCCCAAATGGCGGATGCGGTCGGACGGCTCGATGAAGGTGCGGCCTACATAGTGATTGCGGATGATGCCCAACTCGAAGGGAATTTTCGCTTCATTGGCGAAACCCAGCGCAGCAGGCACGCCCGAATCCGGCACCGGGATCACCATGTCAGCGATGACAGGCGCCTCGCGCGCCAGGGTCTCGCCGATGCGCTTACGGGCTTCATAGACATTGCGTCCTTCCACCGTGGAATCAGGCCGCGCAAAATAGATATATTCGAAAACGCAGAAGCGGCTTTGCTGCCGCTTGAAGGGAAAATGGCTTTCAATGCCTTCGCGGGTGATCACTACCATCTCGCCCGGTTCAATGTCGCGCACGAATTGCGCGCCGATAATGTCCAGGGCGCAGCTTTCCGAGGCCAGGATCGGCGCGCCTTCCAGCATGCCCAGCACCAGAGGCCGCACGCCATGGGGATCACGCACGCCGATCAGCTTTTTCGATGTCAGCGCCACCAGCGAATAGGCGCCTTTCACCTGCGCCAGCGCGTCGATCAGCTTGTCCACGATGCGGGGACAGGCGCTGCGTGCCGCCAGGTGCACGATGGTTTCGGTGTCGGACGTGGACTGGAAGATCGCCCCTTGCGCCACCAGTTCGGTGCGAAGCGCATGGGCGTTGGTGAGATTGCCGTTATGGGCCACCGCGATGCCGCCGCCCGTCAGGTCGGCGAAGATGGGCTGGATGTTGCGCGCGCCAGAGCCGCCTGTGGTGGAATAGCGCACATGGCCCACGGCATATTCGCCCTTGAGGTTGCGTGCAGCGTTGGAATTGCGGCCGAACACATCGCCTACCAGCCCGGCATGACGCTCAGCGATGAAATGGCCATTGTCATAGGTGACGATGCCGGCGGCTTCCTGGCCGCGATGCTGGAGGGAATGCAGGCCCAGCACCGACAGGGCGCCCGCATCGGGATGGCCAAAAATGCCGAAGACGCCGCATTCTTCATGCAGCGTGTCGGCCATCAGGTCATCCGAAAAGCTATGGGAAACGGTCATCGCCCGCTGTTTCCGCCGGTCGTCTCCATGAGCCTGTCTAGCGCGCGGCGGTCATCGGCGCCATAGGCTTTCTTTGCATTGCTGTCCGCCGTTTTTTCTGCGGTTTTTGGCGCATCAGAAGAGGCTTTTTCTACGTTAACCGGGGCAGGCTTTTTGGGAACCCTTGCCGGGCGGCTGGTGTCCGTCTGGCGGATCAGGGCGCCAAGCTGGTCATTGTCCTGTTTCGCCGGGGCGGTGGTGGCTGTGGCAAAACCGTCCCGGTCCTGGTCCGGCACCAGGGACAGCAGAACTTCCCCCGTGCTTTGCATCAGCGGCAGGAAGCGAGCCTGGGTCAGCCAGTTCGGTTGCTGGCGGATGGGCACGAAATAGGTAAACGCCAGGTACGAAATGCCGATGATCACCAGCCCCCGCAGTATGCCGAACGCAGCGCCCATGGCGCGATCCAGCGGCCCGATGGGCGAATGTTTCACGCTTTCGGAAAAACGGTGTCTCATGAAGGAAAGGGGAATGAACACCACCAGGAATACGCCCGCATAGGCGATCAGCGCCGCCATCCAGTAGGTCGTGACCATGCCGCGCGCCAGCGGCACCAGCCAGGGGCCGAAATAGAGCGTGGCGAAAGCCGCCGTGCCCCACGCGAAAATGGTCAGCGTTTCCCACAGAAAGCCGCGCCAGATGGCGTAGCCCATGGAGGTAAGCACCACCAGGACCACCACCAGGTCTATGAAGGTGACGGACAGATTCATGATTCGAGTTTAGCACGTTTTCCTGACGTTGGACTTGGTGCGAACGCCAGTAAATCCGCCACGTTGGCAATTTCCGTGACCTGCAGGCCCGCTCCCTCGATCCGCGTCCCCTTGGGGACATAGGCGCGGGTAAAGCCCAGCTTTGCGGCTTCCTTGGCCCGGGCTTCGGCCTGGGGAACTGGGCGGATGTCGCCGGAAAGGGAGATTTCCCCGAAAAAAACAGTGTCGCGGGGCAACGGCTCGCCCCCCAGGGACGAAACTAGGGCCGCGGCGGTAGCCAGATCGGCCGCCGGTTCGCTGATTTTCAGCCCGCCCGCCACGTTCAGGTAAACATCGGCCCCACCGATGCCCACCCCGGCCCGCGCATCCAGCACCGCCAGGATCATGGCCAGCCGCCCCGTGTCCCAGCCCACCACGGCCCGGCGCGGGGTGCCGTAAGACGATGGCGCCACCAACGCCTGGATTTCGCACAGCAGGGGCCGTGTACCTTCCAGCCCGGCGAACACCGCCGTGCCGGGGGCGGCGCTTTTGCGGTCACCCAGAAACAGCGCGGAGGGGTTGGCGACTTCGGCAAGCCCCTTGCCGGTCATTTCAAACACACCGATTTCGTCGGTGGCGCCGAAGCGGTTCTTCACGGCCCGCAACACGCGGAAATGATGACCGCGCTCACCTTCGAAATAGAGCACCGCATCCACCAGATGTTCCACCGCTTTCGGCCCTGCAATCTGGCCGTCCTTTGTTACATGTCCCACCAGCAGCAGCGCCGCACCGGAGGCCTTGGCATAGCGCACCAGATCAAAGCTTGCCGTGCGTACCTGGGCTATTGTTCCCGGGGCCGCCTCCAGCGCGCCGGTCCACAGGGTCTGGATGGAATCGATGGCGACAATGCCGGGCGGCCGGCCGCTTTCCAGCGTGGCGAGAATGTCTTCGACACAGGTGGCAGCGCCCAGCATCAAGGGCGCATCGGCCAGCCCCATGCGGGCAGCGCGCATGCGCACCTGCGCCATGGCTTCTTCGCCGGAGATGTAGATGGCATGGCCGCCCTTCTTCACATACTCGCCCAGCGCCTGCAGGATGATGGTGGACTTGCCGATGCCCGGATCCCCGCCCACCAGAAGGGCCGAACCCGGCACCAGGCCGCCGCCTGTCACACGGTCGAATTCGGCGATGCCGGTGGCGCGGCGCTCTGGCGGCGCGTCCTGGGATTTCAGATCCTCCAGCGCGAATTTGTGGCCCTTGACCCGGCGGGCGCCCGTGGAAATGGGGGGGGCAGCCCCCTCCTCCACGATGGTGTTCCAGCCGCCGCAGGATTCGCACTTTCCCGACCATTTGGGCGCTGCAGAACCACAGGACTGGCAGACAAACGAGGCGGTGGGCTTGGCCATCCGCTATAGGTACAAAAAGAGAACAAAAATGGCAAGGCCCGCTTTTGCTCGTTGCTATCGGCGGGGGCGCTGCATTTGCCATTCCAGGTGGGATTTCACCGCCGGCCACTCACCGGCAATGATGGAATAGACCACCGTGTCGCGCATCGTGCCGTCGGGCATCACCATGTGGTTGCGCAAGGTGCCGTCCAGCTTGGCACCCAGCCGTTCGATGCCACGGCGGCTCTGCATGTTGATGACATGGGTGCGGAATTCCACCGCGATGCATTCCAGATTCTCGAACGCATAGCGCAGCATCAGATACTTGCATTCGGTGTTCAGCGCCGTGCGCTGGGACGAGGCACGGTACCAGGTGCCGCCAATCTCAACTCGTCGGTTGACGGCGTCGGCATGCATGAAATTGGTCATGCCCACGGCCTTTCCGGTATCGTTGCTGATGATGGCGAAGGGCAGCATGCTGCCGTCTTTCTGCAATCCCAGGCGGCGTTCGATCTCGCGGCCCATATTGTCGGGTTCGGGAATGAAGGTGTACCAGAGCTTCCAGAGCTCGCCGTCCTGCACCGCGCCGACCAGCTCGTCATGGTGATGGGGGCTGAGCGGCACCAGGGTGACGTGATCGCCCTTAAGGGTGACGGGATCCAGGAACATGCTCAGCGCCTTTTTTTGCCGTTGCCCACCACATTGATGATGGAAAGCTCATCTGCCGATTCAATGCAGACATGGTACAGCGCGCCTGTGGCCGGAAGCGGGCAAATTTCGAACATGCCCTTGACCCGCACATGCGAGCCTTGCTCCCAGGCGTCGGACAGGTTGGGTGGCATGGCCGGCTCAAGCGTGAGAGTCTGCTTGCGAAAATCCATCTGGAACATCAATCCGTCGGCGGTTTCATAGACCGCGCCCCGCGTTGTTTCGCAGGGACCGGTGAGCGCCGGGTTGGCCTTGCAGGTCGCAGCATGCGCGGGCGTTGCCGCCAGCAGCGCAAGCAGTGCCAGCGCCGCCTTCACGCCTTCACCGCCATCCTGATGGGACCGTCAGCGCGTCCGTGAATAAACTGGTCCACATAGGGATTGCCGGAACGGTCAATCTCGCCCGTGGGACCCTGCCAGATGATCTTGCCGCCATAGAGCATGGCGATGCGGTCGGAGATTTTCCGCGCCGACACCATGTCATGGGTGATGGACAGCGCCGTCGCCCCCACATCGCGCACGGTGGAGACGATCAATTCGTTGATCACGTCCGCCATGATGGGGTCCAGGCCCGTGGTGGGCTCGTCGAAGAAAATAATTTCCGGGTTGGCGGCGATGGCGCGGGCCAGGCCCACGCGCTTCTGCATGCCACCCGACAATTCCGACGGTGACAGATACGCCACGTCTTCCGGCAGGCCCACCTTGGCGAGCTTGGAAATGGCGATGTCGCGCGCTTCGGCCCGCTTCATGCCACGACCCTGGATCAGACCGAAGGCCACATTTTCCCAGACTAGCAAGCTGTCGAACAGCGCCCCGCCCTGGAAGAGCATGCCGAACTTGGTCATCACCTTGTCGCGCGCGGCGCCCGACAGATGCGTGACGTCTTCGCCATCCACCAGGATGGTGCCCTCGTCGGGGCGCAGGATGCCCAGCACGCATTTGATCATCACTGACTTGCCGGTGCCAGAGCCGCCGATCACCACCAGCGAGGAGTTTTTCTCGATGGTCAAATCAACGCCGTCCAGGACCTTCTTGGCCCCGAAATGCTTCTTGACGCCGATGAGCTGGATTTTCGGGTTCATCGGCCGAACAACACGGATGTGAGGAGGTAATCCGCCGCCAGGATCAGGATGGAAGACGACACCACCGCCGCGGTGGTGGCCGCGCCCACACCTTGCGCCCCACCCTTGGAATGAAAGCCGTGATAGCAGCCCATTAGGGCAATGATGAAGCCAAACACCGCCGCCTTCACCAGGCCGGAAACGATGTCGCCTTGGGTGGCGAAATCCATGGTGTTCTTGAGATAGATGGAGCCGGTGAAGTGCAGACTGGCTGTCGCCACCACATAGCCGCCGAAAACGCCGATGGAATCGGCGATACCCGCCAGGATGGGCATGGAAATGACGGCAGCCACCAGGCGCGGCACCACCAGATACTTGATGGGGTTGGTGGCAAGCGTGGTCAGGGCATCAATCTGCTCGGTCACCTTCATGGTGCCGATCTCGGCGGCAATGGCAGCGGCCACCCGGCCCGACACCATCAGGCCCGCAATCACGGGACCCAGCTCGCGCGTGATGCCCAGTACCACCACCTGCGGCACGATGGCTTCGGCGCCGAAACGGTTGCCGCCCAGATAGATTTGCAGCGCCAGCACGCCGCCGGTGAAGAAGGCCGTCAGGCCGACAACAGGCAATGAGAAATAACCGATGCGCAGAATCTGCCCCATGATCAGCCGCCCATAAAGTGGCGGGCTGACCAGCGCCACCAGCGCACGGCCCGTGAACATGGCCAGCCGCCCGATATCGGCCAGGAGGCCCAGCACACCTGCGCCTATGCCGGCAAAAATGTTCATGCCGCGCCTTCGTTGCTGTAATGGCGCGGCACGCGTGCCGTCAGGCCGGTGAGAATCTCGTATGTGTTTGTGCCGGCGGCTACCGCCAGGTCATCGAGCGTCACGCTGGCACCAAACACCTTGGCCATGTCGCCCACCTTCACCGCGCCATCGGGCAGATCGGTGGCGTCGAGCGTGATCAGATCCATGGAAATGCGGCCTGCGAAGGGCACGCGCTGGCCCGCCAATTCCACCTCGCCGCGATGAATGGCGGCGCGCGGAATGCCATCGGCGTAACCAAGCGCCATGGTGGCGATCATGCTGGGCCTTTTTGCGCGGAACGTGGCTGCGTAGCCAACGCTTTCTCCCTTGTCAATTCGGCGCAATTGCAGGATTCGCGCCGACAGGATGGCGGTGGCCTGGAAGGGATTTTGTCCATGTCCCGGGCGGGGATGGCCGCCATAAATGCCGATGCCGGGCCGCACCATGTCGAACAGATAATCGCGCCCCAGGAAGACGCCGCCCGATGCCGCCAAGCTGGCGGGCGCGGGCGGCAGCATGGCCAGGGCAGTACGAAAACGATCGCGTTGTTCGGCGTTCTGTGAGGAATCCGGCTCGTCGCCTGATGCCAGGTGGCTCATGATCAAGACCAGGTTGAGACCCGCCAGCCGCTTGGCGCTTTCCCCGGCCAGAATACCGAGTTCATGTCCCGGCAGGCCCAGCCGGTTCATGCCCGTGTCCAGGTGAATGGCGCAGTCCAGCGCCCGGCGCGAGGTTTGCGCCGCCGCCGACCAGCCCGCGATTTCTGCCAGCGAGTTCAGCACCGGGATCAACTTGTGACTGATCAGCGCCGGCACAGCGTCCGGCGCGGCGCCGTCCAGGATGAAAATTCGCGCATTGGGGATGAGCTTGCGCAGCCGCACGCCTTCATCCAGCCGCGCCACGAAGAAGCTGTCGCAACCCGCATCGGCCAACGCCGGTGCGACCATGCCTGCCCCCAGCCCATACGCATCTGCCTTGACCATGCCGGCAACGGCGGCAGGACCGGCCAGCCTTTGATAGGCCCGGTAATTGGCGGCTATCGCCCCCAGCCGTACCTCCAGAAAGGCGGCCTCGTAATCCCCATCGCGCATGGCGGCAGAATGACGGTCTGGACGTGAAAAGGCTAGTACGCAGGAATACGCCGGCCCGCCCTCCCCCTTTGCGCGCAGCGCATGGAAGGGGGAGGTGCCAGCAGCAGCGCGAAGGATGTCCAATGGACATCCGAGCAAAGCTGCGAAAGGCGGAGGGGGTAAAATTAACGCGCGTTGCGCCCACTAAACATATCGTCGATACAAGGCGCGTTCGACAAGGGCGCACAGGCGGGCGCCGTCATCATGTCACGGCGGAGCTGCTCGGCGCCGGTGACCACGCGGGTGGTCGGCTCGTTCAGACGGGGCGGCGCTTCCAGCACCAATGTGCCGTTGGCCAGGCGCCGGGCGATCCAGGGCGTGCGGTGGCAGCGGGCGCGTTCGGCCTGGGTAAGGTTTTCAAAATTGGAAGCGCCGCAGGATAACGCCTCGCCAATCGCCCGCAGGACATCGGCTGGCGTTTGGGGCGGCACGGTAAATTCCAGGGGCGGCGGAACCAGCGTGGGCGCTGTGGTGATCATGGGCGGGCGCGTGGATGGCACATCGGGCCGGATCAGGATCACCTTGGGCGCGTCACCGCGCGGCAGGGTGGCAAGCGTGAAGATGGTTTCGATCAGCGGGCGTTGCAGCACCAATGTCTGGCGCCCTGCCACCGTCAGCATCAAGAAGAAAAGAACATGGACCAGCGCCACCAGCGCCCAAGTCAGGGTGGTATTGCGCAAGGGACGCTTGGGCGCCCTGCGTTGCAGGCGCTGGAAATGGTTGAGGGCCAGGCTGTTGTCGCTCACCAGATGCTTCTTCTTTCGACCCGCCCCGCTTCGCCCATCATAGCGTGCCCGCCAAATCACGCAATTTTCATGGAAAATTGCAGTTTTGAGCGGCGGCGGGCATAACCGCCAAATGCGGCTTTACCTGATCAATCTGGCGCGGCGGCCCGATCGCCTGGCCGCCATGACCCGGAGACTGGCGGCGGTTGGCCTGACGCCGGTGCGCGTGGACGCGATTGACGCGCGCGAAATCACGCCCACCGCGATGGACGCCACATTCGCCCAGAATGGCCCGCTGGGCGAGATTGGGCTTGGCGACCAGTGCTGCACGCTTTCGCACCGCCGTGCCTGGCGGCAGTTTCTGGACAGCGGCGACCATTACGCTGTCTTCATGGAAGACGATGTGCGGATCATGGATGGGGACTGGCTGCGGAACGCGGACTGGATTCCGGCCGGTACCGATTTGGTGAAGCTGGAACATTACGGACCGCAGGGCCAGGCGATATTGCTGTCGGATGCGCATGATGTGGGGCGGGGTTTCCAGATCGCGCGGCTGCGATCACGCCACACGGGGGCCGCGGCTTACATCCTGTCGCGGGCGGGCGCGCAGCTTTTGGCTCCTATTCAGCATTTTACCCTGCCGGTGGATCATCTTCTGTTCAATCCCAACAATTCACCCATCTTCGCAGCCCTGGACCCGGAACAACTGGTTCCCGCCATCGCGCGCCAGGATGAATTCATTGGCCAGAAATCGGACATCGAGGCGTTCCGGGTGGGTTTCCGAAAAATCAACCTGACCTATGTGCGGCGTGAGTTGATCCGGTTCGGCTATGATCTGAAACTGGTGCCACGGCAACTGGCGCTGGTGCTGACGGGCCGCGCCAGGCTGATCAAGATCAGGACTGTCTCATGACCCCATCCCAGAAAATCGACAAGCTGATCGCCGGCATCACTGACTGGCGCGGCAAGACATTTGCCGCCGTGCGCAAAGCCATCCGGGCCGCCGAGCCGGGCATCACGGAAGAATGGAAATGGATGGGCAGTCCTGTCTGGTACAAGGATGGCGGCATGATCGCCGTCGCCAACGCGCACAAGGGCAAGGTGAAACTCACCTTTGCCTGGGGCGCGAAATTTCCCGATCCCGGCAAGCTGTTCAACAACGGGTTGGATGGCAATGCCAGGCGTTCGATTGATTACCTGGAAAGCGACAAGGTGGATGTGGCAGGATTGAAGAAGCTGGTGCGCGCCGCCATCGCCTATAACGCGGGCAAGAAGAACCCTGTGAAGAAAAAAGCCAAAAGGGCCTAACTCTCGACCACCAGATTGCTGAAGCGGGTGAAGCGGTCGTCGAAGAACAGATCAATCTTGTTGGTGGCGCCATGACGGTGCTTTTCCACCAGCAATTCGGCGCGGCGATGTGACCGTTCCAGCTTTTCCATCCATTTGGCGTGTTCGGGCGTGGAGGGATCGGGTTCGCGCGACTTCAGATAATATTCCTCGCGGTAGACGAACATTACCACGTCGGCGTCCTGCTCGATGGAGCCAGATTCGCGCAAGTCCGACAGCACGGGGCGCTTGTCGTCGCGGCTGTCCACGCCGCGCGACAACTGAGACAAGGCCAGCACCGGCACATTCAGTTCCTTGGCCAGGTTCTTCAGGCCCTTGGTGACTTCCGTTATTTCCTGCACCCGGTTCTCGGCCCGGCGCGACGGCTCCACCAGTTGCAGATAGTCAATGATGATCAGGCCGATCTTCTTCTCGCGCTTCAGGCGGCGTGCGCGGGCGGCAATCTGGGCGATGGAAATGCCGCCGGTGTCGTCAATGTAAAGCGGCAGGTTGGAAAGGTCCTGCATGGAAAGAACGAATTTTTCCCATTCGCTTTCCGCAAAACGGCCGTTTCGGATCTTCCACATTTCGATTTCGGTCTGCTCGGCCAGGATACGAGCCGAGAGTTGCTGCGCCGCCATTTCCAGGCTGAAGAACAGCACCGGCGCGCCTCGCGGCACTTCGGCACCTGCCTCGATATCCTGGACATAGGTACGGGCGGCGTGGAAGGCCATGTTGGTGCCCAGCGCCGTCTTGCCCATGCCGGGACGACCGGCGAGAATTAGCAGATCAGATGGCTGCAAGCCGCCCAGAAGATTGTCTATGTCGGTGAAGCCGGAGGTAACGCCCGATATGCGCCCGCCGCGCGCTTGGGCTTTCTCTGCGCTTTCCACGGCCCGGCGCAGCGCCTCGTGGAATTCCAGCGGACCTTCGCCATATTTGCTGGTCTCGCTGACGGCATAGAGCGCCTTTTCCGCCATCTCGATCTGGGCCTGGGGGCCGGATTCGGTGGGCGCCTCGAAAGCCGTGTTGACGATATCCTCGCCGATGCGGATCAGGCTGCGCCGCACCGCCAAATCATGCAAAATACGGGCATAATCGCGCACATTGGGCATGGCTGGCGCGGCCTGCACCAACCCCGCCAGATAGGCGGTGCCGCCCACTTCGATCAGGCCGGGATCGGCCTTCATGGCGGCATGAAGCGTCAGCGGCGTCAGGATGAAGGAGCCGCGCTCCACGGCCTGGCTCATGGTCTCGAAGATGCGGGCATGCAGCGGATCGTAGAAATGGTCCGGCTTGATCAGCGCGCCAACCCGCTCAAGCGCCTGGTTGTCCACCAGGATCGCGCCCAGCAGGGCCTGTTCGATTTCGATGTCATAGGGAATATGACGGTAGGCTTCCTGTTCCATCGGGATCGAGTCTTTGAATAAGAGGGCGGCCAATCAAGCCGCCGCGCCGGGCCGGGGCAAGGCCATTGCCAATCGTTCAACAACTTCCATAAAGAAGAAGTGACGCCACTCTATCCCTTGTGGTCGAGCCAACCGACATCACTAATTGCGACGAGCCTTGCCTGGATTGCATGACAGGGATCGGGTTGCAGCCGCGGAATACGCATCCCAGATTGCACGCGATGCCCGATTCCCCGTTCCATCCGCTGGATCGCCCCGTCTGGAGCGCGCTGACCACGCGCCAGGCGCACCATGCACGCGGAGATGTGTCGCAGGCGCTGCGTTTTGATCCCGAGATTGGCCCCTTTGCCGTGGCCGCAGAAAATACACCGGAAAATCTCGGCGCCTTGGGCGAGTTGGTCGCGCCCGGCGGCTTCCTGGCCGTGTTCGAGAAGGATCATGTGGATGCGCCGCCGGGTTTTGTCACCATGGCCGAGATCCCCCTGTTCCAGATGGTGACGGACCGCATCAATCCGGGACCGGAATTGCCCGGGATCGTCGAATTGGGCGAAGACGATGCGCCCCAAATGCGCGAATTGGCGGGGCTGACCCAACCGGGACCCTTTTTCAGCCGCACGCATGAGCTGGGCGGCTTTGTCGGCATCCGGGAAAGCGGAAAGCTGATCGCCATGGCGGGGGAGCGCCTCACCCTACCCGGATTTACCGAGCTGAGCGCGGTATGCACCCACCCCGATCATCGCGGGCGCGGGTTGGCGGCGGCCTTGATGCGTATGGTGGGAGCCATTATCGCAGGCCGCGGCGATGCGCTGTTCCTGCATGCCCGCGTCACCAACACCAATGCCATCGCACTTTACGAAAAACTGGGCTTTGTCACCCGCGCGGAAATGCTGTTTCACATGATCCGGCGCGAATAATTTATTTCGCCAGGCGGACTTCGGCGAAATCCGTTTCGCGGAAGGCTTGGGTTTGCTCGGCGCGCTTCGACAGCACCACCAGCGCGGGATAATCCGCCGCCAGCGCCAGTTCCGGGATCACGCTTTGCGTAAAGCGCCAGGCCACGGCGGCCGTGATCTGGGGCTGCAGCAACGCATCACCACCGATTTCAGCATCCAGCATGCCATAGGCGGCGCGCATCTGGCCGCCCACCCGGTCCAGCCATGGCTGGTGCTGTTTTTCAGCGGGGCGCAAATTGCGCTCGTAAATGATCTGCACCGATTTCTCGCAAGCCGCCATGGCCAGCCCCACCAGCCGCAATGCGCGGGCATGACCGGCGGCGGGCATCAGGCTGCGCCCCGCCACGCGTTCGGCATGGTCCAGGATCAGCCCGGAATCCATCAGGGTGATCCCATCATCTGTGACCAAGGTGGGCGCCTTCACCACCGGGTTGATGATGGCAAAGTCATCGAACTGGCGCAGCACCGAAACCTGGGAAAGCTCGAAAGGCAGGTCCAGCAGTTTCAGAGAAATCGCCACCCGCCGTACATAGGGCGAATCCAGCATGCCGATCAGGCGCATCGCAACCTCCCCGTTTGTGACGATCCTGACAGAGGCCTAACACGGGACAAGCGCGGGCCGCGCAAAGCGCCCGTGCGTCTAGAGCGCAGCAATGATTCCCTGCGCTGCGGCAGGATTGCGCGCCTTGGCACCGGAAATCACAAACAGGAAGACATCGCGCGACTTGGCGGGCGCGGTTTTGGTCAGCAGTTTCAGTTTCTTGGGGCTGGCGCCCGCCGCCCAGTCCTTGGCTCGTCCCGCCCATGTCGCCAGAGCTGATTTGGGATAACCCAGCTTTTCCTTTTCCGCCGTGCCCATAATACGGGCATAGACGAAATCAGCCGTGACATCGGGAATGGTGGGAAATTCGCTGTCAGCTGCGAAGATGATCGCCACATTGTATTTGCGGGCCAGCGCCACGAATTCCGGCACGGCAAAACTGTCATGCCGCACTTCCACAGCATGGCGCAGCGCCATGCCACCGTGTTTTTTTGGCAGCAATTTCAGGAAAGCTTCGAAATCCGCCGGGTCGAACCTCTTGGTGGCCATGAATTGCCAGTTGAGGGGACCCAGCTTGTCCTTCAATTCGGTGATGCCGCTGTCCAGGAATTTCTGGATGGACGGGCCGGCCTCGGCCAGCACACGCCGGTTGGTGGTGAAGCGCGGACCTTTCAGGGTGAATTTGAACCCCTTTGGTGTTTCGTCATGCCAGCGGCGGAAGCTTTCCGGCTTTTGCGAGCCATAATAGGTGCCGTTGACTTCAATGGCGGTGAGATTTTGGGACGCATATTCCAGCTCTTTTTTCTGGGGCAGGCCCTTGGGATAGAAATTGTCCCGCCATTCCTCGAAAACCCAGCCGCCCACGCCGATGTAAATGCCCATATCGTCTCCGTATCATTCCTTGCAGCGCGGGTCCCAGCGGCGGTCCAGGCCGGTGAAATCTGTCTCGCGCCCGCCGTCTTCCGTGAAGCTCCAGGCGGCGTAACCGGCGGCGAACCAGTGCGCGGTGGAAAATCGCGTCATGAAGTCCAATTCCTCGCGGCTGTGATGCCAGTGTGGTGGCGCCACTGTAAAGAACAGATCATTGGCAAGGCGTTTGCCGCGCAAGCCCGCCGACAGCGCATGATGGCGGAGTGAACCCCGCTGCGCCATGGCATCCATGTCGGGATGGGAGAAAAAATGGCGCAACCCGTGCAGCACTTGGCCAAAATTGAGCGCCGCATGCTTCCAATATTCTTCCGGCCATTTCACTGCGGCAAACCTTCAGCGGCTGAGGACATAATGGGTGGCCAGCTCTGTCGCCTGATGCTCGGTGACACGGTAGCCCAATACCGGCAGGTCGATCCCCGTGAACATCGCCTCGCCTTGCCCCAGCACGACCGGGGACACGGCGAAATGCAATTCATCGATTGCGCCTGCGCGAAGATACTGGCGCACCGTCTCGACGCCGCCGCCGATCTTCACATCACGACTTCCGGCAGCAGCTATTGCCTGTATCAGTGCCGCCTCGATTCCCTCCGTCACGAAGATGAAACGGGTGCCGCCTTCCATCTCGATGGGTGCGCGCGGGTGATGCGTCAGCACGAAGGTGGGCGCATGGTAAGGCGGATTGTCGCCCCACCAGCCCTTCCAGCTTTCAATTGGCCAATGGCCGCGGATCGGACCAAACATGTTGCGACCCAGGATGAAGGCGCCGAAGCCGTCCATGGAACGCTGCGCATAGGCATCATCAATACCGTCCGAGCCACCATCCTTGCCGATCATGGCCCGGAACATGCGCGTTCCGAACATCCATTGGTGCAAATCTCGCCCACCCTTGCCCAGCGGATTATCCAGGCTTTGCTCCGGACCGGCGCCAAAGCCGTCCAGCGAGATCGAAAATCCGGCGACCCGTACTTTCGTCACGGCGCTATTCCCACTCGATGGTGCCGGGGGGCTTGCTGGTCACGTCATAGACCACGCGGTTGATGCCGCGCACTTCGTTGACGAGGCGGGTGGCGCAGCGCGAAAGAAATGCGTGCGAGAAGGCGTAAGAGTCCGCCGTCATGCCGTCGGACGAGGTCACGGCGCGCAAGGCGCAGACATGATCGTATGTGCGCCCATCGCCCATCACGCCCACGGTTTTCACCGGCAGCAGAACGGCAAAGGCCTGCCAGATCTGGTCGTAAAGCCCCGCCTTGCGAATTTCGTCCAGGTAGATGGTGTCGGCTTTGCGCAATATCTCAAGCTTTTCCGGCGTGATTTCGCCCGGAATGCGGATGGCCAGGCCCGGCCCGGGAAATGGATGGCGGCCCACGAAAGCCGGCGGCAGGCCCAGCTCCCGGCCCAACGCGCGCACTTCATCCTTGAAAAGTTCGCGCAAGGGTTCGACCAGCTTCATCTTCATGTAGGCGGGAAGCCCGCCGACATTGTGATGGCTCTTGATGGTGACACTTGGCCCGCCGGTGGCCGAGATGCTTTCAATCACGTCGGGATAGAGCGTGCCTTGAGCCAGAAACTCTGCCCCGCCCACTTTCTGGCTTTCCTTGTCAAAGACATCAATGAAGGCCGAACCGATGATCTTGCGCTTCTGCTCCGGGTCGCTGACGCCCTTGAGGTTGCCCAGGAAAAGCTCCGATGCTTCGGCATGGATCAAGGGAATGTTGTAATGGTTGCGGAACAGCGACACGACCTCGTCGCTCTCCCCCGACCGCATCAGGCCGGTGTCCACGAAAATGCAGGTGAGCTGGTCACCAATGGCTTCATGTATCAGCACGGCGGCGACGGACGAATCCACCCCGCCCGACAGCCCGCAGATAACCTTGCTCTTGCCCACCTGGGCGCGGATTTTTTCCACCGCCGCGGCGCGGAAGGCATGCATGTTCCAGGACGGCTGGATGCCGGCGATGCCGCGCACGAAATTGTGCAGCAGGGTGGCACCGCGCGGCGTATGCGCCACCTCCGGGTGGAACTGCACGCCGTAAAAGCGCCGTGCCTCGTCCGCGATGACGGCGAAGGGTGACGATTCCGATGTCGCCACAACCGCGAACCCCTTGGGGATGGCGGTGATCTTGTCGCCATGGCTCATCCAGACCGGCTCGCTGCCTGTCTCGGCCAGGCCTTCCAGGAGCGGCGTCGGGCCTGTTACATGAATATCGGCGCGGCCGAATTCGCGGGCGTGACCGGCTTCCACCTTGCCGCCCAACTGGGCGCACATGGTCATTTCGCCATAGCAAATGCCCAGCACCGGCACGCCCAACTCGAACACCGCCTGGGGCGCGCGCGGCGTGTCGCTTTCGGTGACGCTGGCCGGGCCGCCGGACAGGATGATGGCCTCAGGCTTTTTCGCCAGCGCCGCTTCCGCCTTGTTGTAAGGCACGATCTCGCAATAGACGCCCGCTTCGCGCACGCGGCGGGCGATCAGCTGTGTGACCTGACTTCCGAAATCAATGACCAGCACGCTCATGGGGTGCCGGGATTTCCGTTGCGCGTTGCCGTTCGCTGTTGCGGCGCATGGTCCAGGCTTGCCACTGCCTTCAGCGCGCCCGCATCCATGGGATCGATGTTCAGCGCCTGGTCGTAATATTCGCGCGCATACTCCGCCTCGCCAGACGCGGCATAGACATCACCCAGCGCGACATAGGTATCGGTGCGGGCGGGCGCCGCCACGATGGCCGATTGGGCCATGCGCACGGCCAGATCCTTGTCGCCCATCTGCATGGCGGCGCGGGATTGGGCGATCAGGGCACCGGCCGGATCGGCGGGGGCGTCTTCCACCTTGGCGGCCTTGGCCACCCTGGCCGCAGGCTTTGCAGCCTTTTTCGGCGTCGCCGCAAAAGCGGGCGAAACGGCCAAAATCAGCGCCGCCGCCAACAGGAACCGGGAATCGGGATGGGTCATGGGCGGGCAGTTTAGACATTTCCGCGTCCCCAACCAGTGCGTCAAATGCGGGACAGAATCGCGCAGAAAAAGCCGTCCGTGCCGGTTTTGGCTGGGCTGGCGCGGAACTGTTGGCCAAGCCCGGGCACGGGCGGCCCATCCCAGGCAGCGGATGCGTCCAAGACGGTGAAGCCCGGATGGCGTTCGGCAAATGTCGCCAGCCGGTCGTCATTCTCGCAAGGCAGGACCGAACAGGTGGCATAGACAAGCCGCCCACCAGGGGCGACGCGCGACGCGGCCTGGTCCAGCAATTCATCCTGAACTGCCATCAGGGCCGCCAGCTTTTGCGGGGTCAGCCGCCACTTGTTGTCGGGCTGGCGGCGCCAGGTGCCGCTGCCGCTGCAGGGTGCATCCACCAGCACCACATCGTAAGAACCGGGCGGTGCGGCGCCGATATGCGTCTTGATATTGGTGGCCCCTGCCCGCGCCGCGCGCTTTTCCAGTTCGGCCAGCGCCGCACCCCGGATGTCGCAGGCAGTGATCATGCCCCGGTTCTGCATCGCCGCGGCCAGTGCCAGCGACTTGCCGCCTGCGCCTGCCGCCAGATCAAGAACATTGGTACCAATGCCGCACAACCGCACCGCGATCTGCGAGGCCTGATCCTGGATCTCGAACGCGCCTGACAGGAACAGTTCATGCTTGTCCAGCCCGCGTGTGTCGGTGCCGCAGCGTATGCCGTCCGCTGCATAGGCCATGGGCGCGCAATCCACGCCGCTGTCTTTCAAGGCCGCCAGCACGGTAGCCCTCTCGGTTTTCAGGCGGTTGACGCGCAGATCTACCGGTGCGCGCGTGGACAGCGCCGCCATTTCGTCCAGCAACGCATCGCCAAATGCGCGCTGCAATTCGGCTTGCAGGAATTCTGGAAACTCGCCCTCCACCCAAATGGGCGCGGGCGCAGGCGCAGCAGCAATGGCGGCGCATTCCGCATCACTCAATGGTTCAGGACCATAGCCGCCGGTGAAAAGCGATTGCGGATCGCGCCCTTCCGCCAGCAGCGCCGCGATCACCAGCGCGCGCGGCGCATCGCCGCCCATGCGATGCGCGAAATGGGCGCGGTTTCGGGCGATGGTGAACAGCATCTCACCCACCGCGCGGCGGTCGCCGCCACCGGCATAGCGCCGCTCGCGCCAGAAGGCCTTGGCCAGGCGTTCCAGCGGCTGGTCAGAGGCGATGCCGAGTATGTCTATGGCGGCCTGGAGCCGGGCGGCGGGCGTCATTGTGTCCTTCGCGTTGCCACTATTGGCCAAGCCGGTTATGCAATCCCTGTAGCAGAATGCGGGACCCATGCGCGAGCGGCTTCACCAATATCTGTCGTCACCGGCTGCGGGATTCGCCGCCTTTGCCGGGCTGGCGGGTTTTGCGCTGGCCGCCTATGCGCCGCAGATTTTCCGCGACGGCGACAGCTGGTGGCATTTGGCGGCGGGGCAATGGATGCTGGCCCATGGCGTGCCGCACAGCGATCCATTCAGCATGGGCGGCGGGCGCTGGCAGGCGCAGGAATGGCTGGCCGAAATCGTCATGGCCATCAGTTATCGCGCCGCGGGCTGGACGGGGCTGCATCTTCTGTTCGGGCTGGCGATGGGTACGACAGCAGCCATTCTGGGCTTTGCGCTGCGGCGGCTGATGGAAGCGGTGCCCGCGCTGCTGACATTGATAATCGGGCTGGGACTGGTCACAGGCAGCTTGCTGGCGCGGCCGCACATGCTGGCGCTGCCGCTGCTGGCGCTGTGGACGGCGATGCTGGTGCGGGCGCGAACGAAGAACACCGCGCCCAATTGGTGGCTGGTCCTGGTGATGCCGCTGTGGGCAAACCTGCATGGCAGTTTCCTGTTCGGACCGGCGCTGGCGGGCGCGCTGACCATCGAAGCCGCGCTTTCACCGGCTTCGCGCCCCGCCACGCCGCGCTGGGCTCTTTTCACGCTAGCATCGCTGGCAGCCTGCCTGCTGACGCCGGAAATGCTGGAAGGCATTCTGTTTCCCATCCGCCTTCTTTTCATGCCGGGCATCGCAGGAGTCGGCGAATGGCAGCCCAGCAATGTCACGCATCTGAACCCGCTGGTGCTGGCGCTGGCCGCCAGCCTGTATGTCTTTGTGCGGGTGCGCGTGCCGGTGTTTCGCGGGCTGTTGTTCCTGGGTCTCGTCTATCTGGCGCTGGCCCATGCCCGCCACCAGATGATCTTGGGCGTGGCGGGGCCATTGCTGCTGTCGCCATACATGGGTGCCACCTGGCCTGCGCGTCCTTTGCGCCCCAGTCCCTGGCCCGCGCGCGCCGCCGCTTTCCTGTTCGCCGTCATGCTGCTGGCGCGGCTGGCATCGCCCACCATGCGCGGCGAGGACCGGGTGACACCGGCAGCGGCGCTGGCGCATGTGCCGCCGGAGATGCGCGCACTGCCGGTTTTGAACGCCTATGACTATGGCGGTTACCTGATTTTTGAAGGCGTGCGCGTCTTCATTGATGGGCGCACCGATATTTACGGCACGGACTATCTGAAAAATTACGACGCGCTGGCGGGGGGTGACACCAATGCCCTGTCGCAGACCCTGGCCCGGCACAATATCGCCTGGACAATTTTTCCCGACGGTTCGCCAACCGTGGCGGCATTGGACAAGATGCCAGGCTGGCACCGCGCCTATGGCGACGCCAATGCCGTGGTGCATTTGCGCGACTAGTTACTGCCCGCCAGGGTGATAATTGGGCGCTTCGCGGGTGACCGTGATGTCATGGACATGGCTTTCGCGCAGGCCTGCCCCGGTGATGCGCACGAATTTCGCCTTTTGATGGAATTCGGCGATGGTCTTGCAGCCGGTATAGCCCATGGCGGCGCGCAGGCCCCCGATGATCTGGTGCACCACGCCGCCAACAGGACCCTTGTAGGCCACCTGGCCTTCCACGCCTTCCGGCACCAGCTTCAGCGCATCGCGCACTTCGGCCTGGAAATATCTGTCGGCGCTGCCGCGCGCCATGGCGCCCACGCTGCCCATGCCGCGATAGCCCTTGTAGCTGCGGCCCTGGTACAAGAAGACTTCGCCGGGGCTTTCTTCCGTGCCCGCCAGCAGTGATCCCACCATGGCCACGGATGCACCCGCGGCCAGCGCCTTGGCCAGGTCGCCCGAATATTTGATGCCGCCATCGGCGATGACCGGTATGCCCGATTTCCGCGCCGCTTCCACCGCGTCCATGATGGCCGTCAATTGCGGCACGCCCACGCCCGCCACGATGCGGGTGGTGCAAATGGAGCCGGGGCCAATGCCCACCTTGATGGCGTCGGCGCCAGCATCCATCAAGGCCTTGGCGCCGTCGGCGGTGGCGACATTGCCGCCCGCCACCTGAACGAAATTGCTGGCCTTCTTGATGCGGCTGATGGCGTCCAGCACGCCGCGCGAATGGCCGTGCGCCGTGTCCACCATGATGACATCGCATTCTGCCTCGATCAGCGCCATGGCGCGGGCGTAGCCGTCTTCGCCCACGCCGGTGGCGGCGGCGACGCGCAAGCGGCCGCGTTCGTCCTTGCAGGCGTTGGGATATTTCTGGGCCTTCTCGATATCCTTGACCGTGATCAGGCCGACGCAGCGATAGGCGTCATCCACCACGATGATCTTTTCAATGCGGTGCTGGTGCAA
Source organism: Alphaproteobacteria bacterium (assembly GCA_947465395.1). GTDB lineage: Bacteria > Pseudomonadota > Alphaproteobacteria > Micropepsales > Micropepsaceae > Rhizomicrobium. Next base: position 43,705 of record CANIAL010000001.1, on the reverse strand, counting down.
AAGCCGCTTGGCTTCATCCGGCTGCACGCCTTCGCGCACCGTGACCAGCCCGTCCTTGGTCATCAGCTCGGAAACCTTCTGGCGCGGATCGGCGGCAAAGCGCACATCGCGGTTGGTGAGAATGCCCACCAGTTTCCCCGAACCCTTCGCGTCCAAGCCTTCGGTCACCGGCACGCCGGAAATGCGGTGCCGCTCCATCAGCGCCAGCGCATCAGCAAGGGTGGCGTCTGGCGTGATGGTGACGGGATTGACCACCATGCCGCTTTCAAACCGCTTCACGCGCCGGACATGCTCGGCCTGTTCCTCGATGCCCAGATTCTTGTGGATCACGCCCATGCCGCCAGCCTGGGCCATGGCGATGGCCAGGCCCGCTTCGGTGACGGTGTCCATGGCGGCAGAAATCAGGGGAATGCCCAGCTCAACCGTCTTGGTCAGCCGGGTGCGGGTGTCGGCCTGGCCGGGGAGGATTTCGGAGGCCCCAGGAACCAGCAGCACATCGTCGAAGGTAAGGGCTTCGCGGATGGCCGGGGTCGTGTCGGATGGGGTCATGCGAGCCTGTACCAGCGGAACTTTGGTTAGACAAGCCCCCATCCGGAACCACGCCGCCCCGGGCGCGTTCTTAACGGATGCGACGGGGACGGCATTTCGCCGCCCGGCTGTTTATTTCCAAGGAGTTTACTATGCGCAATCTTCATTTGATGGCTGGCGTGGCCGTTGCCGTGGCCGGTCTTGCATTTGCCAGCGTCGCCGATGCGGCCCCGCACGGCGTCCGCGTGGGCGACCTCACCTGCAACGTGGCCAGCGGCTGGGGCTTCATCTTCGGCTCATCCAAGGACTTGCACTGCACCTATCGCGGCAATGGCCATTACGAGCATTACACCGGCTCCATCTCCAAGTTCGGCGTGGACATTGGCTATACCGAAGGCGGCGTGCTGGTCTGGGGCGTGTTTGCGCCCACCTCCGACATGCGCAAGGGCGCCCTGTCGGGTGACTATGCCGGCGCTAGCGCGCAGATCACGGCCGGTCTGGGCGTCGGGGCCAATGCCCTTATCGGCGGCTTGGACAAGTCGTTCGCGCTTCAGCCCCTCAGCCTGGAAGGCTCCAAGGGTTTGAACGTGGCGGCGGGCATCGGCTCCATCAGCCTGCACGAAGCGCCGTAGTTTTTTCTCCCCAGAAAAACAACGAAGCAAACAGAAGAGCCCTGCTGGAAACAGCAGGGCTTTTTTTGTTTCAGCCTCTAAAGCCGGTCGCTACCACGTACAGTTCAACGGAATCGGAACGGGAGGCGGGCGGCTTGACGTGCTTCACCTCGGCAAAGCCTTTCTTGAGCCGCGACAGAAGCGCGCCGGTGGCGCCCCCCTGGAACAGCTTGGCCACGAAGATGCCCCCGGGCCGCAGCATATCTTCGGCCACCTCCAGCGCGATCTCCACCAAAGCGAGAGTGCGGATATGATCCGTGCCGCGATGGCCGGTGGTGGGGGCCGCCATGTCGCTGATCACGGCATCGGCTGCACCGCCCAGCGCGTCTTTCAGGATATCCGGCGTATCAGCATCGGTGAGATCAAGCTGGAAAAAGGTGACGCCCGACATGCCTTCCATCTCCAGCACGTCGGCGGCGACAACGATGGCGCCCTTGGCGGCGGCCACCTGGCTCCAGCCGCCGGGGGCCGAACCCAAATCAAGAATGCGCGCGCCTTTTTTCAGGAATCGAAATTTCTCGTCCAGCTCCACCAGCTTGAAGGCGGCGCGGCTGCGATAGCCCGCGCCCTTGGCGGCTTTGACATAGGGATCGTTGAGCTGGCGGGTCAGCCATTCGCGCGAAGAAGGCTTGAGGCCGCGATTCTTCTTCACCTTGACCCGCACTTCGCCGCGGCCGGATGTGCCTGCCGGTTTCACGCCGGCTCCTTCACGTTCAATTCGATTTCGAGCTGGCGCAGCATGCCTTCTCGCAGGCCCCTATCCGCCACCCGCAGCATGGCGCTGGGCCACAGATGGCAGATGGCCGCGAATATGGCAGAACCGGACAGCATCAGATCCGCGCGCTCCGCGCCGATGGCGCCAATCCTGGCCAGCGCCGCCGTGTCCAGGCGCGAAATGCGCTCCACCACCGCCAACAGGTTCTTTGTGTCATGCCAGCTCGCGTCCACCCGGGCGCGGTTGTAGCGCGGCAATTTCATGGCGATGGCGGCAAGCGTGGTGACGGTGCCGGAGGTACCCAGCAGATGCTCGCGCGCCGGATCGAAGTTTTTCGTCTTGTCAGCAAGCGGCTGGAAGGCGCGGATCATGGCAGTGCGCATTTTCTCGAACCCGGCATGGGTCTGCGATGCCGGGCCATATTCCTCGGCCAGCGAGACCACGCCCACCGCCAGCGATTCCGCCAGCCGCGTTTCCAGCACGCTGTCCTTGCGATGCAGCCAGACAATCTCTGTGGAGCCGCCGCCAATATCGAAAATCAGGCCGCCCTGATATTTGCGCCCGATCAGGGGCGCGCAGCCCAAAGCCGCCAGATCGGCTTCCGCTTGTGCGCTAATCACGGACAATTCAATCCCGGCTTCGATGCGCGCACGCGTCACCAGTGTTTCTGTATTGCCAGCCTGGCGCGCGGCCTGGGTGGCATAGGCGCGCACATGCGTCACCTTGTGCTTGGCGATGCGCTGGGCGCACACTTTCAAGGCGGCGACCGTGCGGGTGATGGCGGCTTCCGACAGTATCCCGCTGGCGCCGACGCCTTCGCCCAGTCGCACAATGCGCGAGAAGGAATCCACCACACTGAACCCGTTTGCCGCGGGCCGCGCGATCAGCAGCCGGCAGTTGTTGGTGCCAAGGTCCAGCACGGCCAGCAGCGGGCCCAATGGGGCCGGACTTTCTGCTCTGGCTTTGCGGGCCGGGCGGTTCAGGGGGAACCTCCTGATACGAATCAAATGGGCGGGCGGGAACCTTGGCGGCCACGCATAAAGGTGCGGGGAGGCCGGCGCAAGGAAAAGGGCTGTTTAACGCCGCTTTTCGCTGCTAATAACTTGATATGCCAGTGAAATAATGGCCTTGCTATTTTAGCCCTGCGGCAAGGTCAGACTCGGCGGCGATGAAGCCGAAATCGCCCCAGCTTTTGCCCGCCACAAGCTCGCGCATCCGCTTTTCCGCGCCCGCCCTGTCGCCAGAATAGAGGTGCCAGTTGGCGATGCCGTAAGCCACCGCCGGGCTGGTCGCACCCTTGGGGCCATCGCCCATGGCTTGCGCCTCGGTGATGTCATGGCGCGCCAGGCGCACCACGCGCATGTAAGGCTCGCCTTCGATGAGGTTCAACTTGGGCGGAATGGATTTCAGGAAGGCGGCAGCTTCTTTTTCCTGCCCCATGCGACGGAGGACCGAATAATACCAATAGGAATCCGCGATGCGCTGGTCGTCATGACCGCCCGCTTTCAGGTCTTCTTCGTAAATTGGCTTGGCCTTGGCCCAGTCATGTTTCAAGTAATAGGCCAGCGCCAGGTGATAGCGGATATTGCCGTTCAGGGTTGAGACGGGAATGTTCTGCGCATTGGGGGCGCCGTCCGGCTCCACTTCGTCCTTCTTTCCCGCGATCATCGCATGCGCCTTTGTCAGGTCGGCAATGGCATTGTCGAGCTGGCGGGTGGTGACGTAGCGGTGGCCGCGATGGCGCAGGATGCGCGCGTCGGCTGGAAATTTCTTCACGCCCTCGCTGAAAATGGCGATGGCGTCGTTGAAGCGCCCCAGATAGGCAGTGCGCCGCCCATACCAGATCAGCTTGTCGGCGCTTTTGGGATCGGCCTCGTAATCTTTCCTGGCCGCTTCGTATTTCGCCAGCGCATCAGCGGAAGGCGGATTGGAATAAAGTGGCTTTCCGAACAGCGAGGTAGCTTCGGGTTTTGGCGCTTGCGCGGCGGCGGGCGCGGCCAGCAGCAGCGCAAATCCGGCAAGCAAAAGCAGCGAACGGTTCATGGCCCAATCCCCTTAAAGACTGCCCGCCACGCTAAAGGGGCGGACGCACAAGGAAAAGGGCGGGGAACCCTTAACCGCTTGAAGACGGATGGGGATTAGATTAGGCAAGCATCCTGGCCCAAGGACCAGACGGCAGTCCTGCCGCTCTTGCCATAAGCCATTGATCCTGTTGGGGGATCGTCTAACGGTAGGACTGCAGACTCTGACTCTGCCTGTCTAGGTTCGAATCCTAGTCCCCCAGCCACCGAGTTTGCTCTCCAAACCGCATTCTCCAGCTCTCCAAAATAGCCGCGAAGTTTCAGAGCCTTGTCTCCGGACAAAGGCGTTTTGCGCCACTGTTTTGGTCGACGAGAGACCACTTTGGGGCGAGCACCCGGGTTTTTCTCCGGAGGCCCTTTTTCCAGTGGCAGTGTCAGATCGCGCGATCGGCAAATGATGATCGAAAGTGGTCGAATTTAGCTCAAGTGAACGATCACTTTGGTGGGCTCACGGCCAGATCTGAGAGTAATGGGTTAACGCGCCGAAAATCCCAATACGGATCTCTGCTCAACCCAGCTGAGCGGCAGAGGCATCAGTGAGAACAACCGCTCCATGGATAGATCAACGGGCTGGCGCCCCTCGAGGATGGTCTCGGTGATATCTGGTGCCAACAACGCGAGCGGCACCAATCGGCTTAAGTAAGTTCTGGAGACGCGTTCCTTCTTTGCAAGATCAGAGATGGATTTCACTTCTCGATCTCTCAGCATGGCAAACCACTTGTTCGCACGCACGATGGCTTTGATGAGGTTCACGTCCTGGTTCGATGCCGGCGCGCGCGCTGCAATTCGATCTCTCAGCATCGCAAACCATGACCTGACCGGGTCTTTTTGTAACAATAGAATTGATAGAAACTGCCTTGATACAAAAATCCTGTCAGGTCAGAGGCCTTTCAATGCCACAGTCTCTCTATCGCACTGGTACAAATCACCCGTCAGATCACGGGCAAGCGCAGGGCGTAGCCCACGCTGCCCGTGCGTCCTGCATATAGTGATTACTTAGTAGCCAACGGCGGCACTAGGGAGATCGCGGTCATCATTGGCGCCATAGAGCACGCGTTTTCCGTTTTTGATGCCGACCATAATAGCTTCGACAGAGCCCCAGCTTCTGTTCTCGGTGAAATTATAACCAGCTGCTTCCAGCTCCTTCTTCACGGAAGGCGTTATAGCATTGGGTTCGACATAGACGGTGTCGGGCATCCACTGGTGGTGGATGCGCGGCGTGTCCACTGCGGCCTTCAGGTCCATGTTGTGGTCGATCACGTTGAGGATAGATTCAAGCGTGATGGTAATGATGCGTGAACCGCCCGGACTGCCCGTCACCATGAAGACCTGGCCATTCTTGGTAATGATGGTTGGAGCCATAGAGGAGAGTGGACGCTTGCCGGGCTGGATCGAGTTATTTTCGCCCTGAACCAGACCAAACATGTTGGGCGCGCCCACCTTGGAAGTGAAGTCATCCATCTCGTCGTTCAGGAAAAAGCCCGTATCTCCCGCAATCACTTGCGCCCCAAAGTTGCCATTGAGGGTATAGGTGACGGAAACAGCGTTGCCGTCCTTGTCGACTACGGAATAATGTGTGGTCTCGTTATTTTCATGCAGCACTGCGCCAGTACTGATTTCCGATGACGGCGTCGGGTTGACGGGGTCGATCTTGGCCCGAATGCCGGCTGCATGATTATTCGACAAAAGTTTTTCGATGGGATTTTTGATGAAGGTGGGATCGCCCAGTGAGAAATTCCGGTCGACATAGGCGTGGCGCATCGCTTCCACCATCAAATGCACGCTCTTGGCGGAATGCGCCGACATCTTGTTCATCGGATAGCCGGACAGGATGTTGAGTATCTCGCACATAGAAGCTCCACCGGACGACGGCGGGGGCGAGGAGATGATCCGAAAACCGCGATAGATGCAGTAGAGCGGCGCGCTTTCTGTGGCGGTGTAATCGGCAAAATCTCTCATCGTGAGGATGCCGCCATTGGCCTTGGACGCCGTGACCACGCGCTCCGCGATGTCGCCTTTGTAGAAAACATCGGGCCCCTGCGCCGAAATCTCCTTCAGCGTTGCGGCAAGTTGCTTCTGAACGAAGCGATCGCCGGCTTTCCAGGGCCGGCCATTGTTGAGAAAAATGGCCGCGACATTGGGCTGGCCCTCAAAGTTCTTGGCATTGCTAAAAGCGCCCGCATCGCTATCCCGTAGCACATAGCCCTCTTCGGCGAGCTTGATCGCCGGCGCCATCACCTGAGCGCGGGTCATGGTGCCATATTCCTTCAGCATCCGTTCCATGCCCATCACCGAGCCAGGGACGCCAACCGCCAGATGGCCACGGGTGGAGAGGCCGGGGATCACGTCGCCCTTGGCGTCCTGATACATAGTGGACTTGGCGGCTTCCGGAGCTTTCTCACGAAAGTTGATAAATGTGTCCTTGCCATTGGCGAGATGGATCGTGGCGAATCCGCCGCCGCCAATATTGCCAGCGGAGGAATGCGTTACAGCCTGCGCATAGCCAACCGCCACCGCCGCGTCTACGGCGTTGCCGCCTGCCTTGAGAATGTCGGCTCCAACCTGACTTGCGTAATGGCTGGAGCTCACCACCATACCGTTGAGCGCTTCCACCGGCGGCGGAAATTTCTGGGCCACGACGGCGCCATTGAATTCGGTGACGTTTGGATTGGCAGACGGTGCCGCGATGCCGAGTGTCGGCGTCAGCAGGAAAGACAGACCGGTCAAGGCGCTTAAGATACGACGCATAGGCGAACCCCCCATCGAGTTTTTGTAAGTTGGGAAAACTCTAGCCGCACCACCCCACTATTACCAGCCGCCACGTGGGTCATTTATCCGCGCCAGTCCATTTCAAGAGTTGCGCGCTCCGCCGCCGAGGCACTTCTGACATTTTCTACCTGATGCAGAGGAGCCAGCTCCCTGATATCGAAATTCACACCCGTGATACGCCGCGTAGGAAATTTCGCAACAACCTATTGAACTAGAATCACTTTTTGCCAGAGAAACCTGGCTTCATGTCTAAATTTCTGAAATTTCCTGGTATTTTTCTTGTTAGAAGGGGATTTTTGGCGGAGATCGGTTCGTATTGCACTGCATCCACAGCCATCAAGCCCTGCCCGCCCCCGCAAAGGTTCAGCGAAAGCGCGGCCCGTTGCACCAGATCACCAGCGAACGCCGGACGCCCGATTGGATGGGCGTCACCCGGTGCACGATATAGGATGGGAACGCCACCAAGGTGCCGCGCTCCCGCGGCATGGTTTCGACTTTCGCCGATGGCTGGATTTCCAGATTGCAGCCTTCGTAATCCGTCGGCGCCGACAGTTGCAGCACCAGGGACAGCTTGCGCGGGCTTTTGGTGTGGCCTTGGTCCATGTGCCAGCCATAATGATCCTGGCCGCCCTGATTATAGACCGTGTACTGGAACCGCTCCATGCCGAACAATTCGAACTGGTACGTCTTTCGGTTCAGCTCGAACACGATGTTCGACATTTTTTCATAGAGCCATTTGATATCCGGCACCTGGTCGAAAAACGCTACCTTGGTGCTGCGCACGCTGTTGAGACCTTCGGCGGTAGTCGCGGTCTTCACCGTGGCGTCATGAAGCTGCAGCGCGTCGCCATAGGCGACGATCCTGTCCAGCTCGGCATCGCTGAAGACGCCGGGCCACAAGACGAAAGGTTCGGTGCCGGTATACGCGCTCACGCCGTCACACCGTAAATGTGCCGCGCGCCACTTCCACCACATAGCCTCCCACGCGGACATTGGTGGCCTTGCCGTTCGTCATGCCGGCGCGCACGTAAAGCGTGCTGGGGCGATTGACGAAGCGGCCTTGCAGGATGGCGACCTGTTCGTCCGGCTTGCGGATGCCGTTCTGCACCAGGAAGGCAGTAGCACAACCCACCGCGCTGCCGGTGGCAGGATCTTCGTTGCTGGCGCCGATCATGCGGCTTTCCACCTGCGGCTCGCCCGTCACAACATAATAGGCGCCGGTGCCGAAGGTTTTGCGCTGGTCGGCCGGCATGGAAAAACCAACCTTGAGCTTGGCCAGGGTCGCGACACTTTTCAGCGGCACGATCAAAAAATTGGTGCCGGTGGACACCATCTGCGGCGCATAACGACTGTCAATTTCGTCTACGCTGATGCCCACCGTGTCGGCAATCATCTTGGGGTCGGCCTTGGCGCCGAAGACAGGTTCATTCTGCGTCATCTCGATGAAAGTGCCGTCGGCCCGCTTCTCCAGGGTCACCGGGATCGGGCCCACATTTTCCTCCAGCACCAGCGACGTCCTGCCGGGGCGAGTCTGCGACATCACAAAGGCGGTTCCCAGGGTGGGGTGGCCGGCAAAGGGCAGTTCATTGTTGGTGCCGAAGATGCGAACCCGCGCATCGCCCTTGCCCGTTGCGGGCAGGATGAAAGTGGTTTCGGAATGGTTGAGTTCGCGGGCGATATTCTGCATCTGCGCGTCTGTCAGGCCGGCAGCATTGGTGAAGACCGGCAGCGGGTTGCCTTCCAGCTTGTTGCGGGAAAAGACATCCACCTGGATAAAATCGTAGCCCTTGCGCGCTTGCGCCGATGCGATGCGCGGCAAGGCCGCCGCCGCGATGCCGCCGGCAATGCCGGCCAGTACGGTCCTGCGTTCCATGATGCCCCCAATATGACGAAAATCGTGAATATTGGAGCAATAGTCCTTCAATCCGGACTTGCCCGCAACACGTCATATTGGCCTGTAAAGCTAGTCCTGCTCGCGGCCACCACCTTCCGTGCCACCTTGCTGCCCTTCGCGGTCATGATGGGCGGCCTTACCGCCTTGCCCCTGCTGATCGCGCGGCATGGCTGCGGGATGCTCGGCTTCCTGATCAGGATTCTTCTCGCCCGCCGCCAAGGCTTTTTCCTGGTCTTCTTTCGTGCGCTGCGCCAGCGGGATCACATTGCCGTGCCCGTCAGTTTCAAGTCCGGGCGGCGAGCCAGGCCTGGGCTTCATCTTGAACTTGGCGATGTCTTGGCCTGCACTTTTATCGGCATGTTTGTCAGTCATTCTATCCTCTGCTTTGTCCGGTCCCGTACGGGCCGATTGATGAATTGTGTCATGCTGGAACCGCCCAGCCGCCTTTGTGTTCCCTGAATTAGAACGACACAGGGGAAACAGATGAGTTTCAGCCAATTATCGCCGTCCCTGCCGGTCACCGTGGAGGGAAAGGGCAAGGGCGTGGCATTTGCCGTGATTGACTATGGCGAAGAACATAATCTGATCTGGGTTGTGGCGCTGGATGACAGTGGTGAGATCTGGTGTTCGCCAAATCCGAAAGTGCGCCTGCGCGCGAACTGGACCATGGGGCGACAACCGCGACCCATGGCAGTGGCTGCCGAATAGAATGAACCTTTGATAACAACACCGCCTATGGCGCCGGCGGCAGAAAGCCGCGTACCAGTTCGCGCAGCTCCGGTTCCTCCAACCGCTCCGCCGCCTCGGCGGGGGAAAGCCAGGTGATGTCGCGGTGGCCTTTTTCGGGCCATGTCACCAGCGTGTGGCGCACTTCCACGCCATAGACATCCACCTGGCATGGCACGGCGCGGCCGCGCTTTTCCTTCAGATAATGATAGCGGCCGATGGGCGCCTCGCTGACCACGCCGCCCACGCCCGCTTCCTCCAGCGCCTCCATGGCGGCGGCCTCACCCGAACTCATCCCCCGCATGGGCCAGCCCTTGGGCAATATCCAGCGGCGCGTGCGCAACGAAGTGACCAGCAATATTTCCGGCATCCCGGTTTCCGGCTGCAGCCGCCAGCACAGGGCCGCGACCTGCCGTCCGCGATTCACGACCGGATGCGTGCCCCCCATGCGGCTAACTCACTCCGAAAAGCCCCGCCAGGAAATAGAACCCCGCCGCGATCAGGCCAGCCGCCGGCATGGTGACGACCCAAGCCACGACAATGTCCTTGGCCACGATCCAGCGCACCGCCGAAACGCGCCGCGCCGCGCCAACGCCGATGATGGCGCCCGTGATGGTGTGGGTGGTGGAGACGGGAATGCCCATCCAGGTGGCGGCGAACAAGGTCAATGATCCAGCCGTCTCAGCGCAGACACCCTGCATGGGCGAAAGCCGCGTGATGCGCGAACCCATGGTGCGCACGATGCGCCAGCCACCGAACAGGGTGCCTAGCGCCATGGCTGCCTGGCAGGACAGGACAACCCAGAAGGGCACATGGAAACTACCGCCCGACATGCCATGCGCGAACAGAAGCGCCGCGATGATGCCCATGGTCTTTTGCGCGTCATTGCCGCCATGGCCCAGCGAATAGGCGGATGCCGAGACGAACTGCACATGACGGAATATCTTGTCCACCTTCAGCGGTGTCGCGCGCACGAACATCCAGGACACCATCAGCACCAGAACAAGCGCCAGCACGAAGCCGGTGGCGGGCGATAGCACGATGGCGGCCACGGTCTTGCCCAGGCCCGCCCATTGCACCACGTTCCAGCCAGCCTTGCAGACACCCGCTCCCACCAGCCCGCCGATCAGGGCATGACTGGAAGATGAAGGAATGCCCGCCAGCCAGGTGACGATATTCCAGACAATCGCCCCCATCAGCGCGCCGAAGATCACCTGGTCGGAGATGGCGCCGGGACTGATGATGCCGGTGCCGATGGTGGAAGCCACATGCAATCCGAACACGGCAAAGGCGATGAAATTGAAGAACGCCGCCCATGCCACGGCATAGCGCGGCGACAGCACCCTGGTGGAGACGATGGTGGCGATGGAATTGGCCGCATCGTGCAGGCCATTGAGAAAATCAAAGACCAGCGCGATGCCGATCAGGGAAACCAGAAGAAAAGTCATACCTGCTCGATCACGATGCCGCTGATGCGGTTGGCCACATCTTCGAACCGGTCCACCACTTTTTCCAGGTGATCGTAGATTTCATTGCCGATGATGAAGGCCATGGCGTTGCCGGTGCGGTGGGCCTGGAACAGCGCCTTGATGCCGGCATCATTGAGTTCGTCAGCCTGATCTTCCAGTTTCACGATCTCTTCGGTGATGGCGTTGATGCGCGCAGCATTCTCGCGCATGGAGCCAAGCAGACTCACCGCCTCTACTGTCAGTTCGGCGCAGCGCAGGATGATGTCAGCCATCTGGCGCATATGAACTTCGAACTTGTCCGCCTCGAACAGCATGATGGCCTTGGCCGTCTTCTGCATCTGGTCAATGGAATCGTCCAGCAGCGAAATCAGGTCGCGGATATCGCCCCGGTCGAAGGGCGTGATGAAGCTGCGGCGAACATTCAGCATGACCTCGCGGGCAATGGCGTCGGCTTCATTTTCATGCGCAATGATGCGCCTTGCCGCGTCGCCGACCTGGTGGCCGCCTTCCAGCAGGTCGCGCAGAGCCAGAGCGCCCTGGACCAGGGTGCGGGCATGCCGGTCGAACAGGCCGAAAAACCTGTCCTCGCGCGGCATCATGGCCTGGAAAAAACGCAGCATGCGAACCCCCGTGATGATGGTCTGGCTTATAAAGGAAAAATGGGGGCTGGCCGCGTGAATTTTCCAGCCAAAAGCCCGTATTTGCACGGGAATACGACTTACACACAGCCAGAGTTCCCGCCTTGCCAAAGCCTTAAGAGGAACGGCCCCGGAGCGCCCGAGTTACCAACTCATGCAGACGCTCACTCCCGGCTCCGTAATCGGCCCTGACGGCCAACTTCTCAACCTTGGCAACCTGCCCGCGCCCGGCACGCGGCGCTGGGTGGCGCGCCGCAAGGCCGAAGTGGTGGCAGCGGTTGAAGGCGGCATACTCAGTATCGGTGAGGCTTGCGCGCGCTACAGCCTCAGCCTGGAAGAATTCATGGCTTGGGAGGACGGGCTGCACCGGCACGGGCTTCCAGGCCTGCGCGCCACATTGGTCCCGCATCGTCATTAGGCTGGTCTAATTCCCCCAGTTCCGTGCATATTTATGCGGGGAGACAGACCATGCGCCATATCCATCATTTCATCGCGGGCAAGGCCCATCCGGGCGGCGGCACGTTGGGGGATGTCTTCAACCCCGCCACCGGCGAGGTAGATGCCAAGGTGGACTTGGCTGGTCCCGCCGAACTGGACGCAGCCATCGCCAGCGCCCGTGCGGCGCAGCCGGCCTGGGCGGCGACCAATCCCCAGCGCCGCGCGCGGGTGATGATGCGCTATGTGGAATTACTAAATGCCAATTTGAAGCCACTGGCCGAATTGATGTCGCGCGAGCATGGCAAGACGGTTGCCGATTCCATCGGCGACATCCAGCGCGGGCTGGAAGTGGCGGAATTCGCCATCGGGATTCCACAACTGGCCAAGGGCGAGTTCACCGACGGAGCGGGTCCGAACATCGACATGTACAGCCTGCGCCAGCCCATCGGCATCGGCGTCGGCATCACGCCGTTCAATTTTCCCGCCATGATACCCATGTGGATGTTCGCGCCCGCCATCGCCTGCGGCAACGCCTTCATTTTGAAGCCGTCAGAGCGCGATCCCTCGGTGCCGGTGCGGCTGGCGGAATTGATGATCGAGGCGGGATTGCCGCCCGGCATTTTGAATGTGCTGCATGGCGGCCGCGACACGGTGGATGCGCTCCTGGCTCATCCCGCCATCGCGGGCGTGTCCTTCGTGGGGTCAACACCGGTGGCCGCCCATGTCTATGCGGAGGCCGCACGGCATGGAAAACGGGCGCAATGTTTTGGCGGCGCGAAGAACCACGCTGTCATCATGCCGGATGCCGACATGGAACAGGCAGCGGACGCGCTGATCGGCGCAGGCTATGGCTCGGCCGGCGAACGCTGCATGGCGATTTCGGTGGCGGTGCCGGTAGGCGAGGAAACCGCCAATCGCCTGGTGGCCGCGCTGAAACCCCGCGTGGAGGCCCTGAAGCCCGGTCCCTATACGGCTAGCGAAGCGGATTTCGGGCCGCTGGTGACGGTCGAGGCCCGCGATCGCGTGGCGGGGCTGGTTGAGAAGGGCGTGGCCGAGGGCGCCAAGCTGGTGGTGGATGGCCGCGGCTTTAAAATGCAGGGTTACGAGAAGGGCTTTTATTTCGGGGCCTGCCTGTTCGACCATGTGAAATCCAGCATGGACATCTACAAGACCGAGATTTTCGGACCTGTCCTGTCGGTGCTGCGGGCGAAGGACTATGAGGAGGCGTTGGCGCTGGCCAGCAACCATGAATATGGCAATGGCGTCGCCATCTTCACCCGCAGCGGCGATGCCGCCCGCGATTTCGCGGCGCGAGTGGACGTGGGCATGGTGGGTGTCAATGTCCCCATCCCCACGCCGCTGGCGTATTATTCCTTTGGCGGCTGGAAACGGTCGGCCTTTGGCGATCTGGCCCAGCATGGCCCGGATTCCATCCGCTTCTGGACGCGCACGAAAACCGTCACCGCGCGCTGGCCGTCCAGTGTCGGCAAGGGCGCGGAGTTTTCCATGCCGGTGATTTCCAAGAGCTAAGACAGAACGACCAAGAGGTCCTTGGCGTCGATCTGCATTCCCGGCGTCACCAGCAATTCGGCCACCATGCAATCGCGCGGCGCATGCAGGGCCGTTTCCATCTTCATCGCCTCGATGGTGAGAAGCACGTCGCCTGCCTTGAGGGCCTGGCCCTTTTGCACTGCGATTGTGGAAACCGCACCGGGCATGGGTGCGGCGACATGGCAGTCATTGCCCTCTTCCGCCTTGCGGCGTGCTTCCACCCGGGCGGAGGCGGAGCGGTTGGGCACCTTGATGATGCGGGGCTGACCGTTCAGTTCAAAGAAGACCCGCACCCGGCCTTCGTCATCAGTCTCCCCGATGGTCTGCAGGCGAATGGCCAGCGCCTTGCCCCGCTCCAGTTCGATGCCGATCTCGTCGCGCACCTTCATGCCATAGAAAAAGACCGGCGTGGGCAGGCGTGAGACCGGGCCGTATTTGCGGCGGGTGAGCGCATAATCCACGAACACCTTGGGATACATGAGATAGGACAGGAACTCGTCCGGCTCGATGGGGCGGCCGATCTTGGCTTCCACTTCGGCCTTGGCGGCGTCCAGGTCTGCGGGCGGCAGCAGCGCGCCCGGGCGGTCCGTGATGGGCTTCTTGCCCGCTAGCACCTTTGCCTGCAATGCCTCGGGCCACCCGCCCAAAGGCTGGCCCAGATCGCCATGCAGCATCTCCACCACCGAGGCGGGGAAGGCCACATCCGTCTTGGGATCCAGCACATCGGCGCTGGAGAGATTTTGCGACACCATCATCAGCGCCATGTCGCCCACCACCTTGGACGATGGCGTCACTTTCACAATGTCGCCGAACAGATCATTGGCGGCGCGATAGGCTTTCGCCACTTCGTGCCAGCGCGTTTCCAGGCCCAAGGATCGCGCCTGTTCCTTCAAATTGGTGAACTGGCCGCCAGGCATTTCGTGCAAGTAAACTTCGGACGCACCCGCCTTGAGGTCGCTTTCAAAGGCAGTATACTGGGTACGCACCGCTTCCCAGTAGAAGCTGATCTGGCGGATGGCTTCGGGATCAAGCCCAGGATCGCGCGGCGTATAGCGCAGCGCCTCCACGATCGAACCCAGGCAGGGTTGTGAAGTGTTGCCGGACATGGCGTCCATCGCCGCATCTACCGCATCCACACCGGCATCCACCGCCGCCAGGATGGTGGCCCCGGCTATGCCCGATGTGTCATGGGTGTGCAGGTGAATGGGCAGGCCAATTTCATTCTTCAGCGCGGTCACCAGCGCGCGGGCTTGCGCCGGTTTCAGCAGGCCCGCCATGTCCTTGATGGCCAGGATGTTGCAGCCGGCCTTTTCCAGATCCTTGGCCATTTTCACGTAATAGGCCAGGTCATATTTGGCGCGGGCCGGATCGAAGAGATCGCCCGTATAGCAGATGGCGCCTTCCGCCAGCTTGCCGCTTTCGCGCACCGCATCGATGGCGACGCGCATGTTTTCCACCCAGTTCAGGCAATCGAAGATGCGGAACAGGTCCATGCCCGCTTCGGCGGTGCGTTTCACAAACGCCTTCACCACATTATCGGGATAATTGGTGTAGCCGACGCCATTCGCGCCGCGCAGCAGCATTTGCGTCAGCAGGTTCGGCACCTGCTCGCGCACCAAAGCCAGCCTTTCCCAGGGGTCTTCGCCCAGGAAACGCATGGCGACATCGAATGTGGCTCCGCCCCAGCATTCCAGCGAGAACATCTGCGGCAGGCCCGCCGCATAGGCGGGCGCGATGGCGGCAATATCAAAAGTACGCACGCGTGTCGCCAGCAGCGACTGGTGCGCATCGCGCATGGTGGTGTCGGTGATGAGGACTTGTTTCTGGTCCTTCATCCAGGTCGCGAATTTTTCCGCACCCAGCTTGTCGAAGATTTGCTTGCTGCCGACAATAGCGGTGGCCGGAAAGACCGGCGCTTCCGGCACGCGGGCGGTGGCGGGCGGCCTTGCCCTGCCCCGCGCTTCGGGATGTCCATTGACTGTGACATCGGCGATATAGGTGAGAAGCCGCGTGGCGCGGTCGCGGCGGCGGCCAAGCTGCAAAAGCTCCGGCGTCTGGTCAATGAAACGGGTTGTGTATTCATTGGCGCGGAACTTGGGATGTTTCAGCACCGCTTCCAGGAACGGAAGATTCGTGGCCACGCCCCTTATGCGGTATTCGCGCAAGGCCCGTTCCATGCGGGCGATCACTTCATCGGGCGTCGCGGCCCAGGCAGTAACCTTTTCCAGCAAAGGATCGTACCAGCGCGTCACCACCGCCCCGGAATAGGCGGTGCCGCCATCAATGCGGATGCCAAAGCCGGTGGCGCCGCGATAGGCGATGATACGGCCATAATCGGGAATGAAATTGTTTTCCGGGTTTTCCGTGGTGATGCGGCACTGGATGGCATGACCCTTGACCGCGATTTCGCTCTGCGGGGGAATGCCGGTTTCATAACCGCCATCCGGCGTGGGGGCACCAATGCGTTTGCCTTCGGCGATGCGAATCTGCGCCTTGACGATATCCAGGCTGCAGACGACTTCGGTGACGGTGTGCTCCACCTGGATGCGGGGATTTACTTCGATGAAATAGAATTTTCCGGTGTCGGCATCCATCAGGAATTCGACTGTGCCGGCACCGACATAGTCCGAGCCACGGGCGATCTTCAGCGCCGCGTCGCACAGCGCCTTGCGGTCCGAGTCTTTCAGATAAGGAGCGGGGGCACGCTCGATGACTTTCTGGTTGCGGCGCTGGATGGAACAATCGCGCTCGAACAGATGCACCAGGTTGCCATGGGCATCGCCCAAAACCTGGACCTCGACATGCCGAGCGCGGCTGACAAGCTTTTCCAGATAGACTTCGTCCTTGCCGAAGGCGGACTTTGCTTCGCGGCGGGCCGTGAAGACGGCGTCCAGCAGCGTGTCTTCGCTTTCGATGGGCCGCATGCCGCGGCCGCCGCCGCCCCAGCTTGCCTTCAGCATCACGGGATAGCCCACGTCGCGGGCCATTTTCTTGATGGCTTCGGGATCGTCCGGTAGCGGCGGGCTTGCGGGCATCACCGGCACGCCCATTTTCACGGCCAGCGCGCGGGCATCCACCTTGTTGCCCAGCATGCGAAGTGTTTTCGGAGACGGGCCGATGAAAATGATGCCGGCTTCGGCGCAAGCTTGCGCAAACTCCGGGCTTTCCGACAGCAAGCCATAGCCGGGATGGATGGCGTCGGCTTTCGCCTCTTTCGCCACCCGCAAGACTTCATCAATGGAAAGATAGGCTTCGACCGGGCCCTTGCCCTTGCCGATCTGGTAGGCCTCGTCCGCCTTGAAGCGGTGGAGGGAGAGTTTGTCCTCTTCCGCATAGACCGCGATGGTGGAAATGCCCAGTTCCGTGGCGGCCCGGAAGACCCGGATCGCGATCTCGGAGCGATTGGCCACTAAAAGGCGGCGGAAGGGCACAGTCATACGCACTGGGTCCGGGAAAAGGCCCTGCTTTATGTTGCAACACAGCGAACAACGCAACGCTGCCCGGATTTGGGGCAAAAATGGGGCATTTGGGGCCGGAACGCCTGCCCGGCCCGGTGGTTGTAAGGGTGACCCTTCCCGGAGCCGACCATGGCCGCCAAGCGCAAGAAAGCCCCTTCTTCCAAGGCCAGGAAAGCCGCGCCGCGCCGCCATCATGCCAATGATGATGAACCGGCCACGCCCGGGCTGTCACGCCGCCCGGTCTGGCAGGGCCATTTGCGACTGTCGCTGGTGAGCTGCCCCGTGGCTCTGTACAGCGCCACCAGCCGCAAGGGGGACATCTCTTTCCATCTGCTGAACCCCAAGACCAACAACCGCATCCGCATGGTGCCGACCGATCCCGATTCCGGGCCGGTGGAGCGCGCGGACTTGGTCAAGGGGTACGAGATCAGTGACGAGCGTTACGTGGTGCTGACGCCGGAAGATTTCGAAGCGGTGAAACTGGAGACAACGCACACGCTGGATATCGAACGCTTCGTGGACGGCGAAGATATAGACAGGCTTTACTGGAACGATCCCTTCTACCTGATGCCGGGGGACGACAAGGCGCTGGACGCCTATGGCGTCATCCGCGATGCCATGGCGAAATCGGGGCGCATCGCACTGGGCCGCGTTGTCATGCACAACCGCGAGCGGCTGATGGCGATCGAGGCGCGGGGCAAGGGCTTGATCGCATGGTCGCTGCGCATGAATGATGAAGTCATTCCCGCCGAGACCGCCTTTGACGACATCTCCACCAAGAAGGCCGATCACAAGATGGTAGAGATTGCCGACAAGATCATCGCCCAGCAGGAAGGAGACTTCACCCCGTCCGATTTCAAGGACCGTTATGAGAAGGCCCTGCGCGACCTGATCCACAAAAAGCAGAAGGGCGAGAAGATCGTGCGGGCGGAAGAACCCGAAGATACGAACGTCATCGACCTGATGGCCGCGCTAAAGAAAAGCCTGAAGGGCAAAGCAGTGGCGGCCAAGCCCGCACCCAAGCCCAAGAAACGCAAGGCCAGCTAGTTAAGAGAGCTTGTCCAGCGCATTCAAGATGGCATCCGTCATGCCGGCGGTGCCGACCTTGTTCATGCCCGGCTGCATAATGTCACCGGTGCGATAGCCTTCAGCCAGCACCTGCTCCACCGCTTTTTCCAGCAGGTTGGCGTCTTCGATCCTGCCAAAGGAATAGCGCAGGCACATGGCGAAGGAGAGAAGCCCCGCGATGGGGTTGGCCAGGCCCTTGCCCGCGATGTCGGGGGCACTGCCATGGATGGGTTCATAGAGCGCCGCCTGGCGGCCCCCGATCTTGGCGCCCAGCGAGGCGGAGGGCAGCATGCCGATGGAACCGGTAAGCTGCGCCGCCTGGTCGGACAGCACATCGCCGAAGAGATTGTCGGTGACCATGACGTCAAACTGCTTGGGATTGCGCACCAGCTGCATGGCGGCGTTGTCGGCCAGGATGTGGGTGAGTTCCACATCGGGGAATTCTTCCTTGTGGACCTTGGTCACGACCTGGCGCCACAACACACCTGTCACCATCACATTGGATTTTTCAGCAGACGCGACACGCTTGCTGCGTACCCGCGCCAGCTCGAACGCTACTCGCGCGATGCGCTCAATCTCGGAGGTGGTGTAAACTTGGGTGTCCACGGCGCGCTTCTGGCCATCGGGCAGGGTGGTGGTTTCCTTGGGCTCGCCGAAATAGACGCCGCCCGTCAGTTCGCGCACGATGAGAATATCCAAGCCCGCCACGATTTCCGGCTTGAGGGTGGAGGCGTCCTTGAGCGCGTCAAAACACAGGGCCGGACGCAGGTTCGCAAACAGGCCCATATCCTTGCGAAGGCGCAGCAAGCCACGCTCCGGCTTCTTCTCGAACGGCAAATTGTCCCATTGCGGTCCGCCCACGGCGCCGAACAGGACCGCGTCCGCCGCCTTGGCCTTTTCGATGGTCTCGTCGGGATCAGAACGGCCCGTCTTTTCATAGGCCGTGCCGCCGATCAGGTCGCTTTCGGATTCATAGGCGAACTGGCGGTTTTTGGAATACCAGCCCAGCACGCGCTTGGATTCTTCCATCACCTCGGGCCCAATGCCGTCACCGGGAAGCAGGAGCAGTTTGATCATCGTACGTGTCCGTCGGTTAAAGCCAGGGCGCTTGCGCCAGGTGCTGCTTTTCAAAGGTGGCGATGCCTTCGGCGTCGCGCAATGTGAGACCGATATCGTCCCAGCCATTCAACAAGCATTGCTTGCGGAAGGAATCCACCTCGAAGGAAATGCAGCCGCCGTCCGGGCCGCGGATTTCCTGCTTCTCCAAATCAATGGCGATGCGGTCATTGGCGCCGCGTTCCGCGTCATCCATCAACTTGTCCACCTGCTCCTGCGGCAGGCGAATGGGCAGGATGCCGTTCTTGAAGCAGTTGTTGTAGAAAATATCGGCAAAGCTGGTGGCAATGATGCAGCGTATGCCGAAATCCAGAAGCGCCCAGGGCGCATGCTCGCGGCTGGAACCGCAGCCGAAATTTTCCCCCGCCACCAGGATCTTGGCCTGGCGATAGGCGGGCTTGTTGAGAACAAATTCCGGTTTCTCGCTGCCATCCTGGTTGTAGCGCATCTCGTCGAACAGGGCCTTGCCCAGCCCGGTGCGGTGGATGGTCTTCAGGAATTGCTTGGGAATGATCATGTCGGTGTCGACATTGATCATGTTGAGGGGGGCGGCGATGCCGTCCAGCTGGCGAAACGGTTCCATGGAGGTCCTAGATTGTTCGGCGGGACCATAATGCCTTGATCCCCGTCCTGCCACCCGTTTTCGCCGCGCAAATGCGACAAAAACAGCCCTCAGGAGGAGCAGGAAACCGAAAGCTCCCGGTATTCCGGCGCGGGCGGGGCGGCAAAAGCCGCATCATCCGCATGGGAGTCATAGGGGGCCTGCACCAGGTGAAGGACGCGGTCCAGGACACTGGTGTCGTTCTGGTCTTCCACAGCCCGGATCGCGGCTTCCGCCACCCAGTTGCGAAGGACATAGCGGGGATTGACCGCGCACAGCCCCGCAAGCTGTGGCAGCCGGGCGCGATACCGCGCTGCCCAAGCCATCGCGTCAACTTCATGGCCTGCAAAGAGCGTGGCGAACACGGCATCCGATTCGCCAAGCGCGCGGAAGACGGATGTGTAATCTGCTCCCGCCTTCGCCATCAAAGTCAGCAACTGACCGATCAATTCGTCATCGCCAGGCATTTCGTTTGCCAGCCCGCATTTGGCGCGCATCAGCATTCGATACTGTTTTCGAAAATGGCTTTCATAGGTGTCGAGTTGAGAGATCAGCGCCTCGGTTGGAATAAGGGAGTTCAGCGCCGCCGCCAGCGCCCGCAAATTCCAGTGCGCGATGGCAGGCTGCATGTCAAAAGCATAGCGGCCGGCCTCATCCGTGTGATTGCAGATCAGGCCGGGCGCGTAGGCATCCATGAAACCAAAGGGGCCGTAATCCAGGGTCAGGCCCAGGATGGACATGTTGTCCGTGTTCATCACGCCATGGGCAAAACCCACCGACTGCCAATGGGCAATCAGATGGGCAGTGCGGCGCACCACCTCCCCGAACCAGCCGGCATGGTCGCCCGCGAAATCCGGAAAATATTCGCCGATCACATAATCGGCCAGTTGGCGGACATGGCCATGCTTGCCCGCATAATGGAAATGCTCGAAATGGCCGAACCGGATATGACTGCGCGCCAGCCGCGCCAATATCGCGCCAGGCTCCGCCGTCTCGCGCTGCACCAGTTCATCCGTGGCGATGATGCAGAGCGAGCGTGAGGTGGGAATGCCAAGCGCGGCCATCGCCTCCCCCGCCAGATATTCGCGGATGGTGGACCGCATCACGGCACGGCCATCGCCAAAGCGCGAATAAGGCGTCTTGCCCGCGCCCTTGAGCTGAATGTCCCATAACTCGCCCGCGCCGTTGCGGGTCTGGCCGATCAGAAGCGCGCGGCCATCGCCCAACTGCCCGGCCCACGCGCCGAACTGGTGGCCGGAATAGGCCATGGCCAGCGGCGAGAATCCGTCCAGCGGCTTGTGGCCGGAAAAGACGGCGGCGAAATCGGGATCGCTGAAAGCCGCGGGTTCCAGCCCGACCAGGGGCGCAGCCTTGGGATTGGCGTGAAGCAGGTGCGGCACGCCCACCCTCTCCGCCAGCATGGCCGTGTAAAAATCCGGCCCCAGTTCAGCGAAATGGTTTTCAAGCTTGAGATGGAACATCAGGGGGATTTTGCCCGCGCCAGCGCCTGGATGCAATTTTCCAGTTCGCCCAGGAAGCGCGAGCGGTCCTGTTTTCCAAAGGCGCTGTGATGGGTCTGGCCGCCCGGCGTCAGTTCCCGCAAATGGCGGGACAGTTCGCGCATGCCCAGCGCCATGCCAATGCCTTCCGGCGAAAAGGGCTTGCCGTTGGGCGCCAATACACGGGCAGTTTTATCAAGACAGCGCGCCGCCAGTGGAATATCCGCCGTGATGCAGATATCGCCCGCAGCGATGTTTTCCACGATCCAGTCATCCGCCGCATCCGCGCCTTCGGCCACGGTGACATGGCGCATCAGGGGATTGGCGGAAGGGCGCAGGCCCCCATTGGAAACGATGGTGACGGAAAGGCCATGCCTTCCCGCCACCTTTTCCACTTCCGCTTTCACCGGACAGGCATCGCCGTCCACGAAGATTGCGGTCATGAGACTTTAAGCGGCGTCCCGCTTGCGGTGCCAATGCGGCCGCGAGCCGTTGCGCTTTTTCTGTGCTTCGCCGCCCGGGGCGCCGTTCGCGCCGACGCCATTGCTATGGCCGCCCGGCTTTTTATGGCCGCCCGGCTTGCCGCCGCGGCCTTTGTGGCCATGGAAACGGCGGGCTTCTTCCGGCTGCGCCTTTTGCGCGTCCGTCAGTTCAGGCAGATCATGCGCCACCGGCTCGATCTTGTTGCGGATCAGCCTTTCGATATCGCGCAGGTAAGCACGTTCCGAACTGTCGCAAAAGGAAATGGCGATCCCCGCCCCGCCGGCGCGCGCCGTGCGGCCGATGCGGTGGACATAGCTTTCCGGTTCGTTGGGCAGTTCGAAGTTCACCACATGGCTGATGTCGTCAATGTCGATGCCGCGCGCGGCAATGTCGGTCGCCACCAGGACGCGCGCCTTGCCGGTGCGGAACTGGTCCAGCGCCCGCTGGCGGGCATTCTGCGACTTGTTGCCATGGATGGCTTCGGCCACCACGCCGGTACGGCCCAGATGTTCCTGCACCTTGTTGGCGCCATGCTTGGTGCGCGTGAACACGATCACCCGGTTCATGGCTTCGTCCTTCAGCAATTCGCTGAGAAGCTGGCGCTTCTGGAGCGTGGGCACGAAGAACAGCCTTTGGTCAATGCGGTCGGCGGTGCGGCCCTGGGGCGCCACTTCGATGCGAAGCGGCTCCTTCAGCATGTCGCCCACCAGCTTGACCACATCGTCCGGCATGGTCGCGGAGAACAGCATGGATTGGCGCTGCTTGGGCAGATGCGCCACGATCTTGCGGACATCGCGGATGAAGCCCATGTCCAGCATGCGGTCAGCTTCATCCACGATGAAGTTGGTGACTGCATCCAGGCGGATATGTTTTTGCTGCACCAGGTCCAGCAGGCGGCCCGGTGTCGCCACCAGGATGTCCACGCCCTTGAGCATGGTCTGCACCTGGGAATGCTGGCTGACGCCACCCAGGATTACCGCCATTTTCAGGTTGAGATGGCGGCCATAGGTGCGAAGGCTCTGTTCGATCTGCACCGCCAGCTCGCGCGTGGGGGCCAGGATCAATGCCTTGGCATGGCGCGGCTGGGGCGGAACATGGCCGATGGAAAGTTTCTGCAGCAGCGGAATGCCAAAGGCGGCCGTCTTGCCCGTGCCGGTCTGGGCGATGCCCAGAAGATCGCGGCCTTCCAGCAGCGCCGGGATGGCCTGGGTCTGGATGGGGGTAGGCTGGGTGTATTGCTCGGCGGCCAAGGCGCGAAGGATCGGCTCGGCCACGCCAAGTTGGGCGAAAAGATTATCGGTAGTCACAAAAGTCCTTAAAACCGGAAGGGCGCGCGCAATCGCGCGTTCGCTACGGCTGTTGCCGTCTTCCACGCACACTGGAGGGAACGGAGGGTGTTTCTAAGTCCCGGCGATGGAGGCCAAAAGCCCTTGTGCGGTCGCCGTGGATGGGGGCCGTATATGGGGTGCACCCGGTTCCGTCAACCCATGAATGGGGTTTTGTGCTGCGGTGCAGCGTGAAAATCCTGCCATCCCAACCGCTTAACCCGGTTGCAGGACAGGGGTTTCTGTAAGCATCATGGGGCAAAAGCGCGGCCACGCAAGCCGGACGTGGGGCGAATTGGGGTCAAGACCGGCTGGGGTGGTCGTCGTGGCACAATATCAGCAGGGCAATGCCAGGCCCGTTGCGCAATCGTATGCGCGCGGCCGGGTGAAGTGGTTCAACGCCACAAAGGGTTATGGTTTTGTAACATTGGACGAAGGTGGCGACGCCTTCTGCCACGCCTCTGCCCTGCAGGCGGTGGGTCATGGCGAACTGCCGCAAGGCGCCACCATTACCTGCGACCTGGCGGACTCCGAGCGGGGCCTGCAGGTGGTCGCGGTGCATGACGTGGATATTTCTACCGCTGAAGCGCCCCGCTTCATGCGACGGGAGTTCAACAATGGGGGCGGCCATGACCACAGCGCGCCGTCCGGCCCCATGAGCGACGGGCGCATCAAGTTCTTCAACGACCAGAAAGGCTTTGGCTTTGTCACGCCGGAGAATGGCGCTGGCGACGTCTATCTTCACGCCAGCGCGCTGCGCCGGTCTGGCGTACAGATGGTGGAGCCGGAACAGCGCATCCGCTTCAACACCCGGCAAGGCAACAAGGGCGTGGAAGTGGACCGGATCGAATTGATCTAGGTCGCCCTGGCAAGACCCGCGATAACATCTGGGTCGTTCTCGACCTCTTTCAGCTTTTCGCGCGCTGCTGCGGCTTCGCGCTGCTTGTTCCACATGGATGCGTAATGCCCGCCCAGCGCCAGCAATTCGCCATGGCGGCCGCGCTCGATGATCTGGCCATGGTCCAGCACCAAAATCTCGTCGGCATCAATCACGGTGGACAGGCGATGCGCGATCACCAGGGTGGTGCGGCCCTGGCTGACTTCGTTCAGGGCGCTCTGGATCTCGCGTTCGGTGCCGGTGTCCAGCGCAGACGTAGCTTCATCCAGCAGCAGGATGGGCGGGTTCTTCAGGATGGTGCGGGCGATCGCCACGCGCTGTTTCTCGCCGCCTGACAATTTCAGCCCGCGCTCGCCCACCATGGCGTCATAGCCGCGGGGCAGTTCGGCGATGAACTTGTCGATCTGAGCCAGGCTGGCGGCTTCACGTACCTCGGCCTCGCTGGCGCCGATGCGGCCATAGGCGATGTTGTAACGCACCGTGTCATTGAACAGCACCGTGTCCTGGGGAACGATACCGATCACGGAACGCAGGCTTTCCTGCGTGATGTCGCGGATATCCTGGCCATCAATGGTCACGGCGCCGCTCTTGATGTCATAGAAACGATAGAGAATGCGGCTGATGGTGGATTTGCCCGCACCCGATGGCCCCACCACCGCCACCGTCTTGCCGGCAGGCACGGTGAAGCTGATGCCCTTCAGCACAATGCGCTCGGGATCATAGGAAAAGACCACATTGTCGAACTTGATCTCGCCGCCCCGCACCATCAGCGGCGGCGCACCGGGTTTGTCGGTGACTTCGCGCGGCTGGTGCAGCAGGCGGAACATGGCTTCCATGTCCACCAAGCCTTGGGTGATTTCGCGATAGACCGTGCCCAGCAGGTTCAGCGGCTGGTAAAGCTGGATCAGGATTGCATTACCCGCAACAAAAAGTCCGATGGAAAAATGGCCATGGGCCATGCCCCAGGCCGTCAGCCCCATCACCGCGCCCAGCCCCACCGCCATGATGGCCGCCTGGCCCGTGTTGAGGATGGAGAGTGAAATCTGCGACTGGATGGAGGCCCCGGCATATTTTTCCATCGAGACATCAAAGCGCCGGGCTTCATGCTTTTCATTGTTGAAATATTTCACGGTCTCGAAATTCAGCAGACTGTCCACCGCCTTGGTGTTGGCATCGGTGTCGCTTTGGTTCATCTCGCGGCGGAACTGGATGCGCCAGCGCGTGATCCAGAAGGTGAACCATGTATAGGCCACCACCATGGCGATGGTGCTGAGCGCCACCCAGACATTCAATTCCACCAGCAATATGCCGGCATAGAAGATCATCAGGAGAATGGTGGGAAAGATGCTGAACAGGGCAAACGACAAAAGCGTGTCTATGCCCTTGGTGCCGCGTTCGATCACGCGGCTGAGGCCGCCGGTCTTGCGTTCCAGGTGATAGCGCAGCGACAGTGTATGGACATGGGTGAAGGTCTGCACCGCCACTTCGCGCATGGCATAGTACTGCACCTGGGCGAAGACACCGTCGCGAAGCTGGGCGAAAGCCTGAAGCAATATGCGCGAGACGGCATAAGCCGCGATCAGCGACATCACGGTGCCGATGGCGATGTTTTCGGGCGTGGGCCGCAGCCGGTCCACCGTCCAGCCATAGATCAGCGGAGAGACGCTGGTGAAACCCGTGGCCAGGACCAGGAAAAGAATCGAAACAAAGACCCGCACGCGAAGGTCCGGCCGTCCCTTGGGCCAGAGATAGGGCATCAGGGTCCAGAGCGGCCTGAAAGACGGTGCGCCGTCCCCTTCCTCAACCGCCCGATGCGCCATCTAGCGGCCCATATTCCCGCCACCAAAGGTGACATAGCCCGCGATCAGCGCGATCACCGCCACCGCAACCAGTACAATCAGCCATCGCCGCACTGAATTCTCCATTGGCTGGATCAGGGAACCTGATAGGAAGAACCTACTTAGGAAGCCGTGTGACCCGGCGCAACCCTGATAATGGCATGGATAAGCAAAACAAGCCCACCGTCTGCGTCTTTTGCGGATCATCCTTTGGTGTTGATCCGGCCTTCCGTGCCGCGGCCACGGCGATTGGCGCGGGCCTGGCGCGGCTTGGCTATCCCTTGGTCTTTGGGGGCGGCGGCAACGGGTTGATGGGCGATGTGGCGCGGGCCGCACAGGCCGGCGGCGTGGTCGTGCAGGGAATCATTCCCGCCTTCCTGCAGGCGCTGGAGCCGCCTGTGTCGACGGAGGAGAAACTCATTGTCACGCCGCACATTCAGCAGCGCAAGGCGCTGATGCTGGAAATGTCGGATGCGTTTCTGGTCTTGCCGGGCGGGCTTGGCACCTTTGACGAATTCTTCGAGGTGGCGGTGGAAGCGCAGCTTGGCGTGCATGCCAAGCCCATCATCGTTGTCAATGTGAACGGCTATTACGATGCCCTTGATGCCATGCTGCACGCCACCGTGAATGCGGGCTTTGCCAAGGATACGATTTTGAAATTGTACCATCTGGCCGACGGGCCGGAAGCGGCCCTCAAGATGCTCGAAGGCAAGTTGTCATAAAGAACTCCGGCTTTCTTTCCCCGCAATGCGAAGCATTTGGCGGGGGAAGATGTCCGCTAGCGGGCCTGCCCGCGTGGCGGACAGATGGGGGTCAGAATCAAACCTTTACCCCATCCCGGTAGAGTTTGTAGATGATGGAATCTGTCAGCGCCTCGAACGACGCATCCACGATGTTGGCGGAAACGCCCACGGTGGACCAGCGCAGGCCCTTGCCATCCACGCTTTCCACCATCACGCGCGTCACGGCTTCGGTGCCGCTGGTGAGAATCCGCACCTTGTAATCCACCAGCCGCAAATCGGCGAGAAATTCGGAATATTTGCCCAAATCTTTTCGCAGCGCCGCGTCCAGCGCATTCACCGGGCCATTGCCGGTGGCGACATTGTGCAGGTGATCGCCCGCCACGTTCAAATCCACCACGCCTTCGGAGACGGTGGCGAGTTCGCCCTTGGCGTCCTTCTGGCGCGACACCGACACCTTGAAGCCGGTTACCTGGAAATAATCCGGCACCTGGCCCAAGGCGCGCCCGGCCAGCAGCGCAAAGGACGCCTCGGCGCCGTCATAGGCATAGCCCAGGAATTCGCGCGCCTTCACGTCTTCCAAGAGGCGCGAGACGCGCGCATCCTTGGCGTCAATATCAATACCCGCTTCAGACAAGCGCACCATAAGATTGGAACGCCCCGCCTGGTCCGACACCGGGATGACGCGCTTGTTGCCAACGCTTTCCGGCACCACATGCTCATAGGTGGCGGGGTCCTTCAGCACGGCGGAGGAATGCAAGCCACCCTTGTGCGCGAAGGCAGACGCGCCGACATAAGGCGCATGGCGGTTGGGCGCGCGGTTGAGGATTTCATCCAGCAGCCGCGAGACCTGAATGACTTTTGCGAGATTCGCTTTGGTGATGCCGGTTTCAAACTGTGACGCGAAGGGTTCCTTCAGCATCAGGTTCGGAATCAACGAACAGAGATTGGCATTGCCGCAGCGTTCGCCAAGGCCGTTCAAGGTGCCCTGGATCTGGCGCACGCCCGCCCGCACCGCGGCCAGGCTGACCGCCACGGCCTGCTCGGTGTCGTTATGGGCATGGATGCCCAGCGCCGCGCCGGGCAGCTTCTGCTTGATCTCGCTGACCACGCGATAGACATCGTCCGGCATGGTGCCGCCATTGGTGTCGCACAGCACGATCCACTTCGCGCCCGCATCATGCGCC
The DNA here is from genome assembly GCA_947465395.1 of Alphaproteobacteria bacterium. GTDB lineage: Bacteria > Pseudomonadota > Alphaproteobacteria > Micropepsales > Micropepsaceae > Rhizomicrobium. The sequence goes on along the minus strand of CANIAL010000001.1, from coordinate 16,012 downwards.
GCCGTGATGCAGGCCAGCGCATAATCCGGCTCGGCCTTGTAGCCGTCGAAGAAATGCTCGGCATCGAACAGGGGTTCGCGCTTTTTCGCCGCCACCGCAGCGATGGATTTGGAAATATTGTCCAGGTTTTCGGCGCGCGGAATTTCCAGCGCCACGTCCACCTGGTAACCCGATGTCTTGCCCACCAGGCAGACGGCGTCGGCGGCGGCATCCATCACCTGCGCCAGGGCCGGGTCATTCTCGGCGCTGCGGCCCGACCGCTTGGTCATGCCGAAGGCGGTGAAGCGCGCCGTCTTCAGCGGCGGGCGTTCCGCGAAGAAAGCCGTGTCGGTGGGGTTGGCGCCGGGCCAGCCGCCTTCGATGTAATCCAGCCCCAGGCCATCCAGCGCGATGGCGATCTGGCGCTTGTCTTCGACCGAAAAATCCACACCCGTGGTCTGCGCGCCGTCGCGCAAGGTGGTGTCGAAAAGATAAAGCCGTTCCTTAGCCACGACGCACCTCCAGGCTTTTGAGAAGTGCTTTGGTGTCGGCCAAAAGGGCGCGAACACAGGTCCGGCGGACGGCGCTATCCAGCGGGCGGCGGGCCGCGTTGCGGTTGCCGGGCCTTGCGCCGCAAGGCTTTTTCGCCGCTTCGGCAAGATAATTGTGCGGGGATTTTTTGCCCCCCTCCCCCCTCTCCCCGGCGCTCACGGGACGCGCGCGAGCGCCACGCGCCAAAGCGGCGCGGATGACGGGGGTAAGGATGACGTCGTTCGCGTTCATGCCGCCAGCATAGCAGAGCCGAAAGGCGCGTGGATAAGACGGAACCTGGTGTGGATAGGGTGTCACCGTTTAGGCTCCCAGGTGGTGCCGGACGGCCCGTCCTTCAGGACAATGCCCTTGGCCAGCAAGTCGTCGCGGATGCGGTCGCTTTCCGCGAAGTTCTTGGATGCGCGGGCGGCGTTGCGGGCGGTAATGGCGGCAGCAATCGCGCCATCGTCCACAACCACGCGCGCTGCAAGTTTCAACTGCACATTGGAAAAGCCCAGGAACCCAAGACCACCCGCCAGCGCCATCTCGTCCGCCTGGTGCAGGCTGGCGATGGCGGCAGGCGTGTTGAGGTCATCCATCAGCGCCGCGAAGAAGGCGGTGTCGGGCGCGGGGTCGGCCAGCGGCTCGGTCACCGCGTACCATTTCTCCAATGTCTTCCAGCTTTCACGCAGGCCGCCAAGTGTGAAATCAATCGGCTGGCGATAATGGGTGCGCAGCATGTTGAAGCGCAGTACCTCGCCCGGCCAGTCGGCCAAGAACTCGCGGATGGTGAAGAAATTGCCCGCCGACTTGGCCATCTTCTCACCCTCGACCTGCAGGAAGCCATTGTGCATCCAGACATTGGCGATGGGCGCGCCATGATGGGCGCATTCGGACTGGGCGATTTCATTTTCATGGTGCGGGAAAACCAAATCTATGCCGCCGCCATGAATATCAAACGTCGGACCCAGGTATTTTCCCGCCATGGCCGAACATTCAATGTGCCAGCCCGGACGGCCACGGCCCCAGGGTGAATCCCAGCCGGGCTGTTCGGGCGTGGAAGGTTTCCACAGCACGAAATCCATGGCGTTCTTCTTGTAGGGCGCCACTTCCACCCGCGCACCCGCCAGCATTTCATCCAGCGAACGGCGCGACAATTTTCCGTAATCGGCTTTCGATGTGACATCGAACAGCACATGGCCTTCAGCAGCATAGGCGTTGCCGGACGCAACGAGGTCGCCGATCATCGCCACCATTTCGCCGATATGCTCGGTGGCGCGGGGCGTCACGGCGGGCGGCAGGCAGCCCAGCGCCGCCACATCGTCTTCGTATATCCGCGCGGTCTCTTCGGTCAGTTCGCGGATGGAAATGCCGCGCTCCGCAGCGCGCGCGTTTATCTTGTCGTCCACGTCCGTGATGTTGCGCACGTAAGAGACATGCCCGGCGCCATACATGTGGCGCAGCAGCCGGTACAGCACATCGAACACGATCACGGGGCGCGCATTGCCGATATGGGCCAGGTCATAAACCGTGGGACCGCAAACATACATCCGCACATTCTTCGCATCCAATGGCGCGAAAACGCCCTTGGTCTTGGTCAGGGTATTGGTGAGGCGCAGGGTCATGGGGGAGACTCGAAAAGGTGGAACGCTTCAGGCAAACGGAAGGCGCGGGGACTTAGCCGCTAATTCGAATTCCGGTTTGACAGGAAAAGTTCACGCCGTTTCCCCTTTGAGCCGCGACAGGGTCTTGCCGCGCCCGATCAGGGGTAACAGTTTTTTCAGTTCGGGTCCATGGTCCAGCCCCGTCAGCGCCAGGCGCAGGGGATGGAAAAGCCCCCGCCCCTTTACGCCCGTCTGGGCCGCGACCGCCTTGGTCCAGGCGCCCCAGGTCGTTTCGTCCCAGGGTTCGGGCGGCAACAGCGCAGCGGCCTGGGCCAGGAACGCCGCATCTTCAATGACGGGGGTGATGGGGCCATCCACCATCCGCAGCAGGTCGCTGATGTCAGACAGGCGGGTGAGATTGGGGCGCAGCGCATTCCACAGATCTTCTTTCTGGAAGGGAAGCCGGTCCGCCACGGCGGCAAAGGGCATCGTGTGCAGCGTGCGGGCGTTGAGGGCTATGAGTTCGGCGGGATCGAAATGCGCCAGCGCCCGGCCCATCTTGGAAAAATCAAAATCCGCCGCCAGTTCGTCCAGCGAGGCGGCCGGTTCGATGGCGTCCGACGTGCCGATGCGGGCCAGGTACGCGGCCAGCGCCAGCGGTTCGATCCCGTCATCGCGCAGGGCGCGCAGCGACAGCGAGCCTTCGCGCTTGGACAGCACCTCGCCGCCCGTCGCCACGAACAACGCGAAATGGGCAAAGGCGGGACGGCCCACGCCCAACGCGTCAAAGATTTCGATCTGGGGCGCGGTGTTGGTGACATGGTCTTCGCCGCGCAGGATGTGCGTCACGGCGAAATCGGCATCATCCAGCACGGACGGCAAGGTGTAGAGGAAGCGCCCATCCTCGCGGATCAGCACGGGGTCTGACAGCGTGGCGGTGTCAATTTCCACCCGGCCCCGGATCAGGTCGTCCCAGGCGACCTTGGTGTGGGACAGCTTGAAACGCCAATGGGGGGCACGGCCCTCCGCTTCCAGTTTCGCGCGGTCTTCGGCGGACAGGTTCAGCGCGGCGCGGTCATAGACGGGCGGCTTGCCCATTGCCATCTGGCGCTTGCGGCGGCGGTCCAGCTCGGCCGCCGTCTCGTAACAGGGGTAGAGGCGGCCAGCGGCTTTCAAAGTTTCGGCGGCTTCGCGATAGCGCGCGGCACGGTCCGACTGGCGGGCGAATATGTCATGCGGCAGGCCCAGCCATGCCAAATCTTCCAGGATGGCGGTTTCAAACTCCGGCTTGCTGCGGGTGTCGTCGGTGTCGTCAATCCGCAGCATGAACTTGCCGCCGCTGTGGCGGGCGAACAGCGCATTCAGCAGCGCCGCACGGGCATTGCCCACATGCAGGTAACCGGTGGGGGACGGGGCGACACGGACGATAACGCTCATGACCGCGTGTCCCGGAAAGCATTGGTGATGGGATAGCGCCGGTCGCGGCCGAAATTGCGGGGCGAGATTTTCACCCCCGGCGGGGCCTGGCGGCGCTTGTATTCCGAGACATAGAGAAGATGTTCGATGCGCTTGACGATGGCGGCGTCAAAGCCGCGCGCCACGGTGTCGGCCACGCCCATTTCCTTTTCCACCAGGCATTCCAGGATGCCGTCCAGAACGTCATAGGGCGGCAGGGAATCCTGGTCGGTCTGGCCGGGGCGCAATTCCGCGGATGGCGGCTTTTCGATCACCCGCTCCGGCATGACGCGGCCCTGCGGCCCCAGCGCGCCGTCTGGTGAGTCTGAATTGCGCCAGCTTGCCAGCGCGAAGACTTCGGTCTTGTAGATGTCCTTCAGCACATTATAGCCGCCGCACATGTCGCCATAGAGGGTGGCATAGCCCACGCTCATCTCCGACTTGTTGCCGGTCGTCAGGACCATAGCGCCGAACTTGTTGGACAGCGCCATCAGGATGACACCGCGCAGCCGCGACTGGATATTTTCTTCCGTGATGCCCGTGTCCGTGCCCGCAAAGGCCGGCGACATCGTCGTGCCCATGGCCGCCACGGCGCGTTCGATCTCGATGGTTTCATACGGCGCACCCAGCATCCGGGCGCAGGCGTCGGCGTCTTCCAGGCTTTCGCGGGAGGTGTATTTCGACGGCATCATCACCAGCCGCACGCGATCGGCGCCCAGCGCATCCACCGCCACCGCCGCCGACAAAGCGGAATCAATGCCGCCGGAAAGCCCCAGCACCACGCCGGGAAAACGGTTCTTGTTCACATAGTCGCGCAGGCCCAGCATCATGGCCTGGTAGACCTGGGCCGGGCGATCACCGCGTTCGGCGATGTCACCGGACGCGCAAACCCATTTGCCACCCGTCTTCGACCAGCGCGTGACCGTCACGGCTTCGCGCCAGCCGGGCATGTGCAGCGCCACCGCGCCATCCGCATTCAGGACGAAAGACGCGCCGTCGAACACCAGCTCGTCCTGCCCGCCCATTTGGTTGAGATAGGCCAGCGGCAGGCCCGCCGCGCGCGCCCGCGTTGCCGCCAGCGCCACGCGCACATCTTCCTTGCCGGCCTCGAAGGGCGAACCGTTGGGCACGCACAGAATCTCTGCGCCCGACTTGGCCAGATGATCGCAGACCGCGCCCTGCCAGATATCCTCGCAGACCGGCACGCCTATGCGTACGCCGCGCACATCCATCGGCGCGGGCAATGGCCCCGCCGCAAAGACGCGCTTTTCATCAAAGACGCCGTAATTGGGAAGGTCGTGCTTGAAGCGCGCTTCCATCACCCGGCCCTGGTCCAGCAGCAGCATGGCGTTGTAGAGCAATCCGCCCTCCATCCAGGGCGCGCCCATCAATATGGCGGGGCCGGACGTGGTGTCGGCGGCCAGGGCCTCCACCGCCGCCCGCGCCTGCGCTTGCAAGGCAGGCTTCAGCACCAGATCCTCGGGCGGATAGCAGGTGATGAAAAGCTCGGAGAACAGGATCACGTCGCACGCACCCGCCTGCGTCAGCGCGGCGCGGGCGCGGGCCAGATTGCCCGCAATGTCGCCCATCACGGGGTTCAACTGGGCAAGAGCGATGCGGAAATCAGAAGGCATGGAAGGCTTTTACCCCGCCATGCGGGATGCACAAAGCCGCGTTTCAGCCGACAGCAGCGATGCGGGGGGCGCGGGTGACGGGCATGGGCGGACCCACCATCTCGTCAATCATCAGCGCGGTCTTGAGCGCGTCACGGGCCTGGGCCGCCGTCACCAGCGGTTCGGCGCCGTCCCGTGCCGCCTGAACGAAGCTGGTCACGGATTCGCCCAGGGGATCGCCGATCTCCAGGCTGCCCAGCGCGCGGGGCGTGGTGTTGGTGAGGGTGCGGGTCAGGAAATCAATCTCGATCACGCCATCGTCATAGATGGCGCGGAAACCGCGCTTGCGGGCGAGCGCGACGCGGCTGGTGTCGAAATGGGCGACGGCGCCATTGGCAAAGGTGACGGTGGCGGTGATTTCGTCGGCAAAGGGGCCATATTGGGTGCCGCCTTCGGCCATCACGTCGCGCACCGGGCTTTGCACCAGGGTATGGGCCAGGTCGAGGTCATGGATCATCAGGTCAAGAACGGCGCTGACATCGTCGCCGCGCCCGGTCCAGGGACCACGGCGCCAGCATTGAATTTCGCGCGGCACGATGGCGGTATCCAAGAGGCCCGTGCGGGCAAAGACGAAGCGTTCCTGGTGACCCACGGTCAGGACAAGGCCGGTGGCGGCGGCCAGCGCCACCAGTTCGTCGGCATCCTTCAATGTCGTGGCGATGGGCTTTTCCACCAGCACATGCGCGCCGGCGTTCAGGAAAGCGCGCACGATCACGGCATGGGTGATGGCGGGGGTGCAGATGGAAACCAGGTCCACCTTGCCCAGAAGATCGCGCCAGTCGGCAACCGCCTGCACGCCATACTGGGCGATGGCATTGGCGCGCACATCGGCGGAAGGATCGGCGACGGCGAACAGCGCGACGCCGTCCAGACTTTGGTATTTGGAGCAATGGTGACGGCCGAACGCGCCAACGCCGATCACCGCGGCCTTGAGAGGCCCCTTTTCCGGTACGCGGCGGCGTAGAAACATGGGCAAAAGCCCCTTTGGCGCTGAAATCCAGTCCTTTAGACGCATGGCCGCGGGAAAGGGCGACTCATAAAATGTTGCTTGTTGTTACGGAGCTAGAAACTCCGCAGAAACCCTAGGAAAACACAGCCCCGCCTCCCCTGCGCGGGCGAAGCCCGCTGGCGGGGGAGGTGGCCGCAGCATCCCGCCGCCTGCGGCGGAAAGATGCGAAGGCCGGAGGGGGTAAAAAAAGAACAAGCTGGATTCCCGCTTTCGCGGGAATGACAAATGTTGGCTAGCTCTCTTTCGAGCTAGCGAGAAGCGAAGCCAGCGCCGCCACGATCACATAGGCCAGCATCAGCGGGGCCAGGCCGATCAGAAGCGCACCGGTGATGTCGGCAAAGGCGCTGCATCCCAGCCAGGGATAGGCCGAGCCCACGAACAGGAACTGAAGCCCCATCACCGCCACGATGCCCAAAAGGAATGCGCGCCAGGTGGGACCCAGCATGTCGGCGCGCGCCGCGCGCTCCAGCCGGATGATGCCCGCCTGCAGCCGCAGCCGCGACGCAGCGGATGCCAGGAAGATCACCGCCAGCATCCAGGCGAAGCTGGCCGAGAAAAGCCGCCCGCCATCCATGCTGCAATGGTCCAGCGCATGCACCAGCGCCCGCTGGCCCGGCACCACGAAATAGATGGCCGATTCCAGCGCCTGGCCAAAGCGGCCAAATTGCTGCCAGCCCGCGCCCGACAAAACTGCCTGGCTGATGAAGCTGAGGATCACGAAGCCCACGAAAACGATTTCATTGAAGCCCGGCACCCAGTGATGCGGCTTGGCGCGCACGCGAAGCGGCAAGCCCGCCGCGCCCGATGCGCCAAAGCCGCCCGCGAACAACAGGCCCATGGCCATGAACAGCAGCACGCAGATGCCGATGGAGAAAGCCGCATTGGCAAGCGGCACACCCGCGGCCAGGTCGAAACGCATGGCATGGGCCGCCGCGAACAGGCAGAAGATGACCCAGCCTTTGGCCAGCAGCCTTGCGATACCCATTATATGTTGCTCGCGGAGCGCGTGTTCATTTGCGAAGTGCGGCAGACCCGCGCTCCGCTCGTGCCAAGCTGGCGCGGCAGGCCCCGTATCGCGCGACGAAATTCCGCGCTCGTATTTTTCGCGGCGCGCGTGTTCATTTGCGAAGCGTGCGCTTCGCGGCAGACCCGCGCACTGCTCGTTTCTTCAAGCCGACGCGACACGGCCCGCGCTCTTGATGCGTTCATCGCGGATGCCCTGGGCGATCAAAAATGCCAGCTCCAGCGCCTGGCTGGCATTAAGGCGGGGATCGCAGGCGGTCTGGTAGCGGGACGAGATGTCCAGTTCCTTGATCGCCTGGGCGCCGCCCAGGCATTCGGTGACATCCTGGCCCGTCATTTCGAAATGCACGCCGCCGGCATGGGTGCCTTCGGCGCGGTGCACGGCAAAGAAGCTGCGCACTTCTTCCAGGATGCGGTCCACGGGCCGGGTCTTGTAGCCGGACGCCAGCTTGATGGTGTTGCCATGCATGGGATCGCAGGACCAGACCACATGGGCGCCTTCGCGCTTTACCGCGCGCACCAGCGGCGGCAGTTTTTCGGCCACCTTGTCCGAGCCGAAGCGGGCGATCAGCGTCAGGCGACCGGGGATATTCTGCGGGTTCAGCGCCGCGATCAGTTGCAGCAGGTCATCGGGCGAAAGAGACGGGCCGCATTTCAGGCCGATGGGATTCTTGATGCCGCGCATGAACTCCACATGCGCGCCGTCAAGCTGGCGGGTGCGGTCGCCGATCCACAGCATGTGGGCGGAGGTGTCGTACCAGTCGCCGCTGGTGGAATCCACGCGGGTCATCGCCTGTTCATACGGCAGCAGCAGCGCCTCATGGCTGGTATAGAAATCGGTGCCGCGCAGCTGGGGCACGGTTTCCGAATTGATGCCGCAGGCGGCCATGAAATCCAGCGTCTCGGAAATGCGCTGGGCCAGGCCCTGATATTGCTCGCCCGCCGGGCTGTCGGAAATGAAGCCCAGCATCCAGCGATGGACATTGTGCAGATCGGCATAGCCGCCTTGCGCGAAAGCGCGCAGGAGATTGAGCGTGGCCGCGCTTTGCGCCGTCGCTTCCAGCAGGCGCTGGGGATCGGGCACGCGGGCGGCCGACGTGAACTCGCTGCCATTGATATTGTCGCCGCGATAGGACGGCAGGGTGACGCCGTTCTGCGTTTCGGTGTCTTCGGACCGCGGCTTGGCGAACTGGCCGGCGATGCGGCCCACCTTCACCACCGGCAGGCCGGCGGCGAATGTCAGCACCACCGCCATCTGCAGCAGCACGCGGAACATGTCGCGGATATTGTCGGGGTGGAATTCTGCGAAGCTTTCGGCGCAGTCCCCGCCCTGCAGCAGGAAAGCCTTGCCGGCGCTGACCTGGGCCAGGGCGGACTGGAGATTGCGCGCCTCGCCCGCGAAAACCAGCGGCGGGTGCGAGCGCAGGCGCGTCAAGACAGCCTCCAGCGCCGCTTGGTCCGGGTATTCCGGCACCTGACGGATGGGCTTGTCCTGCCAGCTTTGCGGCGACCAGGGGGATGCCACGCCACGCTCCTTCGTTTGCAAAGGGGGATATAGGGGAACAGGCCGGGTTTTGCCAGAAGGCCTTAAGATATTGGTGAAATTGGGGCTTTTACGCCGCTGCCACCCTCCCCTGCGTGTGCGAAGCACACAGGCGGGGGAGGTGCCCGTAGCACGGCGCAGGTGATGAAAGCGCGTGCGCTTTCATCACCAAGCAAACGTGCGAAGGACGGAGGGGGTCAGGGTGACTTCGAATAGGACTTCGTTCGCATGGTCACCAGTTCTTCGGCGGCGGTGGGATGAAGGGCGATGGTGCTGTCGAAATCCTGCTTGGTGGCGCCCAGCTTCAGCGCCACGGCGGCAAGCTGGATGATCTCGGCGGCATGATCGCCGAAGATATGCACGCCCAGCACCTTTTGCGTCGCCTGGTCCACCACCATCTTCATCATGGTGCGCACGGGCCGCCCGCCCAGCGTGTGCAGCAACGGGCGGAAGCTGGACTTGTAGATGTCCACCGTGTGACCCATCAGCAGGGCTTTTTCCTCGGACATGCCCACCACCGCCAGTTCCGGCGTTGTGAAGACAGCGCTGGCGACATGCACATGGTCGGGCGCGGTGGGATTGTTCTTGAAGACCGTCTCCACGAAACACATGGCTTCGTGGATGGCCACCGGCGTCAGTTGCAGCCGGTCGGTGACGTCACCCACGGCATAGATATGCGGCGCGGATGTGCGCGAATAATCATCCACCTTCACTTCGCCCTTTTTGCCCAGCGCCACGCCCGCCTTTTCCACATGCAGCGCCATGGTGTTCGGCTGGCGGCCGATGGCCAGCAGGATCTGGTCGCATTCGATCACCGCGCCCTTGTTGGTTTCGGCATGCAGGCAGTCGCCCCGCTTTTCCACCTTGGTGAATTCGCAGCCCAGCAAGACCTCGAGGCCCCGCGACGACATGGATTCGCAAAGGGCGGTCCGCATGTCGTCGTCGAAACCGCGCAAGGGCTTTTCGCCGCGATAGACCAGGCTAACATGCGCGCCCAGCCCGTGGAAAATATGCGCGAACTCCAGCGCGATATAGCCGCCGCCGGCGATCAGGATGCGTTTGGGCATTTCCTTCAGGTGAAAAGCCTCGTCCGAGGTGATGCAAAGATTGCCGCCCGGAATGATGTGGCTGGTGCCCATCTCGCGGGTGGGGCGGTTGCCGGTGGCGATCAGGATTTTTTCCGCCGTCACCCGCTTCTGGCTGTTGAGCAGCAGCAAAGTGTGTTCATCCTCGAACACGGCGCGGTCGGCGAAGATGGTGACACCCGCCGCTTCCACATTCTTGGTGTAAAGGCCTTCCAGCCGGGCAATTTCCTTGTCCTTGTTGGCGATCAGGGTGGCCCAGTCGAAGCTGCGCTCCCCGATGGTCCAGCCATAGCCGGGCGCATCGGCGAAATTTTCCGCGAACTGGCTGGCATAGACCAGGAGCTTCTTGGGAATGCAGCCGCGAATGACGCAGGTGCCGCCCATGCGGCTTTCCTCGGCTATGGCCACGCGTGCGCCCGCCAGCGCCGCCATGCGAGAGGCTCTTACCCCTCCCGATCCACCGCCGATAACAAAAAGATCATAGTCATACTTCACTTTTTCTTATCCCCTCCGGCCTGCGTGTTCGCTTGCATCATTTCTCTATGACTTCCACTTCGCCGGGACCCGCGATCAGAAGCGTGGTGGCGATGCCGGTGAAAAGCCCGTGTTCCACCACGCCCGGCACCGCCAGGATGGCAGCGCCCAGCGCCGCCGGTTTCTGGATGGCGCCCAGGGCGCAGTCATAAATCAGGTTGCCGCTGTCGGTCTTGAAGGGCGCGTCGTCCTTCTGGCGCAAGGTAAGCGTTGGGTTTGCAAAGCCCTGCGCCGCCAGCGAAGCGGCCAGGCGCTGGACGGTGGCCTTGTGGCCGAACTCGACCACTTCCACCGGCAGCGGGAATTTGCCCAGCCGCGCCACCAATTTCGATTCATCGGCGATCACGATCATCCGGCGCGAAGATGCCGCCACGATTTTTTCGCGCAGCAGCATGCCGCCGCCGCCCTTGATCAAATCCAGATTGCGGTCGGCCTCGTCCGCGCCGTCAAAGGTGATGTCCAGCGGCGCCAGTTCGTCCAGGGTGGACAGCGTCAGTCCCAATTTGCGGGCAAGCGCGGCGGTGCGCTCTGATGTCGGCACGCAGAGCAGCTTTTCACCGCCCCGCACACGCGGCGCCAGCATCTCCACGAACAGTTCGGCGGTCGAGCCGGAGCCAAGCCCCAGCTTCATGCCGTCTTTGACGTATTCAAGCGCCCTGGCGGCGGCGGCGCGCTTCAGCGCATTCTGGTCGGTGTCAGCCATGCGCGAAGCTTACCGGCCCTGCCCGGCAAATCCAGCACTTAAAACTTGAGCACCACGCCCAGCGAATAGTTGCTGAGCTTGGCCAGCGCGTTCTGATAATGGTACGCGCCGCGAATGGCCCAGAAGCTGGTGAGGTCATATTCCACGCCGCCGCCCACGCGGTAGCCCGTGCCCCAACGGCTGCCGCCAACGCCCGCCCAGGTGCCGGCATAGGCGCCGCCCGCCGAGGCGAACAGGTGCAATCCGCCGCGAATGGGAAGCACACCCTGTGCCTCCAGATACATGTTGCCGAACTTGGTGCCCCGGCCGGTGGCGTAATCGCCGCCGAACTCAAAGCCCACAAAGCGGCCAAAGCGCCAGCCCAGGCCCAGATTGCCGCCATCCAGCTTGGCGCCCGAGCCGGAGAAATGGTCATAGCCAAAGGAAAAATTGGTGGTTGTGAAAGGCAGCGGCGCGGCCATCGCGGCGGATGCCGATGCCAGGATGAATGTCGCCGCCACAGCGGCCATGAAACGGCGCATGAGAACCCCCAGGAAAATCTTGAAGGCTTTTTACGCCGATTCCGCGCCGCCTGACAGTGCGTTATTCCACTGTCACGCTCTTGGCCAGGTTGCGGGGTTGATCCACGTCGGTGCCCTTGGCGATGGCCGCGTGATAGGCCAGCAACTGCACCGGGATCGCATAGAGAATGGGCGCGATGAAGGGGTCGGCGGCCGGCACTTCCAGGCTGGCCCAGACGGGACCGGCCTGGGCGATGCCCTTGGCGTCGGAAATCAGCAGCACCTTGCCGCCGCGCGCCATCACTTCCTGCATGTTGGAAATTGTCTTCTCGAACAGCGCGTCATGGGGCGCGATCACGATGATGGGCACCGCTTCGTCAATCAGGGCGATGGGGCCGTGCTTCATCTCGCCCGCGGCATAGCCTTCGGCATGGATATAGGAAATTTCCTTCAGCTTCAGCGCGCCTTCCAGCGCCAGCGGAAAGCTCTGCCCCCGGCCCATGTAAAGAACGTCGCGGGCCTTGGCGATTTCCTGGCCCAGCGCCTCGATCTTGGCGCTTGCCTTCAAACATTCGGCGATATGGCGGGGCGCTTCCAGCAGCGCGGCGCAAAGCCGCTTTTCATCCGCTTCATTCAACACGCCGCGCGCCACACCCGCCGCGATGGCGAAACTGGCCAGCGCCGCGAGCTGGCAGGTGAAGGCCTTGGTGGAGGCGACGCCGATTTCCGGCCCCGCGAAAATCGGCAGCACGATGTCGGCTTCGCGCGCGATGCTGGATTCGGCGACATTGACGATGGCGATGGTGACCTGGCCCTTGGCCTTGGCGTCGCGCAAGGCCGCCAGCGTGTCGGCGGTTTCCCCGGATTGGGAAACGAACAGCGCCGTGCCCTTGGCCGGATAAACCGGATCGCGGTAGCGCAGTTCCGACGCCACATCGGATTCCACCGGCAGGCGGGCCAGTTTCTCGAACCAGTATTTGCCCACCAGCCCCGCATAATAGGCGGTGCCGCAGGCCGAGATGGTCAGGCGGGACGCCTGTGACAGGGCGGCGCGCAATCCCACGCCATGATGCTGCACCACCGGCCCCGCGGGGTCGAGGTAATGGGCCAGCGTATGGCCCACCACTTCGGGCTGCTCATGGATTTCCTTGGCCATGAAATGATTATGGCCCGACTTGTCCACCAAAGCGGCGGAGGCGGAGGTGATCTTGATCTCCCGATTGGCGGGGCGGCCGGCAGCGTCGAAAATCGCTACCTGGCCCTTGTCAATCACCGCCACATCGCCGTCTTCCAGATAGGCGACGCGGTTGGTGAAGGGCGCCAGCGCGAAAGCGTCCGACCCCAGATAGGCCTGGCCATCGGCATAACCCACCGCCAGCGGCGCACCCTTGCGCGCGCCGATGAGCAAGCCCTCATGATCCTTGAAGATCATCGCTAATGAATAGGCGCCGGTCAGCCGCGCCACCGCCGCCTTGGCGGCTTCCACGGCCCCCATCCCCTTGTCCATATTGTCGGTGATGAGATGGGCGGCGACTTCGCTGTCGGTCTGGGATTCAAACTTGTGGCCGCGCGCCTTCAACTCGTCCTGCAGTTCGCGGAAATTCTCGATGATGCCGTTATGCACGATGGCGACACGGGCCGAGATATGGGGATGGGCGTTGCTTTCGGTGGGCGCGCCATGCGTGGCCCAGCGCGTATGGCCGATGCCGGTATGGCCTGCCAGCGGCCGCGCCTTCAGCACCGCATCCAGCTTGGCCAGCTTGCCGGGTGAGCGGCGGCGGTCAATTTCACCGTCAACAAGCGTGGCGATGCCCGCGCTGTCATAGCCGCGATATTCCAGCCGCCGCAGGGCTTCCATGATCAGGGGGGTGGCTTCGCCCGCGCCCGCTATGCCGACAATGCCGCACATTATGTTTTGTCTTTCTTCTGTGTCTGGCGCGCGCGAAAGCTTTTCGCCCAGCCCGGTTTTTCGATTTGCGCGCCGCGCGCCACGGCCAGCGCATCCGCCGCCACGTCTTTTGTTATCACCGATCCGGCCGCCGTGATGGCGCCGTCGCCCACCGTAACGGGGGCGACCAGCGCCGTGTCCGAACCGATGAAGGCGCCCGCGCCGATTTTTGTCCGCGCCTTGGTGAAGCCGTCATAGTTGCAGGTGATGGTGCCCGCCCCGATATTGGCGCCAGCCCCCACATCGGCATCGCCCAGATAGGTCAGATGATTGGCCTTGGCGCCGTCACCCAGGTTCGTGTTCTTCACTTCCACGAAATTGCCCACATGCGCGTTTGGCCCGATCACGGTGCCGGGACGCAAACGCGCGAAAGGCCCGATGACGGCGCCAGGGCCTATGCGCGCGCCTTCCAGATGGCTGTGGCTGCGGATGCGTGCGCCCGATGCCACCGCCACGCCGGGGCCGAAGACCACGAAAGGCTCCACCGTCACATCGCTGTCCAGCCTTGTGTCATGGCAAAGATAAACAGTTTCCGGCGCGGTCATGCCCACGCCGGTGGCCAGCGCCAACCCACGCAGACGTTGCTGCATATGGCATTCGGCCATCGCCAGCTCGGCGCGGCTGTTGACGCCCATGGCTTCCACTTCGCCGATTTCGACCAGCGCACAGGCGATGCCGTCCTTGCCCGCCATGGCGGGAATATCAGTGAGATAGAATTCGCCCTGCGCGTTCTTGTTGTCCAGCTTCGCGGCCAGGGCGAAGAATGCCTGCGCGTCCGCCACCAGCATCCCGGCATTGCAAAGCTTGGTTTGCCGCTCGGCGGGGCTGGCGTCCTTGTATTCCACGATGCGCTCGACATGGGCTTTTGCATTCAGCAGCACCCGGCCATAGGCGGCGGCGTCTTTCGGACGAAACCCCACCAGCGCCATGCCGCCGTCACCGGCGGCAAGCGCGTCTGAATAGGTCTTGGCTGTCACCAGCGGCATGTCGCCATAGGCGATCAGCACGCTGCCCTGGAAATCCTTCAGCGCGGACGCGGCGGCTGCGGCGGCATGGCCGGTGCCAAGCTGGCGATCCTGCACCACATGTGCCGCGCCCATCTTACCGGCATAATCGCGCACTTCATGGGCATCGGGCGCGGTCACCACCACGATCCGGTCAACGCCAGCGCCGCGCAGACCGGCGATGACATGGCCCAGCATGGGCAGGCCCGCCACGGGATGCAGCACCTTGGGCAGCGCAGACTTCATGCGCGTGCCGGCGCCCGCGGCCAATATAATTGCGGCTTTACCCATGGTTTCGGGTAGGTCCCTGAAGGAAAAAGGTGAAGTGACGAATTGCGACTGTATATTGCGCTGATTCCAAGCGGGAAACGCCACCTTGCCCCCCTCACCGGCCCTTATATTCGACCTGGACGGGACCCTGGTGGACACCGCGCCCGACCTGCTGGAAGCCCTGAACTGCATCCTGGATGCCCATGGCCGCGCCCGCATTGATCCGGCCACCCTGCGCCACATGGTGGGGTTCGGCGCCGCGTCCCTGATCCGGCAGGCATTCGACGCCAGCGGCGAGCCGATCTCAGATGCGATTATGGACGCGACCGTGGACGCGTTTCTTGCTCATTATGCCCTGCACCTGGCCGACGCCAGCCGCCCCTTCCCCGGTGTCGTCCACACCCTGACCCGGCTCAAGGCAGATGGCGCGCGGCTGGGTGTCCTTACCAACAAGGTCGCTGCGCTTGCCGCGCCGCTTCTGGAGAAGCTGGACCTGCTGCGCTTTTTCGATGTGGTCTATGGCGCGGGAAAGAAAACCTATACCAAGCCCGATCCCCGCATTTTCCACGATTTGGTGGACGAGATGGGCGGCGGCCCCGCCGTGATGATCGGCGATTCCATCACCGACCTGAAGACGGCGCGCGCGGCAGGCGCACCCTGTATTCTTATGACGTACGGCTATACGCCCGATCCCGTCGCCGGGCTGGGCGCGGACATCGTGCTGGACGATTTCGCGGAACTTCCGGACGCCATCAAGAAATTACTGCGGTTCTAAACTGCACGCACATTGCCTCTCAGGGTTGCAAATCAATCCAGTTGGGCCATGCTTGCGCCCGACTGTGTTGATTTGCTTTGCCTTGGGGGGCGCATGAACTGGACGGACCTATTCCCGGAATTCGCGGCGGGCTTCCCGCGCTCCATCCGCAGCCGCTCGCCGGGCTGTACCTATATCCTCACCGCCAGCATCTATCTGTGCTTTACGGTCGCGGCCTATCTGGGCGCCACTGATCGGCCCCCACTGAGTGGTCCGTTTTGATTGTTAGTGCATTCCAGCCTCCAGCGCTATGGCCGGCCGTAGGTGGAGCGTAGCGGAACCGGAGGGCGGCCATAGCGACGACGCGGTTTCTGGGGCCGGCGGCTGATAACCGAGC